>NZ_JAHCMY010000004.1:0-353928 GCF_018449405.1 Litoribacter ruber
TAAACCTCCCGATCCGCGCAGCGCTGATCGGGAAATAAACTTCTAAACGCCGGAGCTAATTTGGGTACAAAGTACTAGGTACCATGTACCAAGTATTTCTAGGACAGATCTGGTTTTATACCATTTGGACCTAATCGCATATCCGCCTTTGTGACCCATTTCATTTCAGCCTAGCGTCGCCTTGCGATTTTCTAAACCCCTAAACCTCACGATCCGCGCAGCGATGATCGGGAAATAACCTTCTAAACGCCGGAGCTAATTTAAGGGGGAGTTTAACCTACCTTCCCAATCAACTTTAGGATCAACTGATCATGCTTTCCGAGACCGGTGTGGAAATAGAAAAGGTGGCCGTGTTCTATGCGGAAGGTGGATGAGGTCAGCTGCAGGTCTTCTCCCAGCTCCACGTACTGCCGGATCTCGTTGGCCTTGTCCCTCCATTGGGCGGCCTCCTCATAATATTGCCTGCGCATGGCCTCAGCCTTCTCCCTTTCGGCATGCTCCAGCTTTTCCTTGCTATAAAACTCCAGATCCAGCACCTTCACCTTCAGCCCTCCTTCCCCCAGCAGCTCCCCCAATGAACTCCCAAACTCCTCACGGTCAATTTCATCCCCGGCTATCAACGCATTCAGCTGCGCCACCTTTTTATCTATATCCATTTTTAGCTTAAAAATTAGTGAGATACAATTTACTCCTGATTGGTGAAGGATAAAAATCTAGGAGGCAGGTAGTGGGACATTTGGTGTCGGGCGTAAAATCTCGGTTTCAATTTCTCCCACTCTCCCCTTCTCCCCCTCTCCCACCCCCAAATAATCTCTGTGCACTCCGCGCCTCTGTGGTTATTTTTTTCTTCCTACCCCACGCTGCGCCCTCCGCGTTTTTCGCTGCGCCGTTGGGTGAAATCTCGTTTTCAGTTTCACGCAAACCTGTCCCGAGCAGCGAAGCGAATCGGGAGACCGCAAAGGAGACGCAGAGATCGCAAAGTTTTTCTTTTTTTCTCCCACTCTCCCCTTCTCCCCTTCTCTCCCTCCCAAATGATCTTCTTACACCTGTGATTATTTATTCTTCCTACCCCACGCTGCGCCCTCCGCGTTTTTCGCTGCGCCGCTGCGTGAAATTTTGTATTACCCCCTACCTCCCTAGCATACAATAACTTACTCCCTTATTTTTTAACAAAAAAAAATTTTAATATTAATATTTTAAATCCTATATTGCCACATACTAATTAACGCTATGTTATTTTTAAATAGTTAGGATGGATAGAATTAACAATTACTTCAATTGTTTTTCACCAAATTTTTATGATAATAAAGTACTTTTATGAAGTAAAATACAAACCCCGTTTTCAGTTCATTCAATTTTAGTAATATTTTATACCTTAAATATTAGAGTTATGCTGCATTTTTTATTCATTGACGACAAGCTTATCGATTTATTGACAGTAGAGGAAAAACCCAGTGGAGGGGCCGCGGTGCAGGCCTTGGGATGGGTAAAGGGATTGCAGGATGAGGGCCACCGCGTCAGCATTGTGACGCGCACCTCCCCGGGCCAAAAGCTCAAGCAGGAATTTGAGGATCTCGATCTCATTCCTTTTTATGACGATAACAAGGGTATCAAAAAGATCAGATGGGCCACATACAGGCTCCCCTATTTTTACAAAATCTTCAAGGAAGTCAGACCAGATTATGTGTATGTGGGCATTCCTTCCTGGAGCACTTTCTATTTTGCACTCATGTGCAAGGCTCTCGGCATTAAACTCATTGTAAGGATTTCCAGCGATGGGCTGGTGGACAACAGGATCCTTTCCAAGTATTCCAAAAGCCATAAATTCCTGCAGGCTATGGGGCTCAGCCTAAGTGAAACCATCCTCTGCCAAAACGAATATCAGCTTGCCCAGATCCAAAAAAGATTTCCCAACAAAAAAACCGTCAAGCTCAGCAACCCGATATTCCCCTACACCCCCCCGGTAAACCTGGGCATGCCCAAAAACGCCATCGTTTGGCTGGGGCTGTTCAAGCCTGAGAAGAACCTCAAACTGCTTTTTGAGATTGCCACCCTCATGCCTGAGCAGGAGTTTGTGGTAGCCGGCAAGGAGGAAAAAAACATCAATTCCATCACCCGCGCCTATGTCAAGCAGCTGAAAACTTTGCCCAACGTGAAGTTTATCGGCTTCCTTCAGCGGCACGAGGTACTTCCGGTGCTGGCCCAGGCAAAGTTTCTGCTCAACACCTCCCACTACGAAGGTTTCAGCAACACCTTTTTGGAGGCCATGTATGTGGGCACGCCCATCATATCCAGCGGGCGGGTAAATCCGGACGGCATCATTTCCACCCATAAACTGGGGATCATCTATGCCACCCGCGAAGACCTTCAGCTGCAACTTGAGAGCTTGGATACCAAGAAATACGACAAGATGCGCTCACACTGTCTGGACTACATCTCCGCCCACCACAACCACCGCCTGCTGACCCAAAAGCTGCTGGCCTTTTTGGAAAACAGGCCGTTTATCAATGTGGAAATCCAAAAAGACGGGAAGAAGGAGAAAGCGTTGCCGGATATGGCGAGTTGAAAGCTTGGGGGTAGTCCTTCGGACTTAGAAATGGGTACCAAGTACCAGGTACCAGGTACCAAGTACACCATCACCTGAGGTTGATTGAAGCCATTCTGCCCGACTGAAGCAATCTGGCGTCTTTATTCCGTCGCCCTCCCTTGAGCTGCGCTCTTCGGATGGGGTATCAGTGTACCGAAAGTAACTTCATTATTCATCATTCATCATTCATCATTAAACTCCGTGACTGCCCGAAATTTCTTGTCACGTCCTAAATCTACTTGACACTTTTTTTCAAGCTATTAAATTTTTCACCGCGAAGTGGCCTTTCCCGATCCGCCCTCGATAATCCAGGTGGCTAACGAGGGCGGATCGGGACAAGTAGTGAAACTTCGTGAAAACCCTGACTGCCGTCCTTTTAAAAACTCTGCGAAACCCTGCCTGCGCAGGCAGGTCTGTGTCCCTTTACTTCCGCGAAGAGGCCTCTTGTTCGTACTTCCGAAAAAAACATCTCCCTCTCCAGCTTGTTAAGGTACAGCAAACAACCCAAGCCTATATGTCGAAAAGCCCGGTGATACCAGATTTTGAGAATTTTAAACGAGATATTGAGGAAATTTTTGAGCAGGTGGCTCCCCATACCGAAGGTACGCCTGATGAGGATCTATATCCGGAAGGGTTGGAAAACCCGCCTTTTGCCGTTTCCATCTGCACCATTGATGGGCAATTGCTTCAACTCGGGGACCACCACCTATCCTTTTCCGTGCAGTCCATCTCCAAACCCATCAATTATGGCATCGCACTGGAGGAACGGGGCGAGGAGTTGGTCCATCGCCATATAGGCCGCGAACCCGGGGCGGAGAATTTTGAAAAGGGGATGGTACTCAACCTCGACAAACTCCCCCACAACCCCATGATCAATTCGGGATCCATCATGAGCGGATGCCTCATCCGTCCCGATTGGGACAATGAAAAGAAACTTGAGCATGTCATGGAGGTGTGGGGAAAGCTTTGCGGTGGCAAAACGCTGCTGTTTGACCAAAAGGCATTTGAGCGGGAAATGAAAGCCTCCCACTCCAACTTTGCCATGGCCCATATTATGATGGAAAATGGTGCCTTTCCTGAGAATACCGACCTGCAAAAAGCCGTGGAGTTCCACTACCTCTGCTGTTCCATAGGGGTCAACATCGATGACCTGGCCCATGCGGCCGCCACGCTGGCCAATTATGGTCTTAGCCCGACTACCGGCAGCCAAGTCTTCAGCCATAAAACCGTGAGGGATATGCTCAGTCTCATGCTTTCATGCGGGATGTACGATCATTCTGGGCAATACGCTTTCAAAGTAGGTATCCCCTCCAAAAGCGGAGTGGCGGGAGGGCTGATTGCCGTCATCCCAGAACTGATGGGTATTTCCATTTACTCCCCTCCATTGGACAAACATGGGAATACAGTTCGTGGGGTGAAATTTTGCGAGAAACTGGTGGAGAAATTTAATTTCCATAAGCATGATGCTCTTTTCTCCAATGTCCATGGAAAAAAAGACCCTCGTATAGATCACAGGAAACGCTGAGCATTAAAAAAGTGCCAAAATTCTTCCCTCTTGAAAACTTAACAGTTCAACAAAAGGTAAACCTACCAAAGTAAAGATATGGAATTAGTAATTGTAGGTTCAGTAATATTGGCAGCAGTGCTATTGATAAGGGCTGTTATCAAAAAGGTTTTTGAATAGGGGTTTAGAAGGTTAGCGTCCCGGATCGCATAGCTGCGCTATATGCGACCCAGGACTGTTTAGAAGTTTAGATTGGGAATGGATTTGCCACCCTGCTCAGGATCTAAACTCCTAAACCTCCCGATCCGCGAAGCGATGATCGGGAAATAACCCTCTAAACGCCGGATCTAATTTGGGTACCAAGTACCACGTACCACGTACCAAGTATTTCTAGGTCTGATCTGGTTTTATACCATTTTGACCTAATCTCATATTATATTGCATTATCTCCGCGAAGAGGCTTTGTGTTCTTCGTGAGCACTTTGTGCCCTTCGTGACCCATTTAAGTTTGGCGTCGCTTCGCGGTTTCTAAACTCCTAAACCTCCCGATCCGCGAAGCGATGATCGGGAAATAAACTTCTAAACGCACTATCTACTTTTTGTCACGTCCAAGACCTCTCCATTTCGCTTCGCTTCAGTCGAGGTGACGACGCTTAATTGTCCGCAAAGAGGACTTAGTGTCCTTCGTGAAAACTTTGTGTCCTTCGTGGCCCATTTAGCTCCGTGCCCCCCTTTAGTTAGGTAGTTTATCCGCAAACCTGCCGTACACCCAAGTACCGGCTATTGCACTCAACAGCGTCACAGCTACCACGCCGAAACCACTACCGATCTGGGCGAACAATGGTCCTGGACAGGCGCCTGTGAGGGCCCAACCCAGACCGAAGATGAATCCACCGATGATCTGGCCTTTTCTGAACTCCTTGTTGCCGATCTTGATGGGCTCCCCGGAGATGGTTTTGATGTTGAATCTTTTGATGATCTGAATGGAAAGCATCCCCACGGCGATGGCCGAACCGATCACCCCGTACATGAAGAAGCTCTGCAGCCTGAACATTTCCTGTATCCTGTACCAAGAAATGATCTCCGCCTTGACAAACACGATCCCAAAAAGGATTCCTACGATCAAGTATTTCAGCAGAGACAAGCCTGTCTCGTCCATTTTCTGCATATTGGGCGCCTCGCACTCCAACGGGTTGTTTTGTATGTTTTTTTGTTCTGTGTTCATTTTTTTGATGTTTTTTAAAGACGGAAGACCGAAGACGGAAGACCGGGACCGGAGTCAGACTTTAAGCTTCCTTTGTGCGACTTCGTGAAAACTTTGTGCCCTTCGTGACCCATTTCATTTCAGCCTAGCGTCGCTTCGCGGTTTCTAAACTCCTAAACCTCCCGATCCGCGAAGCGCTGATCGGGAAATAAACCTGCCTTTGCCGGCAGGCAGGCTTCTAAACGCACTATCTAATTTTTATCACGTTCAAGACCTCTCCATTTCGCTTCGCTTCAGTCGAGGTGACGACGCTTAATTGTCCGCGATGTGGCCTTTGTGTCCTTCGTGAAAACTTGGTGCCCTTTGTGGCCCATTTTTTAGAACCCCACAAATGACATAATATGCGGTAGGAGCAGGTGGGTCATGGCGAAGCCGCCCAGCATGAAGAAAATGGTTGCTACCAAAGATGGCCACTGCAGGTTGCTGATCCCCATGATGGCGTGACCTGAGGTACAGCCGCCCGCATATCGGGTTCCGAAACCTACCATAAAACCACCTATCACGAAGAAAAACAGTCCTTTCAGCGTAAACAGGTTGTCAAAGGTAAAGATCTCCTTGGGCATCAGGTTGCCAAAACTGGTTATCCCCAAGGCTGCAAGATCCCTTTGGGTGGACTCGGCCACTACTACGGTGTCGGGATTGGAGATAAACACGGTGGCCACAAAACCTCCGATCAGCACTCCCAGCACGAATACCAGATTCCACATTTCCTTCTGCCAATTGTACTGGAAAAAGGGAATGTTGGCCGGCAAACAGGCCGCACAAACATGGCGCAGCGAAGAGGATATCCCGAAGGATTTGTTGCCCAGCAGCAGAAGCGCCGGTACCGTCAATCCAATCAACGGGCCCGCCACATACCAGGGCCACGGTTGCTTAATCAGTTCAATTAATTGTTCCATTTTCTAATCTATTGTTTAAAATCTATAATCCATTATTACATTGAAGTTCCACATATCCACCCGGTTGATCCGGAAACGGTCGGGAACCTGGTTGGGCCTCTGGGCGGTCTTGTTGACTACCATAAACCTGAGGTCCAGCCCTTTGAGAAAACCGTCAAATTCGTAGTCAAGTTCGCCCACGAAATGATAATAGGACGGCACCCCGTATTTGTTTAACCCATAATTGTTAATGTCCGGGTTTTTGACTGTGCTGGCACCCAGGGCACCTCTCCAGTTATGTGAACTTTTCCAGTCATATTTGGCGGTGATGGCCGTCACCCCGCCATTTCCTTCGAATCTTTCTCTTGGCAAACTGGCGTAAAACCTTTCCCTTCCCCATTCTCTCGGAAAGAGAAATCTTCCCGAGTCTGAAATGCCGAGGAAATTCAGGGACCAGGCATGGTTTCCGGCATACCAACCGGCCTTGCCGCCTATCCCGTAGGTCTGCTCGCTGTCCATAATATAGGACATGGTTGGGTTTTCGTTACCTCCCCCTGTTGGGGACTCATAAAAGCCCTGCAAACCCAGTTGCAACCCTTTTCCCCCCATCCCAAACTTCCAATCTGTCTGGGCAATGGTGGTGTTGAACACATTTTCCGCCCAGTAATTATACACCTGTAGGTTGCCATGCTCATTCAGTTTGCGCTGCACGCCCAGCATCCCTATGCCTTTGGAGGTAATGTTGTCCTTATACCTAGAAGGCTCCCCAAAAGGATTCCTGCCAAAGGGATACACCCCGAAGGACTCCTCAATAGTGTACCAATCCACCGTGCCCCGCATGGTGACATGGCTGAAAGCACCCCCGTATATGTCCCATTCGTTAGTCTTGTACCTGAGAGTCAAACCACTGAAAGTATTAGGCCTCATCCGGTTGTCCTGCTCATTTAGGAATGGCGAGTTAACACTTTGCCTTCCGAAAACGGCCTGAAAACCGCCCTTAAGATAGGAAATATACAAATGCTCCAATCTGTCCAGGTCCCTGGTGTTATCCAGATCATTCATGTCATAGAGCAGGATTTCGTACCTGTTGACATTTCCCGTGCTCGGGTCCGCTATGCGCAGATTATGTTCATAGAGCTGGAAAACAAAGAACCCGCTAAATCCCACATGGAAACCTTTGAAGGAAGGGCTGTAATACCCCATCCCAGCTCCGGTGGCCAGGGAGGAATAATCCAACAAAGCGCCTTTGTTTCGGGTAGCCATGTAGAAGTTGCGGACATGAAAGTCCAGCTCCCCTCTCTTAAACCAATCCCCAAGCGATTCGCTTGACTGGTTTGTACTGTCCATTTTAGCGTGCTTTTCCTGGGGGTAAGCCACCAAAGAAACAAAGAAGGCCGCTAGGAACAGATACTTTTTCATCACGTTACAAAGATACATCATCATCTTGTGCCGATACAGTGACATTCGTCACACTGCAGGTCTTGAAACCGAAAACGGCGAGAACTAGGTCTCGCCGCTTAGGGTTTGTTTGGTTTAATATAATGTACTAGGTACTAGGTACTATGTACTAAGTATTTTTGGGTCGGGGGCTAGTTTTATGTCCTTTTGGCCTTGGTGCTAATTTCAGCGAATGAAGCCTTAATGCACGTTTCACATCCCCCAAACCCCCTTCAAAGGGGGAATTACTTTCGGACCGCAAAGAGGATTTTGTGTCCTTCGTGACCCTTTTACTTACGTGAGTATTTGGGTACGAAGTACCAGGTACCAAGTACCAAGTATTTCTAGGTCAAAGGCTTGTTTTATACCCTTTTAGCCTTGAGGCTAATTTGAGCAAATGAATCTGAGAATAGACCTTCGTGCGACTTAGAGGAAACTTTGTGTCCTTCGTGACCAATTTCATTTCAGCCTGGCGTCGCTTCGCGGTTTCTAAACTCCTAAACCTCCCGATCCGCGCAGCGATGATCGGGAAATAAACTTCTAAACCCACTATCCAATTTTTGTCACGTCCTAGACCTCTCCATTTCGCTTCGCTTCAGTCGAGGTGACGACGCTTAATTGTCCGCGAAGAGGCCTTAGTGCGACTTCGTGAGCACTTTGTGTCCTTTGTGACCCATTTCAGTGCCCTGCCCTTTACAGTAACGTAGAAGGACAGACGTATTCGCTTAGTTGGAATTTGCCGGAATCCTTGATGGCTTTGAAGCCGCCGTCCACGTCGATCAAGTTGTCGTAACCTCTAGCTTTGAGGATGGAGGTGAAGATCATGGATCTGTATCCCCCTGCGCAATGCACGTAGTAAGTCTTGTCCTTGTCCACTTGGGCCATGTTTTCGTTGATATAGTCCAAGGCAACATTTTCAGCTCCCACGATATGCTCGCTGATATGCTCGCTGTTTTTCCTCACATCCAATATGGCTGCCTGGGGGTCGTTTTCCTTGATAGCGGCCAACTCATCTGCTGAGATGGATCTGATGGCATCCACTTCCTTGCCTTCAGATTTCCAAGCTTCGAAACCTCCTTTTAGGTATCCCAAAGCATGGTCATAACCCACACGGGCAAGTCTGGTGATCACTTCTTCCTCTCTACCCTCATCGGCAATGATCAGCAACTCCTGCTTCACATCCGGGATCAAAGTCCCTACCCATACGGCAAATGACCCGTCGATACCGATGTTGATGGAGTTAGGAACAAAACCTTTGGCGAATACCTGAGGAGCTCTGGTATCCAGAAGGATGGCTCCGGTCTCATTGGCAGCAGCTTCAAACTCCGTAGGAGAAAGGGCTCTCTGGCCTCTGGTCAACACCTCGTCGATGTTGTCATAACCCTGGATGTTCATCATCACGTTTTGTGGGAAATATGACGGCGGAGGGGTAAGTCCGGTAATCACTTGTTTGATAAACTCCTCTTTGCTCATGTCCTGCAAAGCGTAATTGGTTTTCTTTTGGTTGCCCAAAGTATCGGAAGTTTCCTTGCTCATGTTCTTCCCACAGGCACTACCCGCACCGTGGGCCGGATATACGATCAAATCATCGGAAAGCGGCATGATCTTGTTTCTCAAAGAATCGTAAAGATGGCCCGCAAGAATGTCCTGGGTCAAATCCTCGACTACTTTTTGGGCCAGGTCAGGTCTTCCCACGTCACCGATAAATAAGGTGTCGCCGGTGAAGATGGCCTCTTCTTTACCCTCCTCATTGGTCAAAAGGAAAACGGAGCTTTCCATGGTATGACCTGGAGTGTGGATCACTTTAATTTTAGCTTTACCGATGGAGAATTCCTGTCCATCCTGTGCCACTACGGCATCAAAGCCCAGTTTCATTTCAGTTGGACCAAATACAATAGTTGCACCGGTTTTGGAAGCAAGGTCTTTATGGCCTGACACGAAATCGGCGTGGAAGTGGGTTTCAAACACATACTTGATCTTCACTCCGTTTCTTTCCGCTTTTTCAATATAAGGCTGCACCTCTCTCAAAGGATCAATGATTGCGGCCTCGCCGTTTGATTCGATGTAATAGGCCCCCTGTGCCAAACATCCCGTATAAATCTGTTCTATTTTCATAATGGTTATATTTTCCGTATTTGATAACTATGTCATGTTCTAAATTTACTTGACACTTTTTTCTCAAGCTTTTTAATTTTTCTCCGCGAAGTGGCCTTTGTGGCCAATTTTTTACCCTAGATTCGGTTTCCCGTCTTCCGTCTTCCGTCTTCGGTCTTCCGTCTTTCTATTCTACAAAGTTAAACTACGAATCGCTCAAGCTAAATGACATTTGTCACATTATACTTTGGCGTGTTGTCTGATGACTTGCACCAGCTGATTAGCCGGCACCACACCGGACTGCCTCCACAAAGGTTTGCCATTCTGAAATAAAATCAAAGTGGGAACGCCTCTAACCTGAAACTTGCTTGCGGCCAGCTGGTTTTTGTCCACATCCACTTTGATCACCTTAACGGCCGTACCCATCTGCTTGGACACATCCTCCAGTATAGGCTGCATCATCTGACAGGGTCCGCACCAGGTGGCAAAGAAATCCACCAACACCGGCTGCTCGCCGGAGATTAGCTCGTTGAAAGACTTAGGTTTATTTTGAGTGCTCATGTTTTTTTCTTTTGTACAAAGTACGATAAATCAAACCGTATCAAAAGGCCAGCTCATGATGCCGCCTTTCAGGTTGTTCACATTTTCAAATCCGTTGCTAGCCATCAGGCCGGCAGCGGATCCGCTTCGGTTGCCGCTTCTGCAGTACAGGTAATACTCCTTGTCTTTGGGCAGGCCTGCGATCTGCTTGGCAAAGTTACCCATCAGGTCGATATTTCTGGCCCCTTTCAGTTTCCCGCTTGCAAATTCCCCTGCACTTCTCACATCAATGATCACGGCATTTTTATTTTTCATGCCTTCTTGGAAAGACTTGGCGTCAAGATCATTGTAACCCTTTGGTTTGCTTTTAAAGAAATTCGAGAACATAATGGTTATTAGTTTAAGTTTATGCAAAGGTAGGGTAAGGAGGTGGGGTGTACAGTAATTTTAGTCACATAGGGGGATGTCGGATGGGGTGCAGGTGGTTGTCATGGTTGTCCGCCCCGCGAGTCGCCTGCGGCTCCCCGGGGCTGTTGTCATGGTTGTCATTGTTCTACGTAAGGTCAGTCACGGGTGGGATGAGAGCCCGCTTAACGAGAACAGTTTAAGGTGGGGATTCGGCTATCTTCCAAAGGCTTTGCCTTTGAAAGGACTTTCGGTTGATATTACGCAAATAATGTCCTGCTGGGCGCGGATTCGAACCATGACAACAATGACAACTTAGCCAGGGAGGCGAAGCCGACCCATGGCGGGACAGCAGTCCCGAAGAGCGAAGTTTACCTCCCAGGGGAGGCGACTTCGGGACGGACAACTACGGATCAATCCTTCTTCGGCAAGTATCCCTTGATGTGACTGCCCATATCGAGCACTTTGGCTCCTGTCAGTTCGTGGTGAAGGATGCTGGCGCCGATGGCGGAGCGGTAGCCGGTACCGCAATGGACGACAATGGGTTTGCCAGTCGGAATCTCATCGGCGCGATCGGCTAGCTCGGCCAAGGGGATGTTTACCGAGTTTTTGAACACCGGATAATCCTCATGCTCATCCTCTCCTCTCACGTCAACAATCGTAAACGCATCGGGATCCCGATCAAATTCAGTTTTGTCAAACTGCTGAATTTTTTCCCCATCCGTTTTATTGTACAAAAAGACTCCTTTGATATTAGGACCATACCCCACCGAATCGGCATGATCCACTAGCATGGAAAGCCTTTCAGGATTATCTGCCACTACAAAGAATTCCACCTCAGGGTCCACCATTTTGGTTAGGAATTCCCCGAACTTGGCCTCCTGAATGTTGATGGCACCCGGCAGGTGGGATTGCTTAAACTTCTCCTGAGGCCGGCCGTCAATGATCACGGCGCCACCCTCAGGGTTGTAGTTTTCCTCCATCAGCGGCACATCCCGCTTTACCGGGGTCTGCCTCTCATCCTGTGCGATTGCAGCCTGACCGAACATGCCGGCCATTGCTGCGAGAATTAGTAGTTTTTTCATTTTGTATGGATTAAAGTTATTAAAGGTGGTTAGGAGGTTATCTCTGGGCGCTGCGCGCATCCAGAGGGTTTAGAAGTTTAGAAATAGCACTCCCTAAACTCCTAACCAATCCCGCACCGCATATAGCGAAGCTATGCGGTGCGGGATGCTAAACTTCTAAACTGCCTCAGTTAAAATCCTTGATCGCCTCACTCATATCCATGACGGTTTTGTCGGGGAAGGCGTTTTTGACGATGGAGCTACCTGCTGCCGAGCGGTAACCCCCGGCACAGTGGACCACAATAGGTCTATCCTTCGGGATTTCGTTGATGCGCTCCCTAAGTTCGGGCAGGGGAATGTTGATCGCCGAATCAAATACCTTATCCCCTTTGGTTTCGCTGGTATTCCGGATATCCACGATGGTGTAGGCATCCTTGTTTTCCTTAAACTTCCCTTTATCAAATGAATCGAAGCTTTTGCCGTCTTTTCCGGTGTAAACAAAGGCAGCCTTGATATTCAGTTCATACCCGATTTTGGCTGCCTTTCGGATCAGTTTGTCCAGTGTCTCCTCGTCTTCAGCTACCAGGTAATAAGCCTCATCAGGTCCAACTATACTTCCCAGCCAGGTTTCGAATTTTTCCCCGTCCATGATGTTGATGGCACCGGGTAGGTGTGATTCCTTATATTTATCGCCTAAACGTCCATCGACGGTCAGGGCTCCCTCCTCGGGATGGAAGTTGGGCTCCATTTTTTTCACTTTGGCAACACTTTCCAGATAATCTGGCGCGCCCTGTTTGTTGAGGTCCACATCGTAGGGGAAGTACTTAGGGATAAAGGGCTGGTCCTCGAGGAGGATTTCCACAAACCTGTCCTCACTCATGTCCTGAAGGGCATAATTGGAAGCTTTTTCCTGACCGATGGTGCTGCTGTTGGCATCACTCATGGACTTGCCGCAAAGGGAGCCCGACCCATGGGCCGGATAGACCACCACCTCATCTTCGAGTTTCATTAATTTTTCACGGGTACTTTTGTACATCTGGCGTGCAAGTTCCTCGCGTTTGGCCTGCATTTTCCCGGATTTCTCACGCAGGTCAGGTCTTCCCACATCACCGATGAATAGGGTATCCCCCGTAAAGACCGCTTTGTCTTTGCCTTCTTCCGAAAGCACTATGCTGATACTGTCAGGAGAATGTCCTGGAGTGTGAAGGGCTTTGAACTTAACTTTGTCGCCCAGGCTGATTTCATCACCTTCATCAAAGGCCTGATGCGGATAATCAGCGCCCACCATCTCACTGATGTAAACGGTGGCTCCGGTGGTCTTGTGGATCTCATAATGCGAACTGATGAAATCGGCATGCGGGTGGGTCTCGATCACACCCACGATTTCGGCGCCATGCTGTTTGGCGTATTCATAATAAGGTTTCGGATCCCTGGCAGGATCTATTAGAACAACCTTGTTGTCGGCCAACACGGCATATGAAAAATGAGAAAGTCCCTTGTCTTCAAATTGTTTGATTTCCATGAATGTACAAATGGTTTGCTAATGGTTAAATTTTATTTAGTACAAAAATAATTCTATTTCTGTTTAAACTCGGTGACTTGGGTCACTTAGAGGCTCTGTCTTTCCCAAACACGCCCTTTGCAATGACGTCATGATTTCTCGCAGCGGCGCTGCAAAAATCGTTGCGCCTGCCGGCAAAGGCAGGGTCGCAGCCTGCCCTCTTGGCTGTTAAAGTAGATTAAGGGTTTAACGTCCCGCTGGCATAATTGCATTGGAGCCCAGCGGGACTGATTAATGGATTAAGGAGACTTAGTGCCCAACGTTAATCCCTTAATCCTTAAACCTTTAAACCATTATAAGTCAATATTTTTTTCTGTGAAACACTATAATAATACAACAACAAAAGACTATATTTGTAATAATATAAAGAATTATTTTAACTATTAGTATTTTATACGTGTAGCAAGTAATATCAACTAATTGCTTTTTATAAGTTGGTAATTTGGGTGGGCCTATGGGTCTTTTTTGAGGATTTTTTTTAGAAAACCATTAACCATAAACTGCTAGGCCTATGACCCTGAACTCTTCCTAACCCGTTTTTCCCGCGACTTATCACTTTTGAGATCATTACGGGCATGCATCCATGCCGGGCGGGACACCTATGCTTTTTTTGAAATCTTTTTTACCAAACAGAGAAATTATGAAAACCTTTATACCAATCAAAACCACAGGATTTTTACACACCCTATTGACCATCTTGCTGATTATCTACTTTGTCCCGGAGTCAAAGGGGCAGCGGGTTTTCGGTACGGGGCAGGATGGAGGGCCTAAAGGCGGGGGCACCATCTTTAGCATGAATCCCAATGGAGACAACTTTACAATTGAACATGCATTTGAGCTTCCCATAAGTGGCCCTATAGCATTAGCGCAGGGGATGGATGGCAACTATTACGGCACCAATTATGGAGGAATATATGGGCAGGGAGCAATTAGCCGATATGCGGCTGATGGCACGGAAGTGCAGGTGCTGCATTATTTTGAGGGTGGAGAAATGGGTGGCCAACCTTTCGGTCAACTTATCCAGGATGAGGACGGCAATTTTTATGGTTTTGCTTTGGGAGGGCAAACCGATGATGGAATCCTTTATAGATTTAATAGCCAAGGTGGGTTTACCATATTGCACCATTTCAATAGTGCTACGGCGGTTGGTGGAAATCCTAGAGATGGAGTCACGCTAGGCAGTGATGGAAGACTTTACGGAACCACCGGTTCTAGTTTGGATGGTTTCGGGGCAGGGGCATTTTTTGTTATCGATCGTGACGGAACTGGCTTAACTACCTTTAGGGAATTTGAGGGATTTGGAAACGGAAGCCCCTCGTCAAAGTTCTACGAAGGACCTGATGGTTTACTTTATGGGCTACTAGACTATGATAATGCCCTGTTCAGAATATCCCCTGATGGCAGCAACTTTGAGACATTAGGAAACCTTGATTCAAGTTTGCAGCTTTTCTCCATGGTAAACCATCCGGATAACGCTGCAGGAATTCTATATGCATTGGCTATTCAGGGATTTGCTGGAGGAGAGACGAAGATTTATAAAATAGATACAGAAACGGCCGAACTGGAATTGCTTTATTCTATGGAGTCCCCACAAAGCGCTGACAACAGGGTAGATTCAGGATTATTAATTGATAGTGACGGATTCCTTTATTGGCTTACCCGCACGTTCAGGGCTAATTCCCAGGTCTTCCGCTTCGATCCGGATTCGAGAGCTTTAACTGTTTTTTCCCATCTTGAGTCAAGCAATGGCTTTATCAATGCTACCACCATTGGCTTTAATAACAGTGGAGACCTATTCGGAGCAGGATCCATTCGTGAAAAGATTTCCACCCTGATCTTTAAGTTGGATTTAGAGGAAAGCACCCCCAGCATTGTTTATGAAAAAACTATTGAAGCCCCTTTTGGTCCAAACAATAGGTTGCTTGAAAGTTCATTTGGCAAGCTGTACGGCACAGCCGCTGGGGGGAAAGGTGTAGGAACGATCTTTGGAATAAATGCCGACGGAACTGGCTTTACTGTTCTAAGAAACCTTGACAGCAATGAGGACGGAGCCTACCCCACAGGGTTAATTGAAGGAAGCGATGGACATATTTACGGGGTAAATTCAGGAGGCGGGGTTCATTTGGGCGGTACAATATTTAAAATGTCTCCGGATGGTTCTGACTTTTCGGCACTCCGCCATATTCACCCAGAATTGGACGGAGGCAACATCAACGGACAGCTTGTGGAAGGGCCAAATGGGCTGCTTTATGGGTTGGCCAGAGATGAGGGTCCCGAGGGATTTGGAAGTTTGTTTAGCATCAGCAAGGAAGGAGACTTTAATGTGGTATATGCTTTTTCAGAGGCCAGAGCAGGCCGATCTCCAAACGGGTCCCTCACTTTAGGTCAGGATGGCAGACTTTATGGGTTTACCACAGAAGGCGCCAGAAATAGAAAAGGAACAATTTTCAGCATAGGTTTGGATGGCCGGGATCTGCAAGTCCTATATGAAACCCCATTTCGGGACCAAGGTATGTTTCCCATTGACCACATGGTTGAGGGAGATCCTGGGATATTCTACGGTGTGATGGTAACGGGGCCGGATGATTTTTTCAGCTTTTTGGATTATGGACTGGTTTTCAAGCTTACGGTGGAGGATTTAAATTTCGAGATTTTACAAACCTTTGTGGTGGAGGAAGATGGGGTCCCGGACATAGGGTTGGCCATTGACAATCAGGGAAATCTGTATGGCGGAACCGATATAAATTTTCAACCATATGACCCCATTACTCAATCCGGGGTGGTTTTCAAATTAAGTGCCGGGGATTACAATTACGAAATACTCAGAAGGCTCAATGAATCAACTGATGGAAAAGGTGTGACAGGCGTTAGCTTTATTAAAGGAGATTTGCCCGACTGCATTGAAATCAAGCTTGGTGATCTCATCATTGACCCAGACAAGCGCGCACCGGTGGGCAAAACCGTGAGACCTCATCTGGCACTGCCATCCGGGGAGATCAAGTCGGCCACCTGGCATTGGGGCAATGGACAAAGCAGCCCGGCTACCATTGATAACGGCGTGGCCACGGGTACATTTAGATATGAGGAGGCCGGCCTTTACAGGATCAGTCTGGAAGTCGAAAGCGGCTGCGGGGAAAATACCCTAGCCGAGGCCGACCCCTACCCCATTTTTGATCCCGAGGCGGGGGCTGTTGCAGGGGCAGGCTGGTTCCATTCCCCGCAGGGGGCCTACATACCCAGGCCTAACTCCTCCGGCAAGGCCTTCTTCAGCCTTTCGGCACGCTATCATCGCCACAGCAAAACCCCTTCAGGCCATGTGGGACTCAATACCCGTGATTTCAAATTCAACAGCAGTTACCTCAACTGGCTGGTGATTGAGGAGGATAAGGCCGTGATCCAGGGGGTAGGCAAACTCAATGGCAAAGGCAACTATGGATTCCTGCTTGCCAGCGCCGAAGGCACTTCCACTACCAAAGTACGGATGAAAATCTGGGACAGAAACCGGGGTGACCAACTCGTCTACGACAGCGACATCAATGCCCCTTGGGATGCCATGCCCGAACTTTTGGCACAAGGAACGGTGACCGTGCTGGAAGGAAGCAAGCGTAAGGGCCAACCCAGCCATGAGGAGCTGTTTGCCGAACTGCTCAAGAAAATCAAGGCCTACCCTAACCCGACGGTGGACAAAATCTATGTTGATCTGGGAGATCTGTCCCCGGAACTCATCACCACTATCCTCACGGATGCCTATGGCAACCTGGAGTTGAGGGACCTGCATCAACTCTTGGAGAACAACATTTTGGAATTCAACGTGAGTAGGCTGAGAAAAGGCACTTATTATATTCAGGTTCGTACCGAATATGGCTACCACAGTGTGAAAGTTTTGAAGAGGTAAGAGTTGCTTATTGACATCTTTTGAGGCAAGTATTCCAAGTCGGGAAAAACCCAGTCCCGACTTGGGCCCGCCTCCCTATTTACCACATAATCACCTTAAAATCATTGTTTTACACCTTTTAAAAGATTTGCAATTAGCTTAAATTTGTAACATAGATTACCATTGGATTTTGATTTTTTCAGAATAATTGACTGCAGGTTAACCCAAGGCAAGATGTAGCGCAACGTTACAGACTGCTTTTTAATTAGGCCGGTTATCTAGCGGGATTTTTAGGTTTTGGTACTGGTTTTCAAGCAGTTTTTCAAAGAGCTACGTTCCACTTAACCTTCTACACCTCTGTTGATTATGAAACCTATTTTACTAAAAAACCCAAAAAGCTATGTTCTAGCATGGATCTGTTATCTGCTATTGGCGCCCTTTATCATTCAATCAGTGGTGGCCCAAGACAAATTTTACGGTTCCTCCCAAAGCGGATATGATTTCCCCGGAGGCTTTATTTACGCGGTCAATTCGGATGGATCGGATTTCCAAGTTATCAAAGACTTTGCCCCTACGCCGGGGGCCTTTTCCAATGGACTTTTATTACTCGATGATGGGGACTTTATGGCGTCCTCCAACACTCAGCGGGCCCTCTACAGGTTTTCGGGTGACGGTTCAAATTTTGAAACCATCCCCATAAATGCCAGGCCACTGGGTCTTTTTTTGGCAGCGGATGGATTCATCTATGGCTCCGCAGAAGTCCAAATTTCCGACGATGACGTTGAAGCCAGAATATTTCGGATCAGCCAAGACGGATCAGGCCTGGAGTTTTTTGAAAACCCGGCAGGCATCCTGCCCAGAGAAGTTTTGCATGTATCCGACGGCTACTTTTATACCTCACAGCAATATGGCATCCTGAAAATCCGGATAGCTGGAAATGAAGCCACGATGTTGGGGGAGGCCGAATTCAGAACTGATTTTTTCTCCCCTAGCGTGGCACTGGTTTTTGAGGAAGATTGGATTTATGGCTTTGCCGCAGACAACAACGGAAGGTCCAGATTTTACAGAATGGGAACCGATGGCACAGACTTCCAGTATTTACGGCAATTTGAGGAGTTCGGAAATTTTGAGTTCAGGCCAGTCGGGAAATTACTCTTGTCGGACAACAACTATTTGTACGGTTTTGCCCGCAGGAGTGGGACCAGCAGTGCTGCCTTTCGCATCGGGCTGGATGGTTCAGGCTTTGAGATTTTACATGAATTCCCATCCGAACTCCACTTGGGTTCCTTGAGCGAAAGAGATGACATGTTATTTGGGATCACGGAAAGGCGGGTATTTAGCCTGGAAAAAAACGGCGATAATTTCACCCAGCTTTTCACTTTTGATCCCCCTCTCGAGGATCCGAATTTCAGCTCACCCCTCAATCAAAATATTGCATTTGACAACGATGACAACTTACTTGCCCTAACCTACAACCAAATATACATTGCCTCACCCAACAGCGCTGATTTGGACAGCCTCCCGCTACCATTGAACGTGGAAGGACTATCCCCGATCAATCTCGTTCAGGTGGGCAATACCTTCTATGGCATAAACAGGTTTGGGGGAGAATTTGGGCATGGCACGATATTCAAAATAGAGAACGGCCAATTTGAAATCACCAGACAACTCGACCAAGAATTTGCTTTTTCACATCTGGAGGCGGGTCAAGGTGGCAACCTCTATGCCATGGGAAATCGACTGGTCCGCATTTTTGCTGAAGGAACAGATTTGGAAATCATTCGGGAATTTACGGGTAGCCGGTTTATTCCCAAAAAGTTGTTTTACAAAGATGGGTATCTGTATGGGGAGGACGGAGATGAAGTGTTCAGCATGGATACAGAAGACAATTCATTTAGCTCCATATTTGACATCCAGGATTTGGGTCCAAACTTTAACTTGTTGCTTTTGACCAAAGGCGGCACTTTCTACGCAATTTCCCAAAAATCTCCCACCCTAAGGGAGTTGGTAACGTTTTCGGATACCGGCTCTGATTTTCAGGTCTTACTGGAGTATGACACTGAGGAGATTAATGACATATTAGCTTTGATCGAAACTGAGGATGGGGGGATATTCGGGATTTATCAGGATGATGAGTCTACCTCTGGCAAGTTATTCCAACTTGAAAATGGTGATAGCGATTTTGGGGTGCTTTACAATTTCCCATGGGTTGGTGAATCCCTTATAGAAGGCTCAGACAATTCACTGTATGGCACTGCGGGCGGTTTTAGCAGCTATTTATACCAAATTGAAAAAGACGGCACCGGATTTTCTGAGATTTTCGCCATTGAAAACTCCGGCCTTTTGGGTATGCTTGTCAAGCAAAGCATGGCCGCCCCCCCAATGGACAAGTTCCCACTATGGGGCCTTTCCTCTAGGGGCGATCAGGAGATAGGGGCTATTTTTTCTCTGCAAAACGACGGCTCGGATTTCACTTCCCTCAGGGATTTTGTGCCCAGTGACGGGGAAATTCCAGTCGGAAAACCAATCTTTGGTTCAGATGGATATTTTTACGGTATGACCCGTGACGGTGGATCCAATGGCCTAGGCACTCTGTATAAAATAAAACCCGATGGCACATCCTTCTCGGTGATCCATAATTTTGCCGAGCCGGATGGCACCCACCCTCTGGGAAGCCTGGAATGGGGGGGAGACAACTACCTATACGGAGCTGCTTATTCTGGTGGCAATGCCGGTGGGGGGACGGTCTTTAGGATTCGGCCAAACGGTTCCGGTTTTGAAGTCTTGAAACACTTTGACCAAGAACAAACAGACCAAGGATTTAGGCCAAGCGAAATCCTGCTGGCCGATGACGGAGAAATCTATGGACATGCCAGTGGCGGCAACCAATTCAATGGGCTGCTATATAGTTTGGAAAGGGATGGCAGTGATTTTACAATATTAAGGCATTTTGACGATCCGGATGGCAGGTATCCAACAGAGGATCTCATCCAAGGCTCTGACGGCTACATCTATGGCCTCACCGAAGAAGGTGGCAGTCGAAGGGGAACCCTCTACAAAGTCAGTCTTGATGGCTCTGAATTCATGGTTCTAAGGAGCTTTAACAGAAGTGAAGAGGGTTTTTATCCAATAGGACAGCTTCTGGAATACGGTCAAGGGGTTCTCTATGGGGTGCTCGAGCATGGAGTCGAGGAAGATGGGGACGGCAGCATTTACAAAATAAATGCGGATGGGTCAGGTTTTGAGGTTCTCCACCGCTTTGTTTTTCCAATTTCTAGCCCATCCAGCGGGTTGGTGGCTGGACCTGATGGGTTGCTGTATGGTATGACTATCAATGCCATCTATCGAATCAGTCCAAGCGGGTCCAATTTTGAAGTGATCAAAGAAGTGCCTAGTGAATACAGTGGCATTCGGGGGCTGGCCTTGGCTGTTTCCGGAGACTGTATTCCGGCTGAGATAGGAACTGTTGAAATCATACCTTCCAATCCCGTCGGCAGCACTACCACCATTACTGCCTCGGCATCCTATAGTGGTTCAATCCAGGGTGCCAAGTGGAATTGGGGTGACGGGAACACCATCGAAGCTACCCTCACCGATTCCACCATTGTAGGCACCCATAGCTATTCAACAGCCGGATCCTATCAGGTAACCCTTGAGGTAAGCGACGCCTGTGGAGTTCAGGTTTCGCCTTCTATAGAAGTGGAAGTCACAGATGAAGCCTCTCAAGGCACCGGTTCGGTGAAAGGCGAAGGCATGTTCCTTTCCCCAAGAGGGGCATATGTCAGCAGACCACAGGTCAAAGGCATGGCTCACTATACCTTCAGCGCCAAGGCAACAGAGGGCAAGGTCAAAGGCAACTTCCAGTTCAAGATAGCCGACCTCCACCTTAGAAGTACCCGCTTCAGCAGCTTGGTGATTGAGGACAACAAAGCCTGGCTGCAGGGCGAGGGCCGGATCAAGGGCAGGGGCAAATACGGGTTCCTGCTGGCGATGGTAGACGAGGAAGACAAGTCTAACGAAAAAAGCTACCGCAAGTGGAAATCCCGCGGCAAGGACAAACTCCGCGTGAAGATCTGGAACCTGCAGAAAGACGGTCGCGTGGTCTACGACAACCAGCTCGGGGATGCCGAGGGGGCTGTGGCGACTGCCACCATTGAAAGAGGAACCATCATAATCCTGGAGGAAGAAACCCTCCCAGATAGCATTGCTGCCAAGGACTTCCTACTGGAGCAACTCAAAAAGATCAAGGCCTACCCCAACCCGGCCAGCGACAGGATCACGATTGACCTGGGTGACATCGACCCTGAGCTGATCCAGTCCATGCTGACCGATGCCTACGGCAACCTGGAAATCAGGAATGTGCATAGAAAGGCTGGCGGGAATAAAATTGAGGTTGACGTGTCTTCTTTGAGGTTTGGCACTTATTATATCAGGATATATACAGACAAGGGCTCGCATAGTATTAAGATCATGAAGAAGTGAGGTCCGCCGTGAGAGAAAAGGGGCACAGAGGTTCAACAGAGTCTCTTCGCGGAGAAATTCCAGAAAGTAGCATTTGTCCCCGATGGGGTTAAACTTAGTACATAGTACCTAGTACCTAGTACAATATATGTCAGCTAAAAAAGAAAGCCCCTAGGCTGTGTCCCCAGGGCTTTCTTTTTTAGAAAAGACTACATATTCATGTGATTTAAATCACTGAGTGAAAGGGACCTAAAAAGTATCTTTGCATAGATTTCAATTAAGAGGTTTGAACATATTCTATGAAAGATAAACTGACAAAATTTCTCCCCATACTGGAGTGGCTGCCCAACTACCAAAAGGGTAATCTCCAGGGAGACTTATCGGCTGGGTTAACGGTGGGGATCATGCTTATCCCCCAGGGGATGGCCTATGCCATGCTGGCCGGACTCGAACCAATCCACGGACTGTATGCGGTGACCGTGCCACTATTGCTTTATGCCATTTTCGGGACCTCCAGGCAGCTGGCCGTGGGACCGGTAGCGATGGTTTCACTGCTGACTGCTGCCGGAATTGGGGCGTTAAACCCGTCCGGTCCCGAGCAATACCTACTTTATGCCCTCTCTTTGGCATTTTTGATCGGCCTCATCCAGTTTGGAATGGGGCTATTCAGATTGGGCTTTGTGGTAAACTTTCTCTCCCATCCCGTGATCAGCGGGTTTACATCTGCGGCCGCCATCATTATCGGACTCAGCCAGATTAAGCACCTTTTCAGAATCAACCTACCCAATAGCGAACATATTCAGGATATGGCCGTGGCGATTGCCCAAAACATTGGGGACACCCATTTTTTGACCTTGGGTATCGGTGTACTGGGGATCCTGATCATCAAGTTTGGCAAAAAGATCCACAAATCCTTCCCTGCCCCCTTGGCGGCTGTGGTAGTCGGTATTTTGTTGGTCTGGGGTTTTGACCTGACCGGACAGGGGGTAAAAATCGTAGGGGAGGTGCCAAGCGGTTTGCCTAGCCTATCCGCTCCCTCTTTTGATTTGGACACCTGGAATACCTTGCTGCCCATTGCCTTGACGATTTCATTGGTGGGATTTGCGGAAAGTTTTGCAGTGGCCAAAACCATCCAAAACAAGCATAAAAATTACAAACTGGACGCCAACCAAGAGCTGATCGGATTGGGGATGGCTAATTTTGGAGCGGCCTTTTTCAAAGGCTATCCGGTCACCGGCGGGTTTTCCAGAACTGCTGTAAACAATGACGCCGGCGCCAAAACAGGCCTGGCCTCCATCTTCAGTGCCGCGCTGATCGTGCTCACCTTATTGTTCTTCACTGATTTGTTTTACAACCTGCCCAGCGCCATACTGGCTGCGGTAGTGTTGGTAGCCGTTTCGGGTCTGATTGACTTTAAGGAACCGGTAAAGCTTTGGCACAAAGACAAGGCGGACTTCTGGATGTTGAGTTCCACCTTTGTGATAACGCTGACCTTGGGGATTGAAACCGGGATAATCGCAGGGATGGTGCTT
The DNA here is from genome assembly GCF_018449405.1 of Litoribacter ruber. Classification (NCBI taxonomy): domain Bacteria; kingdom Pseudomonadati; phylum Bacteroidota; class Cytophagia; order Cytophagales; family Cyclobacteriaceae; genus Litoribacter; species Litoribacter ruber. The sequence goes on from NZ_JAHCMY010000004.1 coordinate 23,202, forward strand.
TCCCTGCTTGTAGTCATCTACAGAGCTTCCAGGCCACATATGGCGCAGCTGGGAAGGGTTGCCGGAACCAATATTTTCAGAAATGTCAACAGGTTCAAAGATCTGGAGAATAGAGAAGAATTGCTGATGGTGAGGATTGACGGGCCAATTTACTTTGCCAACATTGAATACATCAAAAGCAGAATCGGCAAATGGCTGGAGGAAAAAGGTCCGAAGGTCAAAATGATTGTTTTCAACATGGAAAGTGTGACCAACCTGGACAGCACAGGAGCCCATGAATTACACGACTGGGTCACTACTTGGAGGTCACAGGAGTTGGACGTTTGCATCACCGCCACCAAAGGTCCCGTGCGGGACACACTCAACCGCTGGGGGCTGATCGAGTGCGTGGGAGCTGACCATATGTTTGTCGATGACAATTCCGCCGTGGAATACTTTGACCATACCGCAAATCTGGAAAGCGTCCAAAAACTTTCACCCTACGCCACCCAGGTCACCTAAAAAAAGAAAATCCCGCACCAACCGACGCGGGATTTTTCATTTATAAACAACAACAATTCAGCACATGGGATGCCAGGACGGTTAGAAGGTTATGTCCCGATTGGCGCTGGCGCGCATCGGGACGGTTTAGAAGTTTAGGTATTGAAGGCCTGCCGGTCGGGGATCTTTACCATCTTTCTTGCAATTTCACCCATCAACTATACTTAATCGGTTCCAACTGGCTCCGTGTATAGGCGCCAAGAACCACCTGCAATCTTTCTCGACGCCTCGCGCCTAAACTTCTAAACCGTCTCGCTGGAGGCGAAGTTTACCTCCCGGGGGAGGCCGACAGCGGACTTAACCTCCTAACCAGCTGTGCTACGAAGTGGATGCAAAGGCGTTAGTACAGTCGGTTAAGAGGTTAATTTCTATCGTCCTCTTCCTTTTCCGCCTTTTTTTTCAATTCTGCCAACTCCTCTTTACTATAAGCTTTTCTCGAAATCAGAACAAATAAAACGGGTACCAGGAAAATGGTCATGGTGGTGGCAGCGACCATTCCACCAAACACTGTCCAGCCGATCGTCTGCCTGGCCAATGCTCCAGCACCACCTGCAAATGCCAAAGGCAAAATCCCCAAAATGAAAGCCATGGAAGTCATGATGATGGGCCGCAACCTCAGCTCAGCGGCTTCCCGGGCTGCTTTCTTGATGGACATGCCCTGATCTACCCGCTCCTTGGCATATTCCACAATCAGGATGGCATTCTTGGCCGCCAATCCCACCAAAGTCAAAAGCCCGATTTGGGCATACACATTATTGTCCAACCTAGGGAAAAGCAACAAGGTGAGTATGGCCCCAAAAGCTCCCGTGGGCACTGCCAGCAACACTGAAAATGGCACAGACCAGCTTTCATAAAGTGCTGTCAGACACAGAAACACAAATAAGATGGACAACAGGAAAATGATGATGGTGCTTGCACCCGTTTTGACTTCCTCCCTAGTGATTCCCGAAAACTCATACCCATATCCAGAAGGAAGATGCTTTCCCGCCAAGTCCTCCAATGCCGCGATGGCGTCCCCTGAACTCCTTCCGGGGGCTGCCTCCCCATTGATAGTGGCGGATCGGAAAAGGTTAAAATGGTTGATCAATGGGGCATTTTCGATCAGCTCCACTTCGGCAAGCGAACTCAACGGGGTCAGCCCCCCGGCAGGGTTACGAAGGAAAAACTGCTGTATAGCCTCCGGCTTTTCCCTGTAATTGCTATCTGCTTGCACCAAAACCCTGAAATTTCGACCATAAAGAATGAAGTCATTGACATAAAAGCTTCCCAAGTAGGTCTGCAGAGTTCGGTACGCATCTCCAATATTCAATCCCAGCCGCGCGGTCTTCTCCCTGTCCAGATTAAACCTGTATGCAGGAGTGGAGGCACTGAAAAAGCTGATCGCATTGTTGATATCCGGGTGGTCATTGGCCTCTGATATGAAATTCTGGAGGTTCTCCTCAAAGTTTTTGATATCCCCACCGGCTTCAAGTTCCTGAAAAACAAATGAAAACCCAGAGGTGCTGCCCAGACCCGGAATAGCAGGCGGGGCTAAGATGACTATTTTGGCCTCAGGAAGTTCTTCAGCAAGCAGTTTTTCTAGCCTGTCCCTGACTTCAAAAGCCCCCTGCCCGCTCCCACTCCGTTCATCCCAAGGCTTCAACTGCGTGAAAACAGTTCCGCTGTTGGACTTGGTGGCAAAGTTGACGGCATTCAGGCCAGTCACGGCAGAATAATGCAAGACCTCTTCCTGTTCGTCCAGGATTTCCATGAGCCTTTTGATGGTAGAAAGGGATCGGGCCGTGGAGGACCCCTCAGGGAGTTCGAATGCGACAAACAGCCTTCCTTCATCCTCCACAGGGATGAAGCCGGTGGATTTCTGCTGGAACATGAAAAAAGTAGCCACAGCGAGCACCACAAGCCCAATAATGAAATACAGCGACCTTGAAAAACTCCACTTAACTTTTTTGATATACCAGTCCCCCATCCTGTCAAACCAGGTGTTGAACTTATGGAAAAACTTGTTCAGCCCGGTGGATTTTTCAGATACCGCCGTGGGTTTAAGTAGCAAAGAGCAGAGTGCGGGGGTTAGGGACAAAGCCACAAAACCCGAAATCAGGCCAGAAACCGCCACCGCCATGGCAAACTGCTGATACAACCTTCCCAAAATCCCCGGGATAAAACCCACCGGGATGAATACCGAGGCCACAATCAATGACATGGCAATCACCGGACCTGAGATTTGCTTCATGGCCTTGCTCACCGCTTCCTTGGCTGAGATTTTTTCCTTTTGCATGATAGCAGAAGTGGCCTCCACCACCACAATGGCATCATCCACCACAATCCCAATAGCCAGCACAAAACCAAATAGCGTTAAGGTATTAATGGTGAAGCCTAGTGGTATAAACAGGGCAAAAGTACCTATGATGGATACCGGAATGATCAAGATTGGAATGAGGGTGGCCCGCCAATTCTGTAAAAAGAGAAATACTACCAAACATACCAGCCCTAAGGCTATAAATAGCGTTTTTACCACTTCATTGATGGAGGCGTCCACCACAGAAGCTGACTCAAAAGGGATGATGTAGTCCAGATCGGGGGGGAAACTTTCCTTCAGCCTTTCCATAGTCTCCCTGATCCCTTCTTCTGTTTCAAGAATATTGCTGTCCGGGGTCTGGTACACCAACAGATAGGCAGCAGGATAGCCATCGGTAAAGTTGTTTGGGGCATAATCAAAACGGCCCAACTCCACCCGGGCCACATCTCGCAGGTAGACCAGGGCATTGCTGTCCTCATCCGCTTTGAGGATTACACTTTCAAATTCCTCCACACTTTGTAAGCGCCCATTGGAAAACAGCGTGTATTCGAAAGCCTGATAATCCGGCTGGGGAGGGGCCCCCAATCGGCCTGCGGCAATTTGGATATTCTGATCTTGAAGGGAGTTGATCACGTCAGTGGCAGTCAAGCCCAGCTGCGAAAGTCTATCAGGCTTTAGCCAAACCCGCATACTGAAATCCTCCGCCCGGGCAAAAATATCCCCGACTCCGGGCACCCTGAGCAGCTCATCTTTTACGAATATGTTGGTATAGTTATTTAGAAAGTCTATATCATGTGTGCCTTCTGGGGAAAACAGAGAAACGATAAGCAAGATACTCGGATTTCTTTTCCGAATGATCACCCCCAGCCTCCTTACCTCCTCAGGCAACAAAGGTTCGGCTATACTGACCCTGTTTTGCACCTCCACGGCTGCCACATCGATATCCGTCCCCACATCAAAAGTAATGTTGATCGTCATCCTGCCCTCACTACTTGCCGTGCTTTCAATGTAAGACATCCCCGGCGTACCGTTGATTTCAGTTTCAAGGGGAGTGATAACTGTCTGTTCGATGGTTTCAGCATCAGCGCCTGTGTACACGGCCGTCACCTGAATAGTTGGTGGGGTAATGTTCGGGTATTGGGACACCGGGAGGCCCACAATGGCCAAAATGCCAAACAGTAAAATAAAAATGGATACTACGATAGCCGTATTGGGCCTTCTTATAAAAACATCTGCTATCATCGCTGCGTCTGGTTTTCTACCCGTACGGCAGCACCATCACTCACCCTTTGGATACCTTTTACAATCACTTCCTGGCCTTCCTGCAGCCCGTCCAAAATCACCGTTTCTCCCTGCAGCTTTCTACCGGTTTGCACTTTTACCTGTCTGGCTTCCCCATTTTCGACTATGTAAACAGAAAATTCCCCCATCTGCTCCTGCACGGCCTGCTCAGGCACCAGCAGCACCTCACTGCTTTCTTCTTCTTTGACAATCAGCGTGGCGCTAAGTCCGGGACGGAGTAAAAAATCCGGGTTGGGAAAAGAAAGCCTGATCTGGATGGTTCCAGTATTGCGGTCCACTGCCCTGTCGATGATGCGGATATTGCCGGTGTATGGATAACTCTGCCCGTCAGGCAAGCGGAGCAAAAACACGGAATCGGCCTCAATATTTTCACTAAACTGCAAAGAGGTAAACTTTCTCAGGTATCTTTCCTCCGGAAAAAAATCCACCCCCATGGGCTCATCTCTGGAAAGCGTGTTCAACAACGTCTGCCCTGGCTGAATGAGGGTTCCTTCCCGGACCTGCGAAAAGCCTATGGTACCATCAAATGGCGCATAAATACTGGCATATTGAAGGTCAATCCGGGCATTTTCAAGATTGGCCTCAGCTGCGGCAACTTCCTGTTCGGCATTGCGCACCTCAATCACCGCATTGTCATAGATCTGCCCCGCAATGGCGTCCTCTTCCTGCAATGCCTGATACCTGCGCAAATCCCGCTGGGCCCTTTCCAGGTTTGCCTTCGCAATGGCCAGCTGTGACTCGGCCTGCTCCTTTCTCGCCCTGAACCGGGTTTCATCTATTTGATAAAGCAGCTGGCCCTTTTTGACCCGCTGCCCTTCTTCTATATAGATGCCTGTAATATACCCATTGACATCAGCCCTCAACTCCACCTCTTCCACAGCGGTGACTGTGGCCGGATATTGTTGGGTGAAATTCACGTTGGATTTCCTGGCCTGCACGGTCTGTACTACCGTGGGTTCTTCTTCCTCTTCCTCTTCACCACAGGAAAATAGAAAGGGCAGCAAACCCAACAGCATCAGGCAGTAAATTCTGTGGTATAATCTGGTCGTCTTCAATCGTATATATTTACGTCAATAGTTCCTCTCGCCCTAAGCACTTCCAGTCTGCTGGTCATCATTCTAAAAAGGGCGTTGTAATAATTAATTCTAGCCGTTCGCAGGTCGGTTTCAGCCTGTATCACCTCCAGGAAGTTTTTGATACCTTCTTCATATTGCAGGCTGACAGTGTTGTAGATTTCCTCTGCCAACTGCTTGTTGCTTTCCAAAATTCTGAATTCATAAAACCTGGATTTGTACCCAGATAGGGCCTCTTCATGCTCTCGGTTTATTTGCAACAACAGGCCATCTTCAGCATATTGCAACTGTTCAAATTCGAGGTTTGCGGCACGGATATCATGGTTTCTTCTTCCTCCTTGGAAAATCGGAAAATTCAGCCGCAGCCCGGCTAGGGAATTCGGGTATGCCCGGTTGAAAATTTCATTCCCAAAAGGTGTCTGATAGATGATGTTATAATTGAAAAAAGCACTGAGCGTGGGAATAAACCTGCGTCGGAAATAACTGACCTGTTCACCCTGTAGATCCTGCTGGGTAAGCAGCAACTGATAATCCGGCCTCCTTCCCACCTCGACGGTTTCCAGGGTATCCAGTGAACTGCTCAACACCAATTTCTCCTCGTCGTACACCAGCCGGATGGGCTGTGTGACGCCACTTCTTTCCTGCAATACGGCCATCATGGCCTTATAATCCTGCTGAGCCTCAAATAGGGCCGCCTGGGTATTTTGTAAGGTGATGGTTGCTCTTTTGTAATCAATGTTATCGGTAATACCCGCTTCATAAAGCAGCCTGGCATCTTTGAGCTGACGCTCCTGTCTTACCAGGTCTTCTTTATTTATACGGATTTGTTCCTGGCTGAGGAGGGTTTCATAAAAAGCCCTACCAACCTCCAGAATTAAGTCCTGCTTGAACTCTTCTACCTGATATGCGGCCTCCTTCCTCCTAAGCTCGGCCTGTCCTTTGGCCAAAAAGAGCTCATTGTTAAATAGGGATTGCTCCACAAAGAAATTCACATTGGAATTGAAGGGCACGCCCGTACGGACTTCCTGAAATTGACCGGACTCCGGGTTGTTGAAATCGGGAAAGATGGCTACTGGCTGTTCAAAATACCTGAAATAATCCGCAAACACCCCCGCCTGCGGAAACCATCCCGACATATCCGACCTTACCTGCGCATCGGCAATGTCCTCTTGCAGCTTCATTTGCCTAAAAACCGGCTGGTTTTGAAGGCTGTAATCGATGATTTCTTCTAAAGAATACGAAACCGTGTCCTGTTGTGCAAACAACTGGCTGAACGTTGAAAAAAATAAAATTAAAAAGATTAGTCGGGTCATAATAAAACGTACCGTGGGTGAAACTTATCAACGGTACGCCAATCCAACCAGCATTTTTAGGCTTTTGTTTAACTTTTGACCTTTGTCATAAGGGCTACTTACTAATCAATTCCTCAAAATCATCCCGGATGTAAATCACATTTCTTCCCAGCTCGATCCATTTTTTCTTTTCCAGCTGCTTGAGCAGTCGGGAAATGACTTCGCGGGAGGTGCCGAGTTCGTTGGCAATTTCCTGATGGGTGGTGTGGAGTTCATTGCCTTTGTATTGCTTCATCTTGGTGACGATGTAGCGCATCAGCCTTTCATCCATACGCTTGAAGGCCACCGCATCCAAGGCAACGAGCATTTCCTGAAAACGCTGCTGGTAGGTGCTGGACACAAAATCCTTCCACTGCTTATATTCATCCATCCACTTTTCGTGAAGCTGTACGGGAATGCCCAAAATGGTGGTGTTTTCCTCTGCTACGGCTTTGATTTCGCTGGGCTTGTGCGCACTGCAGCAGGTCAAAGACAAAGCGCAGGTCTCCCCAGGCTCCAGGTAATATAAAAACAATTCGCGTCCATCTTCATCTGTCCTCATCACTTTGATGGCTCCATCCAGCACGATGGGCACCATTTTGATAAACTGACCAGGCTCCATGATGGATTTTCCCTGTTCAAAAGTCATCAACTTGCCTTCTGCCTTAAGAGCGTTCAACAATTGCGGGTCTGTCAACAAGGGCAATTTTTCCTTTAGCGAATCTAATTCCATTTTAGTTTTAGGTTATTTTTTCAAAGAAAGGGGTTCATCTACTCTAAGTTAGTGATAAAAATCACACAAAGGGTATTCAAAAAGCTTTTATGGCCAAAACCATTTCAAGGGAATTTGCTTAATGATATGACAGCTATCCCTTTTACCTATGAGACTTTTTAAATGCCACAATTGCGAGCAGCCGGTATATTTTGAAAACTTCCATTGCGCCAACTGTAAGGCTGAGCTCGGTTTTGATCCCAGAAACGCAGGGATGAAATCTCTTTCACCTGCCGGGGAATCTTGGATGGACACCACCACCGGAGAAACCTTCAAAAAGTGCCACAACCACCAGCACGGGGTCTGCAACTGGCTTCTTCCAGCGGATAGCGATCAGTCCTTTTGCCTGGCCTGCTCCCTAAACCGTACCATACCCAATCTCTCAAACCCCGAGCACCTGGAACGTTGGACGGCCATAGAACAAGCCAAACATAGATTAATCTATGCCTTGATCAGGTGGGGCATACCTGTAGTCAACAAATCGGAAAATGCCCTTGAGGGGCTGGTTTTTGATTTCAAATCAGATGAGGGCCTGCCTCCAGGGCAACGGGTACTGACCGGCCATGCAGATGGGGTGATCACCATGAACATTTCCGAGGCCGACGATGTGGAAAGGGAAATGGCCAGAAACCAAATGGATGAGGTTTACAGGACCGTTTTGGGTCATTTCCGGCATGAGGTGGGGCATTACTATTGGGATCGATTGGTGATGGGAAGCCCTTATCTGGATTCTTTCAGGGTCTTGTTTGGAGATGAGCGCAAAAGCTATCAAAAGGCCCTTGATCAGCACTACGAAAACGGCCCCCCTCAGGATTGGAGGGAAAATTTCATCAGCTCCTATGCGACCATGCATCCTTGGGAGGATTGGGCAGAGACCTGGGCACATTACCTACATATAGTGGATACTCTCGATACCGCCTTTTCATATGGGCTATCCATCCACCCCAACTTGGCCACAGACCATCCCGTGCTTTCCGGGAAGGCTGATTTTGATCCCTATTTGGAAAAAGATTTTGACCAAATTATCAAAAACTGGTTCCCCCTCTCCCTGATGATCAACAGCCTCAACAGAAGCATGGGCGCAAGAGATGCCTACCCCTTTGTCATCACCCCCACGGTACAGAAAAAACTGAAGTTTGTCCATGAGGTGATAAAAGGACAAACTAGTAGAACAGCCACCCTATTATAGCCATGACAAATTCTTATAAAATCCCCAGCCACACCCGTATTGGGCATGTGCACCTAAAGGTTTCCAATTTGCAACGGGCCATGGATTTCTACTGTGGGCTGTTGGGGTTTGAGCTGCAGCAAAAATTTGGAGAGGAAGCAGCTTTCCTTTCCGCAGGAGGGTATCACCATCACATAGGCTTGAATGTCTGGTTTAGCAAAAATGCCAGCGCGGCTCCCCGCAATGCTCCGGGGCTTTTCCATACGGCCATCCTTTACCCTACACGAAAAGATCTAGCGCAAATTTACCAAAGAATCAAGGAGACCGATTATCCCTTTACTGGATTTGCCGACCATGGTGTTTCTGAAGCTTTGTATCTCGACGACCCCGACGGCAATGGCGTGGAGCTTTACTGGGACCGGCCAGTCGAGGCTTGGCCCAAAACCTCCAAGGGGGAATTGGATATGTACACCAGGGCTTTGGATATCAACAGCTTACTTTCAGCAATTGAAAGTTAATAACTCACCAGCACAAATTGACTAAATCATTGAAAATGAGTAAATTTACATCATAACCAATCGCAAAATACTCATGGAAAAAGTCATTTATTGCAGAGATGTAGGTTTTGATTGCAATGGGGTGATCAGGGCCAAAAGCGAGGAGGAAGCAATGCAGCTTGCCGCCGAACATGCGAAAACGGTTCATGGCGTGAAAGAAATCACGCCGGAGATGGTAACTAAGATCAAATCAGTGATGCAGGAAAACCCCGAAGGCCATGTGATGACCTAGGAAAGGATAAACTGAAAGGTTGGTGTTCAGCCTTTCTTTTTTTACCCACTTGATTATCAATATTTTTCTTTTAGAACCAATCATTTTTACCCCTCGGCCAATCCGTTTTCCGTAATATATCCCTAAATTGAACACACCAATTAAACTACTAACAGATTTCATGAAAAAATTAATGACCGCGCTGGCCTGTCTGATGATGAGCCTTTCAGCATTTGGCCAAACTGAGCTGCCCGTAAAGGGGGAGGTTACCGTGCACGAAACCGACAACAAGGGCAAGCATTTCTCCTATATACTAGTCAATGAGGGAGAGGAAACCCTGGAAGGAGGTTCCTATCGGGTATACCTAAAAGTCAACAAAAAGTACATCAGCTTTGACCGCGTCACTTCTGACTTGGAGCCTGGTCAGGCAATCCGATATGAAAGCAATGAGATTTTCATGAAAGATGAAAAAACAGAAGAGCTCAATTACCTTCTGGAACTGACAACCAAAAAGCCCAAGAAGAGACATACCTTAGCCGAAGGTTTGGTGACATGGGACGAGTAGAGGATCCTTACCAGCTTACCCGCTTCCTTGAGGCCCAAGCCAGCAGTCTGGCCCAAGCCAAGCAAGAGCTCCAAAATGGCAAGAAGGTATCCCATTGGATGTGGTATATATTCCCCCAGCTTAAGCAGTTAGGACACAGTAGTACGGCTAAGTTTTATGGAATTAGGGACCTGGCTGAGGCCAAGGCTTTTTACCAGCATCCAGTGTTGGGTCACAATTTGCGGGAATGCTGCGAGCTATTGTTGCCTCACGGGCAAAGGACAGCTTACCAAATAATGGGATCTCCGGATGATTTAAAGCTTCGATCCTGCGTCACCTTATTCCTTTTGGCTACAGGAGACCTTATTTTTCAGCAGGTATTGGACCAGTTTTTTGATGGAAAAAAGGATGAAAAAACGGTGGCTTATATAAAGCAGGACTGAAAAGTTTGTCGAAATCCTCCCTGTTTTCAGCTTCCATTTTTGACAATTTATAGCTAAATTGCTGTAAGCTATTTTTTCCACCTTAATCATTTTTTTCAATGAAAAACGTAAACGTTTTTGTCGACCCCGCGACCCGCATCAACTACACTGCCTACTATTTGGTAGGCCTCTACGATTATTTCGGGCGGAAAAATGTGAGCTTTAAAAGAAGCCCCTTTTCACAGCTTTTTCAAAACCGTGAAAAAAATGATAATGGAGAGTATTTTAACTATACAGCATTTGTGGTGGAATCTGCCGGCAAAAGCACCAAATATATTATCGATTTTAGGGACAGTCCGGAAGTATATGAACACGCCTATCGCTGGTGTGACACCTACGCCAAAATCAACGTCAATTTGGATTACCTGAGTGGCAGAAAGGATATCTCTAAGCTGCTGTCCATAGGGCCAGGGTTTAGCATTCGCATATGGGGTAAATGGAAGACCTACTGGCACTGCCTGCAAAATCTCCGCAGGCTTAACTTCCAGCCGGGAATTTATTGGAAAACCTTTGTGAGGACCTATGAAAACCAGATGGAAAAATCCTATCTCAACCAATTTGTCAACCCACCTAGGCCAGTCAGCCCTAAAAGAAAGCCATACATTTTCACCATTGCAACCTTGTGGGAACATGCCAATTGCCAACTGGGCACCAACCACCTGAGAAAGCAATTTATGACCATATGTAAAAACAGTCCCTTGTGCAGCTTTGAGGGTGGCTTTTTCTTTTATAAAAAATTCAAAGGGGTGAAGGATTTCAAAGAGTTGAAAATCAAGAAATTTGTTTCCCACCCTGAATTTCTACAGAAAACCCATGAATCCGCACTGGTATTCAATACCCCTTCAGTTTTTAATTGCCATGGGTGGAAACTGGGTGAGTTTCTTGCCATGGGAAAGGCAATGATTTCAAGCCCCATAATCAACGAACTCCCTGAACCCTTGCAGCATGGAGAAAACATTCATTTAATAGAAGATGAAAGCGAGATGGAGGATGCGGTAAACTATCTGTTGACCAATGAGGCCTATCGGAAAAAATTGGAAAAGGGCGCAAAAAAATACTACAATGACCATCTGGCCCCGATTAGGGTGATAAGCAATATTATAGGTAAAGCCCATCCGATAAAAGATCCCGCCCCAGTTCGCAAGACGGTCACCAAATAGCCGAATCTTAAGGGATCCCCTCGGTCTTACCCGCACCGTGGGGATTCATTTTTTTGTCAATATAGGAAAGGAGGGATTTCCAAATCAATCTTAATAAAATTCATTATGAACACTCAGGCCACCACCCCTATTTACCATTTCACTGCGCCACCCAGCCCCCGTCCACGGCCAAGGCATGCCCGGTGACAAAGGATGACCTCTCCGAACAAAGCCAAAGCACCGCATCGGCCACCTCTTCCGGCTCGCCCAACCTCCCGATGGGTTCGGCGGATTCAAATTGCTTTTCCACCTCCTTATTTTTTCCGGTGAAGCGGTCAATCATGGGGGTTTTGATCACCCCTGGGCAGACAACATTGATCCGTACGCCGGACTTTGCGTATTCGAGTGCGGCATTTTTGGTCAAGCCTATCAGTCCATGCTTGGATGCCACATAAGCGGGTATACCGGGAAATCCAACCAATCCCGCAATCGAGGCATTGTTTACAATGGCCCCGCCCCCGTTCTGGATCAGGTGGGGCAACTGGTACTTCATGCACCACCATACCCCTTTGAGATTTATTCCGAGGACTTTGTCCCAGTTTTCATTGGTACAGTCGATCACAGGAGCGGTCAATCCTTCCACTCCGGCATTGTTGAAGGCATAATCAAGGCGGCCGTAGTGACTGATGGTCTTTTCCACCATATTCTTGATATCTTCTTCATTGGACATATCCCCTTTAATGAAAATACAATCCCCGCCTTCATTTTTGATCTTATCCACAGTTTTTGAATCCTCCACCCAGTCGACCACCACCACCTTGGCCCCCTCTCGGGCAAAAGCTATGGCCGTGGCTTGGCCAATACCGAAACTCCCTCCGGTGACCAAAGCGACTTTATTTTCAAAGTTCATTTTCATGTGAGTATCATTAAGTTGAAAAGTATGATTTATGCAGGTTTGCTGACCTTATCCTCAGCGATCTTGATGTTTTCTATGCCTCTGAACAAGGCATCCGAACTGAAGGAAATGCTGTCAATGCCTTCCTCCACTAAAAACTGGGCAAACTCCGGATAATCACTTGGGGCCTGCCCACAAAGACCTATTTTTACCCCAGCTTTTTTGGCACTGCGGATAACTTCTGAAAGCATGCGCTTCACCGCGGCATTGTTCTCGTCAAAAAGCTCGCTGATGGTGGCGGAGTCTCGGTCTATCCCAAGAGTGAGTTGCGTGAGGTCATTGGAACCGATGGAGAAACCGTCAAATATCCGCGCAAACTCCTCGGCCAAAATCACGTTGCTGGGGATCTCGGCCATCACGTATACCTCAAGACCGTTGTCACCTCGTTCAAGGCCAAACTCTTTCATGGTCTCCAGCATCTTTTTGCCCTCCTCGATTGTCCGGCAAAAAGGGATCATCACTTTTACATTGGTAAGGCCCATTTCATCCCTGACCACTTTCATGGCCTGGCATTCCAGTCCAAAGCCTTCCCTGTACTGGTCATTGTAGTACCGAGAGGCTCCCCGGAATCCCAGCATGGGGTTTTCCTCATGGGGCTCGAAACTTTTCCCCCCGATGAGTTCCGCATATTCATTGGTTTTGAAGTCACTCATTCGGACGATGACATCCTTGGGATAAAATGCGGCTGCAACCATGGCCACTGCCTCCGAAAGGTTTTCTACGAAATATTTTTTCTTATCATGATAGTGTTGGGTGATGGCCTGAATAGCTCTCTTATCGTTGTTGTCATCCAGTTCCCCAAACTTCACCAGCGCCATGGGATGGATCCGGATGCTGTTGGCAATTATGAATTCCATTCTCAACAGGCCCACTCCTTCATTGGGATAAAAAGACAACCTGAAGGCTTTTTCGGGATCTGCCAAAATGAACATGGGTTTAGTCCGGGTGCTCTCCAAGGCTTCAAAACTGATCTCTTTTTCTTCCCAATCGAGTTTACCGTCATAGATATGGCCCTCGTCGCCCTCTATGCAGGAAACGGTGATTATTTGCCCATCATACAGCTTCTGGGTCGCGTCACCTGTTCCGACCACAGCATGTATTCCCAATTCCCTGGCCACAATGGAGGCATGGCTGGTCCGCCCCCCCTTGTTGGTAACGATACTTATCGCTTTCTGCAACATATTGTTCCAATCGGGATTGGTGATGTCAGCCACGATGATGTCACCTTTCTTAACCTTTTTGGCATCAGCCACGGAATGTACAATACAAACCCTTCCGCTGGCGATGGACCGCCCAACAGCCTTGCCCTTACAGATCGGCTCCGCCCTTGACATAAGTTTATACTCCTTCCCGGCCACCTTTTTGGCCTGCCTATGAACGGTCTCCGGTCTAGCCTGAACTATGAAAAGCTCCCCTGTCAACCCATCCTTGGCCCACTCAATGTCCATGGGGAGGATATAATGCTTTTCAATAGCAGCGGACCACTGGGCAAGGATTTCCACTTCCCTGTCCTGCAGGGAAAAAATCCCCCTTTCAAAAGGCTCGGTTTCGATATTGGTGATGGGCCGCTCAGCATTTTCGGCATACACCATTTTATGTTCCTTGGAGCCCAGTTTGCGGTGGATGATGCTTTTCATGCCCTTTTCGAGGGAGGGTTTGAAAATATAGAATTCATCGGGATTCACCGCTCCCTGCACTATATTCTCTCCCAGTCCCCAGGAAGCCGTAAGGTAGATTACTTTTTCAAACCCTGTTTCAGGATCGATGGTAAAGGCCACTCCCGCACTTCCAAGATCTGATCTCACCATACGTTGTACCCCCACCGAAAGGGCCACCTGCATGTGGTCAAACCCGTTGTCAATCCGGTATTTGATCGCCCTGTCGTTGAAAAGGGACCTGTAGCAGCGTTTCACCGCATCCAGCAGTTCGCTCTCGCCTTTGATGTTGAGAAAGCTGTCATGTTGGCCGGCAAAACTGGCGGTGGGAAGGTCTTCGGCCGTGGCGCTGCTTCTTACGGCGACAGATATATCCTCTTGACCGAGGAGTTTACGGTAAGCCTCCAAAATTTCTGTCTTGAGCTTTTCGGAAAAATTGCCCGATGCCATGAGTTCCCGGTATTTGGCCCCAACCTCCTGGAGGTTGCCCAGCCCCTTGCTGTCCAGTTGCTGGAGTTGGCGGGAAAGACTTGCGTCAAGCCCGTTTTCATGGAGATAACTTCTAAAGGCATCTGCCGTGGTGGCAAAACCGTCAGGAATGTTGACTCCAAGCGGAGCAAGTTCGTGGATCATTTCTCCGAGGCTGGCATTCTTGCCGCCGACCAGGGAGACGTCGCTGTTGCGGATTTTTTGAAAGGAGATGGTCAAAACAGTCATGTCTTTGGGATATTTGACAAATAAAAATCCGGCACAAAAAACTCATCGTAACCTTTTGCTTAACAACACCTTAAGTTAGCAATTTTATGAGAGATCTTTATTTTAAACTGACATAAATTTTCCATAAACCCTCTCAAAAGCTTTGCAAATCACCTCTCTTATATTGTCTTGGATGCCAACAAAAAAACCTACGGAAATTAATAATTTTTAACAGGAGAAATACTTAAGCATTTCTATATATTTGCGCGCTTAATTTTATGAAAACTATGAAAAAACTCATCCTCTTAGTGGGGTTTCTCCTTCCGTTTTTCTCTATGGCACAAACGGATAGAGACAGCTTGAGGCAAGAAAACCTTGTTTTGGACAGCTTATTTATCCATGAGGTGGAAAATGTAAAAGGGGAAAAGCCTAAGGTACTCCATGCCGAACCGCTATATATAGATTTGATCCGTGACCTGGGTGCCAGAAAGGGCGAAAAGGAGTGGAACGTAGGGATGGGCATGAAAGCCGGCCGGCATTACAATGAGTTTGAAGCATTGGTAGAGTACGAATGGGCGCCGATCGATAGGCTTGGTTTTGAGATTGAACTTCCCGTAACCATGTACAGCCAACCGTTGAGTATGGCCAATTCGGACGTGCGCAAACCATCCAACAGGCTAGAAAGCTTGAAACTGGCTACCCAGTGGTCATTCCTGGTTTCGGAAAAGCACAACACCACCTTGGCGCTGGGATATATCCATGAATTTGAATTGACAGATCTGGACAGGATGGGCAGGGAAAAAGCCTATCAGGGCAACATCTACAACCCGTTTTTTGTAGCGGCAAAAAGATGGGGTAGGAATTACCATACCCTCATCTATACAGGACCAAAGTTTATTCAGGAGTTCCACCACAAGGGAACCCATCAGGTGTTTGAGTTTAACACCAATCTACATTACATGATCACCGGCACCCGGAACTTCATCGGCCTTGAGATCAACAAGGAATTGAACCAGGGAAAACTGCTGACGGTGATGCGGCCACAGATGAGGCTCGCATTGGCCGAAAACCTGATGGTGGGCATCGTCTCTGGTATTCCCATCAACACGGAAATCCAGGGGCTCAGCTCCTTTGTGCGGATCATCTATGAGCCGGGCTTCAAGACCATGCACTAACTAGAAAACAGGCGATAGCAGCATGGCGATAGGCCTATTTTGAAGCCGATCAGATCTTATTAAGAATAAGAAAAAACAGGCTGTAAAAGCCTGTTTTTTTTTCATTGTCATATTTTTTGCTTCCTTAATGGCTTAAACTTTCGTTTTGTGGCCGCCCCATTCGCTTCAGAAAATTTGCGTGGGACTTAAGCGCAGAGATAAAGGTTTTGTTCTCGTAATAGGGCAGGTCATGCTCCAAGGCCGTCTGCTTGACAATATCCGAAATGGCTGGGTAATGGATATGGCAGATTTTAGGAAACAGGTGGTGTTCGACCTGACAGTTGAGTCCCCCGCAAAGGAAGGTAGCTAATTTGCTTTTCCTGGCAAAATTGGCCGTTGTTCTCATCTGGTGTTGCGCCCAGGCCTCTTCTATGTTTTCGTTCTCCTCCGGCTGGGGGAAAGAGGTCTGCTCGACCAAGTGGGCCAATTGAAACACCAATCCCAACACCAGCCCCTCAGCAAAATTGAGTGCAAAAAAGCCGATTAGGTATTGCCACCAGGTGATATCCATAAATACCAATGGCAATATGATGAAAAGGGTGTAATAAATAAATTTGTAAAAAAAGAGATTGAAATACTCGATTTTGGGGTGGTTATTCTCATGTTGCCCGATCTTTTTCTGGAAAAATTTGAGATAATCTTTTCTGAAAAACCAAGACATAGAGGCCAATGCATATAGAAAAAAGGCATAGATGTGTTGGTATCGATAGATCGGTTTATGTCTTTCGATTGGGGACACCCTCACCATACCGGGAGCCACTTCCAGATCCCCGTCATGGCCTATAATGTTGGTATAGGTATGGTGGATTTTATTATGAGTGATATTCCAAATGTAAACATTGGCCCCGATTATATTAAACAACAAGCCCAATGACTTATTGACCCATGGCTTGGAAGAATATGAGCCGTGCAGGGCATCATGACAGATATTGAACCCAATAAATGCCATGGTCATGCCCAGGCATATGGCCAATACCAATAAAAGGAAAAGGGGGAAGACCTGAAGAATAATTAGTAAGTAAAGAGAAATGAATAAAGTGATATATATCACCGTTTTGGCCACCATTTGAAAGTTGGCTCGTCTGGATATCCCATTTTTTTCAAAGTAGTGATCTACCCTGTTGCGGACAGTCAAAAAAAAACTTGAATTATTTGAATCAATAAATTTAAGGGGAGATTGCATGTAAAATTGTATGATGAATTATAAGAACAAATATATATGCATAAACATTACAAAAAAGTTGCTTATCGATAAATTAAATTAAGCCTGGAAAATTTAATTCACTAAGGACTGCCCTTAATTATAAAATAAAATTTCCATTTGAACTCCATTTTTAAAATTGTTAACTTCATATGGACTTTAACCACTTCAACTAATATGAAAAAGCGCCTGATCCTTCTAATAGATTTTTCGAAATTTTCTGAACCTCTGGTAAAGCTGGCGCATTTGCTGGCCAAACAGCTGGAGTCTAAAATCACATTAGTCCATCAAGTCCCTAGCTTGGTTCCTTCCCTATCAGACCTGGAAAGCAGAGAACAGCTGATCAGTCATGAAAAAGAAGCTGCCACCAGCAAAATGCTCGAACTTATACATACAGTCGGACTAGCTGAGGAGGAAGTTTCACTCTTGGTGACTGAAAAAAACCTGTCAAAGATTTTGAATGAGCGGTCTGTAATGGGACATGATGACATTGTCATGCTGGGCCTAAAAGGAACTGGATTTTTAAAAAAGCTATTGATCGGCAGCACGGTGACCAAAATCATTGAGGAAACCAACAAGCCTATCATTGCCATCCCCTCCAATCTGACTTCCTTTGAACCGTCCAAATTTGTAGTGGCGGTAAGCTACCGCTTTCCTGTCAATGAGGATAGTCTCCAACATATGCTTGAAACCTTCAAACCATTCCGGGTGAAGCTGGAATTTATCACCGTGGTAACCAAAAACGATAATCCTGACAGCAGCTCTGCATACTTGCTTTTGCTTGAGGAAAGATTCAGAGATTGGGGGGCCACCTATAAGATTTATCATGGAGCAGATGCTTTCAAAGAAATCAAATCGCACGTCCATGCCATTCCCAACTCCTACTTGGTAGCCCAAAAGGGAAGCCGGACGCTGAACGACCAGCTTTTCAGAAACTTTATGCTCAACGACCTGATTCACGATGGCTCTATGCCGCTTTTGATATTACCCAAATGAATTGGCTTTCCAGTTTAGCGGACAACCCTTTTTATGAATTTGCCATAATATTGTTTTTGGCGGCATTGATGGGCGGGCTTGGGCAACTGCTGAAGCAACCATTGATCGTGATGTTTATTGCCTTGGGCATCCTGGTTGGCCCTGCCTTTCTCAATGTGGTAAAATCAGAGGACAACATCCATCTGCTGGCAGAGATAGGCATCGTGATCCTGCTTTTTATCGTGGGGTTAAAGCTGGACCTGAGAATCATCAGCTCGATCGGAAAAATCGCCCTACTTACAGGGCTGGGGCAGGTTTTATTCACTTCCCTGATAGGTTTTTTTATAGGCGTGGCTTTGGATTTCTCCTACCTTCACAGTTTTTACATTGCCGTGGCCCTGACATTTTCCAGTACTATAATCATTGTCAAACTGCTTTCCGACAAGAAAGAAATTGATTCCCTACACGGGCAAATAGCGATAGGTTTTTTGATCGTGCAGGACATTGTGGTGATTTTGGTCATGATCGTCTTATCCGCCATGCGCCAAAGTGAGGGAGGCTCTTTTTGGGAAGACATGGGCAGCACGGTGCTGGCCGGGGCGGTTTTGGGTCTTTTGACTTTCATCGCAATGAAATTTATCATCCCCAGACTGAGTATTTTTCTGGCAAAATCTCAAGAACTTCTGACCTTGTTTGCCATTGCTTGGGCTATAGCGATGGCGGCCCTGGGTGACGCTATGGGTTTCAGTGGGGAGGTTGGCGCCTTTTTGGCGGGGGTCAGCCTGGCCTCCTCCCAGTTTAAAGACGTCATCAGCAGTAGGCTGATAAGCCTGAGGGATTTCCTTTTGCTGTTTTTTTTCGTCAATCTAGGGGCAAACTTGGATCTCGGCATTATAGGAAGCCAAATCCCCTCCTCCCTGATTTTTTCCGTTTTCGTACTCGTTGGCAACCCCATAATCGTTTTGATCATCATGGGAGTCATGGGCTATAGGAAAAGGACCGGGTTTCTGGCTGGGCTCACCGTAGCCCAAATCAGCGAGTTTTCCCTGATTTTTGCCGGCTTGGGACTGTCGGTGGGACATATTACTGAGGATGTGGTAGGGTTAATAACACTTGTGGGATTGATAACCATCGCATTGTCCACTTATTTGATCATCTATAGCCATCCCATCTACGATTTTATAGCCCCTGCCCTGAGTATTTTCGAAAAAAGACATCCGTATCGGGAGGCCGAGTTTGAAGAGGAAGTTCATGCCAAATATGATTTGATCATATTTGGGCTGGGAAGGTTTGGTTCCAATGTGGCAGACCTGCTTGATCAGTACCATGACATAAAATATTTGGCCATAGACTTTGATCCCATTGTGGTCAGGGAGTGGCGAAAAAAGGGCGATCATGTGATTTATGGAGACATTGAAGATCCGGATCTATTGGATTCCTTACCCTTAACCACGGCCAAGTGCGTGATCTGCACCGTCCCCAGCACGGAATTATCCATCAACCTAATCCATGCCTTGAGAAGGCAGGAATTTAAGGGGAAAATATACGTGACTGCCATGCATGAAAAGGATCTACGGATCCTGCAGGCCGAAAACCCCGACCAAGTCCTTCTGCCGCACCAGTTGGCAGCCACTTCGTTTTATCAAACCCTCATGGAGGAGGTGCAAGCTTAATTAGCCTCCACTTTTTCCGGTTGCGTCCTGAATTTCCAAAAATCTATGGCATTCCCCAGGTTGTCCAATGAGGTGGAAGTTTGCCGGATTACATTGGCCAAGGTGGATACTGGAAAGAGTTCGTGTTTGTTCTTTCTTAATTCCACATGCAGGAAGGTATTGATTTCTTTGAGGGAGAGTTCATTCCCATATCGCCAAGCATTCAGGTTGTTAAAGGTCAAAGATCCGGCCTGAACCCTTTCTTCTAAGTCCAACAAACTATTTTTGAGCTGGTTTCTCAGCTTTTTCAAGATCTCTGTAGTGAGTGTATCCTCCGAATTTTCCATCTGTCGCAGGTTGTGTTGGATATCTTTGATGTCTTTGGCTGCAAAAATCATAGACCGTAAGCTGAGCATGAGATTGGTGAGGGACTCCGCCTCCCTCTCACTAAGCACCTCCTCCTGTAAGGAAACATGGTAGGCGGTAAGCTCATCCTCGATTACCTTGAGCTGGTTGTAATTTTCGATGGGGTCTTTCACTTCGCTGACGATCCTTCTCCATGTAGGCATTTTCTGCCGTTTTTTACCCGCCTGGAAAGTGCCAATTATAAAATCCACTGTTTTCTCAAAAGTCGCCGCCACCTCCTTTTCCACGGCCGAAACCGCCACCTCAGGTACCTTGGTAGACACGTTTTTGATGTAAAGGGTCTGACCTTTGGGTTCTGATTTCGAAAACCGGCGCTTGAGCCATTTTTCCAAAAGCCCCAGAAAAGGAAGGAATAGGAACACGCCTAGCAACTTGATAAATGTACTGAAGATCACCAAATCAATCAGCGCATCCTGAACTGGAAAGAGCATGAGGGTCAAGTTGATCAAATCCGCTATGAAGGCATAAATGATCAAGCCCGTGACCAAGTTGAAGAGCAGGTGTGCCAAGGCCAGGCGCTTTTTATCTGCCGCCCCGCCCATGGCTCCTATGGCCACGGTGATGGTGGTGCCAATATTGGCCCCCACTACCATTGCGGCCGCCTGTGTGAGGGTCACCACACCTGCATGCACAGCGGAGAGAATGATCACCATCATGGCCGAACTGGACTGGATCAGCGCAGTAACAATGATCCCAATGCCCAAGAACATCCACAGGCCATAATGCTGATATTGCTTAAAATCAATCTGAGTGGCAACCTCTTCAATGGCCACCTTCATGAAATCCAAGCCCAAGAAAAGCAATCCAAAACCTATACAGAAGTAGCCAATGTTTTTCAGCACCGGCCGTTGCTGCAGAAAAATGACAGATAGGCTCCCCAATCCCAGAAAAGGCAGGGAAAAATCGGCCACACTTAGCTTAAAGCCCAAGGTAGCCACAATCCAAGCGGTAATGGTGGTGCCCAAATTGGCCCCCAAGATCACGCCTAGGGAACTGCGGAGATTGATGACTTTGGCTCCTAAAAACGCCAGCACCATTAGGGTCACCAAGGAGCTGCTCTGCAAAACCGCCGTGATCAAAGCGCCCACCAGCACCCCTTTCCAGGACTGGTCGGTCAGGCTTTGCAGCATTTTGCGGAAAGATTTCCCGGCAAGCTCTTTCAAGGCTGTCTCCAGTTGGCTCATACCAAAAAGAAACACCCCTATGCCGGCCAGGAACCGCCAAAAATCAAAACTTGGTTCTCCCATTAATCGTACAGCTTATAAGCAAATATAAGTAATGCCTACCAAAAACAGTCATTTCCTAATTTCAGGATTAAAGAGTTGAGTAACTTATCCTCTTCTATTTATTTATACCTTATCACAAAGATTTTTACCTTTGGGTAAACCTAGCTTCAAAAAAATCAGAGCTCAAGATTTAAATACCGCCCATAAAAACCAAGCTTCAACGCTTCGGAGGATTTCACTTTACCTTTTAAGTGCGGTAATGCTTGTCATGGCCTGCAATAGCAGGAAAGCCATTTCGGAGTATTTTGAAGTCTCCATTCCCAAACCTCTTAACGTCACAAAGCCCATCCTTCAAAATGAGGGCTGCGAAATCCATGATGATTTGGCTTGGGGCGAAAAGGTTGAGGCCTTTGAGGTTTCGGAGCACCATTTAGGACTTGGTTTTGCAGAAGCAGCCCGGTCAACTTTTTCATTTAAGACCCTACAACAATTCACCCCACAATCCAATAATAATATTGGCTCATGGGCAAAACTCCCCTTATACATCTTATTTAAGCAATGGAAGTCTTGGCTGATGTAATCACCTTTTACAGCCAAAATTATTTGAACTTCTAATTGCATTAAATGAAATCACAAGAATTAAAATCTTATGACGGCCACTCCTATGAACTGGCTGGACTATTTTCCCTTGCCCTGAGATTAGTGGCCGGATGGACATACTTCTCTGCATTTTGGAGAAGGTTAGTTTTGGAAAACAAGCTCGACCCGGATGCCCCAGGCTACATTGGTGAGAAATTCAACCATTTCCTCCCCAATGCCTTGGGCATACAGCCTATGATTGAATATCTGTTGCTGAACCCCGATATTTTATGGATAGCCATGACTGTTTTCACCCTAGTGGAAGCGGTGGTAGGTCTACTTTTCATGCTGGGTTTATTCACCCGATTGATGAGTGTAGGGGTGTTTGGATTGGCAATGGGCATCTTGCTTGGCGCCGGATGGATAGGAACAACCTGTCTGGACGAATGGCAAATCGGCATTTTAGGGATTGCGGTTGGCTTTACCGTCTTTCTATCAGGCAGTGGCCGGTATTCTTTAGATTATTATCTAATGAAAAACCACCCCTCAATCAACGAGAAGCCCTGGTTTTCCTGGCTGGCCTCCGGTGTAATACCGATCAAGGCCAATGTCTTGCACAAGCTGGTTTTGGGGGGCTCTTTGGCCATTTTATTTATAACCCTTCTAACCAACCAGGTTTTCCATGGAGGGGTTTGGGGAACACTTCACAACAAATCCGTGAAGCCTAAACTTGAGCTATCAAAACCACAGCTGGAAAATGGCAGCTTGGAATTTACCGTTTTCAGAGTGGAAGGTGTTGATGTATACGGCTCTTGGCTAATCGGAATAGCGCTAGAGGAGCCAAATGGCGAGGCGGTTTTGGAATTGGATGGCAAAGAGCTGGCAGCATTCCCGGAAAGTCAGATTGCCAATACTTATGTGACCAAAGTTAAACCAGGTGCCCACAGTTTGATCATTCCTTTAGGCGGCAAAGCACGTCTGCGGATAGAAGACACTAGCCTAACTTCATTGAATAAAAATGAATATAGATTGAGGCTAACGGATATCAGCGGTGCTGAATGGACTATCCCTGTATATAAGTAAAAGCATGAGGCCGGGCCAACCTGGCCTCATGTTATTTTATAAACCCTGCGCCAAAGTTTGAACCCCTCCACCCAAATCACCGAGGCAAACCCGACTGCTAATGTTTGAAGCAAAATAGCGGCATTTAGAGGCGCAAAGTCAAAAACATTTCTCAATGGCTCAAAGTACAAAGCAAGTCCCAATACCCCCAGAGATGCCAATAATATCAGCGGCATGAGCCTGTTAGAGTAGCTCAGTGTTTTGACAATCGAATAATAAAAAGACCTGTTGACCAAGGTAAGAAAAACATTGCTGAAGATGAGTGTGGAGAAAATAACGGTTCGCACCAAATGCTCACTTGCCCCGGCCTCTATATAATAATACCCAATTCCTAGACAGCCTGCCGTGATCACCAGCCCTTGGACTATGCTGATGGCCAATTCCCGCAGGGAAAAGAAAGTGCTAGTCATCTTCCTCGGTGGACGGTTCATTGACCCCGGCTCAATGGGTTCGTTTTCAAACACTATAGAGCAGGTAGGCCCCATCACCAACTCCAAAAAGATCACATGTATAGGAGAAAATATGGCAGTGAATTCCCAGAAAAACACCAAGGGAAGGGTAACTATCAGAATAATGGGGATGTGGATGGAAATGATATATTGGATGGCTTTTTTAAGATTTTCATAAATCCTGCGCCCCAATGCCACGGCATCCACCATATGGGCCAGATCGTCATCCATCAGAACCAGTGCAGCAGCTTTTTTGGCGATCTCAGTCCCTCTCAGCCCCATGGCCACTCCAATGTGGGCGGCTTTTAGCGCTGGGCCGTCGTTCACCCCGTCACCCGTCATGGCCACTATCTCCCCATTTTCCTTCAAGGCTTCCACTACTTTCATTTTGGCTTGGGGAAACATCCTGGAAAACAGCTTGGTGTTTTTGACTTTCTCCCGCAGTTCATTTGCATCCATACTTAGCACTTCGGTTCCGGTAAGGGCGGATGAGTGGTTTTTCATACCAATCAACTCAGAAATAGCCTGGGCCGTTTTGGCATAATCGCCGGTTATCATTTTTACCTCAATCCCGGCTTTGTAAAACTTGGAGATGATCTCGGGGATATTGGATTTTGGCGGATCATAGAAGCAGACCAACCCCAGGAATTCAAATTGGAAATCAAACTGGGTTTCTGGAAAGGCTCCCACCCAATGAGCCACCTTTCCCACTGCCAAAACCCTATACCCCCGATGGGTATAATCATCCACCACTTTCATGATACCTTCCTTTTCGGACAGGGTCAAATCACATTGCTTAACGACCCCTTCCACGCTGCCTTTGACGGCGATCTTCCTGTCTTGGCTGCCATTCTGAAATATGTGCGTCATTATAGGAGGCGTCCCTCCCAATGGGTATTCATGAACCATGTTGTAGGCCCCTCTCATATCCACTTTTGCGGCCAATTGATAAGTTTTGTGGATAGCCTTTTCCATGGAATCAAATGGCAATATCTCGGAAGCCCAAAGACTATATTCCAGCACTTCATTAAGTTCGGCCTGTCCATCATTATATCTAAAATGCCTACCAGAAGCATGTTCATAAATGGCTGCCAACTCCATTTTATTTTCTGTAAGCGTCCCTGTCTTGTCCACGCAGATTACCGTGGCCGCCCCCAAGGTTTCCACGGTATAGGGACTCCGGGTAATGATTTGCTTTTTGTAAAGATGAAAAGCTCCCAGGGCCATAAATGTGCTGAAAGCCACGGGGATCTCCTCCGGCAGCACTGACATGGCCAGTGTGAGTCCCTGCAGAAGACTGTCCCAGATGTTCTCGGACAGGTAATAATTGAGCCCCCAAACAATAAAAAAAGCCACCGCTCCTATAGCCGCCATGCCGGTGACGAACCTGGAAATTTGAAGCTGAAGCGGTGTTTTGCTGGTTTCAATTCCGTGAAGGCTGATGCCTAGCTTATTCAAGGTGGTGTCCTTTCCCACCGCAGTAACTCTCCCCACACAGTTGCCTCCCAAAACCAAAGTTCCCTGGTAGAGGCTCTCCTTTTTACCATTGCCTGTCTTGGTTACGGGAAAGGATTCCCCCGTCAGGGCACTTTCATTGACCGTAAAATCATGGGACTCGATCACCTCCGCATCAGCGGGTATCAGATCGCCATCTTCCACCATCATAAGGTCATTTACCACCAACTGCTCACTTGGAATGGTGAGCAGCTCCCCTTCCCTGAAGACTTTGGCTTTTGGGCTGCTCATTCTCTTCAGCGCATCGATAGCATTTTGGCTCTTTCTTTCCTGAAAAAGGGAAATACCCGAAACCAACCCAATAGCAATCAACATGATAATACCTTCCTGATATTCTCCGAGAAAAAAATAAATGGAGGCTGCAGCCAATAATATCAGGAATATAGGCTCAAGCACAACCTCCTTAAGCAACTCCAACCAGCGCCATCTACTATCAGTTGGCATCAAGTTAGCTCCATGCTTTTCTCGGCTGGACAATACCTCCGCAGCATTTAATCCGGTGAATTGATGTAGCTGTTCCATTTCCTCAATAATTTACTGCTTATTTTTTGCATAAAAAATGAGGTAAACAACCTGTACGTATTTTATATTTAGTTTAAATAGGCCTATACCTAATCAGTAATGAAAACCAAACTGATATTTTTCTGGGAAATGATCAAAACAAGTTTTTGGTTTATACCCGCCCTTATTGTCAGTACGGCCATAGCTTTGGCCTTTTTCCTCATTCATGTGGACAGTAAGTATTCCATGGAGCCATTTGGCTTGTTTGATTATATCATTACGGAAGACGTGGATTCAGCCCGCGCCATTCTATCCACGATTGCTGGAGCGATGCTGAATGTTACCAGTATCGTATTTTCGATCACCTTGGTGGCGCTAACACTGGCATCTTCGGAATATGGATCGAGGCTGCTGAGAAATTTCATGAATGACCGGTTGAACCAAACGGTGCTCGGGGCTTATATTGCTACTTTTATGTTTTGCCTGCTGATTATGAGGGTGGTAAGAGAAGGGGATGGCTCTACGGATGAGTTTATTCCAAACATTTCGATTATCGCCACTTTAATCATTGCCTTGGCAAATATTTTCCTTCTTATCGCCTACATCCACCATATCGCTGTGATTATTCAGGCGGATAATATTATCTCAGATGTAAGCGACAAATTAAATAAAAGCTTAAACCATATATTCCCAACCAGCATCGGGAAAGAGAACCTCGAGCAGGACGAGACTTTTATCAATAAATACATACAAAAAATACCCTATAAGGATTTTGTGTATGCGGAAGAAAGTGGCTACCTACAGTTGATTAATGGCAATGATCTGATCAAGTTTGCAAAGAAAAACGACCTGATTCTGGTAGTGAAGTTCCGCCCCGGGGACCTGATTGTAAAAGGAAGCGAGCTGGTGCAGGTTCACGCCAACAAGATTTTGGAAGAAGGGCAGGCCGATGGCATCCGAGAGTCATTTGTGATCAGCCATGCGCGTACCCCAACGCAGGATGCCCAATTTGCCATCCACCAGCTGGTGGAAGTGATTGCCCGTGCCCTTTCCCCGGGTATCAACGACCCCTTTACCGCCATCACCGCCTTGGACAAGTTGATATCGAACCTGAGTGAGCTGGCTGATAAAAAGTTTCCTTCTCCATACCGATTTGATGAAGGGGACCGTTTACGCTTAGTGGTCAAATGCCTTGACTTTTCAGGAATGGCAGATGCTGCCTTCAATCAAGTGCGACAATATGGAAAAGAAAACCCTTCCGTTTTGATACGTTTGATGGAGGGCTTGAGTATAGTCAACAAATTTATAAAGATGAAAGACCGAGAGGAAGTCATCTTAAAACATGCCCATATGGCCATGAGGGCCGGTGAGGATTCCTTTAGCGAGCCAGAGGATTTGAAAGACCTTCGGGAAAGGTATAATAGGGTATTAAACCAACCTCCCCACGACCCCTCTGAGGGCGATTAAGTTAGATAACAATTAAATTACAAGTAGTTGGTTTGAAATTTATTCCCAACTGATTAATTTTCCGAAAAATAACCCATCCAATAAACGTAATGCTTTCCCTTACCAATCCAGAAAAACAAAAAATCGCCGGATTCTTAATCAAAGGTTTGATTTGTTTCTACGAAATTGATTCCAAGAAAATCTACTCCTTGCCTGACGATGAAGACCATTTCAGCTACGACCTGACGCCCGAGGAGGAGGATATTCTGGACGAAATCGAAGAAGATCCGGACAATTACGTGGAGTTTGTCAAAATGGAGCCTTACCATGAGAGTTTGATCATGGAGGAGTTTGCCGACCGCCATGTCAAAGAACGCTCCATGCAAGAGGATTTATTCAATGCCTTGGCCAAAACTAAAGCCACTTCCAGTTTCCGCGTGGTGCTGGAAAACTCCCCTCAATATAAGGCGAAATGGAACGAATATCTGCTATCCAAATATATCGACTGG
Source organism: Litoribacter ruber (assembly GCF_018449405.1). Taxonomy (NCBI): domain Bacteria; kingdom Pseudomonadati; phylum Bacteroidota; class Cytophagia; order Cytophagales; family Cyclobacteriaceae; genus Litoribacter; species Litoribacter ruber. The sequence goes on from NZ_JAHCMY010000004.1 coordinate 50,738, forward strand.
GTGCAGGAACAGCTGGACAGCCATAACATCATGGAAAACTAATTTCTCCCTCTGATGCTAAAAAACCTGTTCCCCGTTCTTTTCCTGCTTCTTTCTTTCCAGGCGTATGGGCAGACTCTGCGTGAACTGCTCTCAGAGCCAACCCCCATCATTTGCAGCCACAGGGGTGTAATCCATCCCGACAAGGTTGAAAATAGCCTTTCCAGCATGGAAGAGTCCCTCCAGGCTGGAATCAAAATGCACGAGATAGACATTATGGAGACCAAGGACGGGGAGCTGTATATTTTGCATGACAAAACCCTGGACCGCACCACCAATCTCCAAGGTAAAATCTCGGAAAAAACCGCACAGGAACTCCGTCAAGGCAAGCTACTAAACACTGAGGAGTCCATTCCAAGCTTTAAAGACGCATTAAATTGGGCAAAAGAGAACGATGCCTTATTGATGTTAGATGCCAAGGAAGCACCTGTCCAGGCTATCATGGATGCGGTCAAGGCTGCTGAAATGATGGAAAAGGTGATGATATTGACCTTTTCCCGAGAGCGGGCCGCTGAGGCTTTTGATTATGATCAGCCCTATTATGTCTCTGTGCTGATCACCTCTGAAGAAGATATCTCTTATTACCAAGAACTTGCGACAGACCCTTCCTACATGATCGCATACATTAACAAGGCCGCTGATCTGGAGCTTTACAACAAGGTGCTGGAAGCCGACGTACCTATCGTCACCGACACCATGGGGGAGCTAGATTTGGCTGCCTATGAAGAAGGATTACAGGTTTTTCGTGAGTTTTATGAGCAAAGAAAACCAAGCATAATCGTAAGCGACTACCCTCTTTTGGTGCAGGAGGCAATTTTGAAATAGCAGTTTTGAAAGGAAATGCGTAACTTTTCACAAAAGACATTTTATGAAAAGGCTACTTTCCTGCTTGATACTTTTCCTATCTATCCAAACCCTTCACGCCCAAGACTCATGGACCTGGGGTGGGCCCTCAGATCCTCTTCAGGCTAAATATGAAGTGGAACACTATACGCTGAAGCTGGAATTTTTCCCTGAAACACAGGAAATAGCCGGAAGCAATACCATCAAATTCACCTGTCCTGGAAAACTGGACACCCTTAGGCTGGACCTGATTGATAATTATAAAGTGTCAAAGGTTCTGGTTTACGAGAAAGAAGTGGATTTTTCCCATCAAGAAGATATTTTGGATATTTATATCCCCGACGGCTGCGCTGAGGAGGTTACCGTATTTTATGGCGGCAAGACGCCCATTGCTCCGAATCCACCTTGGGTAGGCGGATTTACCTGGACCACAGATGAAAGCGGCAACCACTGGATGGGCTTGTCTAGCCAAAATGAGGGTGCAAAAATCTTCATGCCGGCCAAAGACCACCCTTCTAGTGAGCCCAAAAATGGCGTGGACCTGTACCTCACGGCCCCCTCCCCCTACTTCATCGCCTCTAACGGCCGGTTAACCCAACAAGAGGAAGCTGAAAGAAAAACCACGTATCACTGGACCAGCAGCTACCCCATCAATAATTATAACATCAATTTCACCCTTGGCAAATTTCACAAGGAAAGTAAGGAGTATGCTTCCATAGATGGAAATCCCATTCAGATGGAAGTTTATGTGTTGGAGGAAAATAAATCCCAGGCTCCTATGCTCTTGAAAGTTTTGGAGAATAGCACTCGCACCCATGAGTATTATTTTGGTGAATTCCCTTTTCCAGATGATAAAGTCGCTGTAGTGGAAACGCCTTACCTGGGCATGGAACATCAGACTATCAATGGGTATGGCAACAATTTTCAATTTGTGCCCATGGGGGATGAGTTTTATGATTGGCTGCTACACCATGAGCTTGGCCACGAGTGGTGGGGAAATAAAGTCAGTGTGAGAGATTGGGCCGATTTCTGGATCCATGAGGGCTTCACCGCTTATGGAGACTGGCTTTTTTACCTCAAACACGGCGGAGAGGAAGCCTATCAGCAGAAAGTACGTTCAGTCAGAAAGGATATCCCCAACAGCCAGCCAATTGTAAAAGGCACCAATCTCACAGCCGAAGAAGCCTACCATCCCGAAATTTACACCAAAGGGGCTTATATACTTCACAGCTTAAGGTTTTTTGTCGGGGATGAGCTCTTCTTTCCAATGTTGAAAGCCCTAGCCAACGACGAGCGCTTTATCTACCAAAACAGGACTACCACGGATGCAGTGATTGAATTTATGGAAACTTATAGTGAAAAGAGCCTTCGAGCATTTTTTGACCTCTATCTATACACCACCGACCTGCCTGTGGTGAAAGTGAAAAAGAAAGGCAAAGGAGCATACCATGTCAGCTTGGACAATATAGATTTCAAGATGCCGGTGGAAGTGCAAACGGATGAGGGCATCAAAACGGTCGAACTTTCCAAAAAGCCCACCACCATCCGTAGCAAGCAGGCTCCTGAAGTGGATCCAAAAGGGTGGTACTTGCTCAAAAAATAGGATTAACCTCGGATAATCAATTCATCCTCCTCGATGGGCAGGTCGATACTTGGCATTAGACTACTTACACCCCCTAATCACCCCTTAAAACTCATTTTAATGACTAAGCGAAGAAATTTATGCATTATTTTTAGTCAAAATAGCAAAATTTAAAATTTAATAATTATTTTAGAAGCGTTTTAAATCTAATAGACAATTTGGTCTAGAGCTTTTTTGACCCAATCAAACCTATTTTAACTCTTTATTAAACAATTTAATTTTTACTCACACTTTTATTCCACACAAAAAGAGAATTTAAAATGAAAAATTTCAAAAACACCAAATTTTTACCTTTGGTCGCTCTACTCAGCTTTTTATTAGTTGGGTGCAATAGTGACTTAATGCAAGTTGACCCTGTTCAGGAATCCTTGATGGATGAAGAGGCATTAATGAGTCAATTTAATCTAAAAGAATTGACCGAAATGACCGACTTCGCTAATTTAAGAGAGGGAGATTTTACGGGAAGATATTTGATTATAGCAAGAAATTCAAATTTGCCAAATAACTTAAACCAAAGAATTAAGGATGCTGGAGGGGAAATAGTAAAAACCTTTCCTGAAATTGGAGTGGCTGTTGCTGTTGGCCGATCAGAAGACTTCTTTTTGAAAGCAAGCCGTATAAATGGCATAGAGTCGGTGACACCAGATATAATCTTGAAGTACACTGAAGAGCCGGAGATAAGTGATTTTGACATGGCTTTAGAAGGTTCCGGTTCAAGCATCAATTCTTCTGGAAATGCTTTTAACTATGCCGATGCTATATTTGATGGATTTCAATGGGCGCCTTCATCTATAGATGCTCCACAAGCATGGGATGCCGGAATTACCGGAGAAGGAGTAAGAGTGGCCGTAATTGATGGAGGCTTTCATTCCTCACATATAGATTTGGCGCCAAATTTAGACATGAACAGTTCTACTTCAACAGTACCAGGATTTCAGTTTAATCAGGATACAGGGACATTTTGGCATGGCACACACGTGGCAGGCATAGTTGCTGCTTCCGGTTTTGGTATTGTTGGCATTGCACCAAAGGCTACAATTATTGGAGTTAAATCACTTCATAGTGGATCTGGTGCATTTGAGTGGATTCTAGAAGGCATTCTTTATGCAGCTACTCCACTATCACAAGGTGGAGGAGGTGCACAAATTATCAATATGAGCTTAGGCGCATCTATTAACTATAGAGACAATTGGCAAGAACCTGGTTTTAGGGATTTCTTTCGGGAATTACAGAAAATCTACGATAGAGCTACCCGATACGCTAATCAAAACGGGGTAACAGTTATTGCCTCGGCTGGGAATGGTGCAACAAACCATGATGTTGCAAAGGAATTGTTTAAACTTCCTGCACAAAACCAATTTGTACTGTCCATTAGTTCAACTGGACCAAGAGGTTGGGTATTAGGTAGCACAAATTTTTCTGATCCTGCGTATTATTCAGATTTTGGTAAATCATTAGTAGATTTCGCTGCTCCGGGAGGCACAGCAGGTTTTGCCATTGTAGATGGCGACTTCTCCCCATGTACTTTGATCGGAACAACGCGTTCCTCTACGCAGACCTGCGCTGTCTTTGACCAAGTTTTTAGTACCATTAGAGGAAGCACTGATGGAAATTATGGTTGGGCTCAAGGCACATCTATGGCTTCCCCTGCTGCAGCTGGGGTTGTAGCGTTGATGATGGAGGCAAACGGAGGTCACATGACCCCAGCCCAGGTAAACGCAAGATTAAGGCAATCTTCCACTGACTTGGGAAAACCTGGCAATGATGAATTCTATGGCCATGGATTTGTAAATGCAGCGAAAGCAACTGGAGTAAACTAATCAAATTCAGATCTAACTCAAATAACAAAAAGCTTTTGATTTAAAACACACTCCTTGGGCTGTTTAAATGGTCTAAGAAAATTAAAGCCTTCGGTTAATCTAACCGAAGGCTTTTTATTTTTTTGAGCCACCTTATTGTCAACCCCGAATAATCAATTCATCCTCCTCAATGGGCAGGTCGATACCCGGCGGCAGGTCAAGTACTGGGTCGCCGTCTTCTCCTTCGTCCCCGTCATCACCTTTGTCATCATCATCCCCATAGCCTCCTTTGACTATCAGCATGACTATTCTCAGCACTATTACCAAACAAATGATAATAGCCACGAAATAGTCCGGATGTAAAAGGAAATACTCCCTCATGGCAACTGTATTTTACTGAAAAATAGCCAGTAGTAAAATACATAAATTATACCAAGAGGGAGTATTTCGGCAAAGGATTTTTTACAGATTTTTTAGCTTTTGGATGCGAAGTCCTCCACGGCTCTCCAAACCCTAAACACATTGGTGCTGCAGATTTTCTCGATGTCTTCTTTGCTATACCCTCTTTTCAACAATTCCGCGAAAAGGTTTGGATACATAGAGACATCTTTGAGCCCTGTGGGTAAAGAATCCCCCACTCCGTCAAAATCCGAACCCAGTCCAACATGGTTGATCCCCACCAAGGATACCACGTGGTCAATGTGGTCGGCTACTTTTTGCACATCCGGAAAAGGGTTGTGCTTGGCCGAGTATTCAGAGATGTACTTTTGGGCTTCGGGATCATTTCTGCTCAATTCATTTTCGGCCAACCAGTTCACAATATGCTCCCTCACTTCACCTGTCTTCTGCTGGTAATCCCCGTCTATGAAGCTTCCTCCAAAATTGATCATGATCACACCGTCATTTTCAGCCAGTTTTTTGATCATATCATCATCCATGTTTCTTTCAAACCCTGGGGTAAACTTTCTTGCAGAGGAATGGGAGGCAATTACGGGAACGCTTGTCAATTCCATGACATCATAAAAAGTATCATCCGAAACGTGCGAAATATCTACCATGATACCCACGCGGTTCATTTCTTTTACTACCTCTTTGCCAAATTCACTAAGACCACCATGCGTTTTGGTATCATCATAAGAGGAATCTCCAATTAAGTTGTCTTTTCCATGGGTGAGGGTCACATAGCGGATTCCTCTTTCGTGGAAATAGGCTACATTTTCAAGCTTGTCCTCTATAGGGGCTCCGTTTTCCATCCCCATAGGCAGGGAAATAAGTCCCTTCTCAAAATTAGACTCGATATCACTAGGGCTGTAGGCCATGGCATATTTGTCAGGCCAGGTGTCGGCTATCCTCTCGGTCATCAGAATCAGGGAATCAGCAAATGCTTTTGCCCCGCCCCTTTCCTGATAACTTGCCGGAATGTAAATCGACATAAAGGGAGCATCAAGTCCCCCTTCTTTGGCTCTTGGGTAGTCAAAATTCCCCCCATCGGTTCTTTCCGATACGTCCAACATTTCACGCTGCAGGGTAAACCCTCCCACCTTCATTCTGTAAGGCAAATCCACGTGCCCATCAACCATGATAAATTCCTGGGCCATGGAGCGGGCAGCCTCCAGCCTTTCCTCATCGCTCATGGATTGATAATCGGTATCCTGCTGCACATCTGACTGCTGGCAGGCAAACATCATGGGGAAGGCCAAAGCCATCCCGATATACTTCAATGCTTTCATAGTAATGGATTAGGTTAGATTTTAGTCTAAAAAGGAATGTAGCACAAACTTTCCATAACAGGAAACGATTATCTACAAACGGTCAAGTAGCCCCTAGAATGGTTGGGTTTGTTAAAAAATGTGGATAAATTAACAAAATCCAAGAGGAAACTGAAAAGATTAAACGGGTTTTCCATATTGAGCTTTACAGGATTATCCTTAACTTGCTGTTTATACGGGCCTAACCATGCCCAAAATAACTGAATCCTCCCGTTCTGCTAGTGTAATCCTACATTTGAAAGACTGGAAATTTTCTTTTAGAATAGGAATATAAAGTACCATGAAAGCAATAACAAACCACGAATTAGAAAAAAACATGGAGGTCATCAGCCAACTTGATGATCTTGTAGGCGAGACTGTCGACAGCGTGTTGGTAGATCCAGACGATTGCTGGCAGCCCACCGATTTCCTTCCTAACATGACCGAGCCTGATGCCCTCGACCAGGTGAAAGCCCTGCAGGAAAGAGCGGCCGGCATCCCTGACACGGTAATCACTTCCCTGATTGGCAACATGATCACCGAGGAGGCCCTTCCGAGTTACCAGACTTACTTCAACCTTTTGGAAGGCATCAATCCTGAGGGAAGCCTTTTAAGCGAAAGAGGCTGGGTAAGATGGTCCAAAGCCTGGACGGCTGAGGAAAACCGCCATGGCGACCTGCTCAACAAATACCTTTACCTTTCTGGCCGTGCAGACATGAAAGCGGTAGAGCAAACGATCCACAGACTAATCTATAACGGTTTTGATCCAAGATCTGAAAAAGATCCTTATCAGGCCATTATCTATACTTCTTTTCAGGAAAGAGCCACCAAGGTATCCCACGTGAATACCGGAAAACTAGCCACTAAGGCCGGTGATGATGTGCTTTCCAGGATTTGCAAAACCATTGCCGGTGATGAAGCCCGTCATGAGAAGGCCTATAAGTCTTTCATGAGCAGGATCTTTGAAATCGACCCCAATGGTGCGATGGTTGCCTTTGAGAAAATGATGAAAAAACAAATTGTGATGCCTGCAGTTCTTATGGGTGAAGGTGGAAACAATCCAACTCTTTTCAGTCAGTTTTCGGCCATCACCCAAAAAATCGGGGTGTATACCGGCTGGGATTACGCCAGAATAATCGATCACCTAGTGAAGCTGTGGGATGTAGAGAACGTAACCGGACTCAACGATGTAGCGGCTAAAGCCCAAGATTATTTATCCGGACTTTCTTCCAGATACATGAGGCTAGCAGATCGAATGAAAACCCCAGACGAAATCAGCCTAGCTTGGCTTAAATAAGAAACTGAAAAGCTTGAATAACCTTCAAGCTTTTTTTTATGCATATTTTATGAACCCATGAAAACGATCAAACAAATTCATCCCGGGGAATTTCGTCCTATTGCGGACTTAATCACTTACAGCCCCATGCCCACACAAAGGCTTCAATATTTGGATCCTTTCCTATTTTTAAATCACCACGGTCATCAGACCTACGCTAAGGGAAACAATGGCCTCCCATTTGGCCCCCACCCACATAGGGGTATGGAAACAGTCACCTTTATATTGGAAGGTGATATATCACATAAGGACTCCTCAGGACACGAATCGGTAATAGAGGCTGGGGGTGTACAATGGATGACCGCCGGAAAGGGGTTGATCCATGCGGAAGTCAGCAGCGATCAATTCAAAAAAGAAGGCGGCCCGCTGGAGATCCTTCAACTATGGGTCAACCTTCCCGCAAAACATAAAATGACTGCCCCAAAATACATCGGACTACAGAAAGAAGAAATAAACACTTTCACTTACCCTGAGGATGAAAAGGTCACCATCCAGCTAATAGCAGGAGAATGGAATGGGGAAAAGGGAGCGTTTGAAACTTTAAATCCCATTTTCTTGAGCACAATACATATGAATGAAGGGGGGAAATTTACTAAGGAAGTGCCTAGCAGTGAAAATATCTTTTTTTATGTAGTGAGGGGCACGGTTAATGTAAATGGAACTGAGGTGGGATTTAGGAATCTAGTGGAATTTGCCAATCAAGATGGTACCTTGGAAGTGAGCGCCAGTGAGGACGCCGTTATTATATTGGGACACGCCAAGCCTTTTATGGAACCCATAGTGGCGCAAGGGCCATTTGTAATGAACTCACAGCAGGAAATCATGCAGGCTTACCAAGATTACCAGCAAGGCAAATTTGGCCATTGGGTTGATTAAGAAAAAAGAAAAGGAGGTAGAAAAAGTTATCAAAAAATACCTCCTTTATAGTTTCTCAAAAATAGTAAAGCGGAAAAAGTTGCTTAATCACCCTACGTAAAGATAGAAGTGAACCAACTTTTTTGAAATACCCAATTAGGGGTATTTTTTGACTTTTTTTTGTTGACAAAGTACAATTTCGAATAGGTAAAATATTAAACCTTCTGAAAAGTAGGGAATTATCTATTTCATATAAGATATTAAGCATAATTTATTATATAGCAAGGCTAACTTTTTATGGATTATCAAGAATTAATAGATGAAGTTTACCACGAGGTATCAAAATTAAAACTGAAAGGTAAAGTGGCTGATTATATTCCCCAACTGGCTGATATAGACCCCGATTTATTTGGTATCGCATTGGTGGATTTAGAAGGGAATGTTTACGGCGCAGGGGATTATCGGAAGGAATTTTCTATCCAAAGTATTTCCAAAGTTCACACCCTTACCATGGTTTTCCATGTTTTCAAGAGCAAGCTCTGGCACCGCGTAAATGTGGAACCCAGCGGCAACCCATTCAACTCTGTGGCACAGCTGGAATATGAAAAAGGAATTCCCAGAAACCCATTCATCAATGCCGGGGCCCTGGTAATCACAGATGCTTTGGTTTCAAAATTTAAAGACCCTGAAAAGGACATCATCAAATTTATCAATGAAATTACTGGCCATAAGTCTGTAAAGGTCAACCCCATAGTCCACACATCGGAATTAGACCATTCTGACCGAAACATGGCCTTGGCCCACTTTCTACGCGCGCATAAAAATTTTAACAACGGCATAGACAGGGTTTTGGATGTATATACTTACCATTGTTCTCTTGAAATGAACTGTATCGACTTGGCCAGGTCGTTTAACTTTTTGGCCAATGATGGTCATTGCATTTTTGCTGACCGCAGCATCCTGACCAAAAGGCACACCCAAAGGGTAAATGCCCTGATGCTGACCTGTGGGTTTTATGATGAATCCGGGGAGTTTGCATTCAGAGTGGGTATGCCGGGAAAAAGTGGTGTAGGCGGAGGCGTGGCAGCCGTGATGCCAAACAAATTTAGTGTCGCAGCATTCAGCCCCCAGCTCAACGATAAGGGAAATAGCCTCAAAGCTATGAAAGCCCTGGAATCGCTAACTACAAAACTAAAATTCTCCCTTTTCTAATTCTCATGGGCCAGGGCGAGCTTGATTTGACAATAGCTGAACCTGTCCCCAAAATGTTCTTTGACAGGCTTGAGGCGCTTTTCCTCAAGCCTTCTATAAAATACCCGAATGCTTGTGATGTCATCCTTTGAGACAAACTTTTCAGCATCCACTTTACCGTTTTTCACCAAATTTACCAAGTGACTTTCAATAGTATTGACTTTCATCTCGCGTTTATCGGCGATTTGATAGGTATTCATACCTTCCTGCAAGTATTTGTAGGTCAACCATTCTGTATCCGACACACCCGTACTTACTGCTTTTTTGACAGCACTCTTGCTAGTTGTCAGCTTCATCCTGACTTTTAACTTATGGGTTTTGATAAACCGTTTTATGACTTCCAAAAAGTCGGTCCCATAACGGTCAGCCTTTACCTCACCAACACCAGTCATATCCAAAAGTCTTTCCTTGGTATTGGGGCAATAGGTAGCCATATCAACTAGCGTGGTATCAGAAAACACAATATGCGGAGGCACATTTTCCTTTCTGGCTAATTCGAACCTCACCTCTTTTAAGGCTTCAAACAACTCCTTATTATATGCAACTTCTCTGGAAACCTTGACAGGCGCCTCCATTGGCAAGAATATTTTCTCTTTCTTTTTGAGTTTGTCCCAAGCCATGGTGGTTAATTTAAGAGTCGGGAACTGGCTTCCGGCCTCGGCTATATAGCCCTCCTTCATCAACTTTTCCCCCAGAGTTTTCCAATAATCTTCTGTCTGGTCCTTGCCAATCCCATACACAGACAATTTGGTATGCTCCTCTCTTATTTTAGCAGACTTTGACCCTCTCAAAATAAGAATGGTGTACCCAAGCCCAAAAGACTCCTGCAACCTTACTATGGCGGACAACAGCATCTGTGAAGACACAGTCATGTCCCGAGCATTCCCCTGGCTAAAACAAATGTCACAATTGCCACAATTATCGGTAAAATCCTCCCCGAAATAATTCATCAAATACTTCCTACGACAAGTTCTGCTCATTCCAAAATTTCTCATTTTGGCAAGTTTCCCTTTCATGATAGCCACATAGTCGGGATTGTCGGCTTTCTCGAGCATGCGCTCAAGTGTAATGGAATCAGCCACGCTGAAGAAAAGTAAAGCCTCACTGGGCAACCCATCCCTTCCTGCTCTACCAGTTTCTTGATAATAGCCTTCAATGTTTTGGGGCAGGTTCATATGAACTACAAACCTCACGTTGGACTTATCTATCCCCATCCCGAAAGCGATGGTAGCCACCATGATCTTGGTTTCATCCTTGATAAACTGTTCCTGGTTCTTCTCCCGGACTTCTCTGGGCAATCCTGCGTGATAGGGCAAAGCAGAAAGCCCAACCATCTGGAGTTTTTCGGCGGTCTCCTCCACATTCTTTCTGGAAAGGCAGTAAATGATCCCGCTATTCCCCTGCTGTTCTTCCAAGAACTCTAGCAACCTTTCGAAAGAATTCCGCTTGGGCTCCACCCTATAGGTGATGTTGGATCTGTCAAAAGAAGAGATAAACCATTGGGGATCCTTCAGGCCTAGGTTAAGCGCAATATCCTTACGGGTAAGTTTATCCGCTGTGGCAGTGAGGGCTATGAATGGGATGTTAGGCAGAAGCTTCCTGAGTTCACCTATCTTGAGATATTCTGGACGGAAATCATGCCCCCATTGGGACACGCAGTGGGACTCATCGACAGCCACCAAGGAAAGTTTGCTGTTTTGCAAAAAATCCGACAAGGGTGAAGATGGGGAAAATAGTCTTTCCGGCGCTACATACACCAGCTTGATCTTTCCTTGTTCCACTTCCTGAAGAATGTATCGCTGCTCACTTTGGCTCTGGGTACTGTTCAAAAATGCAGCGGGGATGCCATTGGCGTTAAGCGCATCCACCTGATCTTTCATCAAAGCAATCAAAGGACTTATTACAAGAGTAAACCCTTCCAAAACCATGGCCGGCACTTGGTAGCAGACTGACTTTCCTCCACCGGTAGGCATGAGGACAATGGTGTCCTTCTTGTCCATCACCGATTTGATAATGGCTTCCTGGTTGCCACGGAATTGATTATAGCCAAAAAAGCCTTTAAGTACTTCAATAGGAGAGTTCATAGAAAAACAGACAGGTGCTTGAATTACAAATCTACAAAAATCAAATTGACTGAGGGAAATACAATCTAAAAAGTAAGGGCAGTCATCTTTTTACGATCTTGATCCTTTCCACTTTGCTGCCCCAGTGCACTTCAAGAATCCATAGCCCCGGGGTAATGGCCCCAATCAGCTCTGAGGCCCCGAATCTGAGTTCATTGAGGTCCTTAAACGCCAACTGCCCCGAGCTAGTGGTGGATGAAAAAATGCGACATAAAATCTCCTCGCCACTGTACTGCTGGGCATCCAACAGCTCCAGCTGAAACTCTGTGCCGGTAGCGGGATTGGGATATGCGCGCCACACCCCTTCGGTGAATGTGGCTGAAGGCACCCGGATTGAAATGATGTCGCTATAATCAAACGACCCATTAAAATCCACCTGCTTCAATCTATATAACAAGTTCCCACCCTTCAACGGCAGCCTGTCGTCCACGAATTCATAATTGCTCAGGGATTCCGACCACCCTGTACCCTGCACATTGCCAATAACCTCAAACCCACTAGCGCCATCAATGGACCTTTCAATTTCAAAATGGCTATTTTCCCATTCTTTGGTGGTGGACCAGTAAATTTTATTTTCTCTTATATTATTATTGAATGTAACATTAATATTTTGCCATTCAATTGGGGTAATGCTTATCAATTGGAACTTGACAATGACAATTCCAGATCGACCATTCCCGCCTTGAAGGCTACCTGCTCCACCGCCTGAACCTGGTGTTTGACCAGCACCACCTTCTCCAACATTCCTAGCAACACCGCCAACCCCGCTACCCCCAACACCTTGAGAACTTAAATATAAATCCCCTAATGTTGCCGTAGCACCTCCTCCAGCAGAATATATATTCCGTATGCCTGAAAAGTCAGACTCTACGCCAGCCCCACCATTTCCTCCCGATACAAATTCAGCATCCAATGCACCACTAATACCTGCCGAGCCGGCTCCTCCACCACCCCCACCAGAGCCATCTAGACCATTAATTATACCTATTCCCCCATTATTTCCATCGCCATTGCCAAAACTACCATTTCCACTCGCTCCACCACCTGCTGCACCATTTCCAGTCCCCGCACTACCATCTGATTCATTTGTGGAACCCCCTCCACCTCCACCACCAGAAATAACTGCAAAAGATCCATTCAAATCAAAACTTGATTGACCACCGTCGCCACCTCTATTGTTTAAATCACCTGAGCCAACCCCTCCATCACCCACTACTATAGGGATCCTAACATCAAAGCCAAACCCCTGACCATTATTAATGTTTGTAAAGGTCAATTCAATATGCCCCCCACCGCCGCCGCCGCCGGCCATTTCACCTCTACCGCCGCCACCGCCACCACCAACTACCATTACTTCAAACTCAGTAAGTCCAACAGGAGGAATCCATTCACAAACCCCGGTTAAAAACTCTATTATGGCCTCCCCAGTTAGAGCTCCATCATCGATTAATGTGGCACAATCTGGCCAATTGGGATCAGCATCAGGACAGGAGTATGAAATTTTCACATATCCGTTGCCGCCCTTACCTCCGACAGCGATATTTTGAGCAGGATTATCTGTTTGCCTTCTTCCACCACTACCGCCACCACCTCTAATTCCATCTGAACTTCCTTGCCCTTGACTACTCCCATCACCACCTTTGCCCCCACCTTCTACTTCACCTCCAGTTGGCCCCTGGCCAGCAACACCATTTTGGAAAGTACCACCGGATGAACCACCTCCGCCCGAAACAGGGGATATAGTGTTTCCCGGTGGCCGAGTAGTAGTGGTTTGATTGCCTCCATTTCCACCGTTGTACCTAATCTCTCCTATCCCCAAGGCAGCTTGTCCACCCTGTGCTCCTGTTGGAGAATTTAGACCTACGGAGCTTCCACCTCTAGCAAGTACAAAAGGGTTATTTACATTTGTTGATAATGAAACCCAAGAGGCTTCCCCTGGATTAACGCTTTCACTGCCTTCCCCCACAAAAACACTAAGAGTTTGTCCTGGGATCACTACAAGCGTTTGCCTAGAGTAGGCACCGCCACCGCCCCCACCACCTCCACCAGTAATGGACATATCAGCCCCTTTTCCACCAGCACCCCAAACTTCAACTGTGACTGATGTAACCCCAAATGGAACATTGAAGGAAAAATTCCCTGAAATAGCATATTCCCTGAAGCACTGGCCTTGGGCAAAGCCAGCGGTAAGTATAAAATAAAAGAAAATTGACTTAAAAAAGACTTTCATAATGCAAGCATTTACTCCTAAAAATCGGAAAGTAATAGACACTCACTCGCAGAATAGCTAACTTCTTAAAAAAAGAAATTGAGACAAAAATAATTTTGCTTATACAAATATATGTAATAAATTAATTTGAATCACTCCTTATCTTAGAATTAATTACAGATTACCCTAGAAATACCAAAACCATGTAGTTTTATAAAAATAAAAGGCTGACTTTATAAGCCAACCTTGATAAAGAAATGTTTTTTAAGAAAAAGGGTTAAAAAAATGAGTATCAAAAAGCCAGGCCCCTTCATTTCTTCTCATCGCTAAAAAGTAAACTTAAAAAATCTATAAATGCATTTAGACACCGTTTATTTGCATTACAGAAGTAAATTTACAGAAAAATTTTAACCCCGCAATACTTGCATTTCTTTTTTTATCACTATTTGATGATTTATTTATCCACACAGTTATTCACACGACTTAAAGTGGACAATAAGCAGATTTTGATAATAAAACCATTATATACCCTCCATCTGAAAAGCAAAAAATCCCGGCAGGTAGGTTCTGCCGGGATTTTTAAAATTCCGTATTCTCAGTAAGGATTGTCCGCTTCTTAGGTCATCAGTCTTCGGTCTCCTTGCTGCTGACATCTCGACGGATATTACTAATTATTTGCTTTTAATCTTTGATAACCTTCAGGTACTCTACCTGCTGATTGGACTGAAGCTCTACCACGAAAACCCCTTTTGGGATTCTGGGAAGGAGTTTTTGCAGGTGCCTGTTAAGTTCTACCTCGCTTTTTGCCGTGAAGGTGGCCAACGGGATCTGGGAAGTCATCACTTTTACCTGTATATCCGACCTAAGGCTTTCCGCGGCCAGACGGGCGATATTGAATTCATATCCCCTTATGGGATTGGGATAGGCGCGCCAGTCCCCCTTGGTCACCTGCACGCCAGGTACATTCACCATCATCGTCTGGCTATAATCAAAAGTCCCATCAAAATCCACCTGCTTGATCCTATAATAGACCCTACCCCCTCTCAGCGGCAGATCCTCATCACAAAAACTATACTCCGTCAAATCATCCGACCAGCCCATGCCCTCTACGCGCCCTATCTTCTTATAATCCTTTACCCCATCTATGGACCGCTCAATTTCAAAATGGCTGTTTTCCCATTCTTTGAGGGTGGACCAGTTTACGGAGTTAGATCGAGAGGAGGCTTCGTATTTAGCAGAGACTTCGTACCATTCGACGGGATTAATACTTATTAATTCAAATCTAACAATAACCAACCCCCTTTGACCAGCCCCTCCTGCTGTTATACCTGCTCCGCCACCTGACCCTACAGTAAGGCCTACCCCACCTGAGCCAGGATTTCTAGCAATTCCCCCAACATTATCCCCACCTTCACCTTGAGCTCTCGAAAATTCAATATCAACACTGGCCGTTCCACCTCCTCCAGCAGCCACTAAAATACTTCTATCATTATTAATGGAATAGAAATAACCACTTCCCCCATTACCACCATTTGCATTTAAACTATAATAACTCCCTGCGACCCCAGAGGTTGAGTTCCCTCCTCCTCCTCCTCCTGCTCCGCCTGCTCCATCGTTTTGACCATCTGCCCCCCCACCTGGAAACCCACACCAGGAATCTTCTATACCACATGAGTCTCCAGCAATTAAATAGCACTCATCTGCATCACCAAAGTCACCACCAGCAGCAGCACCTCCCCCGGAGGATGCATATCCATTTCCTTTTCTACCATTGGAGTTCAGGTCGGATCCACCACCACCTCCTCCACCTACAATTATTTCAAAAAAAGTTTCAAGCCGAAAATAAGTTTTATTTCCATCTCCACCCTGACTATCTAGCTGCAAAGATCCATTTCCACCATTCCCAACTTCAACAATAAATTTTTCATTTCCATTAAAACCATTTCCATTGTTAACATCACAAAATTTTCTACGCACAACACCTCCCGCACCTCCGCCACCAGCCTTTTCACCACGACCTCCTCCTCCTCCTCCTCCTACAAGAAACACTTCAAACTCCATCAAACCAGCTGGTGGGCTCCATTCACAAATACCCTCCCTATAAGATATAACAACTTCTCCAGTTCTAACTCCAGTATCCTCTAAAAAAGCGCATGATGGTAAATCAGTAAATTGACATTTATATTCTATTTCAATAAAGCCTGCCCCGCCAACTCCAGGATTATGATGACTATTCCCCCTATTTACTGTAGCCCCGCCTCCACCTCCTCCTTGAGTACCAGCATTACCTGAACCATGTTGTCCTTGAATACCAACTCCACCATTACCATACGCCGAATCACCACCACTTCCTGACCTATTGTTTTGTGCACTTTCTCCATCTCCTCCGGAAACTTTAGAGTCGCCCCTTCCATTTTCAGAATTACCTCCAACCCCTCCAACTTGGCCATTTGCCTTACCTCCGCCTTTAGCTAATACAATTGCATTATTTTTGATATTATCTCTTGAAACCCAAGAATCTCCCCCATCGGAATTTACCCCTCCACTACCAACATTGATAAAAAATTGATCTCCAGCAGAAACACTTATCACTGACTGAGAATATCCACCTGCACCACCTCCGCCTGCTCTATCATAATAATACACGCCGCCACTTCCACCACCCCCTACCACGCTAATTCTTATTTGAGAAACATTTGCAGGTACAAAAAATCTATCAGAACCACTAACGCTATATGTTTCCCTACAATCAAAATCCTGACTTTTAACTTTAAAACTTATCAAAATAGAAAACAAAAACACCAAAATAACAGGCAATAACCTCATGAGCTTACAATATATTTTAAACGTAAAAATATGTATTTTACAAAAAAAACAAGCGTTTAAAAGAAAAATAGCATAAATTTCAATTACCACCAAAAAAAAGCACCTCAATCCTGAGGTGCTTTAAAAATTATTTATTTTAAGTAGTTCTTACCCGTTCATACTGATCAAAAACTCCGTGTTGTCACGCGTGCCTCGCATTCTTTGGAGCAAGAACTCCATAGCTTCCTGGGAGGTCATGTCGGACATGAGCTTTCTTAGGATCCAGATACGCTGCATTTCCTCTTTGTCCATAAGGAGATCCTCTCTTCTTGTACCAGAACCCGGTACATCGATAGCAGGATAGATACGACGGTTGGATAGTTTTCTGTCAAGGGAAAGCTCCATGTTACCGGTTCCTTTGAATTCCTCAAAGATAACCTCGTCCATCTTGGAGCCTGTCTCCACTAGTGCAGTTGCTATGATGGTCAATGAACCGCCATTTTCAACATTTCTCGCTGCCCCAAAGAATCTCTTAGGCTTGTGCAGGGCATTGGCATCCACACCACCGGAAAGGATCTTTCCTGAGGATGGCACTACTGTATTGTATGCTCTGGCAAGTCTGGTGATGGAATCCAAAAGGATCACCACATCATGGCCACACTCCACCATTCTCTTAGCTTTTTCCAATACCATGGAAGAAACCTTCACATGGCGCTCGGCCTGCTCATCAAAAGTTGAGGATATCACCTCAGCCTTTACTGATCTAGCCATATCTGTTACCTCTTCAGGACGCTCATCGATCAATAGGATCATCAAGTGAACTTCAGGGTGGTTTTCTGCGATGGCATTGGCTATCTTTTGAAGCAATACCGTCTTACCTGTTTTAGGCTGCGCCACAATCATCCCCCTCTGGCCTTTCCCGATAGGTGCAAACAGATCCAAAATTCGGGTAGAGTAGTTATCCGGCTTGGTAGTCAGGTTTAACCTCTCCTCAGGGAACAATGGAGTAAGGTACTCGAAAGGAATTCTATCCCTGATCTCCTCGGTAGTTTTACCGTTTACGGTTCCAACCTTCAAAAGGGCAAAATACTTCTCCCCTTCTTTTGGAGGACGAATCTGACCTTTTATATTATCACCCGTTTTCAGACCGAAAAGTTTGATCTGGGAAGGGGATACATAGATATCATCCGGTGAGGCCAAATAATTATAATCCAATGATCTCAAGAAACCGTATCCGTCGGACATGATTTCAAGCACACCTTCATTTTCTATAATGCCATCAAAATCCTTGATGCTAATGTTTGATTTCTTTCTGGAAGACTCATTAGGTTGCGATTGGGGCTGTGAATCCTCATCTCGCTGCTGTCTTCTACGCGGCTGCTCCTGATCTTGAGACTTTTCGGATGCAGTGCTGCTGGAAACGGCTTCTTCGACCACGGCTCTTCTTCTCGGCCTAAAGCTCCTTCCGGACTCTTCCTGCTTGCCTTCAGAAGATCTCTTATCCTCCTGCTTTGGCTGAGGCTTGGGCGGCACTTCTTTCTTTTGCTCTTTTTGCGGCTCTTCCTTTCGGGTTGGCGCTGCCTTTTGGGGCGCTTCCTGCTTTATGGCCTCTTTTGGAGCTTCTTTTTCTTTTTTGGGCTCCTCTTTTTTGGCTTCAGGCTTTGGTTCCTTATCATCCTTTTCAAGTTCAGTCACGTTCTGGCGTCTGAATTTTGGTTTGGAAGGCTGTTCTTGAGGTGTGTCTGCTGATTCTTCCGGGGAGGAAGGTGTTTCAATTTCTGCTTTGGAGGGCTTTTTCTTGGGGAGGGCTTTTTCCGGAGTGATGGCCTGCTGGTCCAAAATGGCATAAACAAGCTCGTCTTTCTTAAGGGATTTAAAGTTTTTGACCCCCAGCTCCTCAGCTATCTCTTTCAGTTCAGACAGCAATCTGATTTTTAATTCTTCTATGTTATACATAAAAAGCGTATGATATTACTCGAATTGAATAAATGAAGTAAGTATTGTGACTAATTGTGATTGGAATAAAAAGGTCTTCAGGATAATGTAAAATCACCGGGACCGGGATTTTTGATACTGTGACTTTGCAATATTACATCATCAGAATTTAATTAGCAAATTTTTCTTCTGCAAGCAACTGAATCTTAGCAATAAATTCACACGTTGCTCGAAAACAAGTAAAAATCTTCTCATTCCGATCCTTTGACACACTGCCATGTGAGGCCTATGTGTCCCGCTTTTATAAGCAAAAGCTCTGCCTAACTGGTGTCAAATTTGCTATCTTTGCACTTTATCTCATTTTTATAATACATAATCATCCATGTTACAGGTAAACAGCATTAAAGAGAATTACCAAACCGTTTTGGCAGGCCTGGAAAAAAGGAACTTCCCGGAAGCAGACAGCACCCTTCAAAAGGTTTTGGACATAGATCAAAAACGTCGCGAAATGCAAACCGAAAGAGACCAATTGCAGGCTGAATCCAACAGCATATCCAAGCAGATCGGAATGCTGATGAAAGAGGGCAAAAAAGATGAAGCCGAAAAGGTCAAGTCCCGAACTGCCGAAATCAAGAGCTTGATCAAGGACCTTGAAAACCGCTACGACGAATTTGAGCAGGAATTAACCCAACTTTTATATACCATTCCAAATATCCCGCACGAAAGCGTCCCTGCAGGCAAGAGTGCTGAAGACAACGAGATTGTATTGGAAAACGGACAGATCCCGTCCCTGGCTGAGGACAAAATGCCACACTGGGATTTGATCAAAAAATATGACATTATAGACTTCGACCTGGGAGCAAAAATCTCCGGTGCGGGCTTTCCTGTTTATAAAGGTAAAGGCGCCAGACTTCAGCGCGCACTCATCAACTTTTTCCTTGATGAGGCCACCGCTCAGGGCTACAACGAAGTGCAGCCACCTATTGTGGTAAACGAAGCCTCTGGGTATGCAACTGGCCAGCTTCCTGACAAAGAAGGTCAGATGTATGAGATTGCGGCTGACGGCCTCTTTTTGATCCCTACTGCCGAGGTACCTATCACCAATTTGTACCGGGATGTGATTGTCTCAGAAAATGATTTCCCAATCAAAAATGTAGGCTTTACGCCTTGTTTCAGAAGGGAAGCGGGCAGCTGGGGAGCGCATGTGAGAGGTTTGAACAGGCTGCATCAATTTGACAAGGTTGAAATCGTGCAAATTACCCATCCGGAAAAATCCTACGAGGCTTTGGAAGACATGAGCAATTATGTACAGAGCTTATTGCAAAAGCTTGAGCTCCCCTACCGTGTACTGAGACTTTGCGGAGGCGATATGGGCTTCACTTCAGCTTTGACGTATGATATGGAGGTATATTCCGCCGCTCAGGAAAGATGGCTTGAGGTAAGCTCTGTCAGCAACTTTGAAACCTACCAGTCGAACAGGTTGAAGCTGAGATTTAAAGGTGAGGACAAAAAGACTACTTTGGCCCACACCCTTAACGGGAGCGCCTTGGCTTTGCCTAGGATTGTGGCTTCCATCTTGGAAAACAACCAGACAGAAAATGGCATCAGGATGCCGAAGGTATTGGTTCCTTATTTGGGATTTGATATGATAGATTAAATCAAAAGCCGGCCATTATGGACCGGCTTTTTTTATTCAGATGCTTTTTTGATCCTTCTTTATTATATTTCAAGTATAAAAACCCAAATTCAACTATGGATAAAAAGAAACTAATCGCCCTAGGCCTTGCCTTGGGCCTTTTCACAGGTGCACAGGCACAGATGCAAATGGATTTGAATTACCCCAACACGACCAAGGGTGAGCAAATAGACACCTATTGGGGAGAGCAGCTGGCAGACCCCTACCGCTGGCTGGAGGATGATCACGCGGAGAAAACCAAAGCTTGGGTAGAATCCCAAAACAAGGTCACTTTTGATTACTTGAAAAAAATCCCGTTCCGCTCCCAGATCCGGGAAAAACTTGAGGATGTCTGGAATTACGAAAAAGTAGGTGCTCCATTTGAATATGGGGATTACACCTATTTTTATAGAAACGACGGCTTGCAAAACCAGTCTGTTCTTTACCGCAAAAAAGGCGAAGATGGCCAGGAAGAAGTATTCTTGGATCCCAACCAACTTTCGGAAGACGGCACCACTTCCTTGGCCTCAGCCAATTTCACAAAGGACGGAAGCCTATTTGCCTATGCCGTGTCGGTAGCCGGATCCGACTGGAGAGACATCTATATAATGGATGCGAATGACAAGACTTTGCTTAATGACAAAATCGAGGATGCAAAGTTTACCGGAATCGCCTGGAAAGGCAATGAAGGCTTCTACTACAGCACCTATGAAAAACCGGGGGGCAGCAAGCTTTCGGCCCTGACCAATAACCACAAACTTTATTATCACAAGCTGGGGACAAGCCAAGAGGATGATGTGCTGGTCTTTGGTGATGACGAAAGCCCTAGAAGATATGTAGGCGCAAGAGTGACGGAAGACCAAAACTTCCTGATCATAACAGCCGCAAACAGCACAACGGGCAACGAATTGTATGTGCAGGATTTACGGAAAAATGACAGCGAAATTCAGCCTATCGTTTCCGACATGGAAAATACCCATTCGGTGCTTACTTCCAAAGGCGACGAATTGCTGATCTTCACTGATATGGACGCGCCAAACAACAAGGTAGTAAAAACCTCGATTGATCAGCTTTCCCCAGAGAATTGGACAATAGTTATTCCTGAAACAGAAAACGTATTGAGGGCAAGCACTGCCGGAAAAAACATATTTGCATCCTACCTGAAAGATGCCATTACCCATGTAAAGCAGTTTGACCTGGAAGGAAATGAAATCAGGACGGTGGATTTGCCAGGCATTGGTTCAGCAGGTGGTTTCTCAGCCAAGGAGGATGATGAGCACCTTTATTACAGCTTCACTTCTTACATTACACCAGGCACAATATATAAATATGAGATCGAATCTGGCGAAAGCGAACTTCACATCAAACCAGACGTCAAATTTAACGCTGAAGATTATGAAAGCAAGCAAGTTTTCTTCACCAGCAAAGACGGAACAAAGGTACCAATGATCATCACCCACAAAAAAGGCCTTGAACTTGACGGCAGCAACCCAACTTTATTATACGCTTACGGTGGATTTGGCGTTAGCTTGACACCATCCTTTAGCGTAGCCAATACGGTATGGCTGGAAAAAGGAGGTGTTTATGCGGTTCCTAACCTTCGTGGGGGTGGAGAATACGGCAAGAAATGGCATGAAGCAGGCACCAAGATGCAAAAGCAAAATGTGTTTGACGATTTCATTGCAGCGGCCGAATACCTCATTTCTGAAAACTATACTTCCTCGGAAAAGCTGGCAATCAGCGGCGGAAGTAATGGAGGATTATTAGTTGGGGCTACGATGACGCAAAGACCAGAATTGGCGAAAGTAGCTTTCCCCGCTGTGGGAGTTCTAGATATGTTGAGGTATCACCAGTTTACTGCTGGAGCAGGTTGGGCATACGATTACGGAACGGCTGACGACAGCAAGGAGATGTATGAATACTTGAAAAACTACAGCCCACTTCACAGCTTAGGGGATGATACGGAATACCCAGCCACTATGGTCACAACAGCAGACCATGATGACAGGGTAGTGCCAGCCCATTCGTTTAAATTTGCCGCAAGGCTTCAGGAAGCCCACACGGGCAGCAACCCGGTCTTGATCAGAATCGAAACCAATGCGGGACACGGTGCAGGAAAGCCGACCAGCATGATCATCGATGAGGTAACAGACAAGTTTGCCTTTGCCTGGTACAACATGCGTGTCAATCCATTCGAGTAACTCTTAAAAGCCGGCAACCTCGGCCGGCTTTTTTCTTTTTAACTTAGAACTTTTCCCCCTAAACAACCTTCAAGCCCCACCTTGAAATCCTTTAAATTTGATCAAAAATAAGAATACCATACATACTACCTCCCCATATCCCATTAAGCCAAAAGCTGTAACATGGTTTTACAAAGAAACAAGATCACAGCAGCACTTCCATATATCCAGATCACCTTTAACCTATTACTCCTATCCAAAAACCAAAGAGCATACACCGGCTTTACAAAGCCTGCCGCCAGGTTAATTAAGGAAAAGTAGAAGAGGATTTTGACCAATATGATTAACGCTTCGATCATGTGCAAAAATAAAAAAAGGCGGTTTAAATAAAACCGCCTTTTAAATCTATATGAAATTAATTATTTCTTACGTTTGATTTCTCTCATTTCGTATCCCTCGATGATATCGTCAAGCTTGATATCATTGTAGTTTTTGATCGAGATACCGCACTCATATCCAGCTTTCACTTCAGCTACATCGTCCTTGAATCGCTTCAACTGATCGATTTCTCCATCATGGACAACAATACCTTCGCGAATTACTCGAATCTTGTTCTTTCTGGTCACAAAACCGTCAGTCACATAACATCCGGCAACTGTACCGATTTTAGAGATCTTGAAGACTTCTCTCACCTGGATATTACCCGTGATTACCTCTTCAAATGTAGGCTCTAGCATACCCTCGATAGCATCTTTGATCTGGTTGATCGCATCATAAATGATGGAGTAGTGACGGATTTCAATTTCCTCCTGCTCGGCCAATTTCTTGGCGTTGGTAGAAGGTCTAACTTGGAATCCTAGGATGATGGCGTCTGAAGCAGAAGCCAACAAGACGTCAGATTCTGAAATCTGACCCACACCCTTATGGATGATGTTCACACTTACCTCATCTTTAGATAGCTTCAGCAAGGAATCAGATAACGCTTCCACAGACCCATCCACATCACCTTTGATGATGATGTTAAGCTCTTTAAAGCTACCGATAGCAAGACGCCTTCCAATCTCATCAAGGGTAATATGCTTCTTGGTACGCATGCTTTGCTCACGGTTGATCTGGCCTCTTTGGTTGGCGATTTCTCGGGCTTCACGTTCTGTGCCGTAAACCTTGAGGATATCACCGGCTTGAGGTGCACCGCTAAGACCAAGCACCTGAACTGGTGTGGACGGTCCTGCTTCTTTCACCTTCTTACCTGTATGGTCAAACATGGCTTTTACCCTACCGTAATGCTCACCGGCCAACATGATGTCACCGATTTTCAACGTTCCGGCCTGAACCATCACCGTAGAAACATAACCTTTACCTTTATCAAGGGAAGCTTCCACTACAGTACCAACCGCGTTTTTATGGGCATTGGCTTTAAGTTCAAGGATTTCCGCTTCAAGAAGCACTTTTTCAAGTAGGTCGTCAACACCTTGCCCTGTTTTGGCAGAAATTTCCTGGGACTGGTATTTACCACCCCAATCTTCTACCAATAGGTTCATATTTGCCAATTGCTCCTTGATTTTCTCAGGGTTTGCATTTGGCTTATCTATTTTATTTATTGCAAAGATCATCGGCACCCCAGCTACTTGGGCGTGATTGATAGCTTCCTTGGTTTGAGGCATGATGTCGTCATCAGCTGCAATCACGATAATGGCCACATCGGTGATTTTGGCACCCCTAGCCCTCATCGCCGTAAAGGCTTCGTGACCCGGTGTATCCAAGAATGCGATCTTGTTACCATTGTCTGTCATTACATCGTAAGCTCCGATGTGCTGGGTGATACCACCTGCTTCACCTGAGGTTACTTTTGCACTACGGATGTAATCAAGAAGGGAAGTCTTACCGTGATCGACGTGACCCATGATAGTCACAATAGGAGCTCTTTCCTCCAGATCTTCCGGTGCGTCTTCTACCACTTCCACATCCTCATCTTCATCAGCTTTGGAGAATTCAACTTCGTAGTTAAACTCATCCGCAATGATGGTGATGGCTTCCGCGTCAAGTCTTTGATTGATGGAAACAAACATACCAAGGGACATACAAACCGAAATGATCTCATTTACGGATACGTCCAAAAGGCTGGCAAGGTCGTTTGCAGAGATAAACTCGGTAACCTTAAGTACTCTTGTTTCCTCCACCCCTTCAACTTGCTCTCTGCTTCTTTCAGAACGCTTGTCTCTACGGCTGCTTTTCTTTCCGCCTTTGCCACCGCCTTGAAGACGGGCAAGGGTTTGTTTGATTTGGTCTTGGATTTCCTTTTGCGTAGGCTCGGCTTTTTGGAAACGGCCTGCGCCTTGTCCTTTAGCCCCAGGTTTACCTCTTCCAGCTTGCCCCGGTCTGGCGCCACGGCCTTGCTGGCCTGCTCCTCTCGGTCCGCCTTGACCTTGTCCTGGTCCGCCCGGTCTTTGCTGACCGCCGCCTTCTCCAGGTTTTTTATCGATTCTCTTGCGAGGTCTTTTCTTTTTATCCTTCCCTTTTTCATCTGAAGACGCCACAGGCTTGGCCTTTTTCTTGGATCTATCAGCAGGAAGTTCAATTTTACCCAAAACAGTAAGGCCCTTGAGCGCGTCAGCTTTGGCGGAAATTACCTGTCCAGGTTTATCCTCCGCTTTTTCAGCAGGCTTTTCAGTCTGCTCTTTGGCAGCTGGTTTTTGCTCTACTGGCTTGGCAGGCTTTGGTGCGTCTTTCTCCTTAGATGCGTCTGGAGCTGTCGGCTTACTTTTGGTAGGTTCAGTTTTAGCAGGTTCAGAAGTCTGAGGCTTCACAGCCTTAGGTTGAGGAGTTGGCTTTTCCTCTTTTGGTTGTTCTTTTTTCTCAGGCTGAGGCTTCTCCTCTTTCTTGGGAGGTGCAGCTTCAGGTGTTGCCGGCTTTTTGGCCTCCGGCTTAGGTTGCTCAGGCTTTTCTTTTTTCTCGGCCGGCTTTTTGTCCAAGTCGATTTTGCCCAAAACTTTGATTCCAGGAAGCTTGTCTGCTGATGCCTGTACTTTGTCAGACTCCGGCTTCGGCTCTTCCTTCTTCTCTACTTTCTTTTCCTCTGGTTTGGGAGCTGGTTTGGTAGGAGGCTCCGGTTTTTTCTCCTTCTCAGGCTCAGACTCAGATTCAGCTTTGATGGTAAACGTCTCATTATGACGTTTGCCAATGGAAAGGTGGGATGCCTCCTCCTTTTCCTTTGCAGAGGACTTAAATTCCTTAGCCAACATGTTGAATTGCTCAACACTTATCTTGGAATTAGGGTTGCTCTCTACATCAAAGCCTTTCTTAGCCATAGAATCTACAATCGTAGAAATCCCTACGTTGAGTTTTCTGGCTACCTGGCCCAATCGCATCATTTTTTCTTCTGACATACGCTAAAACCTTGCTATTTTATTTTTGTGTAAATATAACGCCTTTAAATTAACTATTCGACGCTTTTTTACTGTTCAAATTCTTGTTTCAATATTCTGAAGACCTCATCGATGGTTTCTTCCTCAAGCTCCGTCCTGCGTAGGAGCTCTTCTTTCGTCACTGCCAATACACTTTTGGCGGTGTCCAAACCGGTCTTCTTCAACTCTTCAATTACCCAATCTTCGATCTCATCGGTGAATTCTGTCAAATCCACATCCTCCTCTTCCTCATATTCGGAAAGCTCCCGGAACACGTCGATCTCATATCCTACCAAGCGGCTGGCAAGTCTGATGTTGAATCCTCCCTTACCAATTGCCAAAGATACCTGATCAGGCTTTAAAAACACGGAAAGTCTCTTTCCCTCTTCGTTAACTTGTATAGAACTAACCTTTGCCGGGCTTAACGCACGGGAAACATACAGCTCCAAGTTGTCGGTATAATTGATTACGTCAATGTTTTCATTCTGAAGCTCTCTCACCACAGCGTGGATCCTGCTTCCTTTCATCCCGACGCAAGCACCTACCGGATCAATACGGTCATCATAAGATTCCACGGCAACTTTTGCCCTTTCACCCGGTTCACGCACGATCTTTTTGATGGTAATCAACCCATCATATACTTCCGGCACCTCATTTTCGAATAATCTCTCTAAGAAAATCGGAGAGGTTCTGGAAAGAATAATTTTAGGATTGCCGTTAATCATTTCCACTTTGTGGACAATGGCTTTCACAGCATCGCCTTTTCTATATCTGTCTTTTGGAATCTGCTCGCCTTTAGGCAAAACAAGCTCATTACCTTCACTGTCCATCAACAAAGCCTCACGGCCAAGCACCTGGTACACCTCTGCTGTGATGATCTCACCTACCAATTCCTCATATTGCTGAAAAAGAAGATCCTTCTCCAGGTCCTTGATCCGCTGGATCAACGTCTGGCGGGCCATCTGAACGGCTCTACGTCCAAAGTCCTCAAGCTCCACCTTTTCGTATGTCTCTTCCCCGATTTCAAAATCGGGCTCAAGTTTTCTTGCCTCAGTCAGGCTGATCTTGTCATTATCCCAGATATCCTCTGAGTTATCGTCTACAATCTCCCTAATCCTCCAAATCTCAAGGTCGCCTTTGTCGGCATTGATGGTCACATCAAAGTTTTCGTCAGTTTCGTATTTCTTACGAATCATTGCTCTAAATACATCCTCCAGTATGCGGATCATGGTAGGGCGATCCACATTCTTAGACCTTGCAAATTCTGCAAACGATTCAATTAAAACTTTAGCATCCATTGTGTTTATTTAAAAGAGACTAATACAATTGATTTCTTTATTTGGTCAAAAGCCAACTGAACTTCTTCCTCTACAGCTTTTTTCCCTTTTTCTTTTTTCTTTGTCTTCAAAACCACATGTAGCGGCTCCACTGATGTCAGCTCGCCTTCCTGCTCGCCTCCATTTTCTAGTGTCACCTTTATATTGCGGCCGATGTTTTTTTGGTACTGCCTCCTGCTAGTCAATGGAAAATCCAAACCAGGAGAAGAAACCTCCAGCACATACGCCTCCTCAAGGATATCCTTGGCCTCAAGCTCCTCCCCTACGGCACGGCTCACCTTGGCACAGGCATCTATGTTAAGCCCCTCATCGGCATCGATCAGGATGATTACCTTCTGCTTCCCCGAAGCTTCCTTCACGGTCACATCAACCACAAAATGGCTGGCATCAGGCAGATGCTTCTCTACAATTTCTTCTATAGTCTGCTTCAAACTCATGTTCAAATTCTAGCATAATGAAAGAGGGGACTGCTTGTCCCCTCTCTAAATTCGGCTAAGTAGGGTACAAATGTAATAATTTTTTTTCCTATAAAAAAGAAATAATCCCTACAGAAAATTATTCCCTAGGTCCGTTTTAAACCTTTTTACCCTAAATTCGGTGTTTTTATTTGGACATTTAAGTAATCGAACCCCTTCACAACGGAAGTGTTCATTTCACAGTTTTCTTAATTTTCTCTCTTGATTTGATAAATTTGTAACATGTATTCAAAAGATTTAAAAATATACAACACCCTCAGTCGGAAAAAGGAACTTTTCGAACCGCTAAACCCTCCCTTTGTGGGGATGTATGTTTGCGGTCCTACCGTATATGGCGACGCCCATCTGGGCCATGCTCGGCCAGCTATCACTTTTGACACTTTATACCGCTACCTCACCCATTTGGGCAATAAGGTCAGGTATGTCCGCAACATCACCGACGTGGGACACCTGGAAGCCGATGCCGATGACGGGGAGGACAAGATAGCCAAAAAGGCTAAACTCGAACAGCTCGAACCCATGGAAGTGGCCCAGCACTACACGGATACCTACCATCGGGACATGGACCTGCTCAACACCAAAAAACCTAATATTGAGCCCCGGGCTACTGGCCATATTCCCGAGCAGATCCAGCTGGTGAAGGACATCCTTGCCGAAGGCTTGGCTTATGAGGTAAATGGCAGCGTCTACTTTGATGTGCTCAAGTACAATGAGCGTGGAAAATACGGAAAGCTTTCTGGAAGGATTCTGGAAGAATTGGTTTCCGGAAGCCGCGAACTTGATGGACAGCAGGAAAAGCGCAACCCAATCGATTTTGCCCTTTGGAAAAAAGCCTCTCCGGAGCACCTGATGAAATGGGACTCGCCTTGGGGCCAGGGTTTTCCAGGCTGGCACCTGGAGTGTACGGCTATGAGTGCAAAGTACCTGGGCAAGCATTTTGACATCCACGGCGGGGGCATGGACCTTATGTTTCCACACCACGAATGTGAAATCGCACAGGGCAACGCCTGCAACCACACCGACCCGGCCAAATACTGGATGCACAACAACATGATCACCATCAATGGCCAGAAGATGGGCAAATCCTTGGGCAATTTTATCACCCTGCAGCAGCTATTTAATGGGGAACACGAACTATTGGAGCAGGCCTACAGTCCCATGACGATCAGGTATTTCATATTGACTGCCCATTATAGATCTACGCTGGATTTTTCCAACGACGCTCTGAAAGCAGCCCAAAAAGGCTACAAGAAAATCATCAACGCCCTTCGAATTGCCAAAAACCTAAAATTTGAGCAGGAAGAAGGCGTGGATATCGATGAAAACCAGGCCAAACAGGTGGAGCAAAACATCCAGAATGCCTACAGGGCGATGAACGATGACCTCAACACCGCACAGGCAATCGGCTACCTATTCAATCTGACCAAGAAGATCAACAGTTGTTTCACAGGCCAGCTTAAATCCGCTGCCTTGGGCAAGGAGGTTTTTGAAAAGATGCTCGACCGCTATATAGTATTTGTGGAAGAGATTCTAGGTCTTGTCGAGGAAAAAGCAGACATTCAATATAGCCTCTTGGATGCATTGTTAAATGTATATGGCGACGCCAAGAAAAACCGTGACTATGATTTGGTAGATCAGATCAGAGCCACCTTGAAAACCAATGGCATCATAGTAAAAGACATGAAAGATAAAATCGACTGGGCATATGAAGAGTAACTGGATTTTTGCAATTCTTTTCATTACGCTCATAGCTTGTGGACGCGACCAGGCTGAAGAAAGGGTCGAAGAAGAGGAATTAAGGGAAGTACCTGAATTTAACGCTGATTCTGCTTATAGCTTTATCCAACGGCAAGTTGATTTTGGGCCTAGGGTGCCCAACACTGAGGCGCATCAGGAGACCAAAAGATGGCTTGTTGAAAAATTCAATGAGTACGGAATGCAGGTTACCGAGCAGGATTTTGAAGCAAAAGCCTATGACGGAACCAACCTGAAGCTGACCAATATCTTTGCAGCCCACAATCCACAGGCTAGCAAAAGAATTCTCTTGGCCGCCCATTGGGACACCCGGCACCTAGCCGACAAGGATACCGAAAACATTGAGCAGCCAATTGATGGGGCGAATGATGGAGGAAGCGGTGTTGGCGTGATCTTGGAAATAGCCAGGGTTATAGCCACATCCGGGATGGACCCGGAAGTTGGCGTGGACTTTATACTTTTTGACGGGGAGGATTACGGGGAGCCCGAACAGACCAAGCCAAGCGACCGAAACCACTCCCAGATTTGGTGGGCCTTGGGCTCCCAGCATTGGTCCAGAAATCCACATGAAGCCGGATATTCAGCCTATTATGGAATCCTTCTCGATATGGTTGGCGCCAAAGGAGCAAGGTTTTATCGAGAGGGTTATTCCATGCAGTACGCCCGCAATATCGTACAAAAAGTATGGAGAAATGCCCATCGCTTGGGTCATGGCGATTTCTTCCCCATGAGGGATTCTCATGAAATCATCGATGACCACGTGTTTGTCAACCAAGTGGCGAAAATCCCGATGATTGACATCGTGGAATATTCACCTGATTACGGTTTTGGTAAATACCACCATACCCATCAGGACAGCATGGACTTGATCGACAGAAGAACTTTAAAAGCTGTGGGCGAAACTGTTCTCTTTACTATTTATCAGGAATAGCAAAAAAGAAAAGATGAGTGTTAGCTCATCTTTTCTTTTTCCTTCAAACTCAATTGCCAATTCCAGGAATCCCTGAGGGCATCCTCAAGATTCAGTCTGGATCTCCATCCCAGGACCTGCTCTGCCTTATCCGTATTGGCCCACACTTTTTCGATGTCGCCAGACCTTCTAGGGCCTATCTTGTATTTTAAGGATTCCCCGCTTACCTTTTCGAATGTCTTTACCACTTCCAAAACGGTATTGCCTTCACCTGTACCTAAGTTAAATAGGTCAAAATAAGTCGCAGGTTTATCAGCAAGGTGCTGAATGGATTTTACGTGAGCTTCGGCCAAATCCACCACGTGGATATAGTCCCGAATACACGTACCGTCAGAGGTATCGTAATCATCCCCAAAAACAGTTAATTGCTCCCTGAGCCCAGCTCCCGTTTGGGTTACGAATGGCACCAAGTTATTGGGAACCCCTAGCGGCAACTCTCCAATGGCCGAACTTGGGTGTGCACCTACCGGGTTGAAATACCTTAATGCTATCACTCTCACCGGAGCCTTGCTTTTCACATAATCGTTGAGGATATCCTCGCATACCTTTTTTGTGTTGCCATAGGGGCTTTCGGCCTCCTTGCGGGGGGTTGATTCCTTTACAGGGTTTTCATCTGGCTGACCATAGACGGTACAGGATGAAGAGAAAACAATGTCGCCCACCTCAAATTTCCGCATGGTCTCCAAAAGCACCAGCAGGGAACCTACGTTGTTTTTGTAATACTTTAAGGGATGCTCAGTGCTCTCTCCTACTGCCTTATAGGCTGCAAAATGGATAACTCCTGCGATTCCTTCTGTGGAAAAAATTTCTTCCATCAGTTTCACATCATTGCAGTCACCTTCGTAAAGCTTAACTTCTTGCCCCACAATTTTCTCGATGCCCCTAACTGCGGATTTGTCAGAATTGGAAAAGTCATCGATTACAACCGGCTCAAAACCTGCCTCAAAAAGTGCTACAGCGGTATGGGAACCGATATATCCGGCTCCTCCCGTGATCAATATTTTTTTCTTCATAGCTAAAAATCCAATTTTATTTGTAATAAAAAAAGCATAATCAAGGAATAAACTCACCTGATTATGCTTTTCACTCTAAATTATAATGTATTAATTAGATACCGATTCCATAATGGGTGAACCCAAGCTCTTTCAAGTATTTAGGATCGTAGATGTTTCTACCATCAAAAATCACCTTGTCATTCAGCAGCTTGGTCAACACATTCCAGCTTGGCATTCTAAATTCAGACCATTCCGTTACAAGCAATAATGCATCTGCATCAACTAGGGCTTCATAAGCATCATTGCAATAAGTAATCTTATCACCTATATAATGCTCTTTTGCCTCTTTCATGGCAATAGGATCATAAGCCTTCACTTGCGCGCCAGCAGCCAATAATTCATCGATAATCACGCATGCAGGAGCCTCTCTCATATCATCTGTATTTGGCTTGAAGCTTAGTCCCCACATGGCAAAAGTCTTTCCAGAAAGATCTTCTCCAAAGTGCTTTTTCACTTTGTTGGAAAGCACATATTTCTGTTTCTCATTTACATCCTCCACAGACTGCAATACCTTCAACTCGTAATTGTACTCTCTTGCAGTTCGGATGATAGCCTTCACGTCCTTGGGGAAGCAAGATCCACCATAACCTACACCTGGGTAAATGAACTTGTTGCCGATACGAGGATCGGAACCGATCCCCTTTCGCACCATGTTGGCATCTGCGCCCACTAGCTCGCAAAGGTTGGCGATATCGTTCATAAAAGATATCTTGGTTGCCAACATGGCGTTAGCCGTATATTTGGTCATTTCCGCAGATGGGATGTCCATATAAATGATTCTGTCACCGCTAAGCTGGAAAGGCTTATAAAGGCGCTTCATGATAGCTTCGGCTTTTTCATCCTCCACACCAATCACGATTCTGTCCGGCTTCAAGAAATCTTCCACTGCGGCTCCTTCTTTCAAAAACTCAGGGTTGGAAGCAACTGCAAAACCCAAGTCACTGCCTCTTCCTTCCAAGGCTTTCTGAATGGCCGCATGCACTTTTTTACCTGTACCTACCGGTACGGTACTCTTGGTAGCCACTACCATGAAATCATCCATGCTTTTACCGATACCTTCGGCTACGGCCAAAACATACTGCAAATCAGCAGAGCCGTCTTCACCCGGAGGGGTGCCTACCGCGATGAACGCCACTTCACTTCCTTTTATTGCTTCACCTAAATCGGTGGAAAACTGCAACCTTCCGCTTTTATAATTACGCACTACCATCTCTTCCAAACCTGGCTCATAGATAGGCATAATACCTTTTTTCAAATTATCTATCTTCTTCTGGTCTACATCTACACAGACCACTTCCACACCTACATCGGCAAAACATGTACCCGTTACCAAACCTACATATCCGGTACCTACTACTGTAATTTTCATAATTAATTTTTGTAAAATGATTTAGTGAAAAACAATTTTTACCTGTTCTGATTATTTTAAAACAAAGCGGCTGGTCACCGCGGCGAATCCTCATGAGTAAAAAACTTGGAAGATTCTCTTAAAAATTCATTTAAGGGTGATTTGCATCCTTCGAAGTGATATCCGAATAAAATCAACAAATTCGAGATCCTATAAACAAAATTTACGCCAACAAATATAAAAGTCTGGTTCCCTTTAAAAAAACCATTTTCAAAATTAAGTCAAATTCCATGCAAGAATTCAAAAAAAGATTCTCTAATTTGGAATTTTGAACTGCAAACCCAAATAAACTTATAAAATTATGATGAGTTTCGGACTCAATGAGAACCAAAAAATGATCGCGGAAATGATCCGGGATTTTGGAGCAAAGGAAATTACCCCTTTTAGAAAAGAATGGGATGACGAGCAAAAATTCCCATTGGAGCTATTTAAAAAACTTGGAGAACTTGGCCTTATGGGCGTGCTGGTTCCCAATGAATATGGAGGATCAGGATTCGGTTATTTCGAATATGTGACTGCCATTGTGGAACTGACCAAGCTTGACCCGGGAATAGGCCTTTCCATGGCTGCCCACAACTCCCTTTGTACCGGACATATCATGATGTTTGGCAATGAGGAACAAAAGAAAAAGTACATCCCCAAACTGGCCAGTTGCGAATTTCTAGGTGCTTGGGGCTTGACAGAACCCAACACCGGTTCGGATGCTGGAAACATGAGAACCACCGCTGTAGAAGATGGTGATTATTATGTATTGAATGGCGCCAAAAACTTCATTACCCACGGTGTATCCGGAGATGTGGCAGTGGTCATTGCCCGAACTGGAGAAGTCGGTGATTCCCATGGCATGACGGCTTTCATTATTGATCGTGACACCCCTGGATTCAGAGGCGGCAGAAAAGAAGATAAGTTAGGCATGCGATCCTCAGAAACGGCTGAGCTGATTTTTGAAGATTGCAGAGTCCATAAAAGCCAGGTGTTAGGAGAAGTAGGTGATGGCTTTATCCAGTCGATGAAAATTTTGGATGGAGGAAGAATTTCCATCGCTGCCCTATCCCTGGGAATTGCCGAGGGCGCTCTTGAAGCAGCCATCCAGTATAGCAAGGAAAGACAACAGTTTAACAAGCCTATCAGCAGCTTCCAAGGCATCAGCTTCAAACTTGCCGATATGGCCACCCAGGTAGAAGCATCAAAACTGCTTATCTACCAGGCTGCGGACTTGAAAAACAAAGGACAAAACGTAACCAAAGAAAGCGCGATGGCTAAACTTTATGCCTCTGAGGTTTCTGTATCAGTAGCAAATGAGGCTGTGCAGATTTTTGGTGGATACGGCTTTACCAAAGATTATCCGGTGGAGAAATTCTATAGAGATGCCAAGCTTTGTACGATTGGTGAAGGTACTTCTGAGATACAAAAATTGGTAATCGGACGTCAAATCTTGAAATAATATTCCACAATCAGGACTTCTTTTTGGATTGACAGAATAATTGGCTACATTTGCACTTCGAAAGGAGGTGTAAAATTATGATCGTAGTAAACGTTAAAGAAAACGAATCTATCGAAAAAGCTTTGAAAAGATTCAAGAAGAAGTTTGACAGAACTGGAGCAATCAGAGAACTGAGAGCAAGACAGTATTTTGAGAAACCTTCTATCAAAAGAAGAACTGAAGTCATCAAAGCTGCTTATAAGCAAAGAATGCAAACTGAGGAAATGGGTTAATCATTTTCTTTCTCAAGATAAATAAAGCATATTAGTGTAAATATTCACTAATATGCTTTTGTCGTTTATAACCTACCTACAACACACCAAAAGGGCCAGCCAACACACCCTTACCGCCTACAAGAAAGACTTGGAGCAGTTTGAGGAGTTCGGCCAGACAGCCTTTCAAACGCCTCTCGAGGACGCCCAACATGCTGAAATCAGAGCATGGGTAATCGACCTGGTCGAAAGCGGCCTTTCTCCCAGAAGCATTAACAGGAAGATTGCCACCCTGCGCTCGTTCTATAAATTTTTGTTGAAGGAAGGCCAAATCCAAAAAGACCCCACCTATAAAATCCAGGCGCTCAAAACCCCAAAAAGATTGCCCGAATTCATATCGGAACAGAACGTCGAAGAAGTGCTGTCAGAAATCCAATATCAGGAGGATTTTGAAGGACAACGGGACAAGATGGTCATGGAATTTCTCTACCTCACGGGGGTGCGTTTATCCGAACTTTTGAACCTAAAATGGAAGGATGTAGACCTTAATTCCGATCTCGTTAGAGTATTGGGGAAAAGGCAAAAAGAACGTATAATTCCAATCACAAAAGTCCTTAAACAAAATATTATTTCATACAAAAAATCATTTGAAAAAACATTTCATAATCTAGACCATTGTGATTATTTTATCGTTACAATTACAAGAGAGCCGGCATATCCGATGAAAATTTACCGTATAGTGAAGCATTATCTAGATCTTTTTGCCCAAACTTCCAAACGAAGCCCTCACATCCTGAGGCACACTTTTGCGACCCATCTTCTCAATAAAGGAGCAGACCTCAACGCCGTGAAAGATCTACTTGGACACGCCAATTTGGCCGCCACCCAAGTATATACCCACAATTCCATGGAAAAACTGAAGGCCGTGTTTGATCAAGCACATCCTAAAGCTTAATAAAAGTTTAACTATAAACCGTAACGATTATGAAATTACAGATGCATTCAATCCACTTTGACGCTGATCAGAAGCTCATCAATTTTATTCAGAAAAAAGCGGACAAGCTGGACACCTACTATGATCGTATCATTGACGGAGAAGTTTTCATGAGGTTAGATAAAAATGACAGAAGTGAAAACAAGGTCGTGGAGATCAAAATGAATGTACCCGGAAAACAACTGTTTTCCAAAACCCAAAACGGTTCTTTTGAAGCTGCCGCGGACGAAGCAGTCGAGCAGTTAAGAAGGCAGCTTAAAAAGCACAAGGAGAAATCCTTGCTGGCAAAACAATAAACCCTCCCCTAAGCCCTCTTGTTCAAGAGGGCTTTTTATTTACCCCTACCCCCATGTGGAAATAATCCATAAATTTGCATAAAAAATTTCCGGGGATGAACACTAACCTAACTGAGCCTTCAAATCACACCTCCACACAACTTTTCTTACTACTACTGTTTGCCGGCTTATTCCTGACTTATATTTTTGCTCTCTTCGTCCCTTTGATGGATTCAGATTCCGCCCATCATGCCAACATAGCCCTACACATGGTGCTAACTGGTGACTACATCAGCCTTATCGACAAAGGCAAGCCCTATTTGGACAAGCCCCACTTGCTATTCTGGACCAGCGCTGCCTCCTTCAACCTGTTTGGAATTAATGCGTTTGCCTACAAATTTCCCTCTTTCCTTTTTACCTTACTCGGCCTATATTCCACTTTTAGGCTGGGAAGCGGACTTTACGACAAAAAAACGGGATGGCTCGCCACTGCAATTTTAGCCACCAGCTTTGCCTTTATCCTGGCAAACAGCGATGTGAGAATGGATGCCATGCTTACAGCATCCATGATCTTTGCGGCTTGGCAAGCTTGGGGATATTATCAGTTTAGATCCTGGCCCTATCTTGCCGGAACAGCCCTTGGGCTTAGCCTTGGCTTCATGACCAAAGGCATGATTGGCCCCGCAGTGCCGGTTTTCGCATTCCTTTTCTACCTAGTGGAAAAAAAGGACTGGAAGTTTTTTCTTGACTATAAAGCCTATCTGGCCATACCGCTATTTTTCATATTTTCCAGCCCAGTACTATATGCGTATTACATCCAATTCGACCTAAACCCTGATTTGGTCATTAGAGGCAGGGAAAATATTTCAGGAATAAAATTCATCCTTTGGGACCAGAATTTTGAGCGATTTGACGGGGAAACTTGGGGTGGTGACGGCAGCAAGGACTACCTGTTTTTTCTACACACCATCCTTTGGGCATTTTTGCCCTGGTCCTTCCTTTTCTATTTCGGCATTGCCAAAGGGCTAAAACAAAAGCTTATCTCCAAAACCGGATTGGATTGGATGACAATGGGAACGCTGATATTTCTGCTGGGAATTTATTCTTTAGCCGGTTTCAAACTTCCGCACTACCTCAACACACTTTTCCCATTCATGGCAATTGTGACTGCAGCGGCCTTGGTTAAATTTGAGATCTCACCTGCCATAAGGAATGTCCAATATGTAGTTCTAATCTTGATCACCTTGCTGGCGATAACGGTGAATGTTTTCGCCTTCCCAAGCTGGGCCATCATCCTCCCATTGTCCATCGCAGCCGTTTATCTGGCTTACTGGAAAAAATTAGAAAAAAAATGGGCCTCCATGGTCATGCTCTCCCTTTCTGTCGGTGTGGGGGTCAACATGATGATGCAGGTCAATTTCTATCCCCAACTTTTAAAATACCAAGGAGGAACTGCTTTGGCCAAAGAAGCAGAGCGAATGAGGCTGGATAAAGAACAAACCTATTTCTTTGAGATGCACAGTTATTCTTTCGATTTCCAGAGCAAGCACCTACACAAAAGGGTAACGTACGAGGACATATTGGACAAGGTCGCCAGCGGCCCCATATTTTTGTATGTAAATAACGACGGATTAAACTTCCTCCAATCCCAGACCAATCTTCAGGTAGACAACCTTGCGGAAAAAGGCGCTTTCCATGTTTCCCGATTAAAAGGCCGGTTTCTAAACCCTTCCACCCGGGAGAAAGCGCTTACACCAAATTATCTGATTGAGGTACGCTCCAGCGGGCCGCTACTAGCCAACCATTAAATCCAGCTTGCTGCCACGGTATAAAAAGAGTAAATTTGGCAAAATTCCACCCTATGCACATTCCCAAACTCTCAGTCGTAGTCACCGTTTTCAACGAAGAAGAAAACATCAAACCCTTGCTGGATGCTGTTTATTCAGCAATGGGAGAGCTCGATTACGAACTTATCCTGGTTGATGACGGCTCTTCCGACCAAACCATCAGAGAAGTAAAAAAAATAGCCAACAGAAGGACAAAGCTGATCATTTTCAATAAAAATTACGGCCAAACCACTGCCTTGGCCGCGGGTATTGACCACGCCACGGGACAATACATTGCCACCATGGACGGGGACCTGCAAAACGACCCCTCTGACATCCCGATGATGCTCAATAAGGCTATTGACGAAAACTGGGATGTGGTAGCAGGGAGACGGGCAGACCGGAAAGACGGCTTTGTACTTCGAAAACTGCCCAGCAAGATTGCCAATTATGTCATCCGGAACACCACCAAAGTATACCTAAAGGACTATGGCTGTAGCTTAAGGGTTTACAAAGCCCAAATAGCCCAGAACATGGAATTGTACGGGGAACTCCACAGGTTCATCCCGGTTTTGGCCAAGCAAGAAGGTGCAACGATGACCGAAGTAGCTGTAAAACACCATCCACGCATCCATGGAGATTCAAAATACGGACTGAGCAGGACCTTCAAGGTTATTGCTGACCTCATCCTCATGCTTTTTTTCCAAAAATACCTACAGCGTCCAATCCATATATTTGGAACCTTGGGGCTATTCAGTTTCCTGATCGGTATAATAATCAACCTTTACCTACTTGTAGACAAAATATTGGGTGCGGATATCTGGGGAAGGCCTATCCTATTACTGGGATTCATCTTCCTTTTAGCCGGGATTCAGCTGATCACCACTGGCATCATTGCGGAAATCATCGTAAGGACATATTTTGAATCACAGGATAAAAAAACCTACAAAGTGAAAGAAGTATTTACTGGCGACATTTAATGGATATAGCTTCATTTTTGTTCCGAAATCAGCCAAAACCCCCAAAACCCTTAAAACAGCCTGAATACCAACTTTTTATCTTGTAAATATAAAATGCCGCTTTAAATTTACAAGGTTACTTTAATCATTCTACCTTGCAAATTTAAAAATATACTTTAATTTTACAAGGTTAAAACCCGTACTTTACCTTGCAAATTTAAAATCATTATTTAAATTTGCAAGGTGATAAAACGGTATATAACATATGAACTCAATGACCTCTTGCAGGATTTCCCAGCAGTTGCAATATTGGGTCCCAGGCAGGTCGGAAAGACCACACTAGCGCAGGAAGTAGCGGAAAGTATGGACCAAGACGCCATATATCTCGATTTGGAAAGCCCCGCAGATAAAGTGAGGCTAGCCGATCCGGAAGCCTATTTTGACTTTCACGAAGGCCGGCTTATCATTTTGGATGAAATCCAACGAATGCCCGAACTCTTTCAGGTATTAAGAGGAGTGATAGATCGGAGAAGAAAAAAAGGGTTTCGGACTGGGCAATTCTTGATTTTGGGATCTGCCTCTTTAGAGCTGATCAAGCAATCTTCCGAATCATTGGCTGGCAGAATCGCCTATGAAGAACTATTTGGGTTTAACCTTCTGGAAATAAAAAGCATGTCAGAAAACCCCTTGAACCAATTATGGCTTAGAGGAGGTTTCCCTGACAGTTTCCTGGCCAAGTCTGAATACAACAGCATACGGTGGAGGCGAAATTTCATCACCACTTACTTGGAAAGGGACATCCCTCAAATTGTAACCATGATTCCCGCCACCCGGTTGCGAAACCTCTGGACCATACTTGCCCACCAGCAAGGCCAGCAGGTGAATTTTAGCAAAATCGCGGCGAGCATGGACTTGAGTTCGCCAACCATAAAAAGCTATGTGGAGATGCTGGAAGACTTACTGCTCATCAGGCAGATACGTCCATGGCACAACAATGGGGGCAAAAGACTGGTAAAGAGTCCAAAAGTTTACATCAGAGATTCAGGCTTGACTCATGCGCTCCTGAATATCCCCAACATGGAAAGCCTTCTGAGCCACCCGGTGGTGGGGTCGAGCTGGGAAGGGTTTATTATTGAAAACATCCTTTCAGTTTTGCCCAAAGGAAGTGATTATTATTACTACCGCACTTCGGCTGGTGCCGAAATCGATTTGGTCCTGATTATCAAAGATGAAGTCTGGGCGATTGAAATCAAAAGAACTCTTAGCCCAAAGGCATCTAAAGGTTTTTTGATCTCATGTGAAGACATAAAAGCGGTTCGTCGTTTTATTGTCTTTGCGGGACATGATGAGTTTCCCTTGGGAAATGATTTGTGGGCGGTAAGCTTATTTGACTTGATGCAGAAAATTAAATCAGCGCAATAACCCAATTGTAACTGATTCCCGCTACGATCCCCAGGGCGATGATCAGCGGTGAGGAAAGCTTGGTAAACTGCAGCAGGGCATAGGTGGCCACAATGGCTAAAATATTGAAGGTATTGGCGTCCAAAGGTTCGAAAAGCAGATAGGCAGCAGCCAGCAGCATTCCGCAACTTACCGCGTTGATACCTTCAAGAGCCGCCCTTACCGGTCTGTATTTTTTCAGACCATCCCAGAACCTGATCACAAAGAATATCAAAAATGTCCCTGGAAGGAAAATTCCTGCCGCAGCGATAAAACCACCCAAGATTTTTCCGCTCAGCCCAAATTCGCGCATAGACAACGCGCCTATGTAAGTACTGATGCTGAAAGTTGGCCCGGGCAGTCCTTGAGAAATTGCGTAGCCGGTCAAAAACTCTTCAGAAGTCAGGTAGTTTTTGAACTCCACAAACTCGGTATATAGATAGGGAACCAGCACCTGCCCTCCCCCAAATATCAAGCTACCGTTTCGATAAAAGTTTTCGAATAGCCTAATGGGCAACAACCTTGTAAAATGCCCCAACACAGCCGCTCCGATCAACACCCCTGCCCAGAGGATAAAATTTGCCCACTTCACATTTAATATAGCCTTGTCGTTGACTTTGGGCTGCTTGTTATACTTCAGGGAAGTACTCAGACCACCTATGGCCAACATCAAGGGAAACACAAAGGGAGAATTATAAAAGAAAGCGACAAAAGCAGAAAGCATCATCAGCACCATGGCTTCCTTGGTCTGAATCATGATCCGAATGGTCTTTTGGGCTGCAAAAATGATAAACCCGATAGCCATTGGCTGGATGAATTTGGCAAAGTCCAGCGACCCAGCAGTATTTTCCTGCAAAAAATCAATCAGCACAGCCGCCAGGATCATCAGAAGGGTGGCTGGCAAAATCCACACAAAAAGAGAAAGATAGGCTAAATTAGGTCCGCCAATGCGGTAGCCTATTGCCGAAATGGTCTGGGTAGAGGTTGGTCCAGGCAAGACCTGACACAGCGCATTCAGCTCCATGAGGTCATTTTCGGAAAGGTAGCCCCGCTTTCTCACCATGATATCCAATACCATGGCGAGAAATGCCTGTGGGCCTCCAAAGGCTGTCACTGAGAGAACCAATACATCTCGCAGATAGAAATAATAACGAACTCTCTTGACAGCCACTTATCTTACTTCTTCAATCCAAGCTCTCTTAGACGCTCGTCAAGGAATTCTCCTGCTGTAGCATCTTCAAATTCCTTAGGGTGTTGATCATCCACACAACTATCCAAGCAAGTAAGGTCCATTTCGGATCTTGGGTGCATGAAGAATGGCACCGAATATCGGCTGCTGTTCATTTTCTCCTTTGGAGGGTTGACCACTCTGTGGATCGTTGACTTCAGTTTCTTATTGGTCAATCTTTCCAACATATCTCCAACATTCACTACCAACTGATCAGGCAGGGCGGTGATCGGGATCCACTGGTTATCTTTTCGCAACACCTGCAACCCATCGGCACTTGCACCCATCAAAAGCGTGATGAGGTTGATATCACCATGCTCTGCAGCTCTTACGGCATCAGCAGGCACTTCATCAGGGTTCTCGATTGGGAAATAGTGGATAGGTCGAAGGATGGAGTTCCCAAACCTTACCTTGTTCTCAAAATAATCCTCCGGCAATTCCAGATAAAGCGCGATAGCTCTTAGCATGTTTTTACCAGCGGCTTCGATGGTTTTGTAAACCTCCAAAGTCACCTCTTCAAATTCGGCAATTTCAGAAGGGAAAACATTTTCAGGATATTCGGATTTGATCGCATCTGAATCAGGAATATCATTAAGATCCTGTCCAACGTGGTAAAACTCCTTGAGATCACCTGTATTTCTACCTTTGGCGTGCTCTTTTCCTTTACCCGTATAGCCTCTTTGATAACCGATTTCAGGTCTCTCATATTGGGATTTCACACTGTCTTCCAATGCAAAAAACTTTTTAATCGTAGCATACAGCTTGTCTTGAAGCTCTTGCGATAGGCCGTGATTTTTGATGGCTGCAAAACCTATGTTGTTGTAAGCCTGGCCCAAGGCCTGTACAAACGCCGCTTTCTTCTCAGCATCTCCGGAAGTAAAATCCGCTAAATCCAAAGATGGAATTTCATTATACAGAATTTCGCTCATGTAATTTGTTATTTTGTACCGCAAGTTAATTTATTTTCGCCTAAAATTAAATATCTTTAACCAAACAGAACCCGCTTTGCTATGCTGAGAAATGCTATTGGAATGTTAGCTTTTGTTATGGTTGCCACTTTTGTAGGCTGCGATGGCAAAAGAGAAAGAAAGTCGGAAAA
This sequence comes from Litoribacter ruber, assembly GCF_018449405.1. Taxonomy (NCBI): domain Bacteria; kingdom Pseudomonadati; phylum Bacteroidota; class Cytophagia; order Cytophagales; family Cyclobacteriaceae; genus Litoribacter; species Litoribacter ruber. The sequence continues at coordinate 93,099 of NZ_JAHCMY010000004.1, forward strand.
CCTAGTCACAGCTCCTGCCGAGGGAGACACGGATGAACATTCGGTACATTTTTACACTTATACAGAGCACTCCGATTACCCAGATGCCATTCTGGAAATGTACAGCCCCCTTGGCAACCAGAACTTTAGCTCCAACAAGGTCCCCTTCGAATTTAATGTCAAAAACTATCCGTTCGGGGAAAAGGGAATGGGCTTTCAGTTGAAAATGGTGCTGAACGGGAACGATCCTATTGGCTATAACATGCCCATTTTCCAAAAAGAACTCAATCAGGGCACTTATCGCGCCGTAGCCTATTTGGTGGATGAGGAAGGTTTGGCGCTGAAGGAATTTGGAAATTATGTAGACAGGGACTTCAGGGTAATGGATAGCCAGCCCTTTCCCGAAAACGATGAGCCATTTCTTATCCTAAACCTCCCCCTCAATGAGCAGGAATACGGAACAGGTGACGAGGTAATCGTCGATTTTATGGTTTTGGATGGGGAGTTGAAAAATGATGGCTATATGGTGAGGATAAAGCTTAACGGTTACGAATTTACCACCGATGAAATCGAGCCTATCCGTGTGGACCAGCTGCCTGCGGGGGAATACAAGCTGGAGGTTAGCCTGATCAAAGCTGACGGCTCTGAACTGGAGGGCGTATTCACTTCTTCCCAAAAACGGATCAAGGTTAATTAAGGCTACGAAGCACTTTGATGGATTTCAATTCCGCAAAACCCTCCACATGCATTTTATAAAAGGACAATAGGTCATCCAGCATTTTCTTCCTGAAGATGCTTGGAACCTTGAGATCATTGGAAAACGGATCATCCATCAATTCTCCCAGATACCCTTTTTCCTCCCTTATAAAATCATCCTGCTGATCAAGACCATACAATTGGGAAAACAGCTCGTGTGGATCGTCTGAGCCAAACCCCAGAAACTTGGCCGTTTCGAGCAAAAAAGATTGGGGATACAAATGAAGCCTGGTGGACTCTTGATCCAAATGGCTCAGCGCATGCGTCAAAAAATCAAATAAGGCTTCGTTTTGATAATCCTCATAGATCACCTTACCCAACACCTCGCCCACAAACATTGCCACGCCTGACCTTTGGAAATCGAATGGAATAAAATGGTAAGGCAATTTCAGCTTTACCTCTGAAATGCGGTTGAGGTTGGCCTTCTCTTTATCGTAAACTACCAGTTCCAAAATGGTAAGGGGTTGAAAAAAGCCCATTTTGGTTTTGGCTTTTGAGCTGCGCACGGAGTTGACTATATAGCTTTTCAGCCCAAGTTCACGTGTAAAAATCTTGACAATAATGGAGGTTTCCCTATACTTCAAGTAGCTGATGACTATACCGGAGGTTTTGCGAAGCATACAGCGGAAGTCTATTTTTTATCTTCGTAAAAGCATTTTCTGCACCTGGCCTCATAACTTTCCTTTTCCCCGAGCATCACTTTCTGTTTACTATCGGACAGTCTAAAGCTATAAGAGGCTAGTCCTCCGCATTTCATGCAAATGGCGTGAACCTTGGTCACATACTCGGCTATGGCCAAAAGCTGGGGCATCGGCTCAAACGGGCTGCCGGCAAAATCCATGTCTAGACCAGCCATGATAACCCTCTTGCCAGAATTGGCCAGAGAAATGGCCAAGTTCACAATCTGGGTGTCGAAAAACTGAACCTCATCGATGCCTACTACCTCGCAGTTTCCGGCCAAGAGCATAATATCATCTGCAAACTGTACTGGAGTGGAGCGAATTGCGTTTTCATTATGGGAGACAACGTCCATGTCGTGATAACGCTTATCGACAGCAGGCTTGAAAATCTCAACCTTTTGCTTTGCGATGAGCGCCCTATTAAGGCGACGGATGAGTTCTTCTGTTTTACCGGAAAACATGGAACCACAGATCACCTCGATATGACCAGCTTTTTCCTTTAATGTGTTTTTCCCTATGGAAGGTTCTATAAACATGCGTGACCAAACTTATTCACTGTACTCAATATGGGGAAACTTATTTTCTTCGGCAACTCGGATCGCCAAGGTCCCACCCATAATTTTAGCTTGGCAAGATAATCTTTCATTCACTTTTAACCTGCCTTTTTCTGCAAAAAATTGTTCTTTATCGTTCATAGGTGTCAGATTCTCCATACCGTCTGACACTATCATCTTGCAACTGGTGCACCGCCCTTTTTTCCCGCAGGCATGCATCCAGTCAATGTAATTTTCATGAATAATTTCAATAACTTTATAGTCCGGTTTGGGAACATCAATTTCCCTGAAATTCATGTTTTCGATAATGATTTTAGGCATGATCCATGTCTACTTACTGTGAAACCATATAACAATGACTGATAAAATTAATTTCAATTATTTAGAATCCTATGCCCAAAAGGTTTCTGAATCCGTTTGCGACGAATATTTCCGCTCGAGGAAATATATGACCGGACAAGAAATCATCCAGCTTACTCCAAGCCAGCAGGTCAATTTGATGACCATTCGGTCTTTATTCAATGCCTGGCAGGAAGAAATGGAGGAATTGAAAAAAAGTCCCTATTTCGACTACCGTGATATTGCCGTTGACAATGCTCTGAAGGAATTTATGAACGTCCTGTCCCGATCCATCAAAGTGGAGAGAAGATACTTCGAGCCCCTACTCAAAGAGGCCGTGGAAGACACCATCATCCTGGCTATTGACCCCTTCATGTTTTTCAATATCCTTATCGACAAAGGTCAGGAGAACGAACAATATTATAAGGATTCCAAAAAGTACATCAAATGGCACCATGAACTCTTGACCCACTTGATGGACAAGGCATCCATGGGACTCACCGTGCCAGACCTGAAAATGGCCTTGCGCAACAAGTACCAGGCTATCCACCGTGACCTGGACAACCCGGAGATTTTGCTCAAACCGCTTAACCAGATCCAGCATTTGGAACTCATTCAGCTTTTTGAGGACAAATCCCACAACCCAACACCGGAAAAACCTGAACCAAAACCTGAACCAAAGCCTGAACCTCTACAAAAGGAACAAGTGACGGTAGAGGCAAAGCCAGTGGCTGTCAAAGAGCCTGAAATAAATGAAGAACAGTCCACAAACCCAGAACCTCAGCAGCCTAAAATGCCTGTTTCTGGGGAGAGCGAAAAGGAAATTGATCCGGCCTTAACCTGGGCCAAATTTGAATCTGAAACCTACAGCTACATGAAGGGCAGCATTGACACCCTCACAGATGGATTGGCCTTGAACCAAAAATTCATGTTTACCCGGGAGCTGTTTCAAGGCAACCATGACCTGATGAAGCATGCTTTGAAATCCATTGACAATTGTGACAGTTTTATGGAAGCGGTGGAGTTGCTCAACAAGCGATATGTGCATGAACTGAATTGGAACAAGCACTCCGAGGAAGTCAACGAATTTCTGCAATTAGTTTTCCGGAAATTTGAGAGCAAGTAAAAGTTAGGCAATTCTCGAAAAAATGAACAAAAAAAGAGTACACATGGCATGTACTCTTTTTTTGTTAATGTCTTCCCAATAATTGAATCCTGTGGGAATCCAGCTTTATAAATATAAACAACAGGATGGTAAAGGACCACAATGAAGATCCACCATAACTAAAGAAGGGCAACGGGATCCCCACTACAGGAAATAAGCCAATGGTCATGGCTATATTGATCGTGAAGTGAAAAAGCAGAATGGACATCACGCAGTAGCCGTATATCCTGGAGAACCGGGTCTTTTGCCTCTCTGCCAGAAACACCAATCGGATCAGTAAGGCTACAAACAATCCAATCATCACAGCCGACCCAACCCAGCCAAACTCTTCCCCAAGAGTACAGAAAATAAAGTCGGTATGTTGCTCCGGCACAAAATCAAATTTAGTCTGTGTACCTTCTAGATACCCTTTCCCCATAAAGCCTCCTGATCCAATGGCGATCTTGGATTGGGTCACATTCCACCCTACCCCAAGCGGGTCAAGGTCGGGATTAAACAGTACCATGATCCTGTTTTGCTGGTGATCTGGAAGTTTGGAAACGACATAATCCAAACTGTATGAATAGGCTATCACGATCAAGCCGATTGTTGTAAGTGCCGTGATCCTTTGCCAGGTTTTTTTCCCAATAAGAATCAAAGCTGCAATTACTACCCCTACTCCGGCTGCCAAGTAAAGGTTTTCTTCAATCCCCAAGGAAAGCAAGGAGATGGCCACAAAACTGAGGGCAAACACATAATACCTCTGGGGCATTCCTTCCCTAAAGAGCATGATACCAAATGCACTGTAAACCATCGCTGTGCCGGTATCAGGCTGCAGCATGATCAAAGCCACCGGCAGGGCAATGATACCCAATGCCCGCATCTGGAATTTGGTTTTGGAAAGGTCAAAAGTGGGGGACTCCATGAATTTTGCCAAGGCCAAAGCCGTAGCAAATTTGGCAAATTCCGCTGGTTGCAATCGAAACACCCCGATTTCAAACCATGCCCGCTGGCCGTTGATTTCTTTACCGAAAAAGGGCGTCAAAAGAAGGATAAACAGGAAAAACCCAAACAGGATCATACTGAGGTTGTCAAAAAGCCGGTAGTCGGCCACCATAATCACTGTAATAAGTAATATGGCCGTTCCAATCCATACTAGCTGCTTACCTGAGTTGATAGAAAAATCGAAAATACTCTTGGCTGCCTGCTCGTCATACACAGCAGCATAGATATTGAACCAGCCCATGGTGACCAGGGCTATGTAGATCAGAATGGTGATCCAGTCAATTTTGTTGATATATAAATCGTCCTGCCTCAATTAATAAAGAAATTTACCTGCTAACACATAATCCTCCAACGCCGGCCTGGTGATGTGGCCTCTGAGGTATTTTTCAATCATCAAACTTGCCGTACTGGCAGCCGCACGTCCGCCAAATCCGCTGTTTTCCACATATACCGCTATAGCGATCTGCGGATCTTCTTTAGGGGCAAATGCTACGAATACCGAGTGATCGGCTCCAGCCGGGTTCTGAGCTGTCCCGGTTTTACCGGCAATGGCGATATCCTTAATGATGGCCCGGTTGGCCGTCCCCATCAAGGCTTCATTCATCGCATCATGCACCATATCAAAATGGTGGGCATCTATTCCTACCTCCACTTTTGTCCTAAACTTCTCTGGAATATTGGCCCGCTCCCCATCGATGGTTTTCACCAAGTGAGGCGGATAGTACCAGCCCTTGTTGGCAAAAATAGCAGCCAAGTTGGCCATCTGTAGTGGAGTCACCAACATTTCACCTTGCCCAATGGATAGGGAGTAAATGGTAGAATACTTCCATCTACCTTCACCATAAATACGGTTGTAAAGTGCGCTTGAAGGGATTGAACCACCTTTTTCATTATTCATATCTATCCCCAAGGTCTGTCCCAATCCAAACTTCATCACTGACTCTCTCCACTGGTCGAGTCCGATCTGGGTATCTTTGAACGTGTTGCTGGAAACCTCCCTATTGATCATCTTACGGTATGCTTGGTGATAATAGGGGTTACAGCTATACTTGATAGCGCCAAATAAATTAGTTGGGTTGGGATGCGGGTGGCATTTTACCAAAGCTTGATTGCAGCTAAATACGGTATTGGTTTGCAAAACCCCTTCTTGTAGCCCTATAAGCGATTGAACCACTTTGAAAATGGACCCTGGAGGATACATGGCCATAATAGGGCGGTTGAAGAGAGGCTTGGTCTCGTCCATAGTCAGCACGCCGTAATTTTTTCCAAATCTAGATCCCGCAAGGATGTTTGGATCATAGCTAGGTGCGGAAATCATGGAAAGTATCTCGCCTGTTTTAGGCTCTATAGCCACCACGGAACCTCTTTTCCCTGCCATCAGTTTTTCACCATATAGCTGAAGCTCCAGATCTATGGTGGATTGGATGTTTTTACCGGCAAGTGAAAGGGTATCATACTCCCCTCCTTTGAAGGAGCCTTTGTCAATACCCCGGACATTGACCATTTTATACTTGACGCCTTTTTTGCCCCTTAGGTCATCCTCATAATATCTTTCCAATCCAGCCAGGCCCACATAGTCACCTTGCCGGTAATATCTGGTAGAATCCGCTTTCAGTTGGTTGCCGCTGATCTCCCCGATATAGCCCAAGGCATTGGCAGCACTGGCTTGGGGATAAGCCCTCACTGAGCGGGTCATCACGAAGAGCCCTGGATAATCAATCAAAAAATCCTGAATCCGAGCAAATTCAGCATTTGAAATAGCCTTCATCAAAGGGGAAGGCTTCACCCAAGAATATTTGCGGGCTGCCTGATATTTGTCGATAAGTTCCTCTTTCTCGATTTTAAAAAGCTGACAGAATTTCGCTGTATCCTTCACAGTAAATTCCTTGGGAATGATCATCAGATCAAAAACCGGGTTATTGTACACCAACAACTTATCATTACGGTCATAGACCAGCCCACGGTAGGGGTGGTCCACTACACGTTGGATAGCGTTTCTTTCGGCCCTTTTGAGGAAACTATCATCCGCTACCTGGATCAAAAACAGTTTCGTAAGAAGCACCCCCGCTATCAAAACAATGAAAGCTACTAATATAGCCGGCCTTGGATTGTTCATTATATTCCCCTCTTTTTCTTATAAAACAACATCTGGACTATTACCCCCAATATAAAAGTGAACGCCGCACTCGACACAGCCTTCATAATTACTGGAATATATAAATCAGTTCCCAAATTGTCAATATAGAAAAAGGCCAAATGATGAACTAATATCAATGGCAGGGCATAAGTCAAAAACCAGCCAAAACCCATGTTTAAAACAGTGGGATCCGTGTTGTCGTCAAACCCTCCAGTAGGGGTGTGGACGTTGAGCCAGGATTTTCTCAGGAATGCCACCAGCACCAAACTGGCCGTGTGCATACCCAAGCTGTCATAAAATATATCGATCGAAAAACCCAACAGGAAACTGACCAGCATCAAAGGAATGGTCTTGATTTCCAATGGGAATATCAATATGTAGATTACATACAAAAAGGCAAAAGCGCTACCAAATAGCACCACGTTTTTCAGCACAAAAGCCTGCACGGCCATATATGCAAAAAAACCAAGTATAGCTAATATGAAACTTCTGCTATTCATTTTGTACGCCTGACATTTGGTATAGGGAATCTAATTCTTCCTCCAATGGATTTTCAACCAGGTAGACATAGGTCAGCCTGCTAAACTCAGTGGAAAGATCTATGGTGATATCCAAGTAATTCGTTTCTGCACCCTTAGTGACTTCATCCACGATTCCAATCATGATCCCTTCGGGAAATACAGCATTGTAACCGCTGGTCACCACCGTATCGCCTTCAGATAGCATAACATGGCGAGGCACATAAAGCAATTTGGCCTTTCGGGTATTCTTGCCGTCCCATTTGGTAGACCCAAATACGGATGAGGATTTGACCTTGGAAGAAATAAGCAGTTCAGTGTGCAAAAGTGAAATTACCGAAGAAAAGTTCTCGGTAACCCCTTTTACCCGGCCAACTACCCCTTGCTCGTTAAACACCCCCATACCTTCCCGCACCCCGTGTTTGCGGCCTTTGTTTAGGGTGATGTGGTTTTGATTTAAACGGATGGAATTATTGATCACCTTTGCGGAGCGGAATTCATACTGACTGGCCAAAACGCTATCTATTTCAAGATAGGCGCTGTCAGCAGGCTGAATGGTTACAGAAAGTCTGCTGAGAAGCTCGGCGTTTTTTTCAGCCAACGCCTCATTGGCCGCCCCGAGGGTAAAATACCCCGTGACACCATCTCTTGCCTGCAAAACGGAGCCTGCAAAATAGTTGGAGGAATTGAAAAAAACCGCCCCCTGGGGGGAATTGTAGGAAAAGATCAGCCAAATGGCTAAAACCTCTAAACCGATAAAGATAAGAAATACGCGTAAGCTATATAGAAATAATAAGATGCGTTGCATTCAAACATCAGGTCATCAGGACGGTTCTGAAATTATTTATGTTTTTCAGGGCTGTACCTGTTCCTCGCACTACTGCCCTTAATGGATCCTCGGCAATGTGGATTGGAAGTTTTGTTTTCTGATGAAGCCTCTTATCTAAACCTTTGAGCAAGGCACCACCACCTGTAAGGTGTATACCATTATCATAAATATCAGCTGAAAGCTCTGGTGGGGCGATTTCAAGCGCCTTCAATACCGCTTCCTCAATCTTAGAAACAGACTTATCCAATGCAAAAGCAATCTCTGAATATGAAACTTTGATAACTTTTGGAATACCTGTCATCAAATCTCTTCCTCGGATTTCATAATCCTCAGGAGCATCGTCAAGCTCCGTTAAAGCTGATCCAATAGCAATTTTGACTTTTTCAGCAGAGCGCTCCCCAATCAAGAGATTGTGTTGTCTTCTCATGTAATCCAAGATATCCTTGGTAAAAGTATCCCCAGCTACCCGAATAGACTGATCGGCCACAATACCTGAAAGGGCAATAAGAGCAATTTCAGTAGTACCACCCCCGATGTCTACAATCATGGAACCCATTGGCTTTTCGATATCAATACCTATACCGATAGCAGCAGCGATCGGCTCATATACCATATACACCTCCTTGGCACCCGCATGCTCCGCGGAGTCACGTACGGCACGTTTTTCCACTTCCGTAATCCCTGAAGGTATACAGATTACCATACGGTGGGATTGTGGGAACATGCTTTTTTTGTGACCTGGGATCATTTTGATCATCCCGCGAATCATCTGCTCGGCAGCATAGAAATCAGCAATCACACCGTCTTTCAATGGCCTGATCGTCTTGATGTTTTCATGCGTTTTTTCGTGCATGTTCATCGCTTCGCGTCCTACGGCAAGCACCCTATTGGTGGTTTTGTCGATGGCGATGATGGATGGCTCATCCACCACAATTTTATCTTTATATATAATCAAGGTATTGGCTGTACCTAAATCTATTGCTATATCACTTGAGAAAAAGTCAAATAATCCCATTCTTGGTTTGTGCTTTTATTTGATGTTAGTTGAACGTTTTAAAGTTAGCACTCTAAGTGCTTAAATAAAACGGAGGAGTGCAAATTTATTACCTTAATTTAAAATTTAAATGGTAAGACGCGATTTTTTATTTTAAATTTTTAAGCCTTTAAGCACCTGCACAAAATTGATAATCAACCATTTGCACATCAATAACATTTTATACTGTTTAAATGGCATTTTACACCACCGTAATGCTTTGTACTTATCAAAGACAGATTTCCTGCAAGCTTTCCTCAAGATTACTTTCGATTCGAAATATTAAATTATTAACTTTGTTTCCTACCCAAATACACCCCCCTATCATGAACGAAAGGTATATGCAGCGAGGCGTCTCCGCTTCCAAAGAAGATGTCCACAAAGCAATTTCCAAACTTGACAAAGGGCTGTTTCCCCACGCTTTCTGTAAAATAGTAGAGGACACGCTTGGCAACGACCCTGAGTATTGCAATATCATGCATGCCGACGGAGCAGGCACCAAGTCCTCCCTAGCCTACCTATATTGGAAGGAGACTGGCGATATGAGCGTATGGAAAGGCATTGCCCAAGATGCTATCATCATGAATATTGATGACCTGCTTTGCGTAGGCGCCACCAATAATATCCTTGTATCCTCTACCATTGGCCGTAACAAGAACCTGATCCCCGGAGAAATCATCTCTGCAATCATTGAGGGAACCGAAGAAGTGTTGCAAATGCTTCGCGACAACGGAGTGCACGCTGTACTTACCGGCGGCGAGACTGCGGATGTGGGTGATTTGGTGCGAACCATCATTGTAGACAGCACCGTGACAGCCAGAATGCGTCGGGAGGATGTAATATCCAACGACAGAATCAAAGCCAATGATGTGATTGTAGGTATTTCATCTTTCGGACAGGCAAAATATGAAAATGAATACAACGGCGGAATGGGCAGCAACGGTCTGACCTCAGCCAGACATGATGTTTTTAACAAAGTCTTGAAAAGCAAATACCCTGAAAGCTTCGACCCGGCTGTTCCGGATGAACTAGTTTATTCAGGCAAATATAATTTGACAGACCCAGCCCCTGGCTCCCCTGTCGACATTGGGAAGCTGGTACTATCCCCTACCCGAACCTATGCGCCAATCATGGCCGAGGTGCTCAAGTACCTCAGACCAAAAATCAACGGTTTGGTTCATTGCAGCGGTGGAGCTCAGACAAAAGTCCTCCATTTCATAGACAACCTGCATGTCATCAAAGACAATTTGTTCCCAACCCCGCCTCTTTTCAACATCATTCAGGCAGAAAGCCAAACTGATTGGAAAGAGATGTATAAAGTTTTCAACATGGGCCACCGGATGGAGGTATATCTGGATGAAAAATATGCTGAAGAGGTGATTGACATTGCTGAATTTCACGGGGTGGAAGCGCAGGTTATCGGCCGCGTGATGGCTGGGGAAGGCAAGAAGGTAACCATCTCTGGCCCCCATGGTGACTATGAATACACTTCATAATTAATTTCATTTGAAAAGCATACTTAAAATACTGGCCTGGATTTCAGGCCTTTTACTTTTGCTTGTAATCTTTTTGCTAGCTCCAGTAGATCGCACAGATTACAGGGAAAAGGATTATTATGCTCAAATGATGGAGAAAATCTCGGAGTTAGAACCTGAGGTTTTTTCCAATGATTTTTTGTTAGGCGGCTGGGGCAAAGCCAACATGACTCCCCCCCAGGCCGTTGACCTCGTGGGGTACAAACCTCGCGGCCCCTATGAATTTGTCCAGGACAGTTCCTACGTAAAGTCTATTTTAATCAGCAACAATCATCAGACTATAGCTTTTTTGAATTACGAGCTGTTGATTGTCCATCCCCATCTTGCTAAAGCGGTTAAATCTGCCATTGATGAAAAGAACTTGCCCATTGACCAAGTGGTATTTTCCGCAACCCATACCCATAGTGGGATGGGAGGATATATACCAGGGATTATGGGCAAGTTGGCTTTTGGTGGATATGACGAGGAAGTGGTGGACCACATGGTCAATTCCAGCCTTAAGGCTATAAATATAGCGATGGAGGCTATGGATACCCTAAATATAGGCTTCAAAAAAACCCCCCTGCCAGAAGGCGTAAACAATCGCTTAGTTGAAAAGGGCATAACAGACCCCTATCTTAGACAGTTGGTCATAGAGAAAACTTCTGGTCAGAAGGCCACCTTACTAACCTACACCGCACACGCCACCGGTATACACAGCGGTTTTATGGGTCTTTCGGGCGATTATCCATTTTACCTCATGGAGGCCTTGGAAGAGGATCGTTACGAAATGGCCCTTTTCAGTTCGGGAGCGGTGGGCAGTCACAGCCCAAATCTGCAAGCAAGGGAGGTGGAAAAAGTGAAACTATATGCAGCCGACCTGGACAGTATGCTGAAAGTGAGATCAGAGCCTTCTTTTGAGTCGATAAAAGGGGGAGACATGTGGGTAGCGGACCTTTCCATGAATCTTCCAGCAGCCCACTACCGCGTTTCCGATAATATCAGGCTGCGGCCATGGGTCTTTAATTCATTATTTGGGGAAACTAACGCAAATATCAACATTTCCAAAATAGACAATATCCTCCTCCTTTCTACTTCAGGGGAGGTATCGGGCATGTTTATGGAAAAATGGGAATCCCTGGCCAATAAACACGGACTTCAACTCATCGTCAGCACTTTTAATGGCGGGTATACGGGCTACATCATCCCCGACGAGTATTATGATCTCCGACACCACGAAGCCCGGGATATGAACTGGTATGGCCCCCACGCCGGTTCCTATTTTGACGAGGTGTTCACCAAGATTATCCAGAAGGCAGCGGATGTAGCTCACTGAAGCAGACGTTTCTGATATCCTAGTCCTGCCGAACCTGTCCAAGTACCTCACCACCCACGATGGCAGGTTAAGATTTGGATTAATCAGGGATCAATTCCAGATCAGCTTCGGATTACCATCAGATTTATATGTAAAAAATACAAATCAAATGTAGTTTTTAATTTTACTGATAAAGGCTTAAGGTCTCCTGACAATGACGAAAGGCTAAGGTAAGGGCTTGAGATCTATAGAATGCTTTATCCTGCCTACAAACCCTCTCAAAACAAATCTTTCCCATTTCATCTTATTACCAGAAGGCCATACATTTTTTCAATGGTCTGGTGTACCGTGTTTAAACTCTTTTCGAATAACAAATGAAAAACTTCTTTCAATCCATTTCAGGCATCAAATCAATCTTAAAAAACCTGGATATAGAAAAGCTGAACAAGCTATCCCAAAAAGTTGACCTCAATGAGATGATGGGGGTCGTATCGGCCATGAGCGATGAGGACCTGGCCAAGATGATGAAAATGATGAAGTCGGGGGGCAAGAAAAAGGAAATCCCTCCGATCAACGGGGACTTTTATGAATTGGGAAAAACCCTTCCTGAGAATGAAAGGGAGATACAGCTAAAAGTCCGGGAGTTTATGGAAAAGGAAATCCGGCCTATTGCCAATGAATACTGGAACAAGGCCGAATTTCCCATGCATATCATCCCAAAGATGGCAGAGCTCAATATAGCGGGCCTAACCTATAAAGGCTATGGCTGTCCGGGGCATTCGGCCCTTTTGGAAGGGTTTCTGGCTATGGAAATGGCTAGAGTCGACACTTCCATTTCCACTTTTTTTGGGGTGCAGACCGGCTTGGCGATGGGCTCCATTTACTATTGCGGATCGGAAGAACAAAAGCAGGAGTGGCTACCTAAGATGCAGAAAATGGAAGTGATTGGCGCATTTGGGTTGACCGAGCCGGAAGTGGGCTCTGCCGTAGCGGGAGGACTTACCACCACCTGCAAGCGGGAAGGGGACGAATGGGTGATTAACGGCCAAAAGAAATGGATTGGAAATGCTACCTTTTCGGATATCACCATCATTTGGGCGAGAGACTTAGATGATCAAAAGGTTAAAGGTTTTATCGTAAGAAAAGACAACCCAGGCATCCATCCTGAAAAGATGGAAAATAAAATGGCCTTGCGGACAGTTCAGAACGCCTTGATCACCTTAAAGGATTGCCGGGTCCCAGAAAGTGACAGGCTGCAGGAAGCCAATTCCTTCAAAGACACATCTGTAGTATTAAAAATGACCCGTGCCGGGGTGGCTTGGCAGGCTGTAGGCTGCGCAAGGGGCGCATATGAAGCAGCCTTGAAATATACCAATGATCGATTCCAGTTTGGAAGACCAATCGCAAGCTTTCAATTGGTCCAGGACCTACTGGTGACCATGCTGGGAGATCTTACCGCCATGCAGACGATGGTGACTCGACTTTCCATCATGCAGGACAATGACGAGTTACTGGATGAGCATGCGTCCTTGGCAAAGGTGTTCTGCACACTCCGGATGCGGGACATTGTGGACCAGGCAAGGGAATTATTTGGAGGAAATGGGATTTTATTGGAGTACGACATTGCCAGGTTTGTGGCAGATGCTGAGGCCATCTATTCCTACGAAGGCACCAAGGAAATCAATTCCCTCATCGTGGGAAGGGCGATTACTGGCCACAGTGCTTTTGTTTAATCAAACACAAATAAAATAACCACGGAGGACCAGAGGGCTCAGAGAGGAAGGTTAAACAAAAAGGGGCTGTAAGGCTTGTAACTTTTTTATCGGCGCGAACCTGTGGTGATTTCAATTTTTATCAGGCCTAAAAAAGCAGCAAAATAAACGGCAGCATAAAAGCTGCTTCCATCTTCCTTCTGGCTTGGCTGCTATCAGGCGAGGGCTTGATGACTTCCAGGCAATGAATCAGACTTGTTATTAGGATTACGCTGATGTGCATATAAAAATAGGAAAACAGTATCCAATAGAGTGAAAGGTTATAAATTAGTGTTATTATCATCAGCCAAAACAGCAACTTTTGAACCCTCTCCTTTCCCAAAAACGTCACTAGGGAGACAAACCCATCCTGTCTATCGGATTCCGCATCCATTATAGACAAAAGCCAAAGGTTCATCAAGGCAACTAAAAAATAGGCCAGTCCCAGCAACCAAAAAGCCCTATTAACTCCCTCATCCATTCCCAACAAATAGGGCACTAGCATGATCCCCACAGTATAGAACACCGCAATATTAAACTCTTTCAAAAAGGCCAGTTTACTGAAAAGATATTTGATCGCCAACATATTTCCCACAATCAACCCACCTAACAAAATAGCGGAAACAGAAATAAGCGAAACATCGAGCAAATAATAGGCAATCCCCGCTCCCACAATAACCACCACACCTAACACTATACATAATTGGTTAGAATATACTTGGTGGAATCGATGGCGTTCAGTTGATGCAGTGCCCCCTACCTGCCGGGCATCCAGAAGATGATCCAACGTATAGATGCTCCAAACAGCCAAACCCATAAGCAGGTAAAACAGCAAATCGAGATGCAAGCCCAGAAGGTGTGCAAAAAAATACATCCCCGCGCAAGCCCCCAGCACCACATCCAGTGAGAGCCATTGAAGGAGGCGAAAAAGGCTGTTGGAATCCAGTTTGCGAAACATCCGCTAAAGTTAACATTCTAGACTCAGCTTTAGGCAAATGCATTTGATTACTTATGGGTTAATAGAATATTGAAGCAGGCGAACAAAGGCTGCGCTCGGGAAATAAAACGGGGCAGAAACCTATAATAGAGAGGGTTAAAATAGAGGATTTCCCGAACCTAAATAGAATACAACCTGCATTCCACTCCGTACCCACTCCTTATCCACTCCGTATTAAAACAGAGTGGATACATAGAGGAACCGAAGGAGAACCAGGGTGAAAAAGGAGAGGAAATCCATGTAAGTTCTATTTAATATACCGATGACCTATCGTTTAGATAAGGAATAATCATTTTGCAATTGAGGCTGAAATTGATTGGTTAGCAAGAGATCACCATCATCATTAAACTTCCACCATCGGTCGTCCGACATCCAATCATCCCACAAAAAAAGCCCTTCACTTTTCAACTATCTCTACACATGTTTCCAACACTAAATAAAAAAATAATTGAAAGAGACGCAGCAAATTTGGACTGTTACAATGTAAACGCACAATTCAAAGTAAGGACATACACTCATAAATCAGCATAAAGCTTGTTTTCGAAGGGCCCAAGTAAAATAATTAATTTCTTATTTTGAAAAAAAAAAAAATAGTTCATATTATTGGTTAGGCTTTTAGGTAAAAGCCTGTTTTGGCCAAAACTTTTTAAAATTTAAATTTTTAACTAAAATGAAAAAGTCTTTCTTAGTATTTTCAACCTGTTTTCTATCCTTATTTGGTAGCTATACAATGGCTCAGGAGGCATTACCTGAAGATGGTTATGCAATGAGAACAAAAACCTGCCCAAATGGGGAACAAACTGTAAACAGGTGTGTGTACGTTAGTTACAATTCAACCTGTGATCCAGGACAGCAGGAGTTATGTGATTAACTTAATGGAGGGAAAATATTCCCTCCAAATTAAAACTTCAATCCAATGAATTTTAAAATTAAGTCTATTTTAATATTAGTAATCCTATTCTCTAGCTGTCGGCCTAATTCCAAGAATGATTCTACTTCTTTTTCAATCGACTTGACAAAATCGGAAATAAGCAACCTTTCGGATTTTGTCGACACTATTGAGTATGTTTTGCTAAAAACTTCTGACAATCAAAATCTTGTATCGCCTCATAGCGTAAAGTTTTGGGAAAACAGCATTTATGTACAGGATCATTCAACCAACGAACTATTTGTTTTTAACAATTTCGGAACGGTTGACAAAGTTCATCAACCTACAGGCAGGGGCCCAAATGAGTATTTCCAGATACAGGATTTCCATATTAATTTAGAGGGAAACCTGACCTTACACGACCCAATACTTTCAAAAATCCAAACTTACGGTCAAGATGGATTTCTCATAAACGAGTTCAAGACATCAATAAGAAGCCAAAACTTTTATGATACTAAAGACTTTACTCTTTTTTTCATGTCATACAGCACAGAATTGAGGGAGCACAATTTCTTAAGAAGAGAAAAGAATTCAGGAGCTTATACAGAATTCATCAAAATACCACAGGAAAAGTCAAATCTTACGAAGCATGACTCCCATTTGGGTTTTATTGTTAACCCTTATAAAAATGAAATTATATTCACTCCACACAGTTCAAGTGAAGTTGCATTTTTTGATCAAAAGAATGGAAATCTTATAAGAAGTATAAATTTTAATTTCGGGAAACATTCACCCCCCTCAACTATTTGGAAAAACAATTTAAAAATCCTCAATGAAGAAATAGCCCAGAAATCTTATGTAAAAGAAATTGGAGCATTCTTCCCTTTCCAACACCATTATCTAATGTATGTAAGGCAGGGAACTAAGGATAGACATTATATCCTACTCAATAATGAATTTGAGGTAGTCAGACAATTAATAAGCCCTACAAATGATATCGATAACATTGAACTAAATACACTGCCCTGGTCCCATACTCAAACCGATATAGTTTACTTAAAAAGATCAAAAGACATCTTGGATAATTATCGAAACTTGCAAGAGCATAATGAACTAAGCAAGACAAACAGTAACATTCATGAATTTATTCGCTTACATCAAGAACTATTGGACGATGATATGTGGGTGATAGTAAAATACAAATTGAAGCAGGAGCTATAAAAAAAAGGCCCTTAACTTTTCAGCTAAGGGCTCTGTGTTTTCAATATATCTATTCTTAATTACCGCCAAGTGCTTCAGCACCGGCAACAATTTCAAGAATTTCATTGGTAATAGCTGCCTGACGGCTTCTGTTGTATAGCAACCTAAGGTCTTTAAGCAACTCGCCGGCGTTTTCAGTAGCTTTGTCCATGGCAGTCATCCTAGCGCCGTGTTCAGAGGCATTGCTTTCCAAAACAGCTTTGTAAAACTGAATCTTCAAGGAAGTTGGCACGAGTTCCTCAATGATGTACTCTCTGCTTGGCTCCAAGATGTAATCCACCTCATTGTTAGCTGCGGCAACCTGCTCACCTTCAGTGGCAGTATTTTCCATTGGCAGAAACTGCTCAGCTCTTACAATTTGGGTAGCTACGTTTTTAAATTCATTGTAAACCACGATTACTTGATCGAATTCTCCAGAAGCATATCCTTCCATTGCTCTTTCCGCTGCAGCTCTTACTTTATCAAAAGTAAGGTCCAAGAAAAGGTCCGAAAAATCGGTAATCATGTTGAAATCTCTTTTCTTATAGGCATCAAAAGCCTTTTTTCCGATTGGCATTACTGTTACATTCTCACCCGCAAACTGGGTGTTAATAGTAGCCATGGAAGCCTTGATGATGTTGGTATTGAATGCACCACAAAGACCTTTATCAGAAGTCACAGGCACGATCAAAACATTCTTGATCTCCCGCTTTTGGGCGTAAACAATATCCGCTTGAGATTCGCTGGCAGCGGAAACATTATTGAGAATGGCAGTAAGTTTTTGGGAATAAGGACGCATCTGGACAATCTTGTCCTGTGCCCTTCTCAGTTTGGCAGCCGACACCATTTTCATGGCTTTGGTTATCTGCTGGGTAGATACAACCGAGGTGATCCTTTCTTTTACTTCCTTTAAATTAGCCATATTTACTAGACAAGTATATCAAAAACCTCCCAGCTCAAAGCCAGGAGGAATGTTTTCAATAATTAATTAGAGTACTTTGGAGTAAGTTCAGCGGCAGCTTTCTTAAGGATTTCTCCAGCGCCGTCGATATTACCCTTCTTGATGTGGTCAAGAGCCTCTGGATAAGTATTGGTGATCAAAGTATAGAACTCCTTCTCGAAAGCCCTTGCTTTTTCAACCGGAACTTTGTCCATCAAACCTTTAGTAGAAGCATAGATGATAGCCACCTGAAGCTCTACAGCTACTGGAGAGTATTGAGGCTGCTTCAAGATCTCTTGGTTTCTTCTACCTCTTTCGATAGTTCTCTTGGTAGTAGCATCAAGATCAGAACCGAACTTGGCAAAAGCTTCCAATTCACGGAACTGGGCTTGGTCAAGTTTCAAAGTACCGGCTACTTTCTTCATAGCTTTGATCTGGGCAGCACCCCCTACTCTGGATACCGAGATACCTACGTTAATCGCAGGACGGATACCGGAGTTGAAAAGGTTAGTCTCCAAGAAGATCTGACCGTCAGTAATCGAAATTACGTTAGTCGGGATATAGGCAGAAACGTCACCAGCTTGGGTTTCGATGATTGGAAGGGCAGTCAAAGACCCGCCACCTTTCACCAAATGCTTGATAGAATCAGGCAAATCGTTCATCTGCTGGGCGATGGTATCGGAAGAGTTGATTTTGGCAGCTCTTTCCAACAATCTTGAGTGAAGGTAGAATACATCACCTGGGTAAGCTTCACGTCCCGGAGGTCTTCTTAGAAGAAGAGAAACCTCACGGTAAGCAACAGCTTGCTTAGAAAGATCATCATAAACCACCAATGCAGGACGTCCTGTATCTCTGAAGAATTCACCGATAGAAGCACCGGTAAATGGAGCAAAGAACTGCATCGGAGCCGGATCAGCTGCAGAAGCTGACACCACTACTGTATAAGGAAGGGCACCGCCTTTTTCCAAAGCAGCCACGATACCGGCTACTGTGGAAGCCTTCTGACCTATAGCTACATAGATACAGAAAACAGGCTCGCCTCTGTCATAAAATTCTTTTTGGTTAAGAATGGTATCAATCGCCACAGCAGTTTTACCTGTCTGACGGTCACCAATGATCAACTCACGCTGACCTCTCCCGATTGGAATCATGGCATCGATTGACTTCACACCTGTCTGAAGAGGTTCTGCTACCGGCTGTCTATAGATTACCCCAGGGGCTTTACGCTCAAGTGGCATGTCATAAAGTTCACCTGCAAGAGGGCCTTTACCATCGATTGGGTTACCCAAGGTATCCACCACTCGGCCTAGCATGCCTTCACCTACTTTGATGGAAGCAATTGTTCTTGTTCTCTTTACGGTGTCACCCTCCATTACTTCTTTGGAGTCACCGAAAAGTACCGCACCCACGTTGTCCTCTTCAAGGTTAAGAACCATGGCCTTCAAGCCATTTTCAAACTCAAGCAACTCACCAGCTTGAGCCTTTGAAAGTCCATAGATACGAGCTACACCGTCACCAACTTGTAGGACGGTTCCTACTTCTTCCAGTTCAGCTTCAGTTCTAGCACCTGAGAGCTGTTCTCTCAATATTGCCGAAACTTCATCAGGTCTTACGTCTGCCATTCTTAAATATGATTAGATAGTTATTGCTAATTTGTTAAATATGCTTCTCGTACAGGTTTTGGGAAAACTGAAGACGAAGAGCGTTCAATTTGGAATTCAAAGACTCATCAAGTTGCCTGTCGCCTACTTTCAGCACAAATCCACCAATGATATCCTTGTTTACTTTCTCGATAAGTTCAACTTCCTGCTTGTTGGAGATTTGCTTGACAATCTTCTTGAACTCCTCTCTCTGCTTGTCATCCATGGCAAAGGTAGTGGTCACTTCAGCCACTTGGATTCCCCTGTGCTCATTGTAAAGATTTACAAACGCTTTGGCAATGTCCAACAAGAGAGACTCTCTGCCTTTTTTGGACAGGATGTCAAAGAAAGCAAGCGTAAGCTCGTTTCCATTAGGAAAAAGGGCTTTCAATACTTTAAGCTTCTTATCACCTTTGATCACCGGGCTTTTGATAGCACTGACAAACTCTTTGTTTGAGGTGCCAATAGCCAATAGCCGGTTCATGTCCTCACGCACTCCTTCCAATACCCCTTTCTCGATCGAAAGGTCAACCAGGGATTTGGCGTATCGGGAGGAAACTCTAAATACTGACATGGATTAGGGTTTAGTTTAATTTAAGATCGCTAACAAATTCTTCCACAAGAGCTTTCTGGGAAGACTCATCCTTCAATTCTCTTCTCAACAATTTCTCGGTTACTTCAAGAGAAAGAATAGCCACTTGGTTTTTCACCTCAGCAAGAGCCGCCTTTTTCTCGGTTTCAATTACCGCCTTTGCGTTGGCGATCATCTCCGCACCGGCTTTCTCGGCCTCCAGCTTGGCTTCCTCGATCATTCTGGCCGAAGTTTCAGATGCTTTCTGAAGAAGTTGATCTCTTTCCAATCTGGCTTCCTGAAGCAAAGATTCATTCTGAGCCTTCAAGTTAGCCATTTCATTTCTGGCATTTTCTGCAGCAAGAATGGCTGATTCAATAGCCTGCTCTCTTTCTTCCAATGCCCCCAGGATTGGTTTCCAGGCAAATTTGGCCAAAAGAACAAACAATATGATAAAACCTATTGCTTGCCAGATAATTAAGCCCGATTCAGGTAGTATAAGATCCATCTTTATTAAATGTTATATTTCTTATTCGTATTTGTTCAAATTTAAATAAGGAGCCGACCTAAAGCCGACTCCCATTCTTTTGTTCTTAGTTGAAAGTAAGACCACCTGCGTTAAGAGCAATAAGTAGACAAACTACTACTGCAAACAGGGATACAACTTCCACAAGAGCTGCAATGATCAACATAGCCGTCTGGATTTTACCAGCTGCTTCAGGCTGACGGGCAATAGCTTCCATAGCTTGACCACCAATTCTACCGATACCAAGAGCTGCGCCTATCGCAACAACACCAGCACCAATACCTGCTCCCATAAGAGCTAGACCTGCAGACAATAATAATGAAGTTAACATACGTGTTATTAGTTATATAAATTGAACAAAGAAATTTTAATGCTCGGTTGCTTCATGATGGTGCTCGGCTACTGCTGCGCCGATATACATCGATGTAAACAAGGTAAACACATAGGCCTGGATAGAGGCTACCAAGATTTCGATCAAGTTGATGAAAATCACCATGATGGTACTCACTACGCCAATGGCATAAGATTCAAAGATAAAGATCAAGGCGATAAAGGCCAAGATCACAATGTGACCCGCAGTGATGGCTACAAACAAACGGACCATCAAGGCAAAGGGCTTAGTAAACAGACCCATGATCTCTACAGGTACGATTACCAACAACAATGGAATCGGAACTCCAGGAGTGGCAAACACGTGCTTCCAATAATCCTTATTGCCGTTAAGGTTAACCACAATAAAGGTGATGGCTGCCAATGTAGCCGTTACCGCGATGTTACCAGTTAAGTTGGCAGCACCAGGGATCAAGCCCAACAAGTTACCTATCCAGATAAAGAAGAACAGGGTAAGCAGGTAAGGCATAAATTTCTTATATCTCGGCCCGATGTTAGGCAGGGCGATTTCGTCTCTTACAAACAATACAACTGGCTCGATGAAAGAAGCAACACCTTTCGGAGCACTATTTGGCCTTTTCTTGTAGTTATTTGCCGTTGATATCATTAAAGCTAAAATCACCAGGATTACGATAAACATCATGGCGACATTCTTCGTAATAGATAAGTCAGTGATTGATCTTGATTCATCTACAGCAACCAATTTATCATGGTCATCGATAATGTATCCTTCATGCTCTTTTCCGAAAGTATGGGTTTCCGGATCAATAAAGTCACTTGAGGAAAACACCTCTACACCTCTATCTTGAGAATAAACGATTACAGGAAGAGGAAGCGTCACATGGGTATGGCCTACGGTAGCAAAATGCCACTCGTGGGAATCCTTGATGTGATGCATGATAAAACCAGTCTTATCTTCATCCGAACCAGAGGCTGCAAAAGCTGCCGGTGCGCTCAGCAAGAAGGCTGATAATAAAACACTTAGAAACAGAAACTTACGGATCATCAAATCAATTTTTAGAAACCTACTTTGAATGCGGGCGCAAATTAGTTATTAACCCGTATATATCAAATAATAAATACAACAAATAAACCGCAAAGAAATTAGTTACAAACAGAATAATATTGTCCAATCCTAAAAACAGAAAGATCAGGATATACCCCAAACTGAAGAAAAATCTGAAAATAGTAGCCCCCAGTACAACTTGAGCAAAATTTTCTTCTCCATTTTTTAATATCAATTGGGTTAAAAACACCATAACTAAGGTGAGAAAGAAGAAAAACAAAATAATGTTCCAAACCTTTGCATGAAGCAACTGTTCAAATCCCAACATGGAAATGATGGCAACAAGGGCGGCAATTCCCAATGTAAGGCCAATCAATTTGGTATACATGGAGGAGAAAATCTTCATTTTATTCTGCGTACTTTTTTCGGATTGCAAAGTTACGGCTTTTTATTCCGAGATTCCTCCCTTTCATCTGCTTTTATCAAGAGAAATAGCTGATAGAAAGCCACTCCTATGGAAAGGAATACAAACAGAAGAAGCCAGATGGGAAACTTCATCTGGCTTCTCTCTTGTACTTTGAGTCCCACGTAGACCCCCAGCCCAATCACTCCAAACATCTGAAACGCCAAACCTATATATTTGACATAGGTAGGGACATTATTTGACGAGGAGTTTTTCTTTGGATTGTTCATGATTATTATTGACGGTTTGTTTGGCCTCGCTGTCCACGGATATCACCTCGGTCATATGGCATTTACCATTGAACACGGCGCCATTTTCGACAACCAGCTTTTTGGTCACCATATCACCTTTGATTACAGCGGATCTTTTCAGGTAGAGGGCTTCACTGCACTTGATCTCCCCTTCAATGTATCCTGAAATCTCCACTTCCACAGCGGAAATGTTGCCAATAATACGGGCGGATTCACCGATCACCACCTTCTTCTCGGATTTCAAAGTTCCTTCTACAGTCCCTTCAATCCTAATGTTGCCCTGGGCTACAATTTCGCCGGTGATCTTAGTCTCCTTGGCAATAACGTTACTTGAATTTACCATCTCAGTAACCGCTTTCTTTTCTTCATTCTTAAACATATCAATCAAAGGTTATAAATTCCTGGGGATTAAGCGGGGTGCCTTTGTACCACAACTCAAGATGTAAATGCTGGCCGGTAGTCTGTTCGCCCGTGTTCCCTATTATAGATATTATCTCTCCTGCCTGAACAAGGTCTCCGACCTTCTTCAATAATACAGAATTATGCTTATATATTGAAATTAATTCATTCGAATGCTGCACCCCAATATTATATCCTGTCTCGAGGGTCCAATGGGCAAAGATTACACTTCCCGCCGCAATGGACTTTACAGGCTCGTCTTCGGCAGCGACGATATCCACCCCAAAATGCTCCGCAGCCGGATCAAAACTTGAGGTGACTAGACCCTGTAGCGGTGGAAAGAAATACACCTCCGTGAAAGTCCCGCTGGAAAGCCGCTCAAAGCTCCCTTCTGAAGGCTGGGTTTCAAACTCATCCAGAATCCTTTGGGTGGCCTCCCCTCTTTTATAAAGGTCAATTCCCCTCCGATCCATTTCCAGCGTCGCTTCCTCCGGCCTTTGGCCCGTGGTGTCCATCACCTCCCCACGTATCAGGTGCATGATGTTGGTCACATACTGGTCCTTGGCGTGCACCTCTTTATATAAGGAGTCAACCGTGGCCGATAGGGCTATTAACTTCTCCGTATTTTCCGACTCTTGATGAACGGGGTCAAACCAGCGACCCAAAAGTGTTTTGGACAGGATCAAAGCCAGTCCAAACACTAGGATAAACCCTAGGAATGTTAGCAATCCTATCTTAATTTTGGTCAAACTGAAACTGTTTATGACTGAGAAATCCTCTTCTCTGCGTATGACAAACAAATATTTAGTTTCGAACCAGTTTTTTATCTTTTGGGAAATACTCAAATTGCAATAATTTTAAATATGCTGCTCTTGCAAAAATAGAATATTAATTTAAAGCGTTTAATATTTTAATACAAAAGAGCTAATTTGCCTCCTGGTAATGACGACAAGAAACAGATTTTCAAAGTATTTATTTTCGGTTTTCCTTCTTGGGATGCTGGTGGCCTGTAGTGCGGAGAGAAACACCTTCACGAGTCGACTTTACCATAACACCACCGCCCGATACAACGCCTATTTCCTGGCCAAAGAAAAAATTGCGGAAGTAGAGCAAAACATTGAACTGGCCCATCGGGAGGACTATTCCGAGCCTTTGCCGGTATTCTTTCCTATCGACAGTGCCACCATAGAGCAAAATGAGGGCTTGATTGAGGATGCCCATGGGATGGCCTCCAAGGCTATCGATTGGCACAAAAATAGCAAATGGGTTGACGACAGCTATTTCCTGATCGGCAAGATCCAGCATTTGCAGGCAGACTTTGACGATGCCATCAACACATTTAAATACTTGAATGTAAACAGCAAGAAGAAGGACGTCAGGCACCAAGCCCTAGTGCAGCTGTTGCATGCCTTTATAGATCTCAAAAAATTCGATGATGCCGCCTATGTGATTGACTTTTTGTCAAAAGAAACCGGTATAAGCAAAACTAATAGGCAAAAGCTTTACCTCACGCTGGCTTACTATTATGAAGTACGCGGGGAGAGGGACGGCATTGTCTCCTCTCTGGACAAGGCGGTAGAGCTGACAAGCAACCCCAAGGAAAAATCAAGGATAAATTTCATCTTGGGCCAGCTATATCAGCGGGCAGGCTTTGACGCTGTGGCCTATGAATATTATCAAAAAGCCCTCAAAGGAAATCCTCCCTACGAACGGGCATTCTTTTCCCAACTTTATTCCCAGCAGGTGGTGGAGCTGGAAAAAAGCAAGGATTTTAAGAAGGTAAGGAAATATTATGACGAGCTGTATGATGACCGAAAAAACCGGGACTTACGGGATGTGATTCTTTATGAGAAGGCCTTGTTTGAACTCAAGCAGGATAATCAGGATGAGGGAATCCGCCTACTCACACTGGCGGCCAAGGAAGAAAGCCCCAACCCCAGGCAGAAAGGCTATATTTATCATAAACTCTCCACCATTTACTTTGATGAAATGAAGGATTACCGTGCTGCCAAGTACTACCTTGACAGCGCAGTAGAAAACTTTAAGGAAACGGACCGTCTCTATGCATCCATACAGCTCAAAAAAAAGGTGCTCGATGATTATGTGCAGAACTTTGAGGTGATCCAAAAGAACGACAGTTTGCTCCATCTGGCCTCCCTCCCTAGGGATGAGCAGATCCAAGTGGCCGAAGCGTTTATAAAAAGTGAAGAAGAAAGGCTGATCAGGGAGGCTGAAATGAAAAACCAGCAGAAATCTACCGGCATATTTGACAACCTTCTAGCCTTTGGAGGCAGGGGCGGAGGGTCATCTTTTTATTTTGACAATCCCACCGCGATGCAGCAGGGCTCCATCGACTTTTACAGAATTTGGGGCAATAGGCCTCTGGAAGACAACTGGCGAAGGAGCAGTAAAGGGTTTCAGGAGGCAATTGGGGAAACCTTGGATCAAGCAGACAGTATAGAGAATACCGAAACAGAGGAGCAACCAGAGATTGTCCTTCCAGACCTTGACGATCTGCTTAACCAAATCCCGAGCGAAAAGTCGGTATTAAATGAGATGAAGGCTGAAATGGAAGAGTCCTATTTTCAACTTGGAAAGATTCTCTACATAGATTTAAAGGAACCCAACAGGTCCATTGGATACCTGAACCGCCTGCTTTCGGATTATCCACAAACACCCAAAAAACCCGAAGCCTATTATACCTTATATATGGCCTCCAGAGAGGCCGGACTACCCCACGGGCAGTACAAGGAAATTCTTAACAAAGATTTCCCTGATTCACCGTTTACCAAATCCCTTAATAATCCTAATCAGGGAAGTTCATCCCAGGACCACCGTGCAGCTGGGGAGCTCTACCGTCAAGCCTATGAACTTTTCAACCAAAAAGAATATTTATCTTCTAGACAGCTCGTTAGAAGAGCATTGGAAGATTACCCGCTGACTAGGAATACCGAGAAGCTTTGGTTGCTTGATATCATGGTGTCACACAAATTGGATGGAGAGAATGCCTACAAACTGAAGCTTGAGCAGTATTTGCAAAGCGTGGAAGACAAGGATCTGGAAAAACTGGCAAGGAAAATGTTGGCACTTGTGGCAGGTGAGGACAAGCCCCTCCAGGCCAATAAAAATCTGGATGAGAAGGCAGAGCTAGACACTCCTGACACCTTACTAGTGGCAGAGGAGGAAGTCAAGGAACCTTCCCCCTATAAAGAAAACCTTGAGCAAACCCACATATTCATTTTGGCCTTGGAGCCAAAGCAGAGCCAAGAGGCTAAACACCTGACGGCCGATTTAGAAAATTTCCATTCCAGACATTATGCAAATGCCAGACTACGAACGGGTACCATATCCATCAACAAGGAAAACACCCTGATAATAATCAGCCCATTTGGTAAGGCCGATAAAGCCCTGGAATACCGGGAAAAGTTCTTAACTGAATTTAACAGCGACGACCTACCACCTGAAATAAAAAATAGTAGTTTTGTAATTTCGATAGAGAATTTCCAACAGTTAAATAAGCGTAAGGACATAGAAGAATACAAGGCTTTCTATAAAGAAGCTTATAAATAAAAAAATGAGTAATAAGAAAAAAAAAGAACTGGTTTCCGCCTCTGCTATTAAAAGTGCTATTCTTTATCTATGGCTGGGCTTTATTGCTGCTGTATTAAGTTTTATCATTTTTATATGGGCAGTTAGCGTGAATTTTTTGGGCTTATTTGGAGATCTTCCGGATTTCAAAGCCTTGGAGAACCCCAAAAGTGACCTTTCTTCCGAACTATACTCCGCTGACGGGGTCCTGCTAGGAAAATATTTCAGGGAAAACAGAACCCCGGTTGAATACAACCAAATCTCCAAAAACCTGGTCAATGCACTAGTGGCTACTGAGGATATCCGTTTTGAGGAACATTCCGGCATTGACCTCCAAGGTATGG
This sequence comes from Litoribacter ruber, assembly GCF_018449405.1. Classification (NCBI taxonomy): domain Bacteria; kingdom Pseudomonadati; phylum Bacteroidota; class Cytophagia; order Cytophagales; family Cyclobacteriaceae; genus Litoribacter; species Litoribacter ruber. The sequence goes on from NZ_JAHCMY010000004.1 coordinate 119,875, forward strand.
GAAGGGTATTGGTAAAATCACTCATCCTGCGCCAAAGCGGTTCTGGGGGTGGCAGTACCCTAAGCCAGCAGACGGCTAAAAACCTTTTCAAAACCAGAAACCTGGATAGTCAAGGCACACTCAGCAGAATCCCTGGATTGAGGATGCTGATCATCAAGACAAAGGAATGGATTGTAGCAACCAAGTTGGAAAGAAGCTACACTAAAAACGAGATTCTAACCCTTTATTTAAACACCTCAGAATACGGAAGTAATGCTTACGGGATTAAAACTGCCTCTTCTACTTTCTTCGGCAAGGATCCAAACGAGCTGAACCTGCAGGAAGCTGCCACCCTAGTGGGGCTTTTCAAGGCTCCGACTTATTACAGCCCCGTATATAACCCCGAAAACTCCCTTAGAAGGAGAAATACGGTTTTGGGGCAGATGATGAAATATGACTTCATCACCCGAAATCAATTTGACTCTTTGGCACAATTGCCTATTGAACTGAATTACAAGGTAGAAAACCACAACTTGGGTACTGCCACGTATTTCCGTGAGGTGGCCAAAGCTGACCTGCTTAAGTGGGCCAGAGAAAACCTCCGTCCAGATGGCAAACCTTACAACCTGTTTGAGGATGGATTGAAGATCTACACAACTATAGACAGTCGCCTGCAGAACTATGCCGAACAGGCTGTTTTGGAGCATATGCCTGCCCTTCAAAAGACATTTGAAAACGAAATGGGAAACCGTAAGCCTTGGATTGATAGCCAGGGTCGTGAAATCCCCAATTTCCTCGATAATGCTGTAAAACGTACTGAAGCTTACAGACTTCTGGTAAATAGATATGGAGCTGACTCTGACAGTGTAAAAATTAAGCTGAGGGAAAAGAAAAAGATGAGAGTGTTCTCCTATGAGTTGGGAGAGATTGACACGCTTATGAGCACCATGGATTCTTTGGAATACTACAAAAAATTCCTTCAGACCGGCTTTGTATCCTTAGACCCTTCCACTGGCCATATCAAAGCCTGGGTGGGTGGAGTAAACCATAAGCACTTTAAATATGACCACGTGCGACAAGGTAAGAGACAACCAGGATCTACCTTTAAGCCATTTGTGTATGCTGCCGCTATTGAAAATGGCTACGGACCCTGTTACGAAGTGATTGACCAGCCGGTAGAGGTAAATATTCCAGGCCAACCAACCTGGAGCCCTAAAAATGCTGACGGCAAGTTCACCTACGAAAAGATGAATATCCGTGAGGCCATGGCCAGATCGGTGAACTCAGTAACAGCATTTATGATGAAAAAATTAAGCCCACAAGTGGTAATCGAAACGGCTCACCGTATTGGTATCACTAGCCAGCTTGACCCTGTACCAGCCCTGGCCCTGGGTACCAGTGATGTTTCCATTATGGAAATGGTAGGCGCCTTTGGAACCTTCGCCAACAAAGGGGAGCATATTACCCCATTCTATATCGATAGAATTGAGGATAAAAACGGGAACGTACTACAGCAATTCACTCCACGAAAGAAACCTGCCATGAGTGAAGAGCATGCTTACCTGATGGTGTACATGCTACGTGGTGGTCTTGAAGAGAGTGGCGGGACTAGCCAAGGGGTGCCTTGGGCCCTTCGCGATGAAGGAAACGAAATCGGCGGTAAAACCGGTACTACCCAAAATGCATCCGATGGTTGGTATATGGGCATGACCAAAGATTTGGTTAGCGGTGTATGGGTCGGTGGAGATGACCGTGCCATTCACTTTAGAAGCTGGATTGCAGGTCAGGGAAGTAGAACGGCAAGACCAATATGGGTGAAGTTCATGCAAAAAGTGTATGAGGATGAAACCCTGGAAATAACCAAAGGTCCATTTCCTAAGCCCGACAGGCCTTTGAGCATTGAATTGGACTGCAGCATGTACAATAGAGATTCTCCAACTGAATTTGACTTTGACTCTAGGAGTATTGACTTTTAAGGAGGGGGTTGAAAACGGGAGACCGAAAACAGAGAAGAAAATATTGATGATAATAACAAAACAGCCCTAGTGGCTGTTTTTTTTATATTTGTAATCTATGCTAGCGACTTCTTATACACCAGAGGAATATAACCAGTTACCCGACCAGCCAGGCGTTTATAAATATTACAACGCCGAAAACACGCTTATATACGTGGGCAAAGCTAAAAGCCTTCGCAAACGCGTTGCCAGCTACTTTGTCAAAAGTGCCGGTCTCAATGCCAAAACCAGGAGGATGGTAAGGGAAGTCAAGAAGATTGAGTTTACCATAGTTGATTCAGAGTTTGACGCCCTACTGCTGGAAAACAATCTGATAAAGAAAACCCAGCCTAGGTACAACATCCTGCTGAAGGATGATAAAACTTATCCTTACCTGCTGCTTACCAAGGAGCATTTTCCCAGAATCTTTCCTACACGCAGAGTAATTCCCTCACGAGGCTCCTACTATGGCCCCTTTGCCAGCGTAAAGGCCATGAACAATATATTGGATCTCATACGGAGCATCTTCACCATCAGGACCTGCAAACTGGACCTACACCCACGCAAGATCGCAGAACAGAAATACAAAGTGTGTCTGGAGTATCATATAGGAAACTGCCTTGGTCCATGTGAGGCGCTCATTGGTGAGCCCGAATATTTAAAGGATATTGAGCAGGCCAAGCACATCCTGAAAGGCAACTTGGGCATTCCAAAAAGCTTCTTCAAAACCAAAATGCAGGAAGCTGCAGAAAACCTCCAATTCGAGATGGCTCAGCGGTATAAAGAAAAGCTAGACCTGCTCGAAAAGTATCAGGCAAAATCCTTGGTGACCAGCCCTACAGTGAGCAATTTGGATGTAGTGGCGCTAGTCTCAGATGAAAAACATGCCTATGTCAATTATTTGAGGATAAAAAATGGGGCAATTATCCTTACCAAAACAGTCGAGCTGAAGAAAAAGCTGGACGAACCAGATAGTGAAATTCTCCTTACCGCACTTGTCCGATTAAGGGATCAATTTCAAAGTGAATCTAAGGATACCATTTCCAACATAGAGGTGGAATTTGAAAATGAAAACCTGACGATAACCGTTCCCAAGATTGGGGACAAAAAAAGACTTGTAGAGCTGTCGCTAAAAAATGCCCTTTATTACAAAAAAGAAAAGGCCCTTGCTGCTGGTGATGTCAAGGACAAGAAGGACCGTATCCTACGCCAATTACAGGCCGATCTAAGCCTGAAAGACCTGCCGGATCATATTGAGTGCTTTGACAACTCCAACATCCAAGGCACCCATCCAGTAGCCAGCATGGTATGTTTTCTCAACGGCAAGCCGGCCAATAAAGAATACAGGCACTATCATATCAAGACGGTAGAAGGCCCCAATGATTTTGCCAGTATGACCGAGGTAGTTGGCAGAAGGTACAAGAGGCTGATGGATGAGAAAAAGCCTTTACCGAAGCTGATTGTAATTGATGGAGGTAAAGGGCAGCTATCAAGCTCTGTTGAGGCCTTGAAGCAATTGGGCATCTATGGCAAGATCCCCATTATAGGCATCGCAAAAAGACTTGAGGAGATTTATTTTCCAGATGACCCGTTCCCACTTCATATTGATAAAAAGTCGGAATCCCTGAGACTTCTTCAAAGGATCAGGGATGAGGCGCACAGGTTTGCCATCACTTTCCACAGGGATGTTAGAAGTAAAAATGCTTTTGGCACCCAACTGACCACCATCAAAGGAATTGGGCAGGAAACGGCCGACAAACTATTGAAGCATTTTAAATCCTATAAAAAAATCGGAGAAGCTACACTGGAGGAAATCATTGAGGTGGTAGGCAAAAGCAAAGCAGAAAAAATCATAGAGGCTATAAAAGAAAAAAGCGGATAAAAATCCGCTTTTTTCTTTTATCATCTTACCACTCCCACAGGGAGTTTTCCCACTCAAGAAGACCATATTCAAACTCCAGGGAGTTTAGATAGGCTTGTAGTTGAGCATTTGGATGGTCAGGGTCAATCTTATCCACAATCAGGGCATTGTCAGGATTATAGTGCTTTCTAACCACAGCTTTGAAGAGTCGCAAGTCGAAAGCTTGCGCATACGAAAGGTGCTTAGAGGTGTTTTTAAAGTTCAACCATTTGGCTTCAGGATGATCCTTGAAGTGGTTGTAGAAATCTTTGTATCTGATATAACCTATTGTCTTTTGACCTGCATTGGAGTTGGTCTCAGAAGGCATCACAAGTTCAAGATACTTCACATCAAAGAGGATCTGAGATCTATGCTTATCAAAGACGAAATCCTCCATCAAATCTAAGTAGTAAAGATTCTTTACGAAAACACTGTCTCCGTTAGCCGCAATCCAGAAGTTTTCCTGAAACTCGCTGATTCCCATAGGTTCTTTGAAAGTTTCATCTCTAAACACTTCCAAAGCATTGTCTTCCACAATGGCTTTGTAAATATGGGTGATGATTCCGTCATCTTTGATGTCTCCGGATCCATAAAGAGGCAAGTTGTATTTCTCCCTTAAATCAATCCTTCTCCATACTGCCATCTGGAACATCTTATCGTCATCCCTTATAGAATGGGCCGAAAAGGTAGTATCCATTTTAAACTGGCGATCTCCATTGCTAGAGGGTTGCACACTGGTAGCCCCTTGTGCCATCACCTTAGCCCCCGTAAGACTTACCAGAAGGAAAGCTAGGGAGAAAATAAGTTTTGCCTGTAGTTTCATATCAAAAACTATTTAAAATTTCAATTCTTAATTAAATCCTTATCGAATAGAGAAGGAGTAAACTTCATTGAGTGAAGTCTTAATTTTATTTCCTTGGAAGTTTGTTCTGGTAACTTCTCTCACCACCACTACAAATCTATCGCCAGGTTGCGCTCTTTGTCTCAAACTATTAATCCCACCGACAGTCTCTCCTGATATCTGAACCGTCTCTCTTGGAACTTCATTTCTAATCAATCTCACCTCGCCAGCGGTTACTTCGAAGTTGGCATCGTTAGCCATAGTTCTTCCGAAGTTAGCCTCAGGTATGGCTTTCACCAATAATGTACCTGGACCTGGTGAAGCATATGGAGAGGTCAAATCAATTGGGCCTCTATTATCATGAAGGCGGATGGTTGGAGCAGGTACCGGCTTAATGTCGTATTCCACATCACCAATCTTGTTTCCTCCACTGCTTACTCCGATCGTTACTTTTCCTGAGTCAGAAGTTGGTATAATAGTTACCTGACCAGGTCTGCTTCCGCTGATCGCCCTACCGTTTGAAACGGTGAAGGATGGTGCATAAGAAGTACCTAAAGCAGGAACATCAATCATCAACACGTTAGCCGAATTAGCGTAAAGCTGGTTGACAGTCTCAGACTCTACTCTGATAACCGGCTTAGCTACAAAGTACTCATAATTAACCGCCAAAGTACTGTCTTTACCGGCAATGTTTACCGTAATTTCACCTTGAAGGGTTTTCTTAGCCAAACCTCTGTCGTCATAGTTTGAAGCAGGAGGAACGGTGAAACTGATTTTACCGAATCCATCCTCTACCGGCACCTCACGACCATCTACTGTCATCTTAGGCATGGCAGACGAAGAGGCAGAAGCTATAAACATATCACCTTCAAACTTGGTACCTGCTGCCACTACATTGCTGCTGGCCGCCACTCTGGCTTCAAATACATCAGACTTGAAGTAGAAGGTACCAATTGAGTTGGTAATGGAAGAAAGCGCCTCACTTTCAATGTTCAACACCTCATTCTGATACTGGCTAATAAGTGCCAATACAGCTCCAACTGGGGATTTCACAAAGTTTAGATTTACGAAATCCTTATAGTTTGCGTTTGGATCATTTTTGAAAAGGTCAATTTCTCTGGCATCCTTAGCGATTCGATCGAAATTTTGCTCGATGCCAATGCTTGCTAGAACATTCTCGATCTGGACAGGAAATTCATTCAGCCTTTCCTCCATCTCATAACCTTTGCGGTTGTTATTGAAGATGTTACCAGTGATATCCTGGTTTTTCAAAGAACTTGTCTTATAAGTTCCATCCTCATTCTTTGCATTTGTCTGGTCAATGAGCTCTTGCTTCAATCCTTCGAGGTAGGCGAAAATATCAGAAGTTGCCTCCCTAATTTCCCTTGCTGCCTCAACTTTTGGCAAGTCTCTCTCATTGTTACCTTGCTGCTCTACAGTGCTCCTGATGGAGTTAACCATGAAAGCATTTTTCTCAATATAATTTTTGGATGTTCTTTCCAACCCGTCGTTAAGAAGAACAAACTTTTGAAGTATCTGATTACTTACTTGCAACGCCAAGAGAGCGGTCAGAACGAGATACATCATCCCGATCATCTTCTGCCTTGGAGTTTCCTTACCTCCAGCCATAGTAGTATTTTAAATGGTCAAACATTAATTAAGTTGAAAGATTGAATTAACCTTTCATGGCTGTTAGCATGCCACCATATACTTTGTTCAATGAACTTACATTCTGGTTCAATTTGGCAAGCTCATTCTTGAAGGCTTCAGTTTCCTTACCTGCCTCATTTAGACCTTCCATGGCAGCGGTCACGTTAGAGTAGAACTTGTTCAGCACTTTCACGTGGTTGTTGGCATCCTGAAGTTCCATTTCATACACTGCGTTAAGTGCCGATAGGTTCTTAGTTACCGTTACTACTTGCTCATGGTATTCTTTGGCATCACCCGTAGCAGAAGACATTTCTGCCAAAGCAGTGGCTGTCTGAGCATACGATTGATTCATGTCCGTAAGAGTTCTTGATGCTGTTTTTACATTTTCTGCATACTCATTGGTAGCAACTGCCGCATTGGAAAGTGAACCCATTTTCTCCGCTGACTCAGCGAGATTTTTAATTCCTTTACCAAGGCTCTCTATAAGATCATCTCCGATTTTTGCATCGGCCAATACTTTGTCAAATTTCTGGGTGGTGCTATCCGCCATTGGGGTACCGCCTTTGGCCGCAGAAGGCATAGTTGGCATACCATCACCATTATAGTCAGGAGCCAATTGTGGATAAACTCTTGACCAGTCCACGTCTTCATGCTTTGGCTCAAAAGAAGAAAGGAAGAAAATTGCGGCCTCAGTAGTAAGACCCACACCGATCATCAAAGTAGCCCCTGGCCAGTCCAAAATCTTAAACATCGCCCCAAGGATTACTACTGCTGCACCGATACCATAAATCTTAGGCATGATATCGCCGTAAAATTTATATCTAAACGAATTGTTGTTTGCTGACATGTTACTCTAATTTTTTGTTAATGTTGTTGCTTTTTGATTATATAAGGTTGTTTTGTTTCTATCTTCTTCTTCTACGCTTAGATCCTACATCCATGGAACCTGATCTACCGATAAAGGTCATGGCAGTTCTGAAACCGATATGAGCAGTTTTCACATCCTGGTATTCGTAAGTTCTAGTGCTTGTCTCCAAGTAGTGAGAAATATCTTTCCAAGATCCGCCTCTTACCACTTTTCTAGGCTCATTTGGATCTTTGAAGACCGGATCCAAATCCCAGCTAAGAGAGCTTCCGGCAGGGTTGTAGGCATCTTCCACCCACTCGGCTACGTTACCGGCCATGTTGTAAAGACCAAAACCATTGGGAGCAAACACATCCACTGGGGCAGTGTAGGCAAATCCGTCATCTATGTAGTTACCTCTTCCAGGCTTGAAGTTGGCCATTAGACAACCTCTTCTGTTTTTCAGGTATGGACCACCCCAAGGGTATTTGGCAACATCTTTTCCACCTTTTGCGGCATATTCCCACTCTGCTTCTGAAGGGAGTCTGAACTTCGGCATGTCGTATTCAGAGCGGTCGTTTGCGTTCATATGGTAGCTTCTCCACTCACAGTACTGCTTGGCCTGCTCCCAGCTGATGCCCACAACTGGGTAATCATCAAAAGCTGGGTGGTCAAAGTAATACTCCATCAACGGGTCACCATAGTGGTGGGTAAAGCTTGAAGACCATACGGTGGTATCCGGCAATAGCTCTTCCAAATTGAATTGTGGGGGATCTGCCTGGGTAGTGGGCGTACCAAGAGCCAAGTCACCACCTCTTACAGCTTCAAGAAACTGGCGGTACTTGTTGTTGGATACCTCATACTTGTCCATGTAGAATTCCGAAATGGTGATCTGCTTGTTGAAGGCAGATTGGGAAACGGCAATATCCTCATCGGCCTGGCCCATCCAGAACGTACCGGCCTTCACTGGCACCATATCATATGGAAGTGATTGCTTCCAACCTGATCTTTTAGGGACACCGGTAACTTCCCCTCTTCTGTTTTCCTTTTCACTGGCAGTTCCACTGCTCCCAAAAAGGCCGCAACCCTGCAGTAGGGTCGTTGCCAGAAACCCTACAATCACTGCTAAAAGTCGTGAATTCATTTTTTTATACATAAATGACACTAATTTAATTGTATTGTTATTTCCATATTTTTCACACACTACAAGCTCGAAATTTAGTAGAAAATATTAGAAAATCGCAAAAAGAATTATAAAATTAAAGAATCTTTTTTTTCCTAAAATCTAAATCTCGGCGTTCGTTGTATCACCCGTTGGATGTCGCGAGCTACGGTAGGCAATTGATAAGCAAGCATGAATTCATGTGATGTGGGAGCCTTGGCCTCCACCCCTCCTATTACTAGGTCAAATGCATATCCCAACCTTAAAGAATTATCCCTTAACAGGCTATACCCAAATAATACCGACACTGACTCCTCTCCTCTGTATGCTAAACCCCCGCTAATCTTATCATTATGTGTCGCTATAACGCTGATGTCATATGAAAAATTATCTAGGGAGACAGTTTTTAACAAAAGGTTAGGTTCAAAACTAAATTGACCAAAAGTCCTTATTCTGTAACCGGCCAACAAGTAACTGTGATTTCTCAATTGATTGCCAAAAAGCCCCTCTCCAAAATCAAATTCAGGCTCATTAAGATGCCTGCTGCTCAAACCCACATAAAAGTTCCCATGATCATATAGCGCACCGGCGCCAAAATTAAAATTGATCTGGGACTCCCTGCCGGACGCAGGAAGCAGCGGATCTGGGTTTACCGGGTTCAGTTCGTCATATTTGATGGTGCTGGAAAAAAAGCCACCTGAAGCACCCAAACTCAACACCCCTCTTCCAATCTGCAAATGGTACCCAAGGGAAACATTCACTTCTTGATTGGCCGTCGGTCCGATGTCATCATTTACAAAGTTCAAGCCAAAACCAAGATTCGTGTTGGCTATTCTGCCCGCTGCGGTCAAAAGTTGGGTATTTATCCCGTTGCCTCCCGAGGACGGCGCATTGTAGCCCAGCCATTGGGTGCGGTGAAGAGCGGAAAAATGATAACCGTTTTCCTTGCCCGCAAAGGCCGGGTTGTAATACAACCCATTGTACATATACTGGGTAAACTGCGCATCCTGCTGGGCATGGGCCGCAGAGGTACACCACAGATTAATCAGGGAACCGCAAAGTACACTTAAAATCAGGTAATATCTTTTTTTCATGCGTAGTCTCAAATATCATGACCACCTTATTCCACAGGAGAAAAATGGGGCAAAACCACCCCTCCCCTCCGGGAGCAATCAGGTTAAAAGTATCTATAGCCTTTGGAAGAACTATTCTACACAATTTAACTGAAATTACCTGTAAAATGATTAAAAAGATACTATAAATTGTTGGCTTTTTTGATATACAGCTCCAAGGCCCCCGTCATACTCGGCGCATTGGGCATCGGTGCCTCAATATCCAAAATCAAACCCTCATCCCTCACAGCCTGGCTTGTAGTAGGGCCAAATGCGGCAATGCGGGTATTGTTTTGCTTAAAGTCTGGAAAGTTTTGCAATAAGGATTTGATTCCAGACGGGCTGAAAAAGGCCAAAATATCGTACTTAATGTCTTTCAGGTCGGAAAGATCAGCCGCCACTGTGTGGTAGATAATTGCTTCGGTAAATTCAATGTTGTTTTTCTCCAAATAAGCAGGGATGTCATCTTTGCGGATATCCGAGCATGGGAAAAGGTATTTCTCGCCTTTGTGCTTTTTGAAGTAGTCAAACAGATCAGATGCCGTACGCACCCCCACAAACAATTTTCTCTTTCTGATCACGATGTATTTCTGCAGATAATGGGCTGTCTGCTCAGAGATGCAGAAATACTTCATATCTGCCGGCATTTCGATTTTGAGCTCCTGGCAGATGCTGAAAAAATGGTCAATGGCGTTTCGGCTGGTAAAAATAATGGCCGTGTGCTTGAGGATATCGATCTTTTGCTTCCTAAAGTCCCTTACGGAAACTGGCTCTACTTTGATAAAAGGTCTAAAATCAATTTTCAGGTTGTATTTTTCTGCTAACTGGAAGTATGGCGACCGCTCATCGGAAGGTTTAGGTTGAGAAACTAGGATACTCTTTACAGGGTTAAATCTGTCTTTTGTAGATTTAGTCATCTTACTTAGGTTTACTACTTCTTTCTGCTTTCCTTTTATTAAAGAACTACCCTATAATCAGCTTTACAATAGCCAAAAAGGGAATTAATTCCGCGGTGCAAAGGTAAGAAAATAAATGGTAATTCTTAAACGAAACCTTCTTTGTCATAAAAAAGAACAGCATGGAAACTCCACCTATATATAGTATGAAAAACAAGACCATAGAATAGCTGATCAACTGCCGGGTTTCCATGATGTCATTGGCCAGCCCAAGGGTAATAAAAGCAACCAATACCAACAGGGTATAAGAAAAGACCCTAAGCATGTAGAAGAAGTGGATAAACTCCAGCCTGCCTACTTCATAAATAGAGGTTGTGGCCTTCAGCCACATTACCTTGCCAACCGAAATAACAAATAAGACTACCGAACCCAGGAGCCAAACCAAAAACAGGAAATTGAGCTCCCCCCTTAAAAAGTTTCTAAGAATGGACACCTCCATATAATACACAGCCAATACTACGATTAGCATGAGCAGCATGTTGAAGATCACAAGGTAAAATATCACGTCGGTGGAGAAAATTCGGCTTTTGGCATGGCTATCCGCAAAATCCTCGGCAGTAAACACTGAGGCAGGTTTGAGCATATTGGTAAACACCACTGGAAACACCACCTTATATAAAGCCACCAAACCCATTACAATAACTAAGGCAATGTAAAAGAATTCTTTTAGCCGGTCTTTCCCCCTTTTTACCATGGCTGTCTCCACTAGGATCGGCTCAGACACAATAGGCGTGGCGTCTTCAAAATAGCCTTTATGTAGCGAAAGCATCCTGGGCTGCAAATCTCTTTTTAGAATACTTACCTTTCTAGTGGCACTTTGACTGGGGAACTGGGTTCTCCAGGTATCGCTACCCACAATAAAACTGGTATCGGCATCGGCATGCTGCCAAAGGACATTTTCTACAAACACCGATGCACCCTTTGGTACCGAGATCTTGAATTGGGCCGATGGAAAATCTTTAACATTGACTTCAACTGTAGCCCGCTCGGGTGAATAAAAGGGCTCAAAGCGGTGGGTGATTTCAAAAGCTGAATTATAATTTTCCAAAACCTGGCCGAAAGTGCTTCTAGCAAGCCCCGCCACCAAAACCAACCCTAAAAATATCCCTATAAGTTTTTTCATCTAAAATCTGCCTGTGTAACCAAAGTGTATCTTGGAGTAATTGAAAGCGAAAGGTTGTGTGGCCGACCTTCCGAGCGCATACATGAAGCGGAACATCCCTCCCCCTGTATCAAGATTTATACCAGCCCCCCCGGCCCTTGGCCAATCTGTATGCACTCCTCCCACACTATTATCCAATCTGCCAATATCCGCAAAAATCATAAAATAAGAATAGGTATCAAAATAAAATCTCGGCTCCACATTCAAATAGGCAAACTTGTTGGCAAAAAAGAAATTCTCGTTAAAGCCCCGAATCGACCGCAGCCCTCCTACCCGGTAAAGGTCATTCAAAAGCAGGTTGTTGCTTTCAACCAGTCCTGCCCGAAGGCCGGTCCAAAGCCCCACATTGGGGCGGAAATAAAAATGCTTTTCCAAATTGAACTTGATGAAATACTGCAGGCTCTCCATATCCACATCTTCATAGAGCCTTTCGGGCAAAGCCGTGTTTTCCAGCAACCGCTTATTCCCCACCCCTACTTCAAAGCTGGCAAAATGGCCTCTCCTTGGAAAAAACACATCATCCAAACGGTTATTGTCCAAGTGCACCCCGTAGTTATTGAACCTGAAATCCGCCGCTTCCGGCAAGACCTCAGCCTGCTGAAACCTGCTCACATCCAATAGACCACCAGCTTGGCGGCTGTTGAAAAACGTTAAATAAAGTGCGGGAGAAACCCTGTAACCCAAATCCACCCTAAAATTACGATTTAAAAAACTGGTGTCCTGTTTTAAAAAGCTGAACTGGGCCATCACGTCAAGGTTGGACCCTAGAATTAGTGGCTCCACCGCACTGACTTCGAGATTTTGGCTATGCTGGCTGAGCCGCTGCCAGTTCAGCGCATAATTGCGTCCCTTTCCCCCAACATTATATAAAGCCAGATCAAATTGGCCGGTCACCAGGATTTTGTTCTGCTCCAATTCGTTGGGCAAAAAGCCAATAATCCCATCCAGCATATTAATACTTCGATCATCAATGGGCAGGTAAAAGGTAGCCTCACTATTTTGGAAGCTTAAACTGGGCTCTTCCGTGATCTTGAGATAAGGCAGATTTCTTACTCTCGATATAGATTGGTCTATCTTTCTCTGCGAAAAGGGAGTGCCCGGCGGGATCTGAAGGAGTTTGGACAAAAACAGCGGATCGGTTTTGGAACTGCCCGTGATTTTAATGGTGTCAAAAGCTATGAAAGGCCCACTTTCATAGGTCAAACCAGCCGAAAGCAGGTTGCCATTCAGGGCCAGGGAATCCAGCCCCACTTCGGCAAATGGATACCCCTGCCCTTCAGAAGCCTGGATTATCCTCTCGAGGAGACTTAGCACCTTATTATAGGAGACAACTTTGCCATTGAACATTCTATCATCAAAACCACTTTTCAGCAGTACCTCTGCAGGCAGCCCCCCTTGTTTCAGTTCAACCCAGTGATATTGCATTCCAGCATGGAAGGCAACCTGCAATGTATCGGTATGGAACCCCACCCTTTCCGCCTTCGCCATGAGGTGGCCTTGTTCCATCAGCTGGGCAACATGGGAAAGAATGTAACTTTCCCTTTCAAGGCTATCCTGAAATGCTCTATGGGAGTCAGTTGGTCCTAAAATATGGAGAATAGCTTTGTTTTTCTGAGCCAAGAGGTCCTGGCTCAAAAGGCAAAAAATCAATATGAAAACAGCCCTCCCCACAAATGACAAATTAAAGCAGTATCTTTGAGGTCTAAAAGTAATAAAAAATTGTCCGGAATCTATCTTCATATTCCTTTCTGTAAGCAGGCCTGCCATTATTGCGACTTCCATTTCAGCACCAATCCCCAAACCATGGAAAAAATGGTGGAGGCCATGTGCCGCGAATTGGCCTTGCAAAAAGACTACCTGGGAACCCAAAAACTGATAAAGACCATTTATTTCGGTGGGGGCACCCCCTCGCTCCTGCCCACGAAAATGTTGGAAAGACTGCTGGAGGCCGTCAATGCAAATTATGCAGTCAACCCGGAAGAGGTGACCCTAGAGACCAACCCTGATGACCTCACCGTGAAAAAGCTACAGGACTTTAAATCGCTGGGGATAGACCGGCTGAGTATTGGGATCCAAAGCTTCAATGAGGGTATCCTGCAATTCAGCAACCGCGCACACACGGCATCCGAATCGATAAAAAGTATTGAACTGGCCCAAAAAGCAGGGTTCGAAAAACTGAGCATCGATCTAATGTATGGCTTTCCCTCAGCTGATCACCAGATTTGGAAAGGTGATTTGCAAAAAGCAGTAGAAATTGATGCGGGACATATTTCGAGCTATTGCCTGACCATTGAGCCCAAGACAGCCTTTGGGGTGTGGGCCAAAAAGGGCAAAATACAACCCAATTCGGATGATTTTAATGCCGAGCAATTTGAAATGCTGCAGGAAAAGATGGAGCAGAATGGCTACATACAATATGAAATTTCCAATTTCGGAAAACCTGATTCGTTTGCCATCCACAATAGCAATTACTGGAAGGGCGTACCCTATCAGGGTATTGGCCCAAGTGCGCATTCTTTTGACGGGAAAAACAGACAGCACAATATCGCCAACAACATTAAATACATTACTGGTGTGGAGACCGGGTCGCTGGCTATCATATCCGACCCGCTCACGGGTAATGATATAATTAATGAGTACATTTTAACCTCCTTGAGGACCATTTGGGGTGTGGACTTGACACTTATACAAGAACGGCACCAGATAAATCTATTGGAGCTTCATAGCCAGCTGATTGCCACTTTGAAAAAAGAAGGGCTGCTGGAAAATCCTGACAACAAGCTTGTTTTGACAAAAAAGGGAAAACTTTTGGCTGACCTGATTGCCGAAAAGCTGTTTATTTGATTACATTTACCATATGGCGTACTATAAAGATTACAGCAAACGCAAAAAGGAAATGACTCCTTTAAAAGAGGCGTTTGAGGAATTGTTGCAAACCTACAGGCTAAAAGACAGATTTAATGAGCGGATGGTTGTGCAGGCCTGGGGGGAACTGATGGGGAACACCGTTTCCAGCAGGACTTCAAGTCTTTTTGTAAAAGATAAAAAATTGTTCGTCAAGCTCAGCTCAGCCGCCATCAAGCAGGAACTCATCATGAACAAAAGCAAAGTGATGGGACTGATCGAAGGACGGTTTGGCAAAGGGACAATTGATGATGTGATATTTCAATAGGGCGGCATACACCGCCCTATTTTGTTTATTGCCCATCCTGAGCCGCAAACACTCTTCGCATCAAGGAAGAAGTCCTCTGCATCGGGTTTTCTCTAATGTTTTTCTCTTCTTCCGCAATCAGCGTAAAAAGTCCATCAAGCGCCCTTTCCGTCACATAATTATTCAAGTCCGGATCAATGTTGGATGTGGTTGGAATGGCATTGTAGGCCCTCACCAAATCCGAATAATGCCTCGTGGCCCCCACCTGATCCAGTGATTCCTGAATTCTTGGCATAAAAAGCCGGGTAAGCTCCTCAGATGTGGTTCTTCTCAAATATGAAGTGGCCGCATCGTCCTCTCCCCGAAGAATTCCCCAAGCATCCTGCACAGACATCTGCCTAATGGCATTCACGAAAATAGGCCTTGCCTCTCTTGCGGCATTTTCTGCTCCACGGTTGATAGTGAGCAGCACCCTGTCGACCTCACTACCCAAACCTAAGGATCGCATGGTGGATTCCACTCTCCTCATCTCCTCTGGAAGGGCAATTCTTATCAACTCGTTTTTGAAAAAGCCATCTTCCCTGGAGGCACTTTCGGAACCTTTAGAGATTCCTTGCACCAAAGCTTCTTTCAGACCGCTGGCCACATCATCTTCTGATAATGCCCCGCCCGCAGCGCCTCGAAGAATACTCCCCACATCAGCACCCGCACAGGCAACCAAAAGCAGGGTCATTAAAAATACAGACACTTTGGATAAATAATTTTTCATTTTCAGCAACATTTAAAGAGTTTAAAAGGAAAGTTTACAAAGAGCATAAAGTCCGCTAGATTATGTATTATTGTAGTGGTTTTTATTTATGCTCAAGATCTTTAATCTAAATATCGGTAGAATTGCCTTATTATTAGCCATCATCACGTGGTTAGCTCTCCTATTTGTGGACTTGGTCCGCCTTTTTGGAGCGATAAACCGTATGGATACAGGCTTTTCCCCGGAAATCACTTGGATACTACAAACACTATTTTTTATCATGGTGTTTTTGTTTTTTCACAATGACATCAAAAAAAATGAGGGAATAAGTTTTCTGGATCTGATTTGGAAAGGGGTTTCTACGGGTTTGTTTGCCGCGGGGATCACCTTGCTGATCCGCTTTTTCTACTTTCTATTGGGAAATAGCCGCTTATCCACTGACCCCTTACTCAAAAATTTCTTCTATCATGTCAATTTTGGGCTGAGCACAATATTCTTGATCTCAGTGGCCCTGATTTGGCGGCAGCTCATCCTTTACCAAAAGGACAAAAACGTAGTGCAGCAATGGCAGGCCTTTGAGATCATTCTGCTGGTCAGCATGTTTTTCGTGTTCTTTAACCAGACCACGTTTAATTATAGCTTTATCTTTGGACTATTCTTTATTTACATTTTCGGAATTATACTTTCTGTAAACCTGAAATGGATACCCTACCTTACATTTAAGGAAAAATGGAAGTCTATTTTATTTCTGGTCATTATCCTGCTTTCAACAGGCTTCCTGTTTTTCCACACCGTTACCCAGACCGAGGAAGCTACAGTGGTGGTAAGCCTTACCGAGAACCTATTTCTACTGGGACTATTTGGGTTTGTATTTATTTATGCGCTATTCAGCTTTTTGGTGACACTGTTCAACCTGCCGACCTCCTCAGTCTTTGAGCAAAAGCTGACTGAGGCCATCAATTTTCAAAAACTTAGCCAATCTATTCAGCCTGGACAGAGTGAAAATGAGGTCATGGATATCCTGATGGACAGTTGTATGAGCGCCGCCTATGTTGATGCCGCTTGGCTGGAACTTTCTCCCTTGGGGGAAAATCCAACAGTTATCCACCAAAGGTTTATAAGCGAAGAAGACCGAGTTGAAGTGGAAGAGCAGCTGAAAAGCGCCAAGCCCTTTAAAGACTTTTTGTCCAAAGAAGAACCGAAGTCGTTTGAATACCTGACAGGCAAAATAAAACACCCCTTCTATAAGTCAGCCTTAATCATCCCACTTCGTGTAAATAAGGAAGTGCTGGGACATATTTATTTGCTCAAAGAGGTGAAGGATGGCTTTAACAAGGAAATGATTAATATCATCTCGACCTTTGTGGGACAGGCCAGCATATCGGTAGAAAACCACAGGCTTTTGAGCGAAGCGATCAGAAACGAGCGATATAAAGAGGAATTGGAAATTGCGCAGCGGGTCCAAAGAAGCCTTTTGCCATCTGTGCTGCACAAAAACGAATGTTTTGACATTGCAGGACTTTCCGAAGCGGCCGATGAGGTGGGCGGGGATTATTATGAGACCTTCCAGTTTACACCTGACAGGTTTGCGATCATCATAGGTGATGTATCGGGAAAAGGCACTTCGGCGGCCTTTAACATGTCGCAGATGAAGGGGGTTTTCCACACTTTGGTGCAGCAGGACTTGCCACCATCCACCTTTTTGTCCCAGGCAAATGGCGCTTTGGGCAGGTGCTTGGAGAAAAACCACTTCATCACCACCACCTACTATGTTATTGACACCGCCACGAAATCAATCAATTACAGCCGGGCTGGGCACTGCCCCACCCTTTATTACAGCGCAAGGAAAAACACTTGTGCCTATTTGGAAGTAGATGGTCTAGGACTAGGGATTCTCCGCAATTCCCAATATTCGAAATTCATCAAGGAAAAAACCCTGCAATATCAGCCTGGAGACATCATGCTGATGTATACCGACGGCATCATCGAGGCTAAAAACGGGCAAGGGGAAGAGTTTGGATTCGAAAACCTGCAAGAAGTCCTTGAGCAAAACTACAGGTTGTCGCCTGAAGACCTTGTCAAAAAAATAATGGAAAAAGTTTATGAGTTTATCGGCACCGACACCCTGCCGGACGATGATTACTCTTTATTGATAGTTAAGTTTTTAAAATAAACCCTAACCGCTAATTAGCGTATAAAAAACTATGTTGCAGATAGATAAGATACAGGAAGACGAACACGTAATATTGACCCTCTCAGGCGAGGTGGATGCCAGCAACTCCGTCGATCTTGACAACGCCCTGCAAGCCGTAATGGAACCCAATAAGAAAATCCTCTTGGACGGCAGCAACCTTCAATACATTTCCTCCGCCGGACTCGGTGTCTTTATGTCTTATCTGGAGGAATTTGAAGCCCAAAACATACAGTTTGTAATTTTCGGATTAAACCAAAAAGTTTATAATGTCTTTCACATACTTGGACTCGACCAGCTCATTATTATCCAGACTACCAAAGAGAAAGCTCTTCAAGAATTCTATGAGGCATAATCTTATCTTAAGTTGTGAAAAAAGCAAACTTTCCGAACTCCGTGGTTTTCTCAACGGGGTATTGGACAAGTCGCAGCTTTCTGAAATAGCCAAAAACCAGGTGGTGCTTGCTGTGGATGAGGTGTGCTCCAACTTGATGATACATTCCCATCAGTGCAACCCCAACGATAAAATCTATCTGGAAGTCTTCCAAACCGAAAGCAAGCTGGTCATAGAGATCAAAGATAGCGGTGAGGGCTTTAACATACTCGAATACAAGCAGCCTGAACTTGCTGAAGTGAAAAGAAAAAGACGCAAGGGCGGCTTGGGCATCATGCTGGTCAAAAAAATAATGGACAACATTGAATTCGAATCTACAGGAACCCAAAACACCTGCAGATTGACCAAAATGCTTAATTCCAAATAATTGTTAATAATTTCCACATATACAATCCCACCCCTATTTTTCTTCTATTAAATTTGTAACATTGCACTATCGTTTTCGGCAAGCCAACATATATGAAAATAAAGTATTTCCATTTCCTGTTAGTGGGGGGCATGTTAGCCTGTGCCCCATCCGCAAAGATGGATACCAATACCGCAATTGACAACTCCCCTCAGCCACTGCTTACCTTGGGCGAGGAAAAGATTTTTGCAGACGAGTTTGTCCATATCTATACCAAAAGCCAGCACTTTGAGGGAGCCGAAGACAAAATTTCCAAGGCCAACTTTGACAAAAGCCTGGATGCCTTTATCAATTACAAGCTCAAAGTAATCGAAGCGGTCAATTTAGGGATGGAGGATTCAGATGAGTTCGACAAGGAATTCACCATATTCAAAGAAGACCTAAAGAAACCCTTCATTTTAAAATACTCCCTGCAGGAAGGGGAGATAAAAAAGGCCTATTCAAGAACCCAAGAGGTATTGAAAGCCAGCCACATCCTATTGCAATTTCCTCAAAATGCCAGCAGGCAAGACAGTATTGCTGTATTGAGAATGGCGGAAAAGATCAAGGCAGAAGCCGAAGAGGGGGCCGATTTCAACCAACTTGCATTGGAGCATTCAGATGACCCTACGGCAGAGGAAAACAAAGGCGACTTGGGTTATTTTACTGCTCTGACTATGGTCCAGCCATTTGAGGATGCTGCCTATGACCTTTCCATAGGGGAAATTTCAGCTCCTATTCTGACCAATTATGGCTATCACATCATCAAACTGGAAGACCGAAAGCCCAATCCGGGCGAGGTTCGCGTATCCCACATTCTGGTACGCACCAATTCTGCAGACCCCGTAACAGAGGATCGGGCCAGACAGCGAATTGCCGATATCTATACCGAGCTGCAAAAACCAAACGCAGACTGGAATACCGTGGTGGAAAACTTCTCCGATGATCAAAGCAACAAAAACACGGGAGGAAAACTTCCCTGGTTTGGTGTAGGTGCCATTATTCCGGAGTTTGAAAAAGCCGCATTTGAATTGAAAGATAAAGGAGAAATCTCTTCTCCTATCAAGACGGCTTACGGGTACCATATTATACGACTGGAAGATGTGCGGGAAGTCCCCCCCTATGAAGTGATGGAGCCTGCATTAAGGTCAAAAATTTTACGTGACAGCCGCTCCTCTCTGATTCAAACGCAGGTGGTGGCTATGCAGAAGTCGAAATTTGGCTATCAGGAAAACAGTGGACTAATAGAAAACATCAAACCACAAATAGACCAAGCCCTTGGAAAAAGTCTACAGGCAGTAAAAAGTGAATTGGAAGAAAAAAACCTTCTGGATACCACGTTGATCACTATAGCGGAAAAGGATCGCTCAGTGAGGGATTTTATTAGATTCATCGAGAGTGACCAGGCAGTGGTGAAAACCAGCCCGCAGAAGTTTTTCCAGCCATGGTTTGACAAATTCATCCAAGCAGAGCTTGACATAGCCGAGGAACAGGAACTGCTTCAGAACAATGAGGAATACAAAATGCTCGTTAAGGAATACCGGGACGGTATTTTACTGTTCAGTTTGATGAACGATATGGTATGGCAAAAAGCGCTTTTGGACACTGCGGGTTTAGAGGCCTATTTTGCCAAAAACCAGGAAAGATACCAGTGGAAGGAACGAGTACCCGCTTTAATCGTGAAAATGAACAAGGAGGAGCAACTCTCCAAAGTAAGAAGATTCTTGTCCAATAAAGCCTACAGCTCTAGATTAAAGCCAGCCGTGGAAGACCAGTTTCTAAATGATTACCCTGGCTTATTTGAACTTGAAGACGGTGTATTTGAGCATGCTAACCATGCTGTGCTTCAGAAGGTAGACATAGCAGAGAAATACCATGAGTTAAAACAAGATGGTCGCTCTCATTTCTTGGTCTTGGGCTCCTCCATTGAACCTGGGCCCAAAAAGCTTTCAGAAACAAGAGGCAAGGCGATACAGGATTATCAAGAAACTTTGGAGAAAGAGCTGATCGCAGAATTAAGGGAGCGCTATCCCATTCAGGTGAATGAAGAAGAAAAAGAACGTGTATTTGAGATTATTAAAAAGTAAGGTTTACCTTTTGATCCTCGCGGGTGCGCTTTCTTCTTGTGAAAACACGGGAAAAAGGATCGGCAGAGATGCAGATGACCGTCTTGTGGCTTCTGTTGGCAGCCAGCGTCTATTCTCATCTGATTTGGAGTTTCTCAGTGCTAAAATCACCCCAGGTGAAGACAGCGCGAAATTTGCCGAACGTTACGTTCAAAACTGGATCAGAAAACAACTGATGGTGCAGCAGGCAGAGAAGAATAAATCTATAGACCCAGCTGAGCTGGAAAGGAAACTTTTGGACTATAAATATGCCTTGATGGTGTATGAATATGAAAAAGACTATGTAGACCAAAACTTGGACAAGGATGTACCTTATGAAGAAATTTCGGCTTACTACAACCAGAACAGGGAAAACTTCATCCTAAAAGAAATAATAAGTAGGGTCAATTTCTTCAAGCTGGAAAAACAGCTGCCCCAGAATAAAGATTTGGAAAGGCTGTTGAAATCCAATCGAGACAACAGCAAAGAAATTAGGGAGCTAGCCCAAAGATATGCGAGCAATTTCTTTCTTGAGGACAGTACATGGGTTAAATTTGACGAAGTCACCCAGAACACCCCATTGGCTGGTCATCCAAATAAGGTCCAGTTGCTGAAAAGCAACGACTTTTATAAAGTCGAGGATGAGGAATTTGCCTATTATTTCAAAATACTGGAATTTAAGCTTGCCGATCAGGTACCCCCGATGGATTTTGTGCGGGATGAAATAGCCAAAATCATCCTTAATAAGCGCAAAGTAAGCTTAGCTGACCAGCTACATAAAGATATTTATAGTCGCGCATTAGAAAAAAATGAGTTTACAATACATGATTGACATTAAAAAATGCTTTTTTACCATGGCCATATTGCTTGGCGTGGGGCAATTGATGGCGCAAGATCAAGACACCGCAGCCCAAACGCCCCCTGTTCCAAAAACAGGACAGGTGGTGGATAAGATCATTGCCAAGGTTGACAATTACATCATTTTGGAATCAGACCTTCAGAAAGCCTATCTGGAGTCCATTTCCCAACAGCAGGAAGGATTTGACGCCCCTACCCGATGTGATGTCTTCGAATCACTTTTGATAAATAAAATGATGGTGGCCAAAGCTGAGATTGATTCCGTAGTAGTATCAGATGCCGAAGTGATGCTGCAAACTGACCAAAGGTTTTCTATGATCATGCAGCAGTTTGGCGGCGACGAAAATACCTTGGCAGAAGTGTATGGAAAAACAGCCGACCAATTGAAAGCTGAGTTGGAGACGCCCATCAGGGAGCAATTGATCATTGATAAGATGCAAAAGAAGATCACTGCTGGTCTTACCGTGTCCCCTGCTGAGGTAAGAAGGTTCTACAACAAGATCCCTAAAGACTCCCTGCCGTTTTTCTCGGCTGAGGTAACAGTGGGCCAAATTGTGAAAAAGCCTGAAGTGAACAGGGAGGAAAAAGACAGAGTGGTGAACTTCCTGAAAGGTTTGAAGGAAAAAATCCTGAACGGTGAGGAGGACTTCGGTCCACTGGCTAAGAAATACTCCGAAGATCCAGGTTCTGGTGCACAAGGCGGTGAGCTGGGCTTCTTTAGAAGGGGCGAATTGGCTCCTGAATATGAGGCAACTGCTTTGGCTTTGAAGCCAGGAGAGATCAGTGACCCGGTAGAATCCATGTTTGGCTTTCACATGATCCAACTTTTGGAAAGAAGGGGAAACACTTTCAACACCAAACACATCCTCATCAGACCTAGGCCGACCGATAATGACATCGCAAAGGCTGAAAGATATTTGGACAGCTTGAGAACCAAGATTGTCAATGACAGCATTGCCTTTTCAAAAGCAGCAAAGGAGTATAGTGACGACCGTAACACGTCTGATAATGGTGGCTTTTTCAGTGACCAAAACACCGGAGCAAATAGGTTGACACTTAGAAACCTGGATGATCCTGTTTTGTATTTCACATTGGATACCATGAAGGTGGGTTCCATCACAAAGCCTATGAGATACCAAAATGAGCGTGAAGAGGACAGGGTAAGGATTCTATATTACAAGGAGAAGTTCCC
Source organism: Litoribacter ruber (assembly GCF_018449405.1). Taxonomy (NCBI): domain Bacteria; kingdom Pseudomonadati; phylum Bacteroidota; class Cytophagia; order Cytophagales; family Cyclobacteriaceae; genus Litoribacter; species Litoribacter ruber. The sequence goes on from NZ_JAHCMY010000004.1 coordinate 142,499, forward strand.
AGCACACCGCGCCAATCTGAATGATGATTATGAAAAGTTGAAAACGGCGACTCGAAGGCAAAAAGAAGAAAACCTGCTCAACAAATGGTTTATTAGTGCCAAAGATGACGTTTATATAGATATTGATCCAGCATACGACCGATGCGACGTTTTAAAAGAACGCTGACGGAATTAGATAAAAAAAGAGGAGCTTTGAAAAGCTCCTCTTTTTTGTTAAGGGTTTAAAATATTCCTAATCCATGGTTCAAGGTTAACATTGCCCGCCCCTTCTGTCTCCGGTCTCCCGTCTTCGGGCTTTTTTTCAAATCAAAGGCTTAAACTGCCGCAAAAACCTGATATCATTTTCAGTAAATAGCCTCAAATCCTTGATCTGATATTTCAACATGGCAATTCTTTCGATGCCCATTCCAAAAGCAAACCCGGTAAATTCTTCAGAGTCAATTCCGCAATTTTCCAAAACATTTGGATCCACCATTCCTGACCCGCCGATTTCTACCCAACCGGTACCTTTGCAGACATTACAACCTTCACCTTTGCAGAGCTGGCAGGAGATATCAATTTCAGCGCTAGGCTCAGTGAAAGGAAAGTAGGATGGTCTAAACCTCACTTGGGTATTCTTCCCAAACATTTCCTTTGCAAAGTGATACAAGGTCTGCTTCAAATCCGCGAATCCGACATTTCTATCCACATACAACCCCTCCACTTGGTGGAAAATACAGTGGGCTCTTGCCGAAATGGCCTCATTTCTGAAAACCCTTCCCGGAGAAAGAGTTCTGATCGGCGGCTTTTGGTTTTCCATCACCCTCACCTGAACAGATGAAGTGTGTGTTCTAAGGGCGATATCCGGATTCTTTTCCAAAAAGAAGGTATCCTGCATTTCCCGGGCAGGGTGATTTTCAGGGAAATTCAACGCCGTGAAATTATGCCAGTCGTCCTCGATTTCCGGGCCTTCAGAAAGGTTGAATCCGATACGCTCAAAAATCTCGATAATGCGCTGCCTTGTGGCCGTCAAAGGGTGGATCCCTCCTACAGGCAAAGTGGTAGCCGGCAAAGTAAGGTCAATGTCAGTCGATTTTTGGCTTTTGCCATTTTGACCTACCGCCTCAATAAGTTCCTGAAACTTGTCTTCCGCTGCCTGCTTCACGGAATTGATCTTCTGGCCAAAGGCTTTCTTCTCTTCATTGGGGACGTTTCGCATTTCTGCAAAAAGCTCACCTACCACACTCTTTTTGCTGATAAACCTCATCCTGTAAGCTTCCAACTCCTCAGGGGAATTGGCCTTATAGGAAGTGATTTCATTTAAAAGGGTTTCTATTTTATCGTTATGCATGGAAAACTCTTAATTTGAGATTACAAATCTAAAACTTTCTCGACACTATTCACAGCAAAGCGGCATTTAGGGCTCCTCTGGAAAGACTATTTCCATCTCCTCTTCTTTGGGAATCCTGGGTTGCCCCAATCCTACCGATCCTTTTAGGCCAGAAAGCGTGGCCCTCCACCAGTAATTAAAGATAAACCTGCTGTCGTCCCTTGGCTCATAGATGGTTGAGGTCACCAGGTTATTGAAAAGCCTTCGGGGGTTGTTGCTTCTCACGGCTATGGCATTGATCACCCAAGAAAGAATCCGCTTTCTTCCCGTGCCCTGCTCTAGAGTACGCTCGTCGAGTAAGCGCAGGTTAAGCTTTCTGTATTGCACAGTCATTTCCCCCCTTGCGCTGTTATCGTCGGCTATAAATTCCCAATGAGCCTCTTCAATAGTTCCTCTTCTTGCTGTCGCAAAAGCATTGGTTTCCAAAATCGGATTGATGAGTGCCAACTCAAATTCACCTGTCTGAGCCCTCACTTTCATCGGGAAATCACCAAAAAAGTACATGGTGCCCGAAATCTCCATGGGTGCCACCTCATTCATAAACCCTTTGCCAAACAGCTCGCTGGACTGAAATTCATAATTATCCGGGTTCTCGGTCAGCTGAAAAGGCGCAATGGATATATCCATATCATTGAACTGTATATTGCCAGGCACCATACCTTTGGAAGGAAACTCATGATAGCGGATGTTTGCCTTTGACATAATCAGTGAATCTACGGTCACATCAATACCAGCATTCATCATCAGCTTTTGCGGCATTGGGCGATAATTACCTTCCTTGATCTCAAAGCGTTTATCCCTGAATACCTCTGCCGAAAGGTCGTGGAGTTCAAGCCTTCTGGCTACAAATTTCTTATCCTCCACAAACTTGTTCAAATCCAGCCCATCAAAAACCACCTGCGGAATGTGTACTGTCGCAACATCGGTTTGGTGGCCTACTTTCCTAATGTATTCGTATTTCCCTACTTTTGGGAACATGCGCACATCATCTAAGATAAGTTGATCTCCGTTAAGCTTTGCCAGCCCCACCCTGACTACATTCAGGCTATCTTTCAGCTCCAATTCGTAATTTGGAATCACTACCTCATAGTCTGAATTCAGGAAAAACTTGGTATCAAGCTCACCCATTCGGGTGAGGTCAAAGTTCAGGTCGCTGAGCACCAAACCCAAGTTGGAGAAAGTCTGTATGTCTTGGGCGGTACCTTTTTCCAAAAGCTGGATTTTCCCTCCCCCTATTTCAAACCTGCCAATATAGAGGTTTGTCAGAATCTGCTGAAGGGCCTCCTCAGTCTTCTCCACCTTCTTAACTGTTTTCTCTCCGTTGTCCAAATAAAGAGCTATGACTGGATCATCTAATTTCAGGCTCGAAATGATAAACTCCCCAGTTTGCTGGAGTTCATTCAGGGATTCGGTCTTCATCACCACTCTCGGAACGGCTGCAGAAATCACAGGCCGACCCGGTTGGCCCACAGTGTTAATGGGTGTCAAAGCAAGGTCGGTAAATACAATCTCCTCATCTTGGGTGTTGAGGTCTACTTTGGCGAAATTTATCGAATGTATACTATCTTGAAGTACCAGTGAAAAATCATCGATGCTGGCCTCCATGTTTCCAAAGAATTCAGCAATTTCCCCGTGGGTCAGCTTGGTGCTGTCCAATAGGAAATTGAAAAACTTGAGGTTTATCCCCGTATCGATCAGCTCCCTGCTCACTCCGTCAATACGGTAAGCTACATTGATGTGGGCATTTTCAGCCTCTATGGTGTCAATCTGCACCACATCAATGGTTCTTGGGAGATTCCGGTCGCGCCCCCTTCTGCCCCGTCCATTTCTTCTGTCCTCCCTTTCTTCATCCCGGTTGATAAATAAACGCACGTCCGTATCGGTCAGCTTCACTTTTTGAAGCGATAACTCATTGTCAAATACAAAGGTCTCCAAATCCACCCCTCCAAAGCTCATTTCTGGAATATCGGCACTGATGGAAACTTTGGCTGGGATATTCCTGCGCGGGCGGAGCCTCACATTGGTTGTCAATATCTCCTCTCGGGCGGAATTAAAGCTGATTTTGTCGGCGATTATGCTGTATTGTCCTTCCGCCAGATTAAAGACATAATTGTCCAAGCTGATATCCAGCTCTTCAGCAAAAAAGGATTGCAACTCCCTTTCCCCTGAATATTGGTCCAGGTAAAAATTCTTAACCCGGATGGATACATTGTCTTCTGCAAAAGTCCGGATTCGGTCCTGACCCAGGTTTTCATATTCCCAAGTCCCCGCTATCAGGTTAAGTGAGTCCACCTTTATCACTGAGAAATAAGTGGTGAGCAAATCATATATATCGGACTTATCAATATCGGTTTCTTCACGGTCCTCCCTCCCTTCACCTTTTCTATATTGTGTGAGCTTAATCACTGGTGATGGAACTTCAATTTGATTGACAAGCAGTTCGCCTCTAAAATATGCTGAAGGGATATCAATTCCTCTTGCAGAAAACTCAGGGATTTCAATATCCAGCACCGAGTTGATCTCATATCGGTTGAGGTTTTCCTGAATATTATTGGGATCTGCCGGGCGAAATTTAAAACCGTTGATTTGAAGGAAATTCTCTTTGGTATCCAGATAAAGTCGATCCGAAGTGAACATGTGCAGGTTATCGGAAAGCTTCAAAGCATAATCCTGAATCTCCAACTGCAAATCCTCGGCGAAGAAAATCCTAGACGACTGACTGTCCACATCTTCGTCCAATCGGAAATTTTCCAACACAAAGTTAATTTCACCAAAGGCCAAACTATCCTGCCTAAGTCGAAGTCTATTATCAAGCACAAGGTTACCTTTGCGCATTTCCAGCCTCTCCACATAGATTGCCCGAAGGAATTCACGGGTTAATTCCTGAAGGGATGTTTGTGCCAAGTTTTGGTCCCCATCGCCGGCCCGCACGTCTTTGAGAAGTACGGAAGGCTCATTGATGATCATTTCCTTGATATCCACAATATTCTCATTGTAGATTTTCTTCAGATTGGCATCGGAAAGTGAAAGGGAGGGGACATCTATTTCAAACAGGGTTATGTCAGGGGTCTCTCCTTCATCGTCAATGGGAAATACTTTCACGCCCGTAATCTCTATCGCATCATCAAAGGAAGAAAGAAGCACTTTTTGACCGGTTACCCAATGGACGCCATCTGCCAAGGCAATCTTTACATCCGAGATATCAAGGGCAGCATCTCTGGCGTGAAAAAACTGATTCCGTTTCTTTTCCTCATCTGGACCAATGTACACATCCACCATCTTGAAATCTATAGACCCCGCCTCCACTCTGTTGCGATTGGTATCCCTGATGCTCCTTTGAAGATAGCTTCCTTTATAAATATCCATATTTTCCACACTGATGGAGGCCAGGATGTCCTGAATCAGGGGATAAAGATCATATTCAATGGCCCCTTCTGCATCATCGGTGACCACATCTGAGAAAATGGAAAACTTGGGATAATTGAGCGCCAACCTGCCCACTTCAACCTCGGAGGTGTAAAACACCTTGTTGATATCCGCATCCGTCAATTCCAAAAAATCGAGCTCCACCTGATAATAGATTTCAGAAGGGCTGGTCACATCTGGGACTAAACGCACCTGCTGTCCTTTGATATAAGACTCCAGCGAGGAAACATCAACATGGTTAGCCTTAATGGTGTGAATACTATCCGCCAAAAGCAGCTCGAAATTGTCCATCTGGAAATCAAACCCTTCGGCATTGAAAGGCGTGGCAATCTCCCTTTCCTTCAAAATCTGGATGTTGGCAACGTGGAAATGGGTTTTTTCAGCTTTTATGGACTGCTGGCTAATGAAATTCTCCAACAGCAGGTCCGCATTGTCCACGTACAGATCCCTGATAATAATATCCTCCAAGTTACCCCCTACCGATTTCCGAATTTCCTGTTCCAACATCCGCAGCGGGCTTTCGCCTCTTTCCTCCTCTTCCATTTCCTGAAGACGGGACTGGATCATCGGCTCGGTAAGTCTAATGGTTCCCAGAACCAAAATCTTATCACCAAAGCGGTAATTAATCCCCTTGATGGAAAATTCAGGTATTTCGATTCGGTGAAAAGCGAGGTGCTTTTCTTCTTCCAGCGTTTCGTCGGAAGGCACCAACGTGAATCCCTCCACATAAAATCCCCGTTCCAAAAGGGACAGATAAAACCTTTTGAAATCAATGGTGTACTTTCCATCCGAGGCAATTTCCACCTGCTCTTTGATATAGCGGCGAAGAAGAAAGTCAGATGTGAAATATACCGTAACCTGTAGAAAAAGAATAGTCCCAATAAAAATCAGAAAGTAACGGAGGAATTTCCGTTGCCCATCGCTCAATTGTAACTTTTGGGGTGTTTTTTCGGTCATACCTAAGCAATCAAACAGCAAAATAACCTATATATGGCTATAAAGATATTTTTCTAGGAAAAAATTGTAAAACTTTAACTAATGAAATATAAAAAAAGCTATGGAATATTACTCCATAGCTTTAGTCAATTAACAATAAACCCAAAATAACCTGTTGTAAGAGAAGGATTCGAACCTTCCTGAGCCTATTGGCCGGCTCTCCGTATTGGACAATACCTTACATCAATCCGTACATTGAGTACCAATTGGTTTTACAAATATACGGCAGGTCTTTGGAAATTTAAAATTCCTCAAACATTTGGATCAATATTTACAGATTATTTATTTTGAATCGTTTTCGGTTACCATATTGGCAAAATCAAATATTTATTTGAGCTTATTTTTGAAAACTCATCAACCATATACCAGTTCCTCAATTGACAAATCGGGAAAATGATTGCGATGTAATTAATAATTCCTCAGCCCAGGCAGGGAATTTATACAAATTCAGCAATTAAACATCTGTCTGTACATAGTTTTCCCATTTCTCAAGTGCCAAAGTGAAATCCTCAGGAAGCGGGCTTTCGAAATGAAGCTTTTCATTGGTCACCGGATGGATAAATCCTAATGAAGCGGCATGCAGGGCTTGCCGAGGCAGAATCTCAAAACAGTTTTTGATAAAAGCTTTGTACTTTGAAAACTGTGTTCCCTTACGGATTTTATCCCCTCCATACATTGCGTCATTAAATAATGGATGTCCCAAATGCTTCATGTGCGCCCTGATCTGATGGGTACGGCCTGTCTCAAGGTTACATTGCACCAGCGAAACATACCTTAATTTTTTCAACACCTTATAATGTGTAATGGCATTTTTGCCCTGACTGCCGTCGGGAAAAGCCTGCATGACCTTCCTGTCCTTGGCACTTCTGCCCACATGCGCATCGATGGTCCCTTGTTCCTCCGCAGGTTCTCCCCAAACCAGCGCCATATATGTCCGCTCGATCGTATGGTGGAAAAACTGATGAGCCAGATGCGTCATCGTCTCCTCGGCTTTGGCAATCACCAACAACCCACTGGTATCTTTATCAATTCTATGCACCAATCCCGGTCGTCCTGAATTGCCCGGCATAGTAGGCAACTGATTGAAATAATACACCAAGCCGTTTACCAAGGTTCCTGTCCAGTTACCATGGGCAGGATGAACCACCATCCCGGCGGGCTTATTGACCACCATCAAATAGTCATCTTCATAAATGATATCCAAAGGAATCTCCTCAGGGATCACTTCGCTATCCATCTTTGGCTTGTCAAACATCACCGTGATGAGGTCCCCAGGCTTAATCTTATAATTCGACTTCACCTTTTGGTCATTCACCAAGACATTTCCCTGGTCAATTCCGATCTGAACTTTATTCCGTGTTGAGTTGGCAATTTTGTCGGTCACAAACTTATCTATGCGCACCATCGCCTGGCCCTTGTCTACCTTGATGCTATAATGCTCATAAAGGTTTTCATCACCATCATCGAAATTTTCTTCGTCCTCTAAATCTTCTTTCATGATGCAAAAATACAAGGTGTCAGACAAGAAATTGGTATTTTTGGGAATTATCTGAAAACATGCCCCTTTTCGATCCAAACGCGATACCGACCCAACTCATCAATTTGCCTTCTCTGGAAAGACAAAACATCAAGCTTTTGCTCAAGCGGCTGGATTTGGTTCATCCCTTTATTTCAGGCAATAAATTTTACAAGCTCAAATACAACCTGGAAAAAGCAAAAAGCGAAAACCATCACACAGTCCTGACCTTTGGGGGAGCTTTCAGCAACCATATCCAGGCTACGGCTGTGGCAGCTCAGCTTTCGGAAATAAAATCTATCGGGATTATCCGGGGTGAAAAACCCAAAAAGCTGAATCCAACCCTTGAGAGAGCACTAGAAAACGGGATGGAGCTGTACTTCATTAGCAGGGAAAGTTATAGGATGAAAGCTGACCCTATTTTTCTAGAGAGTCTGAAAGAGAGATTTGGTGATTTTTTCCATATTCCAGAAGGTGGCACCAATGAATTGGCAATTCAAGGAACCTCGGAAATCTTGACTGAAGAAGACCTGCGTGCCGACATCATCGCAACAAGCATAGGAACTGGCGGAACGCTGGCAGGACTGGTTAAAGCCGCGAAAAAGCATCAGCAGGTCTGGGGATTTTCCGCTCTGAAAGGGGATTTCATGGGGGAAGAGTTCAGAAATCTTCTTAATGCTCAGGTGATCAACCATTCATGTGAATACACAATTTTCACGGATTACCATTTTGGAGGGTACGCCAAGCACAACAAAGTTCTTTTGGAGTTTATCGAATATTTCTATCGGAGTTTTGGAATCCCGCTGGACCCCATTTATACCGGCAAGATGCTTTATGGGGTTTTGGATCAATGCGAAGGCTTGGAAAATAAGACCATTCTATGTCTACACACCGGGGGGCTGCAGGGCATAAAGGGCTTCAATCAGCGGTTTGGAACCGACCTAAAGGACCGGTAAATTAATCGTCCCTGCTTTTGAGATCACCACGCTTGATGCTTCTGATGAAGTCACGCCAGGCAAATGGGTTGAGCAATGGCAGCGGTCTAGGTCCGTATCTGTCTTGGGTCTGCATAACCTGCTGACGGCTGAATCCCCTGAAGTTCTCATCACCTGAAGCCGGCATTTCCTCAGCCCAACGCAAAAGCAACTGCGGACTCAAATTGCCCCGGTTTAGCGGCATATCCTCCTCGATATTCAAGGCCAACACGGCCCTTTTAAATTCATCTTCAGTCGGATAGGGCATTACCTCTATTTCACCTAAAAGGATCTCGTCGGTATCCATGGTGACGATAAGGCTGATCTTGTCATCCTTATGGTCCTTGGGAATTACAAAGGACTGCTTTTTGAGACCTATAAAGGTGAAAACCACACTATCCCCCTCTGCTACAGGCATAGAGAAATATCCGAAATTATTACTGCTGGTACCTCTACCCTTTTTGGGAACGTACACGTTTACTCCCGGAATAGCGTCTGTACTATCAGCATTGAGGATAATCCCGGAAAGTTGGAGAATCCTTCTCTCCTGCTCATCCTGAGCCTGCACTTCTGCGCACAGAAAAGTTGCACCGAAGAAAAACAGGAAAAATGCTATATGTGGTAAATTGATTTTCAAAATCAAGGGGTTTTATAAGTCAACCTTTTACTGTTTTAAATGGTTTCGGATGCCTTATTGATTTCGTATGCTATATTAATAGATTTTCGGGGGATTTGCTTAATTTCAGGCCATATTTATTAGTTAAATTTGATTAAATGCGACTCAAAAACATAAGCTTAAGTTACGGAATGCGGGTTTTCAAGGCCCTTTCGGAGGAGCCCAGGGTACGCATTATCCACCTGTTGATCCAAAACAAGGAACTTTCGATCTCCGATCTGGAGCACATCCTGGATTTCACCCAAACCAAAACTAGCCGCCATATCACCTACCTGAAGAATTCCGGTCTAGTGGGAAGCCGCAGAGTGGACCAGTGGACTTTTTATTACATATTAGATGAAGCTATTGAAATCATTAATCAGATTTTTAAGTTTATCCAAAAGGATATCAACCTCAAGCGAGACCAGGAGATTTTTGAAATCCTGCAGTCAAACCGGGAGTTGGCCAGAAATAAAATCGAAAACAACCCTTATAGAAAATAACCAATTTGAAAACCTATCACCATATCTTTTTCGACCTCGACCACACCCTTTGGGATTATGACACCAATGTGAGGGAATCCCTTCAAGAAATCTTTCAGCTTTACACCTTATATAATCTGGGGGTGCAAACTCATGAACTCTTTTACAAGGCCTTCATAGAAATCAATTATGGGCTTTGGGGACTCTATAATAAAGGCAAGATTGATAAAGCCGGGTTGAGGAAAATCAGGTTTCAAAGGATTTTTGAACATCTTGGGGCAGACACCCAACGGATACCGGAGGAAATGGAGGAGGACTTTATGAACAGGACTTCCTGCAAGACGAACCTTTTCCCCTTCAGCCTTGAGGTGCTCGATTACCTGAAAAAGAAATATCAGCTGCATATCATCACCAATGGCTTCAATGAAAGCCAAGGGCTAAAAATCAACTCATCGGGGCTTCAAAATTATTTTGACCTGGTGGTGACATCCGAAACAACCGGCCATCGCAAGCCAGACCGGCGTATTTTTGAATATGCACTTGCCCAGGTTAATTGCACTGCTGAAACCTGCATCATGATTGGCGACAATCTGGAATCAGACATCCGCGGCGCCCAACAGGTCAATATGGACCAGATCTATTTCAACCCCAATGAAGCTGAGACGGATAAAGGTGACATCCGCCCGACCTATTCCATCAAATGCCTGAGTGAGATCCAATCAATCCTGTAAGATTGCCCGGTTTCTACCCTTAATCTTTATATTTGCAAAAAATCAGCGTAACTATAAACTCAAAATAACATGTTGAAAGGTTTTTTTAAAGTACCTGAGCCAATAAATGAACCGGTGTTAAACTATGCACCAGGCTCCCCTGAAAGAGAAAAACTTCAGGCCACACTCAAAGAATTGCGTGGAAAGGAAGTCGATGTGCCTATGTATATCGGAAGTGACGAAGTGCGCACGGGCAACAAAGTGCCTATGAGCCCTCCTCACGACCACCAGCATATCCTTGGATATTTTCACGAAGGGGATAAATCCCATGTAGAGCAAGCCATCAATGCGGCATTGGGCGCCAAAGAAGCTTGGGAAATGTTGGAGTGGGAACAGAGAGCAGCCATTTTCCTGAAGGCTGCCGATTTGCTTGCCGGGCCATACCGCGCCAAAATCAACGCCGCCACCATGCTTGGCCAGTCCAAAAACGCTTACCAAGCAGAAATCGACGCTGCTTGTGAGATTGTGGATTTCTTGCGTTTCAACGTGAAATACATGACGGAAATCTATTCCCAGCAACCACCAATTTCCGGAAACGGGGTTTGGAACCGCTTGGAGCAAAGACCTTTGGAAGGCTTTATTTTTGCCCTTACGCCATTTAATTTTACGGCTATTGCCGGCAACTTGCCTACCGCACCAGCCATGATGGGCAACACGGTGGTATGGAAGCCCGCTTACACGCAGATTTATTCCGCACAGGTCTTAATGGAAGTATTCCGTGAAGCTGGAGTTCCTGACGGGGTAATCAACCTTGTCTTTGTGGACGGACCATCAGCGGGAGAAGTGGTATTTAACCACCCTGACTTTGCCGGAATTCACTTTACTGGCTCCACTGGCGTATTTCAAACCATCTGGAAAACTATCGGTACCAATATTCATAAGTATAAATCTTACCCCAGAATTGTAGGAGAAACAGGTGGTAAGGACTTTGTAATTGCCCACAAGTCTGCCCATGCCAAGCAGGTTGCTACCGGACTTTCCAGAGGTGCTTTTGAATTCCAGGGACAGAAGTGCTCTGCCGCTTCAAGAGCCTATATTCCATCAAACATCTGGGATGACGTAAGAGAATTCCTTTTGGAAGACCTGAAAACTTTCAAAATGGGCGGTACAGAAGATTTCTCCAACTTCATCAATGCCGTAATTGACGAAAAGGCCTTTGATAAAATCTCTAGCTACATCACAGAAGCCAAAAATTCCGACATGGCTGAGATCATCGCTGGTGGCAACTTTGACAAGTCCAAAGGTTACTTCATTGAACCTACAGTGATCTTGACTAAAGATCCAATGTTCAAAACAATGGAAGAGGAGATCTTCGGACCAGTGCTTACTATATATGTATACAATGCCGAACATTTTGAAGAGGCATTGGAGCTAGTGGACAAGACTTCCCCATATGCACTTACCGGTGCTATTTTCTCCCAAGACCGCTATGCAGCTGCATTGGCGACAAAAAGATTGAGAAACGCCGCAGGCAACTTCTACATCAACGATAAGCCTACCGGAGCAGTGGTGGGGCAGCAGCCATTTGGAGGAAGCAGGGCTTCCGGAACCAATGACAAGGCTGGTGCCATGATCAACATGCTGAGATGGGTGAGCCCACGTACGATTAAAGAAACCTTCATTTCCCCTACGGATTACAGATATCCTTTCTTGGGCGAAGACAAATAAATATACTAAGTCCTTTTCCTCTTTGGGAAAAGGACTTTTTTCTTATCATCCCCATGGCTAAAAAGACCCTTAAAGACAAACTTTCCAAAAGCCAGCAGCTAATCTTGGTAGATTTCCACGCCGACTGGTGCGCCCCATGCCAGACATTGGCCAAGGTGGTGCAGGAAACTTTGCATGAATTAAAAGCCCCCATTGAGTTGATGAAAATCAATATTGACCAGAATAAGCAGGCGGCCTTGAGTTTTTCAGTAAGGTCAATACCGCATTTAATACTTTTTAAAAAGGGGAAGATCGTTTGGCAAAAAGGAGGATTAATAACCAAACGCGAACTTGAGAAAGCTTTGAAAGGGTTTGTCTAGTTTTGGGATGGGGAGTCCTCCTGAAAGAGCCGCACAAATGGCAGCGTTCGAAAATTCTGCAGCGCATGTATCCCTGTTGCCAGAAATAAGATTAAGGCACCGGCCATTGCCGAAAAAGCCACCAGATCATCGTGCCCCCATTGCTTGACCGCAATTGCCGCTAAGCCCCAGGTGCCCACCAAACAGCTTTCACGCAGGTTTCTCCAGTAAGTAAGCCAAAGAAATACAATGACAGTAATAAAAATCAAGGCAGTCACCCAAGTGGATTCTTGAATCCATTCATTGATTTCAAACACATATTTAAATATTACGGCGAAATTAGTAGCGGTAGCCACGACTATCCAACCAAAATAAATGGCTATAGGCCACCAGACAAAGAATATCTCTTTAAACTCTGCATCATACAGCTCGAGCCCCAGATTCCTGACCAGCTTCCACAGGCAAAATAACAGCAGTAGCATAATTATTCCAGACAGGAAAATATATTCCATTGTCCAGGAAACAATCCATAAAGTATTCATGGCATTGGAAAGGAAGAACCAAACAGAACCGTTGATAACGGATCGACCGGGATTGGGAGTAAAGACTGCATACCACTGGTTACCTATAAAAAACAGCAGCATGATATAGATTAGCCCCCAGATTGAAAAAGCGTAGCCGGCTGGCGTGAAGAGGGTGTTATATTCCTCACTCACCTCCCCCACAGACGGAAGAGAGCCGTTTCCCACCTCCAGTTGATAATTAAAATATAGAACTATGAATAGGGTAAAAGTATTGATAGTGGCAAAAGACAATATTCTCATGTACCTTACTCAACCCGAAAAAACGGTTGATTGTTAATAATAAAAGAAAAATCCCGGTTGATTATGACCGGGATTTTTTATTATCTTTTCTGATCCGAGGACCAAGAGGCTTTCCCTCCCTTGGCACTATCCACATCTATGGAATACTTGCCACCACCGCTTACGACCCATCTCACTTTTACCGCTTCCATCCCTGGGATATTTTTGACGGCAATTCGATCAGGATTGTTCACTTGCTCTTCGACTTTGTTGAAGTCCTCATTTTCCACCACCATTCCGGCAACCACTTTTGGACCCTGCAGGGTTACATAATCCGGCCTTTCAATATTGTGTTTCAAATCCTGGCTGGAGTGGGTAGGCATCAATCGCTCATTATATATAGTAGCGGTAATCTCCCTCATCCCACGGCCCAAATCCTTCTCCTTAACATCCATCACGCTCAACTTCGGAGTATGATAGGCGTGATAAATCGTAAAGGCCATGTTTCTATGCGCATCCTGCTCTAACAAGAACCCTGGGTGCGCTCTGCCGAAGTTTTTCTTAAACCCTCCAATTTCAATTTTCCCAAACTGCGGGTGATCGTATTCATCCCAGTCCACAAAGGCATCTCCGAAAGTCAAATAGCGGTCCACGGCCATTTCTTCATCCTGATTGCCCCTGCCGGCATTTTTATGGAAATACAAATAAGAAGTCATCAGCTCATTGGAATAGGTATAAACACCACGTCCCCCATAGAACCAATCCAGCTCTCCTCCGAAAACAGAATACATGTCTTTATATACTACAAGGTATCTGTAACCAGGTATTATTTCCTCACCTTTCTTGGCGATAGCGTCATAAATACGGACATCCTCTCTATTATAAGTGTCCTTATCTTCTTCGGCACCTGGCCCTCTTAGAATCATCCCACCATAATTGTGGTAACTTTGAGCACCTGCAATGTTTGGGTGATCCATTACAAACTCCATGACAGCACGGTTTTCAGGCAAACTGAACGGAAACTTATAGGCACCTCTTTGCACATAGTCGGGTTGCCAGTTCCAGCCCCAGTCCCTATTAGGGTCATAATAACCGATTCCATCCTCATTTACCTGTCCATCGCCATCACGGTCGATTCCTTCATAACCGAGCATCTCATATTCGCCTTTTTCTTCAGCCGAAACCATGATTAGCTTTCGCGGATCTCTTTGATCCTTGATGTAGCGGCCAGTGGGTGATTTGCGGATCATCATGGTGATGTGTCCATCTTCGTTTAGATCGTCAAAACCGTCCTCACCAGCTTCACCATCCCCATCATTGTCCAAAACAATCATACCTGAACGGGGCGAATGTGCCGTATTGGCCTCCAACATATAGTTGTTTCGGGCATCGGGATTGATAGTAGGTACGATATAGAAGGTCTTGTCCTGCAGCAATTCCTTAATGAAATCCAGATCATCAAACATTTCTGTAAGATACCAAGCAGTGTAAAGGGAGAATTCCGCTCCTTGGATTTCATTGGAGTGAATGTTTCCATCAATATACATGGCAGGCTTCCTGTCTGGGTCACCTGTCTTGAAATCCGAAACGGTTAACAAATAAATGTCACGACCCTCGTAAGATTTGCCGATACTTTCCATTCTGGCCAAATCCGGATGGGCGTCCGCAATTTTACGCATGACTTCATTTATACCTTCATATGTATAGTACCTGTTCCAAGCTACCTCAACTTTCGGCTGATGAGGAGTTCCTATAGCCCTAAAAAACTTTTCCTGTGCATCTACCTTAATGGGGGCGGAAATAGAGAAAAGGGCTCCTGCCGCCAAGGCGCAAATATATTTTTTCATTTTCATCATTTCTACCAATTATAACTTCACCTCCAATGTTGCGATTCCCGTATGAGGAGCACCAGCTCTAACCTCAAATGTGCCGCTTCCTTTTACAATGTAGGACAGTGTTTTCTTTTCAAATGCGCCAAGTGAGTCCACAAGCTTAATTTTATCACCTGATACCAGATCTTCCTTATCTTTATTGGAATCGATTCTTATCTTTTGAAGCCACCTTGACCGTTCCCCCATTTCAGTATGGGTTGGCAATGGTGAATTATTGTAAAGATCTACTGTAACTCTGGTCAGGCCATTGTTTAGCTTTTCGGCTTTGAGGTTGTGAAATTCCAAAGAAGGCTGGAGCTCTGCGAGTTTGATGATGAAATCCTTATGCTCACCCGCAATCTCCGGAACCATATCCATAGGCGGGTTATGCATCACAAAAGGCTTTATACCTCCCACTTCTACTTTCTGACCCTGGAAATCAGGATGCTCTACGGCTGTCCAATCCACAAATACGTCTTCAAGCCCTTTATCCTCGGCCCAGGCCATAAAATTTGATTCTTGGGATTTGTAATTCCCATTGTCCTCCTTTTTCATCTCAGGTATCCACCAGCCCGGAGTACTGAAGCTGAGTCTGCCAAAATGGAAATAAGCCCATTGGAAAAAGTCTCCGTCTGTTCCCTTGTTGTCTTGTCGGTAAGCATCAAGTGAAGTGGTCTCATTATATATGGAGGAAATCATTTTGTTGAGCTCGACGTCTTTTTCCAGCATGGAAGTCACCACCCTCTTTTTGGCATCACCTGCATTATATGAAAGCGGGCTAGAAAGGTTATTGGCTGGCCCAAAGGTCACGAATGCAAAAATATTGTTGTGCTCAAACAAAAAGTCCAGCAGCGCTCGGGTTTCGGGCTGGGACACTGGAATATCACCGGCCAATGGCTCAAAAGCCGGAAATTTATACGTCAGGTTCTTATTAAATGCTATCCCCTCTTCAGGATCTTCATTAAACTGCCCGTCCTTATCCCTGTCTACACCTTCCATCATATAAAGGTGGGTACCTCTTTCTCCTTTGCTTCGGTCAGCTTTTGTCATAAGAAGATCGTTTTCGGAACTGACCTTATGATCTCCCATTGGGCTTTCTATCCTCATCATGGTAATCATCCCGTCCTTGTTGAGATCATCGTAGTGGTCTTCACTTACCCGTCCATCCCTGTCATGGTCGATCTGGGCGGCATTCCCTCTTCTTTCATATTTTACTGAAGAAAAATATTGCTCGTAGGCATCCGGCGACATGTTTGGGAAAATATAAAAGGTGGTATTGTCAAGTAAACCTTCATTTTCCTGAATTAGCTTTTCGGCAAATTGCACGGCAAGCTCCACACCCAGTAGGTGATAACCTTCCACACCTCCTGTAACTGCAATGGCGGGTTTGTTTCGGTGGTCACCTTTGCCGAGGCGAAGCATCCAAATATCCTTGCCCCCTTCGGTTTTGGTAAGAGACTGTAATTCCGCCGCACTGTTTCTTGCCACAGTCTGCAAGCGGCTATTGAGCTGATTCAGGTTGGAATAATCATCCTGGGCCCAAGCGGGATGGCCTAGGCCCAAAACCACTCCCAGCCCTAAGGCTGAAATTATTTTAAGCTTCATATTAGATTTATCAATTACGGATTGAAGTTTGTACATACCCCAAGAACGTATATAATACGGCTCCAGGGTACTCCAAAAAACATGAGAGGCTCATCTTCAGGATAAAAGGCCATAATAAAGGAAGGCCCTCCCGTGCAAAATCAACGCCAAAGCAACTTAATTGCACTTCAAAAAAATTATTTTAAGTTTTAAGAAGCATTTATATGAGTATATGAATGTAAACTATAATCTTTATGCTCTTTGAACCTAAAAATATGTATTATCTAATAAATTTTAATCAGAACGTTTAGAGTTTGGCAAGGTAAATGTTGATGTATAGACATAATGAAATTATTTAAATAAATATTAGCCAATAACGGCAAGCATTTATAAATATTTGACAAAAAATTTGTATATTTAAAATATAGGATTATGATTGGTTTTACTTAGCAACTGAAAGTTTTAAAAGTCAGGCCCCATTTTAGCTTATCACCCATTTGCCTGACCCATACGATTAACTCAAAGTAAAAATAGGCCAGTCCGTTGACTGTGGAAAGCAACTTACAATACTGAATTGATTTTTGAATAGTTTTTATTCCTAACACATTATGTCTAGATCGGAAAAAATTTTAGCAACGTTCTTCTTTATTTGGGATATCATCACGCTTATGGCGGCTTTTGCCCTCTCCGTAGCCATCTTCCAAGAAGAATTAGTTATTATGAATGAGTGGATGATATTAGCGGGGGTTCTGGGCATCTGGTTTATTATCGGCTACTGGAGAAAGCTCTATAATCTCAAAGTCACCAAAACAATGGAGTCCCGGCCTTTCCGGTACTTGAAAGCTTATTTCATCCTAATTGCGGTAGTCGCATTTTTATATCACATCCTTTCTTTCCCTTCATTTGAAAGAAACATCATTTTAGCCTTTTCACTGGGCTTCCCAGTACTAGGATTTACTTCGAACTTCTTTATCAACAATATCGTGAACAGAATCAACCAAAACAGAAACGTCAAGCATACCCTGGTGGCCGGAGTTGGAAATGCCGCTGCAAATGTATACAACTACTATAAGTCTAACCCTAGCAAATACGCTGTTAAAGGTTTCATCAAGTGCAAAAAAGAAGAAACCTTCATCGAGCAGGATAAAATCGTGGGTGATGTAGACAACCTTAATGACATCCTATGCGACAATGAGGTGGATGAAATCGTGATCGCTATACCGGTAAAACCTTCCAAAAAGATCAAAAAGATCATGCAGGCAGCTGACTACCATGGCAAGCGAGTACGCTACATCCCTGACTACTCGGAGCTATTCGGCAAAAACTATAAGTCTGTAAAATACGGAGAGATGGACTCCATCAACACGCGTCAAATGCCATTGGATGAAACCTCTTCCTACGTGGCCAAAGAATTCTTCGACTTGTTCTTTTCCACCATGGCGCTGATCTTCCTTTCTCCACTTCTATTAATAGTGGCAGCATTGATCAAGCTTGATTCACCTGGACCGATTCTTTATTGCCCACTTAGAATAGGAAAGAACGGCAAGCCTTTCAGAGTATTCAAGTTTAGAACAATGAAAGAATGTGATGCTACTGGGAATAAGTCTACCCAAGAAAATGATCCAAGAATTACCCGAGTTGGCAAGTACTTAAGAAAGTACAGCATAGATGAGTTACCGCAGTTTTTGAATGTTTTCTTCGGAGACATGAGTGTAGTAGGGCCAAGACCACATAGAAGCCAACTTAACCAGCAGTTCCAGGAATCTACAGAGCAGTATATGTTAAGACATTACTTCAAGCCAGGAATCACCGGCTGGGCACAAGTGAACGGCTGGAGAGGACCAACAAACACGCTAGAGCAGAAGCAGCAGAGAACCTCTCACGATTTGTGGTATATCGAAAACTGGAGTTTCATCTTAGACATTAAAATCATCTATATGACAATCTTCGGAAAGAAAACCCATTCATCTGCTTTTTAACCTTTAAACCAATATTTTTTCAAATGACATTAAAAGCCCGGCAATATTGCCGGGCTTTTTTTTATGCTAGTAATCCGCCACCTCTCGCACTCCTCCATCTTGAAATCTTTATGTCAATTTTTATAATTTTCAGACATTAACCCCCACCATATTGCACTTTTTTATTTTTACTTATAAAATTAACCACACAAAAAGAAATCTTATTTTACCAAACCCCCTGAAATATTCAACACCAAGAGTCTTTAAACTCCGAAAATTCTTCAAAAAAATTTATTTTTTATATTTACGTTTTTGATCACTTCATTTACATAATTTTCCTTTACAGATAAATAAGATGCTGGAAAACAATATCTATAATTGACCTCAGCACCAACTGTTTAACCACACAAAATTTACCAGTCTTAAGGTATAAATCATTCATATTGGAAAAAGACTATTTTAGACTCATCCCATCCATAATAGCATCGAATAACTGAAATGGATAGACCAAGTACATTTTTCAAATCAAAATGGGGCTATATCCCAACTCTATCTTTAAATAATCACAAGTTTTTTGAACTTATTTTCCCTCTTTCAAAAACCACTTTTTTATTTGTAAAAGTTAATTTTAACTTCAAAAAAGTCAATTAAAAATTTGATAATCATGGAATAAGTAAATTTTCCAGCCTACAATAATATCCCTGTTTTCAAGGTTTATATAGCAAGTGCGGCAGAAAAAGCCGGCTCCTAAAATTAATTCGAACTCAAACCCCAGCAAAATGACAACGAATAAAGGAGATCCCAGAGGAATCAACAACTAGCCTTGCAGCGCGGGAGGGATTACAAAATAATATTAGCCCTTAAAGTATTGAAGACATCCTCCAAGCGGCGCAAAATCATAAACCAATCCCAAAGAATTAAAATAATAACCAGTAATCGAATGCAAACTTTAACAAAAGTGGCTTACATAGTAGGCCTATCCACGCTAGGTCTAGCCACTATCTCATGTGACACCACAGGTCACGATGAGTTCACAGAAGAAATGAGCGCGTTGAGATCCGTCTCCGCCAATGTCCTAATTAATGAGGACTTCATGGGAAATAACCCATTCAGCCAAGTACACCAGCAGTTGCCGGTTAGCCACTCTTTCAATACAGTGGAAGATCCTCAGGACAGAAGCAACCGAGTTGGACGCTTCGAGTTGAGACAAGACGATCCTATCCAAAGTAACGGCAAGAGATCTGAAGTTCTTTTCCCTGCCCAGGACAACAGAGACAGATGGTACTCTTATTCTCTATACCTACCTGCCAACACATTTGAGAGAGATAGCGATAATGACATCATCACTCAGTGGCACCAAGCCGGAGGCGGAAGCCCTTCTACTACTGTAAGAGTTCACAATGACAGATTCCTTGTGAAGTCTGGTAACAGAAAAGAAGATAGAAAGGATTTCGACCTTGGACCAGCTACTAAGGACACATGGCATGATTTCGTGTTCCATATCGTTCACTCTCCAGGTAGCGACGGCGTGCTTGAAGTATGGCACAACGGGGAGAAGGTACTTGAAGAAAGAGGCGGAAACATGTACGACATGGAGCTTCCTAGATGGAAAATCGGTATCTACAAAGCTTCATGGATGAGCAGAAATACGGACACCCGAATGAGAGCCCTTATGTTTGACAACGTAAGAATCGGAAGCCAAAGAGCTAACTTGGAAGAAATGATGGTAGCCCGAAATTCATCTAGCGCCAGTTCAGGATCTTCTAGCTCAACAGGCGGCGGATCAAGCTCAGAAGGCAGCAGCTCTTCTTCAAGCAGTTCCACTTCAAGCAGCTCTAATGATTCAGGTTCTAATAACTCAAGCTCAAGCAGCTCCTCCAGCAGCAGCAGTTCTTCATCATCTTCCTCAGAAGTAAGTGAAGACAATACTGATGATGAAAGAAGAGGCTGGAGAAATAACAGAAGACCTTCCAGAAGAAGCTGGGGATGGGGATGGAGAAGATAATTTAATTGCTTCTTATTCCTTGACCAAAAAGTAGCCCTATGGGCTACTTTTTTTTTGCCAAAATTTAAAGCCCCCTCCTGAGTCAAGTGTTTTTAACAGCCAATGTTCACCACAAAGCAGGCTGAATACAGCTTCTACCCCCTTAACACGTGTACAACGAAGTAAATCACAACCAAATCAAGCGTAAATTCTGATTATCAGGCATATCGCCTAATCAAGCCAAATTATAGAGGTCTCACATTTAGCACCGGATTCCACACTTTTTAATGGAAAATATGAGCATAATTGGAACTTATATCCCGAGCGCCTTAAATCGATTTTGTCATCCATCCAACTTTTAAATTTTCATAAACATAAGATTCTATACCTTTATATAATTATTCTTATTTTGAAAAGAATTATACCGACAATTAACACATTTTAAATAATACCAACAATAGGCCTTTTTTATAAGTACAATGACCTCTACAGATTGTAGAACAATCTTACACCAAATAGCGCGACATTAAATTGACATTAAGACACTTACATATTTTAATACATTTACATTTACATTTTCAAGTAGTTCATATATATTTTTTAAATATTAAATTCAATTGGCAGGCCTTAGAAATTTACCCATGCCATTCGCAAAGAATTACCTGTAAATAGGAAAAATGTACCTAATTGGTAAAATTCAATTTTTGACTATCAATAGTGCAAAAACTTTTTATTTGACTATTAACCAACTCTTTTTGGTCAACAAATGCATTTAAGACTCATTCCCCCCCTTACCAGTTCTGGTAAAATAGCACAAAACTAAAAATCTTAATTTATGGGTTTTATACAATTTAAAATATACATAGTATTGTTTTTTAATTCTAAACCTTAAAAGAAGTCAATTATTAAGGAATGGTATTGGCTATTAGAGAAGGCACAAGAACGGTGAGGGTAAAGACTCTATCCCTTTAACATAAGCCCTTTTAGATTTTTGCCCTCGCCTTTCATCCCAGCAAACACTTAATAGTATTTAGAAGTATCCCATGAGAAGATTAACAAAAGCAACCTACCTTCTAGGCCTTTTCTCTTTAGGCCTTGCAGCAGTTTCTTGCGACACCGTCGGTTATGACGAACACCCAGAAGAAACAAGCGCATTGAGATCCACCTCCTCCAGCATCTTGATGTCAGAAGATTTCAACGGCAGCAACCCATTGAGTCAGGTTCACCAGCAGTTTGGAACCGGACACGCTTTTAATGTAGTAGAGGATCCAAGAGACAGAAGCAACAAGGTCGGAAGATTCGAACTTCGCTACGGAGACCCTATCACCTCAAACGGCATCCGCTCTGAGGTTCTTTTCCCGCCACAGGAAGATAAAGAAAGATGGTACTCTTATTCTATATACGTCCCTTCAGATGAATTTGAAGAAGACAGTGACAATGACATCATCGCCCAGTGGCACCAAACAGGCGGTGGGAGTCCAGCTACCACACTTAGAATCCACAACGGCAAATGGCTAGTGAAATCCGGTGAAACCAAAGACAAAAGAGAAGATTATGTATTTGGCGACGTAGAAAAAGATAAATGGCACGAGTTCGTATTCCATTTCGTACACTCGCATGGTAGCGACGGTATTTTGGAAGTTTGGCACAACGGCGAGAAGGTAATGGAAAGAAAAGGCGGAAACATGCACGACTTGGATCTTCCCAGATGGAAAGTAGGTATCTACAAAGCGTCATGGGCCAGCAGAAGCACTGATACGAGATTAAGAACGCTTTACTTTGACAACCTAAAAGTAGGTGACAGAAATGCAGACCTAGAAGCCATGGCGCCAAGAGCTACTGCAGCGGCAAGAGCCGAAGCTGAGGCAAGAGCTGAGCAAGAGGCACGTGAGGAAGCCGAAAGAAAAGCTGAAGAAGAAAGAAGAGCAGCCGAGGAAGCCAAAGAAAGAGAAGAGCAAGAAGCTAGAGAAAGAGAAGAAGCTGAAAGAAAGGCTGCCGAAGAGGAAGCCAGGGCAGCAGCAGAAGCTGAGGCAAGAGCTACTGCTGAGGCAGAAGCCAGGGCAGCAGCCGAGGCAGAAGCCAGAGCAGCAGCTGAGGCAGAAGCCAGAGCAGCAGCTGAGGCTGAGGCAAGAGCGGCAGCTGAGGCTGAAGCACGAGCGGCAGCCGAAGCAGAGGCCAAAGCCCAGGCAGAAGCAGAAGCAAGAGCCGCGGCCCAGCCAGTAAGACCAACTCCTCCACCTCCATCCAATCCGGAATCGCCAAATACCAACCCAAGTACAGGCGGGTCAGAAACACCAACCGTACCTTACAATTCCCACCAGCGTGAAGAGCAGCGTGGCAACGGAGGCAGATAAAATTTGATCAATCCCAATTCCTCATAAGGCAACCCCATCCACGGGGTTGCCTTTTTTTTTTTTAATTGACCTCTCGCAGCTTCGGACCGTTTACTTTTGAATTTGAAGAGCTAGGTCTTAGCAAAGCCATACGTTTAAAGTCGATTATTTTGTCTTGGCCCGCTTTTCAACCAACGCCATATTCACCCCACACATTTCCCCAATCAGGATAAGCCACTGGTATTTATCTATTTATCAAATCCAACTTTTTAGCCTCATAATTTGAACCTCACACACCATTACTTAAACACCCCAATACTAGCTACGCCAACTACAGTTACGATATATCCACATCACACATACTTATTTCATCCTATACCCCAAATAATATAATTTTAACAAGATTATCAATAACTATATGACACTTTTAACAAGTCAAAAGTAACCTGTATTGGTAAATCCTATTCTACAATGTGGGGATATTTAAACCCCAAAGCTCACTTCAACCCATTAGTGCTCATTACAATAAAATAATTATCCAACCATTTATTTACGATTTTATATCCTTAATACTCAAAATTAAACTGTTTATATACTACAAAGAACCTTTTACTTAAAGACCATAATAATGCAAAAATTACCAAAATATCAAAACACAAATCAATCTTTAATTATTTATAATTTATCTCTATTGTTATGAATTATTAATTTTTATCAGAGGGACTATTACATACAACCTGCTGACATACCTAATCCCCATAAAGTAATAGTCCCAAATCGAATTGGGATACAAGTAATATTTTAATCATTATTTGTTGAAATAAAACGGAATAATATAATTTATTAGCTATTTTTTATTATAAATCAATCAAAGTTATTAAAAGAAGTTAATTTTCAGGGTATAATAATTGGCTTAGGCAGACTGTTAATACAATATCACAAACCAAAATATTCACCATAACAGACATAGAGATGAAAGACACGAGCCGAGGAAGTCCCACTATGAGATAACACTTCCATCCTTTTGAAATGCGTGAAAAGATAAAAAACATAAGCCCTTATTCACACAGAGTAAAACCAACCCCAGCAAAAATTAAAAATTCCCAGCAATTAATTTATTGAAAACAAAATGCAAAGTTTAAGAAGCAAATTTACCTTATTTGTCGGCCTTTCAATCCTAGGACTAGCGACAGTATCATGTGACACAACAGGACACGGAGAGTTCTCTGAAGAGATGACTGCTCTGAGATCTACTTCAGCCAATGTTCTTCTTCAAGAAGATTTCCTTGGAAGCAACCCATTTGGTCAGGTTCACAAGCAGTTTGGCACCAACCACGCTTTCAATGTAGTAGAAGATCCAAGAGACAGAAGTAACAAAGCAGGTAGATTCGAATTGAGAAAAAATGATCCAATCACCAGCAACGGTAAAAGATCAGAAGTGCTCTTCCCTGCTCAAGACAACAAAGACAGATGGTATTCTTATTCAGTTTTCCTTCCTTCCAGTGGATTCAGAACGGACAGAGACAATGACATCATCACGCAGTGGCACCAAGCCGGAGGCGGAAGCCCAGCAACTACTGTAAGGGTTCAGAATGACAGATTCCTTGTAAAATCCGGTAACACGAAGGAAAGCAGGAAAGATTTTGACCTTGGAGTAGCCACAAAGGATGTATGGCATGACTTTGTATTCCACATCGTGCACTCTCCAAACAGTGACGGTCTTGTAGAAGTATGGCACAATGGCAAAAAGATCCTTTCTCAAAAAGGTGGTAACATGTATCCTTTGGAAATGCCAAGATGGAAAGTAGGTATCTACAAGGCTTCGTGGGCCAACAGAAACACGGACACAGATGTAAGAGTCCTAATGTTTGACAACATCAAAGTTGGTAACCAAAGAGCCGACCTTACAGAAATGCTCGTAGGCACTTTGACTGCTGTAGGCAATGCAGCTTCAAACAACACCTCTAGCAACAGCAACTCTACAGTAAGCTCAGGAAGCACTTCTACTAGCTCAAATGAGACAACTAGCAGACCTTCTAGAAGAAGATGGTGGAGATAATCTCAATCCCAAAGAAAAAGGTGGCCAAATGGCCACCTTTTTTTGTTTATACCCAATTGATTCGCCGCTTGCACATAACTATATGGCGCTGGATTTGTAGTATATATAAAGAGATTACAAACCAATATTTTCAGTCATGCAGTTGTTATTGAAATCAGCAACCTTTTTTTGTCTTACCGCATTAGCCTTGATTGTCACAGGCTACGACCAAAGCGCAGTTAGTGCATTTTCCATTGCCATTAAGCAAACCCTAAACCCACCCAAAGTACTCATTGAAGAGGATTTTAACGGCAGAGACCCTTTTGGACAGGTTCATCAGCAATTTGGCATAGATCATGCCTTCACCGTGGTAGATGATCCGGCAGGCGGCCGGAACAAGGTTGGGAGATTTGAACTTAGAGAACAAGACCCCATCCAAAGTAATGGTAAGCGAAGCGAGGTACTTTTTCCACCGCAAGACCACCATGATAGATGGTACTCTTATTCAGTATACATTCCTTCCGAACATTTTAAATGGGACCACGATAACGATATCATTTCCCAATGGCATCAGGCAACCGGAGGAAGCCCGGCTACCACATTTAGAGTTCATCAGGACAATTTTATGTTTCGGACCGGAAATAAGAAAGCCACCCGAAAGGATTATTATTTAGGGAAAGTCGAGAAGGACAAGTGGCACCATTTCATTTTCCATATCATCCATGATCATGGCAAAGACGGTCTGGTCGAGGTGTGGCAAAACGGGGAAAAGGTTTTGGAGCATAAAGGGGGAAACATGTACGATACCGATCTGCCAAGATGGAAGGTGGGTATTTACAAAGCTTCATGGGCTAAACGCAAAACGAGCACCACTGAAAGGGTGATTTACTTTGACAATATTAAACTGGGAAGTGAGAAATCAAGCGTGGAAGACCTGCTCCTGGCTACTGGAAAACACTAGCAACTGCCGGCTGGAACAAAATTATTTAATTATTAAATTAAAAAATATTATATTTACAACTACATCCCTAAAGCCTAAGTCTAATTCTTAAAAGATCGGCTTGATTTTTACCTTATATGCAGAATGCACTTGGAATGAAGTTTTGATCCTAACATTTTGCTGTTACAAATGTTCAATAATCGAAAAACTGAAATAGATCAGTTTAATCAAGTTGGCAAAAATATTCTAACCTTTGCCAGACTTTAACCTTTAAGTAATTTGTTGCCTAGAATGAATATGAAAGGCAAAATTTTTTGTAGAGTTAATTATGAAGAAAAATTTAAGAAATGTAGTAGCATTTCCTTTGGCAAAACTCCTTATCAAGCTTGGGTTCGTAAAAAGAGCTCTTAAGAAAGCCAAGGAAGGTAATTTCATTTTGTCGGTATATTTTCACAATCCTTCAAAAGTGGAGTTTGAAAAAACAATTGTGTGGCTAAAAAGTGAGGGCATGACTTTCATCTCGCCAGAACAATTAGAAGAAATCATCGACAATAACCTTGAATTGCCAAAAGGAGCCGTATTGTTGACCGTAGACGATGGATGGCAATCCAACGAGGAAAACATTGTGGAAATAGCGAACCGATACCAGGTTCCTGTAACCATATTCTTTTCAACAGAAGCCATAGAAGAGGGCACCTATTGGTGGTCCTATTTTTTGAAAGCTGACAGAAAAGGTTACCCATCGGTTCAACAGCTTAAAAAAGTCTCAAACAATGAGCGGATGGCAACCTTAGAGAAAATCAAGGGCTCAGTCACTTTGGAAAGGGAAGCCATGACGCTGGATCAGTTGAGAAATACTTCCCTTTCAAAATTTGTTACTATTGGTGCTCATACCCACACCCACCCCATCCTCACAAATTGCGATGACGAAAAGGCTTTTGAGGAACTTCGGTTATCCAAAGAAAAGCTGGAAAACTGGATTGGAAGAGAGGTTAAATATTTTGCCTATCCAAACGGCAATTACGGTGTTCGGGAAGTTTACATGTTGGAAACATTAGGCTTTAAAATGGCCTTTGCGAATAACCCAGCTTATCTTAATAAGCAAAATATGTATAAGAAAATGGAAATCCCACGATTCGGGTTTTTAGAGGGTGCCACTTTTGAAGAAAATATGTGCAGAATAGCCGGAATTTGGCATTCCACTACGAATAAAATGAAAAAGAGGTCTAAATAGACCTCTTTTTTTATAATGGAAATTTTATGTTTAACTTAAATATTTTTCAACACTTTTTGGCATAATGACCTTAACCTTTTCAGGATTAGCATGGGCCCCAATTTGCAAGGTCTTCCTGACACCTTTAATAAAACTCGGGCAGCAGGAAGTGATTTCCACTGTTTTTTCATCTGCAATTTTGCACCATAGGCACCCCAATAATTTTCCGTTCTTGCTTTGGCTGTAGCAGACTTCCCCACTCTTAAACCGGCTAAATGCATCCAGCAAAAATTCCCGCTTGGTCAAGCTCTCATGCTTGGGCCTATACATCAACAGTTCCTTTAAGCTATTTTTACTGTAACTCTCCCCCAGCAATTTCTCCGCTTCACTGCAAGAAACATACTTTTCAATTTTCAAATAAGGCTTACCGGTTTGATAAAAATGAATCAGGTTGAAATAATCACGCTGCTTATGGTAAAGCTTAAATTTGGCGCGCAACTCCTCTCTTTCAAAATCCAGATGGGGCTTTTTTTCCAAAAAAGCCCAAATCCTTTCCTTTAACTTGTCCTTCAATCCTGTTTTTTTCTTTGAAATAATCGCTTGATCTACAGCGGGAATAAACAATTCGTACACCTCATCATAATGGTTGGCTATCCGTTTCTTGTAATCCAGCATGCCGGTGGAGAGGTCTAGCGTTTCATATCCCTCATTTTCCAAATGTTGGATCAAATGTATAAAAGACAAAAAACCTGGAGAATAGTAATCAAATAGCGGGGAGTGGCAATTAAGTCCCGAGCCATGGCACCAGCCATCCTTACCGATAGTACCCGTAATACCCGCCAATATTTCCCCGTCAAGCTTAAGTACTAACCCAAACATCATTTTCTTCCGAAACATTTCTTTATAAAGAATAGATCGGTAAGGGTTTTTATGAAATGGAAACAATCCGTAAAAAGCCCCTTTTCTAAAATCAGATTGAAGTATTAGGGTTTCCAAAGCTTGGTCAAATTTTTCCTGGTCCTTAATAAATTCCACCTCGAAATCCCCACATTTTTTCAGCCGATTATTGTTGCTCTTAAAATCTTTTTTCCTTGCCAGTTTATCTATGGAGGGATCTTTCAAGTTTACTAGCGGCCGTACCGAGGTGGTAAACTTCACTCCATCAAAATTTTCAACTGCCCCCAGCCAACCCAGCGGTATCCCTACTGGCAACTGCTCCATGCGAATGCTGGAAAGGGGAAATTGTACACGAAGCTCCTCCACCGCTTTTTTGAAAAAACAGCTTCCAATTTCCTCGGAACAAATCCATGCATGATAATGGGCATCATTTACACCTGCGCCGGTAATTCTCCCATTAGAAGTTTCAAAAGAAAGGGGTAAAAGAGCTTTTAACTTATCATCTACAAAATAAACTACCAACAGGGGCTGATATTGCTGCTTATAAACTTCATGAAACATCTCAAAAAATTCCAGTCCCTGAAATACGGTAGCCCAGGGACAGGTTTCATAAAGATTGGACCATTGACTGGAATAATCTTTTTGTTCTAAAAAATCATATACCTCATTTCCCAAAAAAATCTGAACATCTGATATCCTTTCAGGTGACGGGCTTAAAGAGTCGTCAAGTTTCATAGCAGTAATTTATTTATTCAATATATTATACTTTAAAATTTTCATAACAGCCAATTATACACCTTTTAATTCAAAATATTTAATATAGGATTATATCAAAATTAAGGTTTTTTCATTAATTTAGATAGGTTAAGCAAAAACAAAACCATTCTTAACTATGAATCAATTTTTCAAAACTATCCTTCGCCAACTTTATCAATTTTGGAAGAAATTCAAAAAGGAAAGCCCTTTATTTCAGTCCCTTACCTACTCATTAAACAACAAATCTTCCTTCGAAAAAATTGACCAGCATGAACGGATGCTCGCAGATTCCACAAGGATGGACATCTATTTTCGTGCAATCAACAAATATGTGAGGGAGGGAGACATTGTGGTGGACCTTGGAACAGGCACTGGGATCTTAGCCTTTTTTGCATCCCAGTGTAAGGCGAAGAAAATTTATGCCATTGATCATGGCAATGTGATCAATTATGCAAAAAAGGTCGCCGAGGCCAACAACCTTCAAAACATCGAATTTATCCAACAACATAGCGGACATTTTCTTCCTCCTGAGAAAGTGGATGTGATTCTTCACGAGCAAATCGGGGATTTCCTCATCAATGAAGACATGATTAGAAATCTTTTAGACCTCAAAAAAAGACTGCTTAAACCAGGAGGAATCATGCTGCCAAGCATGTTTGAAATGTATTTTGAACCAATAACCATGGTTCCAGCAAGAAACACCCCTTTTCTCTGGGAGCATAACTTTAACGGTATCGACTTTTCACCTACCAAAGCTTTACTCAACAGTGAGGACAGTCCCTTGTCAAAGCCCGAGATCTACACCTATATTCAACCTGGAGATGCTGAATCCTTTTTGGCTATTCCCACACCGGTGGCCAAATTTGACATCATGCAGCTTGAGGATGATTCATTCTTAAAAAAACTGATATTTGATCAAAGAATTGTTAAAAACGGTAAATTAGATGGCTTTGCTCTATACTTTAGAATAATTTTTGATGAAGAACTGTTAATTGACAATTCGCCCTTCGAAAAACCAACTCATTGGTTGCCTTCCATTTTTAGAATTGAACCTATTGAATTGAAGGAAGGGGACATTTTACAAGTAAACCTCAATATTCCAACCCCAACTAATGAAGAGTCTTGGAATTTTAATTTTACAAGAGTGCGAATTGAAGAGAACAGTTTGTTAACAGAAATTTAAACTTTTATCGGTTTTGATTTTTTTAAAGTAAATTTTTATGAAAGATAGAATTAAGCTCCTGTATTTGGGGCCGGATTACCCGCATGTTTTAGATTCAAGTGAAAAGGTGGAAATAAGTGCTGTCGCTTTGCTTTCAGAGCTTTACGAGATGCCAACACGGAATGTAGCTGAAAAGAACTTCCGCGAAGCCTATAGGGCCATCTCTAATGGCGATGATGACGCAGCAAAAAGACATTTTGCCAAGTACAAGCAGTTAGGATTTCTGGCCAATGAACTTGTGAAAAGTTTTGAAACGTACCTCGAGACATTAATTGACCGGAAAATTAAAATTTTGGATACAAACGCCCCAGATATTGCCTCCCGAGTAAACCATTTGGGAATCAAGCTATTTTTGGTAAATGGGTGGTCAATGTTGCCGGCGAGTTTTCTATCCCTACCTGAGTTAGGAACAATCAATGTTCATCCCTCAAAACTTCCGAAATATAGAGGATCCCTTCCCCTATTATGGGTTTTAAAAAATGAAGACACCATTAACGCCGTTTCTTATATTCTTCTTAATGCGGCAATGGATGGGGGCAATATCATTCGGCAGGTGGACTATCCTGTGGATAAGGATGATGATCCGGTTTCATTGGAAAAGAAAACCATGAAGGTGATCAATGACTCCTTAGTGAGCACGGTTGATCAATTTGTGGACGGCAAACTTGAACCGGTCAAACAAGATCACACGCAAGCATCCAAAACGGCTCGTTATAATAAATACAAGAAGATAGATTTTGTAGAAGAAACCGCCCGTAATATCCATCATAAAATCGTGAATTATGCTTACTATGATCCTGGAGCGCCAAGTTATTTTAAACTAGATAACCAAAAAATAAAAGTAACCGGTTGTTTAGGACAAGTTGACGCAGGTATAGAGCCTGGGGTGATTCAGATGAATTTCCCTAATATCTATATAGGAACTAAAAGAGGTACGCTGAAATTTAGTTTGTTGAAAAATTTCGGCCTTCGGGACACCGCCAAAATGCTATCCTTGCTATTGGCCAAGGACCCCTTTTCCTTTCAGAAGGAAATTACCATCACCAGTTAATGGGATACTAATCGATATTTTGGAAAAGCGAAGAGTCAACTCTTCGCTTTTTTATTAGAGCTACAAAATACTTTTCCCGATCCGAATTTAATTCAATTGCGGAATTAAGCAGCATTTGAAAATTACGTTCATCATTTTCAGCAGTAGCAAAATAGAATTTCTCCAGTAATAAGGATTTTTTCGGCAGACCTGGAAAATAGGAATCCACCGCTTTCTTCTGCTCATCAAACCGCAACCAAACACATGCTTGGAGCCTTCCATTTTCCACAATGGTCAGGCAATTTTGTCCGACTTCCAACCTTCTCATCGCCTCATCCAAAAATTCCCAACGCGTCACTAAAGATTTACCGCTTTGATAAAGCAGCAAGTCTCTAAGGCTATTTAAATTAACCTTTTCCGAATTAGCCAACTTGGATTTGTCACCGATAAATTCATAAAGGCTCAGCGCCTCTTCTTTCTTAAATGGGTTGAATATGGTTTTATTTTTCAAGGCAAGCTTGGCTTTTTGCTTCCAGATTGACCTCTTTTTCCTGAAATCTCTGAGTCCATAATTATCCATCCCCATTTTCATGAGCTTACCCTTGAAATACTGGTGAAGGGATTCCTTGGTATCCGCTGCCTTTTTGCCTTTGACTGAAGGAAAAACTCGGAGCTCATAGGCCACATTATTTCCAGTCGCCAAAGACTGCTTATATCCATCAGCCCCAGGCGTGAGGTCAAAGGAATGAAAGCCCTCCTCGCTTAGCTTTTGGCCAAGCATTAAAAAATGTAGGATGCCAGGCGAATGCTTGGCCAAAGTTGGTGAATGCGTATTGATTCCCTGAAGATGGACCCAACCTCTACCCATTACCCCCACATTGGAGGCGATGATTTCTTCATCAACCTTTAGTACGGTAGTATGCAATAGATCATGTTTGAAAAGACTCAGTAGAAACTTTTTCCTCAGCGGGTCTTCCTGAAAAAAAACAGCATCAAACATTGCTCCCTTTCTAAAGTCGCTCTGAATTGCTAGCTCATCGAAAATTTTCTCAAACTCCTCATACGAATCCACACGCTCAAATGAAAGTTCGCCAAGCCTTTTCAATCGCCGGATTTTTTCCTTCTTGTTTTTCTTTTTCAATTCCTCATCAGCATACTCCCCATCCACGGCTTGTACGGGCTGATCCACGGTCTTTAGGAATGATGTAGAGGCAAAGGCACCTTCAGCAAATAGCTCCACAGGAGTATGGGGTGGTAGATACTTTAAATGCAGTTCTTTAGTGGGAAACTTCTTCTGCAGGCCTAGTAGGGCTGTGGATATAAAACTGGACTCGGAATTTCGGGCCAGCCAAACTTGATACTCGGAAATGGATTCTCCTGCGCCTATGAGTTTTTTGCCATCTATGGCCAAAGCAAGAATGCCAGCCAAACCCTTGTCATCATATTTATACACCAATACTGGTGCATATTGATGATGGTAAACCTTATACCATTCGGTCGCAAACCCTGGACGCTGAAATGCTGTTGCCCATTTACAGTTCTCATATAAGGCTTCCCAATCGCTTAAAAATTCTTGCTCCTCAATTTTATCAAGGACTTGAGCTCCTTTTAAAATCTGAAAAGTTTGGGGTTTCTGTATAGTCTTTTTGGTAATCAATTCTTCCATAAAATCTTAAATAAAAAAAATCTTCGGTGCGGTTAAGCTAAAGTTTCAAAACCATCGGCAGTAGACAGGTAAATACTGCGTCCTGGATTTTCTTCCTGCAATCGATTGACACACCCTTTCAGAAAAGATGCATATTGATCCTTTATATTCGGATGAAGGTACTCATCTATCAAGGTTAGTCCATCAGGGAAGCCTTTAGCATACTTATCCTTGGAGTCTATTATCCAAACCGATGCCAAAAGCACGCCGTTTTCGCTCCACGTAAACAAGCCCTGTCCTTCTTCTAAATTGGACATGGCTGCCTCCAAATATTCCCATCTGGAGATATTTGTTCCTACTTCCTCAAATTGAAGCAAATCTTGAATTTCGTTTTTACATATCCCTTTAATAGGTTTAGCCATTTCAACCTGATGAGGTTTAATAGCTGGAGAAGCTTTCTTTCGAAAAAATCCCAGTTTCTCTTTCTTAAGTAAATCAAGTCGATGTGAAAACAGATAGGCCTTCTTCTCAAAATTCATTTCCACACTCATAGGCCTAAGCCCCTTGCTTTCCCAGTAGGCATGGAGTTTCTTTTTTACCTGTCTTTTGAACTTAAAGACAAGGCTATCGGTCAAAACCAAACTATATACCACATCATGACTTGTGGCCATTTTCTCCTTATACTTATCGCCCCCGGGTGTGAGGTCAAAAACCTCAAAGCCTTCTTCAAACAAATGATTTCCCAAATGCAGAAAGTGAAGAATCCCAGGAGAATGTTTGGCATAAAACGGCGAGTGGGTATTGAATCCCTGAAGGTGTAGCCAATCTTTGCCATACACCGCCCCCATTGAGCCAATGATGTGGTCATCAAGTTTGAGCAACGTAACATGTAGTACCCCTTCTCGAAACATCTCCAACATGAACTTTTTCCGGGCGGGAAAGTCCCTAAATTGATTTTTATTGAACATCACACCTTGCCGGAAATCATACTGGACAGCCAAATCATCTAAGACCTCCTCAAAACGCTCATAAGACGCTACTTTCTCAAAACTAACGACACCTTCTCTTTTGAGCCGATTCAATTTTGTTTTGTATTGTTTATTGATCTTAAAAGCTTTTTTGGAGTCTGGATTTTCAAACTTTAACAATGGTCGTTTATGGGGCTGCAATACAGACTTTTTGCTCCATTCGGACTGGTCTAACCACTCAATTGGGGCACCTGCGGGAATAAACCTAAAAATGATATTTGATTTGGGAAATACCGCTTTTATCTCTTCGATAGCACTTAGGGCAAATTTGTTTCCAAAATCCTTCTCGGATACCCAGGTTTGGTATTCCGCATCATACCCTCCTGCACCGGTAATTTTGACAGTTTTATTTCGTAGCAATTGCTCATCCTTCTTGGAAGTTAGAATCGCCATAGTCATGATGCCTTTCAGTTTTTCCTTTTCAAGATGTAAGGCAACAATAGGAAATGCATCATTTTGATAAGCATTATACCAAGAATTGACAAACTGGGGACTTTGGAAAGCAGTTGCCCAAGGGCACGCCTCTATCAGGGCAGTCCATTCGCTCACAAAATCAGGCTCGAATAATTTATCCAAGGCAGCCTGACCTGTCAATAAAACAACTTTCCCTTTATTCTCCACTTTATCAACTGTAAAAGTATATTCACTCACCAGATCTTGCATAACGCACACTTTTTTCCCCGCGCTTAGTTTGCCGTCAGGCAATCCAAGTCATTAATTAAAAACTTATATTTTTTGCTGAAAAGGGCTTTTATAGAGCCTTCCTTGTGCAATTGATCTACAACTGCTTTGAAGAAATCCCCAAACTGCTCTCTGTAATTGGGCTTGCAATAGAAATGATACATCAAATTATCCTCTGCAGAATAAATCGGTGATAATACCTCATTCTTTGCTATTGCCTTCCCCGAGGCTACCCAGATGCAAGCCAACAGCTCTGAACCGTCGGACACTGAATAGACATCTTCTCCTCTTTCCATTGATTTCATAAAATGAATCAATGCTTCCCACCTCGTTGCATGGTTGCCATCCGACGAATAGAGCAATAAATCTTCCAAATTATTTTTGGAAACTTTAGCAGCTGTCGAATTGGTGGCTCCAGCCTTTCTTACCGTTAATGTATTTTTTTGACTCACCTTGGGCTCATCCAGCAATCTGGCTAAATTTCCCTTAGTCAAATTTTTTGCTCGCTGTTTCCAAATATGTAGCTCCTTTCGAATATCATTCTCCACCGAAACTGGCCTTTTGCCCTGCTTGAGCACATATTCATCAAATTCCACCCGAGCCTTCCGTGTCAGGATCGTCTTCCTATTGTTTGATATGATCAGCCCATATGTGACATCTCGATCGGTAGCCAACCTTTCCTTGTATTCATCCCCTCCTGGGGTGAGGTCAAATACCATGTTTTCGTCTTTGGAGAGTAATTCACTTAAAAGGACGAAATGCACAAAACCTGGAGAATGAACAGCATGCTCTGGGCTATGAGTGTTGATGCCCCCAAGGTGGATCCAGTTTTGGCCCGTTACGGCAATGATAGAAGCGATTATCTCCCCATCAAGGGTGAGGATGGTCGAATGAAGCAAGCCGGCATCAAAAAGCCTGGTCATCAACTCGGTCTTTTTGGGGTTGTCCTGAAAATGTTTCTTATTAAACATGGCTCCTTGCCTAAAATCAAACTGCAAAGCCAAACCTGGTAACATATCCAAAAACTCCTGCCTACCGGTAACTTCTTTGAATTCAAGCTTCCCGCTTCTCTTCAACCTATTCAGCTTGGTTTTATAGCTTCTCTTTTTGAAAAACTTGGGCAATTCAGGATCATTCATGCGCATAAGTGGCCTGCCCCATTTCTGGAGCGCACATTTGGACGACCATTCAGATTCTTTTACCCAATCTACCGGGATTTTCGCAGGTAGATACTTAAGATGGATTTCCGCTGTTGGAAAAGTTTTTAGCAACAGCTTGAGGGCATCCTTTATAAAACTTACTTCAAGCCCCTTTTCAGCCAACCAGCCTTGGTATTCGGCATAATGAAAACCAACGCCTTTTACCTTAAATGTTTTCTGGCTCATAATGGCTTCAGCCTCCACATTCAAGGGAAGTAATGCCTTCAATCTACCTTTTTCAAATTGAGCAATCAATAAAGGAGTAAATTCCTTTTCAAATACTTCATAAAAACATTTTGCAAAAGATGGACTTAAGAAAGCGTTTGACCATTCACAAGAATAGTAAAGCGACTCCCAATCTTCAATAAATTTTTCATCCTCCAGAAGCGATAACACTTCCTCGGCTATAAATAACGAGATGCCATCTTTAAATGAAACCTTCCTCGCCACATCCTCTTTACTAACTATAGTTTCCTCCATTCCATGTTATTTTGAATGACAGCAAAAATTTAGATCTTACTACTTTAAAAATAGACCATTTCGGCCTTAAGCTTAGTGCTGATAGCTTTTGACTAAACTATACAGGTTTTTGTCATCGGGGCCCAACTTAACCTGCACATTTTCAATCCCCTCTTCTTTTAGCCTTTTCAGAACAGATTCAAAAAACTCTTTCTCACTTCCTTGAGCTTCTTTATCAAAATAAAAGTCATACACTAAAACGAACTCCTCCTCCGTCTGCTCCCTCTTCTCCTTTTTGAACCAAACAGATGCTAAAAGCACTTCATCTTTGGCCCATGTAAAACATTCTTCATTGGCCTCCATCTTTCTCATTCCATCACTATAAAACTCCCAGCGGGTAGCTTTTGTGCCGTCGAATTGGTAATCCAGAAGGTCTTTCAGATTATTCCTTTTTAGAACCAAAGAAGCTGATTCCGGCACTTGGCCGTTTAGGCTCAGGTTGTAGGAATCAATAACAGGTTTTTTAATTTTTGACTTTATCAGCTGGGTCAGGTATGTTTTCATACCTTTTTCCTTCATGATGTACTTCTCCCTGTCGATCTGAAGTTTAATTGTATATGGGTTGTGTCCCTTACTCAGGATCCAGTCGTAAAGCTTAATTTTAAATTGCTTATCTGCCCTAAATATTGGATCAGGAGTCACTGATAATTTATAAACAGTTTCCACCTTGCTTGCCAAACGCATCTTATACGGATCATCTCCTGGGGTCAAGTCAAAATACTTATGGTTTTTCTCTTTGGATAAATGGTCAAACAGCAGCAAAAACTGGATATACCCAGGTGAATAATAGGAGTAGGATGGCAAGTGGAAATTTATCCCTCCCAATATGGCCCTCTCCTTTCCATGCACAGAGGCAATTCCGGCAATGATGTCGTCTTTTGTCCGGAAAATCGTAACCCTGATCACACCACGTTTGAATAAATCCAGCAAGAATTTCCTGTTGGTAGGGGATTCACTGAAAGGAAACTGGTTGAACATTGCCGCTTGTCGGAAATCGTACTTAGCTCCTAAGTCGTCGATTATCGACTCAAAAACAGTTAAATCTTTCACCTCTTCAAACTGACCGATCCTGTTCATCCGGTTAATGCGCTTCCGGTCTCTTTTGGAGATTTGATAATTATCCAAATCCACCAATGCCCTATTGAAAGGCTGAAAAACACACAACTTGCCTATTTCGGGATCTTTCTCTACCCAGTCTGTAGGTACGTCAGGGTTTAGGTGTCTCAGAGAAATATATTGCCCTGGAAACATTTTCAATAATTTGCGAAAACTAGTTCCCACAAAATAGGTACTATCCTCTCTGCTAGTTAGCCAAGCATGGTAATCAGCCTCACCATGGCCAGCTCCAACTAAATAGCTGTTCTTTTTACTTTTTTTCCTTCCCGGAGGATTAATTGCCAAGGTAAGCAAACCGGTAAGTTTACCGTTATGCTCCATTTTGACAATCACGGGGGTATATTTTTGATGAGTCAGGGTATAATTACTAGTCACAAATTGACGGGACTGAAATACGGTGGCCCAAGTACAGCTTTCATATAAGCTATCCCACTGCTCACAAAACTGTTTGTTTTCCAGCAGATTCAAAGCCTCATTCCCAACTACAATATCAATGGTCCTCTCACTTGATGTAGTTTCAGTAGACACTTCCATTACTTCCATATCAAAAATATAATTCAGTTTACAAAATTTTATCTAGCGCTGATACCGCTTATTTATATATCGCAATTTCCATACTAAACCTGCCGATACTAGTTAGAAATCTGAAAATTATCCCCGAAAAAGGTAATTTACACCATCTAACGCTTTCAAGGTGACCTATTTAGATATTACAATTGAACTACTGGAAGGCATTCTTTTACTGCGTTGATTATTTTATCCAGCTCCTTTACAGACAAATCTTGGTGAACCGGCAAGGCCATTACCCCTTCTCTCAATTCTATACTGAATGGAAATTCAGCTTTAGGCAAGGTAGGATGTGGATTGAGCCAAAATAGCTGTCCGATTACCCCTTTCTTCTTCAATCGCGCCAAAAACTCTTTTGCATCATTCAGTTTGACAGGAAATGCAAACGGACTAGCCCCATCCGGCAATTCATTGAACGGTGGTGGCACCAACTCCCCTAGCTTACTTAGCATATAACGGTAGTTTTCGCGTCTTTTTGCGGCAGTGTTTTCATCCAACAATAAAGGCAACAACTTCATGGTCATCGCAGAGGCTCTGGTGGTAGGATCTCCCAACTGAAGTTCCTTTTCGTTGGATTCATTCTTTACCTTTTTATAGACACTCATAGCGTCGTTGAACCTCAGATGCAGTCCAGCCACTTCACCCCTTTGCTCAGAGACGAAGTTGATATGGCGCTTTACCATTGGCCATACTCCAGAGGGAGCCTTGGCATAATTATCCTTCAAAGGCTTTTTGGACACCAAGGCCCCGCCATCAGGCAAGCCATAAGTTTTGTAGAGACAATAAATGGAGAAATCACCATGTGAACCTACTGGAATGCCATCCCTTTCAGCTAGAAAAGCCTGAGCGGCATCCTCAATCAGCATGATATTTCGCTCATCACACCATTTCCTCCAAAAGGCGGCATTTTGAGGAAAGCCCAAATAATGCGTAATATACAAAGCTCTCACATTCGTGGTCATCAATTGATCCAACTCCTCAGGGTTGGGCTCTAGCTTATCCGTGAGTTCGTAATATTTCAATTGGATATCCAGGTCACAAAGGGCTTGAATTTCGGACCCGTGGTGATATGCCGGTACCAAAATAGCATCCTCTTTACCCCAGCCCAAAGCCTTGCAGGCATTATACATAGCATGACGCGCTCTAGAGTAAATCTGCAAATTTTCCTCATCTAAAGGAAAGGGCTTATAATCGGAAGGCTTCTTAAAGTGTACATTTAATGGAAGTACAGGCCACATTCCGAATCTACATGTTTTCATATAATCTTGGGAAAGTATTAAATATTAAAAATAGCTGTCAATCTTCTCGGCTTAGGCCGCTCCATTGCTTTCAAATCCTGCTTTCTGCAAAATCTTAAAAAGCTTACTGTCATAACCAGGCACCACTGCCTTAATCTTTTCGCCCTTTTTCTGAATCTTGCCGGCTACTTGATTGATAAATAAATTAAATTCATTATCAACGGATGGATGAATGTAAAAATCCTTGATCACGGGTACACCCAGATCCTCCTCTTCACTCACCCAAACACAAGCCTTCAAATCACCATCTTTCACCCAAGTGTAAGAGGTTTCGCCTGTCTCAAATTTCCGCATAGCCTCCTGCAGATATTCCCATTTGCTCAACGTAGTGCCCCCACCATTGAATTCTAGATTATCCTTCAGGCTATTTTTTCGGATAGGCAATTGGTCTGAAGAGGTATTGACTTCCATTGCCAAAGTAACGGGTTTGTCCTTTTTACCGGCCAAACGCTTTTTGATGGCAGTGAAAACCACATCCTTTTCCTTCCATAACTTCATCCTACTTTTGAGTAAATAGAATTTTCGCTTAATGTTAAGTTCCACAGACATCGGGCGGATGTTGGCTTTTACAAGCATGCCCATTACGGCCTTTCTAATGCTGCGTTTTATCTTGAATGTCTGATTTTGGGTGAATAGCAATGTGTACACATAATCATGGTAATTGGCCATTCTTTCCTTATAAAGATCCCCTCCTGCAGTAAGGTCAAACACTTTAAATCCTTCCTCAGAAAGCATTTGCTGAAGCATAATAAAATGTACAAAGCCTGGGGAGTTTTTCCCATGGAAAGGGGTATGTGTATTGATGGCTCCTAGGTGCGCCCACTCTTTATGGGTTACCGCTACGATGGAGGCTAGAATTTCTTCCCCATCCCGCATCACGGTCACATGGAGCATGTTTTTCTTAAAAAGCTCCACAAGCAGTTCCTTCATCTCGGGAGCATCCCTAAACGGAAACTTGTTGAACATGGCTCCTTGTCTAAAGTCATACTGGTCAGTCAAGTCTGGCAGCACCCTCTTAAACTCCTCCAAATCGGTGATTTTGCTAAACTCAAAACCTTCCAGTCTTTTTAGCCTGTTTCTCTTGTTCTTAAATTCTTTTTTGGTAAAGAGCTTGGGGAATTCAGGCTCCGTCATTTTGATCAGCACCCTTCTAAAGGACTGTACGATGCAGTGCTTTTTCCAAAAAGGGTCAAGTTCCACCCAGTCCAGACAGTCGCCATTTGGCACAAATCTTAAAA
Organism: Litoribacter ruber; assembly: GCF_018449405.1. Classification (NCBI taxonomy): domain Bacteria; kingdom Pseudomonadati; phylum Bacteroidota; class Cytophagia; order Cytophagales; family Cyclobacteriaceae; genus Litoribacter; species Litoribacter ruber. Next base: position 182,613 of record NZ_JAHCMY010000004.1, read on the forward strand.
AGATATCGCTTTTAGGGTAAAGCTCAATTACGCTTTTTAAGGCCGATTTGATAAATATTTCACTGTTGTGAGGTTCAGACAACCACACTTGGTATTCAGCCCTGTAATGGCCAGCACCTAAAATTTTTACTCTGTCGAATTTTTTAACTTGTCCAGAACTTGGTTTTACAGCCGCCAGTGAAAGTACACCTATCAGCTCATCGCCTTGTGTGGAATAAACCAAAATTGGGAGATAACTGCTTTTGTAGTGCCTGTACCAAGTGCTGATGAAATCTCTGTTTTGAAAAGCGGTCTTCCAAGGACATTTTTCAAAAAGTTGATCATACTGATTTTGATTTTCTTTGTTATCCAAAAAATCAAAAACCTCCTCACCGACCAACGTCTTCATTTCCACAGGGCTATTAGCTTTGTTTGTAAATTCGCTCAAATCTGTAACGGGACTAATCATATTAACGGTTTCTATAGGTACAAAATCAAATACACTGATATAGATTAAAAACTTTGGGTTAGCAGGGTTTAGTGAAAAAATACTAACCTACTACTTCCTATCAGGTATATTCAAACTTGGATAAGGTTTGTAAAAAAGACTTAAAACCAGGCCCAGGTTATACTGAGCCCGGTTTTATCAATTTTCTTTTGACTTATAAAAACTATTCAAATTCTATTCCCAATCGTTATGATTTGGTCAATTTAATGATAAAAAATAAATATTTGAATAAAAACTTTACTTTTACTAATTACCAGCAAAGCCCAGCGTACTGCGGCAACTCTTTCAGCTCATCCACTCTCACCAAGTCGATCACTTCCTTCTCTTTTAACAAATCAAAGTACTTGCAGCCTTCAAAGTTTCTGTGGTTCACTATGATCACGTCATTATTTTTGATTGCTTCCTCAAGATCAGTAGACAACAACTCGGACAAGTGCGGCAACCTCTCGTTGATATAGGCCTCATTGGCACCGATCAGTTTGGACATATGCACATTCTCATCGTAAATGGTGATGTTGTAGCCTTTACCGATAAGCATTTCTGCCAAATCCACAGAGGGGGAGTAACGCAAATCATCAGTTCCTTCCTTAAAGCTTAGCCCTACAAAACAGATGTTTTTCTTACCGGACTTGGTTACCAGCTCAAAGGCTGATTTTTTCTGGTTTTCATTCGAAGCCTCAATGCCAGATAGCACAGGCGTATATAGATAGTTATCATGTCCTAAAGTAACTAGACCTTTCAAATCCTTTGGCAAACAGCTTCCGCCATAGGCAAAACCAGGCTTGAAGTATGCAGGGGAAATATTCAAATGTGTATCACTGCAGAAAAGCTCCATCACTTTATGGGAGTCAATGTCCATAGACTTACAGATGTTACCCACTTCGTTAGCGAAAACAATTTTAAGCGCATGGTAGCTGTTGTTTACATATTTGATGATTTCAGCTATCTTAATGTCTGTTTTCTTAATTGGAGCGTCCAACTCCTGGTAAAGAGAAGCGACCATTTCCAATGCCTGTTCATGATCGCCACCCACTACGGTCACCGATGGGTTGTAGTAATCCTTCACAGCAGTACCCTCTCTCAAAAACTCAGGGTTGGATACCACAGAAAAATGCTTTCCTCTTTCCTTACCGGAGAATTCCTCTACGATTTTTCCGAATTTCTCATTGGTACCTGGTAGCACCGTACTTCTGATCGTGATCACGTGGAATCTATCCTTATCTTTCAAAGCCTCACCGATCTGCTCGGCAGTTTTGAAAATGTATGACAGGTTCAAGTGTCCCTGTGGCGAAGATGGCGTACCCACGCATATGATACTTAAGTCAGTTTCCATCACCGCTGCTTTTGCATCCAAGGTCGCTTTAATTCTTCCTTGCTCATGACCATCCTTGATGATGGTGTCAATATCCTTTTCTAAAATGGTAGGTTGCCCTTTGTTGATCAGGTCTACTTTAAAAGAATTTACATCGACACCGGTAAGGTGGTGGCCATTTTTAGCAAGGCAACCCAAACTCACACAGCCGACATATCCTAATCCAAAAACTGAAATCTTCATATCAATTGTTTTTATAATTGTTTATTTGGTTTTTCATAAATACATTCATATCATCCCAATCTACCAAGAGCTTACCACGCACTTGCTCCTGCTTGTTTTCATCAAACTTCTCGGCAATGGTCTCATTAATAAAAGGGATCGCTTCATCTTTAGGAAGATGTTGCAAAAGCCCCAAGCCCATAAGAAGCTCATTGGCTTTCATTTTTCTAATTCCGCAATACACACTTGGCACGCCCAGCATGGCTCCTTCACGGGCCATGCTGTCTCCTGAGGAAATCACAAGCTTGCTATAATAAATTAGGGAGTGGATATCTCCCACCGGTTCTTCCAAAATTGTCCAGTGCTTAGGGAATTTATCCGCAATGGTTTTATCCTCCAAGGATAGCAAAACCTTTGCCTTAGGGTTCATTTTTGGAGAAAATTTGCAAACAATCGCATCATCCTGGTCATAGTAGTTGAAGGATTTGTTGCTCACTTCCCTCACAAAAACATATTCATTAGGCTTCAAGTCATATTTTTCCAGTATAGACGGATCCGGCTTAAACCTGTTAGGGCTCAAATAACTCCATTCCTTAAGACAGTTAAAGATGCTTGTCTTCTTGTCTTTTTCCACAATTGGAGGGAAAAACAGCTGCTTGGAAAGCTTGGCGTTTATGGTATTGATTTTCCCCCGCTCTGGATCATCATAAAACTGGATCACCGGCACACCGCTCAGCCTTCCGGCCAAGGCTAGTGGAATACTGCTGGCTGCTATGCAGATGTCATATTTGTTTTTTCTGATCATATTCAGAAAGGTGAAGGTTCGCTTCACATTTCCATCCCACATGATGGACCATTTGGTACCTTTGCTACTTCCCACCGGCACGGTGTGAAAGCCCTGGTATTCCCGCTGAATGATTTTTGGGAGCTTCCCTCTTTCCAAATAACAAATGGTCACTTCCCAACCCTCCTTTTCCAGGTCTCTTGAAAGACCTTTGAACAGATTCAATTGGGCAGGGTGTTTTATGTCGATTAATATTTTCATCGTCTGGATAATAGTTAAAAATCAAAGCCAATGGGCCCTGTTATACGCTTTGATAAATGGCAAAAATCTTTTGGGCAATTACTTTATTGTCGTATTCGGCAAGAAGCGGCTGGCGGTTCATAATCCTATGGGGTTCTTGAGCCATCTGCTCCAGCACCTCACAATAGGCTTCTACCGTTTTATCCACTATATGGCAGTTATCTACCTCATTACAGATCAATTTCACCTCGCCCACGTCATTAGATAGCACGGGAAGTGAGTTCAATATTGATTCTTTGATGATTTGGGGACTTCCTTCCATGATGCTGCACATGAGCATCACGTCAGCGGCTTGCATCAGCTGGGTAAGCTGAGCACGGTTATAGCCTTTCAACTCCAGAAAATGCACATTTTTGGAAGTTTTCTTTCTAAATTCCTCTACGACTTTTTTGGCAAAATCTGGGTCTTTTTCAAGTCTTTCAAAACTATTGCTAAACAGGATGACAAAGTCGTTTTTGCCCCAACCTTTCTCTTTCCGCACCAGGTCCCTATAGTTGGTATCGATATCAATATCCACACCACATGGGATTACTTGGTAATCTTTCTTAAAAAATTGCTCCATCCTATTGGATACCAATATATTGTAACTCGAGAATTTGGAAGCAAACAGGGACACTATCCGCTCGTTTGACTTGTTGATATCACTTCCGTGATAGGTGATCACCATTTTCTTATTGTGCATCCTGAAGATCTTGCCCAATACCACCGGTAAGGCTGATAGGCCGTAGTGGACATGTACAAGATCTACAGGATGGTTTTTAAGATAGGCTGCAATTCTACGGGCTGCTTTAAAATACCCTTTCAGGCCGCCCTCAGAGATTAAAAAATGGTCGATCTCTATCTCAAAATTCTCCGTCAACACTTCCGCCTGCTCCCTCACAAAAGCATGCGGACTCCCCGTCTTCGACCTACTCACAAATAAAACTTTCATTTTTCTAAAAATTGTTACTGTACACTTCTTGAAAAGTCTCTACTTCATAACCAGTGGATGAAAGTGCCTGCATATAGGCTTTTTCAAAAGACTCTCCCATCTTTTCCAAGGAGAATACATTTTCAATGATCTCTCTCCCCTTCTGGCCAAATCCTTCGCGCTTCTCTTGGTTGTCAATCAGCTCCAATACCATAGCGGCCAGTTCATCATCAGATTCCTCGTCCACTAAGAATCCACTGACTTTATCCCTCAGGATTTCGGAAGTACCACCTGCATTGTTGGCTATTACCGGTTTTGCAAGGCTCATATATTCCATGATACTGTTGGATATACCTTCTCCATGCACTTCCTTGTTGGAAAACAAAATCCCAATGTCACAGGCATTCACCAAGGCCTCCACCTCGTCAATCACTCCGGAGAACACAATTCTCGGGCGCGATTCGGTAAGATCCACAAGCTCTTTATATTTCTCATCTCCGTCGCAATAACCGCCTATCCCGATGAATGTTACGTCATTTCGGAGAGCTGTTACCTTCTCGGCCACACGTACAAACCTGTCATAGTCTTTGTTAGGGGAAATGGAAGCTACCATGGCCACCGCATATGGAGTTTTAATTCCATATTTGGACCTCATCTCTTCAGATGTGGGCAAGTTTTTAAACCTGTTGAGATTGATCCCATTGTATATCACTTTTGATTTTTCCAATGGTGGGCTAAAGGCATTCAAGCCCGCTTTAGAATTGGAAATGATCAATTTTGAATATTTGAAATTGGCATTATCAATCAATTTAGAAAATGAACTTCTCATCGCCTGAGGAGGAGCAGCCGTGATCTGGCTGTTTACCAACGGAATATTCAACATCTTCACAGCTGGCAATGAATAAAAGGACTGTACCGCCCCCCAGCTATGGATTAGGTTTGGCTTAAAGCTCTTGCAGACTTTGTAAAATTTATAAAAGATGGTAGGATCATATTTCGAAAGTGATTTTTCCAATACCGTGCATTTTACGCCCAGTTTATGGAAGTCCGGAAAATGGATCACGTCTTCGGTCAATACGACCATCATCTTATAATTACCTTTCTTTTTCAGATAGGTAAGCAACTCAATGAGTCTTCTTTCTTTTCCCCCTGCCCGTAAGCTGCCTAGGAAAAAAATAATTCGGGTGGTTTTCTTTTCAAACATCATATTCGAAAATTTTCGCTAAATAGGGTGATTTCATTTGGTTTAGTTGTGCTGAACTCAGACGCAAGCCATCTTTGGAAAGCTCGGTGTGGTGGCAAATTGTAGGTTCTGGATAGTTTAATTACCCAGTCGGGGTGAACTCCTTTAATTATGAAGGGAACATTTTTTATGCCAAGAATTTCAGCCATTCTTATTCTGTGGTTCCCTCCTGTTCCCAGACATAGTTTCCCATCCCTTGTCACGTGTAGCCTAATCTCCTCCACACTGGACTTACCCAGCTCATTCTGGGTAAGATAGCCGTTGAGTTTCATTGAGCGGTAAGCCTTGATCAGGTCCAAAAAGTATTGATCGGCCTTTTCCACCGTGTCGCACCCTTGGGGCGGATTAGGCAGCCCTTGTTGGATATGGTCAATTATGGATAGATACTGAGGGGTTTTTCTAAAATCCTCTCCGTATATAAATATTTGTCGGACTGTCTCATGCAGGTCCCATTTTTTTGCTTTCTTAGGTATTTCGATAAATATGCTCGGAAGATCAAATGTCATGGTGCGGTCCCATTCGCCACCCATACACACCCTTCCTTCAGGTGGGTAATAGATACTTCCATGCAAGGTGATCTGGCTTATCGCCCCCCAGTACACCGTAGGCAAACTTGGGTTTGGCATATATTCCACCAGTTCCTCCACCGGTCTTCCCAGGTATAAGCGGGCGTAATATTGGACAGCATGGGGCAGTCTTTTCAACCACCACTTGGCATCCACTAAATATCGTCTATTTGAAAAAATCTCTTTCATAATTAAAAATCGTTAAGACAGTACAACTTCATCTACTTGCGCTCTGGAGGACTCAGCCTCCAAGGTCTCCTTTCCCTCCAACAGTCTCATCAGATTGGCCGCCACAAGTTTATAGTTGTGATTCTTGGCAACATAATCCAATACCCTTGACACCATCTGCTCGTATGCAGGCTTATCTACCTTTACAAGTTTTGTGCTCAAATCCTCTGAAGAACGATAAACTATTCCCAAATTATTTCCGGAAATAAGGAAATCTGGATTCACATGCTCACTTGTCAAGATAGGAGTCCCCATCATCATGGCTTCCAAGAAGGTATTGCTAAACCCTTCATAGCGAGAAGTATTGAGCAGATATTTTGCATTTGCAAAAAACGCCAACACTTGTCTTCTTTCTAGAAAACCAACAAACTCAACATTAGGCAATTTTTCAAGCTTGCCGAGATATTCATAAGTCTCCTCGTCTTCTTTAGAGGACAAGGTGCCCGCAATCTTGAATTTTTCCTTGGGCAAGGCGGACGCTATTTGATATAGCAGCTTCAGGTTTTTCTGATACTGAAATAAGCCTGCCCATGCGATATAGTCTTTTTCAGCCCCCATTATTATTTTTTCCGGTTCATGGACATAAATAGGGTTGCTGATTTTCTTGATATTTTTCTTTGGAAAGTATTTTTTGATTGCCGCAAGCTGATAATCATTTTGAACCAAAATGATATCTGCCATCTCAATCCCTTTCATTAAGAAATAGCGATCAAATTTGGTGTAATTCTTTAAAATCCGGTCATCCAAAAAAGAGTCGTTGGAAATCCTAAGCACATATTTAGTCCCCAGCGACCGGCATATTTTGCCCAAAAAATAGGAACCCCAGTTGGGTATACTTTCATATACATAATCAGGGTTGATTTTTTTGATCTTGCGATAAGTATCGGGATATCTGTGGGTGACCCATCTGAGCCATTTTACTCCCTTGGAATAATCAAATGAAGGAATGATTTCCAAATCGGAAAATTCCGATTTAATATCCATCTTTTCTTCTTCATCCAGGTCCGTAATCAGCGATACTTGGTGCCCATTGGCCAACAGGCCATGAATCCAACCATAGGTCTGCACCGCTGCCCCTCCCGAGGGAAGTTCATCCGTGAAAAGGATGTTAGCTAATTTGTGATCATGAAATAGGACCTTTGCCATATTATTTAAAAATTTGAATATTCCCTTAACACTAAAGAATAAAACTTAATATATTGTTATTGGAGTAAATAAGATAATTCCAATAATTTATTATACCAGTTATTCAATAATCGTACCCGATTTTATTAAAGGGAGTATTCTGCTTGATGAACTTCATCAACTTCTTCTTTTTCAGAAAGTTGTTCATCTTTTTTCTCCTCATCTGGCATAGCTAGAGGATAGCTAAGTAGGGCAAAAATCATCCAATGGGAGCTTATGGTAGCATATCTACCCGTGACGGTATAGAAGATAAAGGAGCCCAAACAAAACAGGAAAATATAATTATCCCACTTTGTATTGAGATTTCTGAATGAAGTCACAAACGCTGAGGTAACTAATAAGACATATAAGATCAGCCCCGGAATACCGCTGGCATGGGTAAGGTTAGTCACATCACTGTGGAGCGACCTTTCACCAAAGGCACCCTTGCCGTAGTTGTGGGCACTGTTAAACAGCTCGTATCCCGTCCAAGGGCTGTAATCATAGTAGACAAACATATCCCTATAGATCATTTCGTATTCTGCAAATCTATGCTCCCCTTTCAATTCTCTTTCGTCAAGCTTCCTGGCTTCATATCTCTCTATAAACATGTCCATGAAAGAAGTATTCAGGATAATCACAAAGCCCACAAAGCCAGCCACGAAAATAATCATGAAAAAGGATTTGATGTTTTCTGAATCCAATTTGAGCATCAATCCCATTCCGAGACCAAGCATAGTCAAGATCATCACAGACCGTCTCATGGTAAGCATGATAAAGGCCACTGAGAAGATCAATAACACTACATACGTCAGATTGTATTTCTTCAACACCCTCAACAATACCACGAATGTGGCAGTAGAAAGTACGTTGAAATCTGTAGCATAAAGCTTACCGTATAAAATCCCGCTTTTGATCCCGTACATTTCTGTTGGGGAATAATTAAAAGCGGTGGAGAACATCACATTCAGAAGAAATAGACCTAAAATGAATGCTCCGGACAAGCTTAGCTCTTTGAGCATTTCCTCCTTGGTATACTTGGAGAAAATGCTCATGGCTAATGGTATGGCTACAAATAGTAAGGTCACGTTTAGGAAAACTGATCGGATCGGTTCAATATCCCTTACATACATGAGTAGGAAGGAAAACCATATTACGATCAAAAACGACCAGATATTCCGGTGAAAGAACAAGACGTTCTTGTCTATCACGGTGAGCATCAGAAGTAATACCAGTACAGCATGAATCGAAGCCGGCACCGTGTTTTCTATAAATGACTGCGCAAAGAAAACGACAGGCAGGAACAGCAGGGCTTTCTCTTTCTTATAAAGAAAAAGATAAACCATAAAGCAGAAAATAAATCCTTCAATTAATAAAAAAAACGCCTGCATATCTCTTCACTCAAATTAATTAATGCTCAATAATTTAACCCGGACTTATCAATCATCCTTCTTAAAGAATTTGATTTTCAAAAATAGGTCCATAATTTCCTTTCTCTCTGCCGATTGCAAACCAACAACCCAATAAACTGCCCCCGCCACTAGGGTCACTATACCTCCATAAAGGAAAAGTGTAAACCAGTTGCCTGCGGAAATGTAGTCATTGAAGTAGATAGCGGCACCAAATAGAAGCGCAGCACCTATCATTTGTTGGAAAAGTCTGCTCTGGAAGAAAGGCGAAGTGTCCTTCATATTTCTTCTCAAAATAATTGGATAACCTATTGATAGAATCATTCTACCTAATAGAATACTCATACACAATCCGGCTACTCCATAAGGTGGAATTAGCAACAAGGCAATCCCGAGTGTCACTAGAGACGAGGCCAGTGTAAAATAAACCTTCTGTTGAAGCTTCAGGGTCACGTTGATAATGGAACCGTCCGTTTCGAAGAACATACCTTGCACACCTATAAGTACAATCAATAAGTTGGAAATATCACCCGCGTAAAACTCCTCTCCCGTCCACAAGGCCAGGAAGGATTGGTTCAACACCAAAACCGCAGATCCAAGCGAAACAATCAAAAGCCAAATCAGGGAGAAAATCAGCCTTCTGGCCTTCATTACTTTTTCATATTCCTGCTTTCCATAAAGCCCTCCGATACCGGGGATAATCCCGTTGATCACTGAACCCACGGCGCTTTCAACGGCGGCTGCAGCAAAGATGGTGAGGGTATAATTTGATACCAATAATGGCCCAGCTAGGTATCCTAGCAAGATCTTATCACTGGCATTCATGATCATGCCGGCACCATTCAAGGCCATAAACCAGCCACTCAATTTCCCGTAGCTTTTGATTTTGGGCCAGTTAGTACGGGCAAAACCATACCACCAAACTGCTTTCTTAACAATGATGTAAAAGGTGATACCAGTTACCAAGGCAATCACAACCTGTACAGCTGCAAGCCCAACAATCCCGTAACCCATATAGATCACGGCAACTTTGAGAATCCCGGCCAAGACAATAATCGCAGCCCTGACCCCCATCCGTTTATAACCCAGATTCATCCCCCTGAGTATGCATTCATAAAGATCAAAGATCTTATAAATGACCATGGAGAAAATCATCATGGAGGTAGTCAGACGGATCATGGTATAATACTGCTCATCCACTTTTGTGATGTGCGGGGCATACCAGGAGATTATGGCTCCGACAATTAACACCACGGGGAGAATAAATCCCGTTACCACTAGTGCTGTAGTAGCTTCTCTTTGCAATTCTTGGGCTGACGCCACATCTCTTCTGTTGGCAATCGTCCACTTCAATACTTGGGTGGCTCGGGTGTCAGCCATATCGGCAAAACCTGTCATCTGCATCAGCATCTGCCAGATACCGTAAAAATTTCCTCCGAGACCGCTAACGATGATTGGGCTTACTATGAATCCGGTAATCTGTTTGCCGGCAAAGTCAATAATACTAGTGAGAGAGTTTAAATAAGCTCTTTGTTTGAGATTCTCTTTCCCCTTCTTCTTTTTCTGATCTTTGTTTCCATCCCTCTCCTCGACAATCTCTTCATCAACTGTACTCATATTACGCTGTTAGTTATAAACAAAATTTACATAGAGCTTCGCCGAACCAATCCCACTGGGACTTGCTACCGACATAACGAAAAGTTAAAAACAGGACAAAAGCCTGGCTTTTGTCCTGGGGCATCAAGGGCCCTAATTAATGGAGTAATCAGATGGCAGCGTTTTTCCTCATCCCGCCAAAGACTCTTTTAAATAATCCTGGCTTCTCAGGCTCGGCATAGTAGCCATAACCGTATCCGCCGTATTGCATTTCTTTTTCTGAGATGCCATTGAATATCGCATAGAAGTTTTTGATGTTCTTTCTGGATTTCAATGCATTGGCATGCTCGATAAATACTTTCTGACTGTAGTTATATCTGAATACGTAGAATGTCAGATCAACCAATTTCAAAAGCTCCAAAGTTTCACTTGCAAGTCCAATTGGAGGAGTATCCAAGATTACTACATCGTATTTGGTCTTCAGGTCATTCACCATATCCGAGAATCTGTCATCAGAAATCAATTCTGAAGGATTCGGAGGAATAGGCCCTGAAGTCAAGATATCAAGATTTTTGAACTTGGTAGGCTGAATCACATCTTCAACCTTGTTAACCTGCTCACTCAAATAGGTAGAAAGGCCTTTCTTGTTGGTCAAACCAAAGTCAGCAAAGATTTTTGGCTTTCTCAAGTCACAACCGACCAAGATGGTCTTTTTGCCACTCAAGCTGTAAACCGATGCCAAGTTCATCGCACAGAATGTTTTACCTTCCCCAGAGATACTTGAGGTCAACATGATAGTCATCTGCTTATCCTTGCTGAAAGCGTAGGTAATGTTGGACCTCAGCGATCTGAAGGCCTCAGTAACTGGCTCCCTGTTTTCTTTCAATACGACCAGGTTGGTGTTTCTTTTATTGTTACCAATTCTGGCCATGACCGGAAGATGCAATTGCTTCTCAAGCTCACGAATATCATTGATCTTATTGTTGAAGAAATCTTTGATCGTGATGATGGCAATTGGGAACAAAAGACCTAGCAATACACCCACCATGTAGTTTTGCATTGGCTTAGGGGCAATGGCGATATTGTTCGGCACTGCTTTTTCAATGATCTTACTGGAAGCAGTATTGGAAGCTTTAGAAATTGCGGCTTCCGCTCTTCTTTGCAACAAGAAGTTGTATATCCCTTCATTTAAGGCAAACTCTCTTCTCATTTTAAGCAAGTTCTGCTCAGTTTCAGGAAGTCTGGAGAAACTACCTTCGATTTTGGCGATTCTGGCCTCCAAATCTCTGATTAACATCTCAGCATTACTATCCACATTTCTCAATACTTCCTTCAAGCTGGCGTTAAGGTCACGGATTTTTCTGGTAACCTCTCTTACAGCAGGAGAAGCCTCTGTTTGAGTAGCCAAAAGTCGGCTCTTCTCAGATTGTAGCGTGATAAGATTTTCTATCAGACTATTCAAGATCGGATCTTCAATACCGGCACCTGATGGCACCACTATTTCATTGTACTCTTCTCGTACAAGGTAATTCTCCAATCTTTTATAGTAATCTCTTTTGAATTTTTCTCTTGCAGCACTTTGCTCCAATTCAGACAGCTGGCCAAACAATGCACCACCCTCTTGGGTCATATCATAAGTTCTATTGGCACTTCTATATTGTCCCATTTGGCTTTCCACTCTGGAAAGTGAATCGGCTACGCCTGAAATCTGGCTATCGATAAATGCCACTGTGTTTCCGGCCATACGGTTTTTCTGCTCAAGCTCTTGATCCAAGAATTTCTCCATCAGCTTGTTCAGGTAGTCTTTACCCTTCTGAGGATGGTTGGTAATCAAAGCAATATCCACCACAGAGGCCATATCATCTACTTGGGTCACTTGTAAATCCTCTCCGGTGAAGCGGCCCACTAGGCTGCCAATGTCTTTGAACTTGACTATCATTTCACCTTCCGATTCGGAGCCTACTTTATCAACTTTAAATCTGCTGTAAGGCAACTCTACCCACTGTCCAAAAGTAAAAGTGTTATTTTTAAGGATTGGCGTTTCCATGATTTCGCTATCCTCTTCATCGGGAATCACATATTTGTATTCCTCATCCAAAAACTCGATGGTAAACTCTTTGTCATTCACCCAGCTCACAAGGATCTCTCCTCCCGTCACTTGAGGTTTTGACCAATCCACCTCGGCTATAATGGGTGTTCTTTTGTAAACCTCTTTGTTTACAAATGAACCTCTTTCATAGTACTCCACATCAAAATCCAGACTCTTAAGCGTTTCGTAAGCCAAAGGTCTAGATCGGAGCACAAAGGTTTCATTGATAACGTTCGGCCCCATGCTTCTGCCTGCAGCGGCGCCCATACCTGTAAGGTCTAGCACCATATTGCTTCGCTGCTCGTCCAAAATCATGAACTTGGCGTCCACCTTATAGAGAGGCTCGGTCATTTTGGTTTTAAAATGGGCCAATACTACTGCGATCATTACACTGACCACCAAAAAGGGCCAATAGCGCAGGTATTTGACAACTAAGCCTTTTAAATTGATATTTTCACTTTTAGTTTCCATGGCGTGGTATTCTGATTCTCAAAAATTCAACTCTTTAATTTATCGCACTCATCACTAGCAGAACTGCCGATAGCGTGGAAATGGCCAATGAGAAGGTCTCAATAAAGGTAAACCCTGTACCGAGTTCCCTGGCTTTCAATGGCTCTGCATATAACATATCATTGGGTCGTAGGAAGTAAAATTCCGATGACAATAGATCACTGTTGGTCAGGTTGATCTTATAGGTCTTTGACCCCTCTGGGTACTGTCTCACCAAGTTAATCTGCTCTCTTTTGGCAAGAGGAGTAAGATCACCCGCATTGGCAATCGCCTCAAAGATGGTCACCCTGTTTTGAAGGATGGTAAACTTCCCTGGTCGGGCAAACTCCCCTAAAGCAGCGTATCGGATACCACCCAATCGGACTCTCACAAAGTAATCATCCTCGGCAACGTAGCGCTTTACTTGTTCTTCAACCAATTCCTTGGCCTGTTTGGTAGTCAAACCCACCAATTGAAGCTCTCCGATTAGTGGGATTTCAATCATTCCGTTTTCATCAATAGTGAAACCATTCAGGAAGAAGATATCTCCACCTTCCATCATGCCGCCACCGCCGCCCATCATTCTCCAGTCGGTTCCTGCAGCCTGCGCCAAGAAAATCTGGTTCAGTTCAGGGCTGGTTGTCCTGATGGAAACATCTACTACATCGTTGATCTGCAAATAATACTCTTCAACTTGATACTCGGCTAACTGGCCCGCGATAGCGACCTGGGCGTTATCCGGCAAATCTTGCATATAAACTATCCGCTTATTGGATATACAGCTGGAAATAAAAAGGAGTAGGAAAAAACCTAAAACAATACTTTTTGTTGTTTGCATCTGTCAATTAACTATTAAATAAAAACCTTTAATCTCTGTTTATTTTCCCGATTTATCAGGAGTCTCTAAAAGTGTGCAAATCCAATAATGTACCAATTTCAATAAATTTTATGAAATAAAAAATGTAATTCATCATTTATTTACACTTCTGATTATCAAATTTAATCACTGGAATTACCTTCCCTTTCGGGGACCTTAAAGCACTACTTAAATCCTGGGAAAAATCTTTTGAGGTCAATAAACCTTTAAACCGTTTAACACTTCTCCAACTCCCGTACCAAAAATTAATAATTCGTGGAAATTTTATCCTTTTTCTAAAACAAAACCTTCCAACTTTACCTCAAGACGGTTAATTCTGTACTGAATCTTTTTTAAGGCCCTTCCTCAAAAAATTGGGTATCTTAACATAAGCCCGTATTTTTGGTTCTGTTTATCAACCAATCAGAATTACAGGGTTATTTCTTATGAATAAAAACAAAGCTAAAATCGGGGTATTGCTCGTAAACTTGGGCACTCCCGATAGCACCGCTACCGGCGACGTACGCAAATACCTCAGAGAATTTTTAATGGACCCCAGGGTAATCGACATCAACCCGATAGGCCGTTGGTTTTTGGTAAACTTAATCATTGCCCCATTTAGGGCTCCCAAGTCCGCTCATGAATACCGCAAGGTATGGACCGATCGCGGCTCCCCGCTACTTTACCATACCCAGGATGTAAAAGCCAAACTTGAAGCCAAACTTCATTCTGAAGATTATCACGTTGAATTTGCCATGAGATATCAGTCTCCCAGCATCGAAGCTGGACTCAACAGGCTCAACAAAGCTAATGTCCGCAAGATCATTGTTGTATCTCTCTTTCCCCAATACGCCTCCGCCACCAATGGCTCAGTCGTTGACAAGGTGATGGAGATTGCCAGAACTTGGCAAGTGATTCCAAATATCACCTTCGTAAACAACTTTGTCGAGCACCCCAAGTTTGTGGAAGCATGGGAGAGCGTGAGCAGGCCGTACACCGATAAGCAAGAATTTGACCAATATATATTTTCTTATCATGGATTGCCCGAAAGGCAAATCAAAAAAGCCTCTTGCGATGGCTATTGCCAGCTGAGCGAAAAGTGCTGTGCCACCTATACTAAAAAAAATCAATTCTGCTATCGGGCCCAATGCTTCCTCACCACTCGCCTAATTGCGAACAGACTGGGACTGCCTGAGGAAAAGGTGAAAACCTGTTTCCAATCCAGACTCGGCAATGACCCCTGGATCCAGCCTTACACCGAAGACGTAATAAAGGAATCTGCCGCAGCCGGAAACAAAAAGGTACTGGCATTTTCCCCAGCCTTTGTTGCCGACTGCCTGGAAACCACTGTAGAGGTGGGCGAAGAATACAAGGAAATATTCATGGAAGCAGGCGGTGAACACTGGGAGCTTGTCCCCTCTCTCAATAGTACCGATAAATGGGTGGAATGCCTGGAAGATCTGGTGTTCCAAAATAGTTAAAATCCGATGAGCCAAAAAACTTCAAGAAACACCCTGCTATTGGTATTGGGTGTGGTCCTGGTTTCGTTTAACCTTCGCCCATCCATAACCGCAGTAGGCCCCTTGATCCCCATGATCAGGGAGGAACTGGGCCTTTCCAACGCTTGGGCAGGATTTCTCACCACTTTACCCTTGGTGACATTTGCCACTTTCTCCATTTTCTCCGCTGCAATAGGTCGGAAACTCGGAAATGCCCGCGCAATTTTCCTAGGCATGCTGATTATAGGAATCGGAACAGTGATCAGGGTTGCTGGGGGAAGCTGGCTACTGTTTTTGGGCACAGGCCTGACTGGGGTAGGCATAGTAATTGGAAACGTGCTTTTGATTCCTTTCATCAAAACCACCATGCCCCACAAAATTGGCTTGATGACCAGTATTTACACTACGGGCATGACCCTTTTGGCAGCGGTGGCCTCTGGGGTCAGCATACCCTTAGCCACTATTTTTAATCTTGGATGGAGGGGCTCCTTGCTTTCTTGGATTGGTCTTATTGTAATAGGGCTGCTGGTATGGCTGCCCCAAATCGGCAAAAAGAAAATGCCTGTTGCCAAATCATTTACAGAAACTACCTCCGTGCAGGTGTGGAAGTCCAAACTTGGCTGGCAGGTAAGCCTATTTATGGGCATTCAGTCATTTATTTTTTTCTCCCTGATCACTTGGTTGCCTGACCTTTTGATTACCCGGGGTTTTTCCCCATCAGAGGCGGGTTGGATCATCATGGGCATACAAGTCATAGGTTTAGCCGGCGCATTCACCGCCCCTCTGATCGCTGTGAAATTTAAGGATCAAGTGGGCCTAGGAGCAGTATTGGGACTGGCATATATAATTGGTTTCTCAGCATTCTTTGCCTACAGTGAAACACTTCTTTATGTAGGGCTTACCCTTGTCGGATTCTGCCTAGGCTCGAGTATCAGCCTTGCCTATACGCTGATAGGTCTACGCACGATGTCCGATGCCACCACTTCCTCACTCAGCGGCATGTCCCAGTCCATCGGTTATTTTCTCGCCGCGGTCGGTCCCTTATTGGTCGGCATCCTGTTCGATTTGTTTGGAAATTGGGACTTATTCATTTGGCTGATGATACTGGCATCTGCGATATTTCTGTTTTTGGCCACAAAAGTCGGGCGCCCACTCAAGATTTGATTCTTTCATTATGCCTTCCTAATAAAGGTTCCTACCTTTGCACCGCATAAAATGAAAAGACCATGAATGACTTTGTGCTTTCCCTGGGCATTAGCCAGGAAGTATTTTCCTACCTTATCATGCCGGTATTGATATTTCTGGCTAGGGTATGCGATGTTTCCATTAGTACCCTGCGGATCATGTTTGTGTTGGCAGGAAAGAAGAAGGTGGCGCCTTTTCTTGGTTTTTTCGAGGCCTTGATCTGGCTTTTGGCAATCGGGCAGATTTTCCAAAACATCGACAACCCGCTGTCGTATGTTGCATACGCAGCAGGCTTCGGTATGGGCACCTATGTGGGGATGATTTTTGAAGAAAAGTTAGCTTTGGGAAGGGTGCTCGTAAGGGTAATCACGCCGGAGCCCATGCCGGAGTTGATTGAGTTTATGAAGGAAAAAAACTTCCGCTTCACCAATGTGGGAGCGGAAGGGAGATATGGGAAAGTAAATTTACTTTTTACAGTAATGAAAAGAGATGCCCTGCAGGAATTTATCGGAAAAGTTAAATCCAGCAATGACAAAGCCTTCTACACCATCGAAAGCGTCAAACGTATTTCCGAAGACGACTTAAATGTGATGGAGGACCGTCCAAGGTTTACCACCAGGATCTACAACAGGTTAAGAAAATGAATTGAGGGGTTGGGCGACCAACCCCTATCTTATTTCATTCCACACGGCTAGATTTTTCTTTGTTTTACTGCCATTTAAGATAGGCTTAAGTTCTTGGGCAAGTTTGCGACTATACTCCATGGCCCCTTCTTTATTTAAGTGTATGGGGTCAGTGTAGAACTCTGGATTCTTGGTGAAATATTCATCATTGGAAAAATCCAGCACATACACCCCTTCCACACTTTTCAAGTATTCCAACGTGGGGGTTGTCACCACCTTCTTGTTGTAATCCGGCGAAAGAGTCAACACCACCTTACTACCCTTATTCTGCAGTTCTGACACCAAGTTCTCAAACATCATAATAGCTTCCGGATCAAGGGCCTCCTGGTCGTGTTCATTGATCACTCTTTCAGGGATATCCTTACCGGCTAATGATCCCTTCAGTGGCTTCCACCCCTTGTCCTCCACCCGGCCATCGATCCCCTCGAAAAGGTAGGGCCTCAACATATAGTAAAAGCTGGAATTGAACGCATACAGGTTGGACTTAAGAAGCAATTTTTCCTTATCCGAAACCATGTCCACAAAATTCTTGACGGCATTGTGCCTGTTATAAAATGGTCTGAGTATACCGGCTGCCCGTTCAAAACTCTGGTCATCCACACTTTCCTTCAGAAAGTCGTTTTCAACATTGATTATGACCACATCAGGAGTATATCGGGCAAGGATACCGCTGTTCATGGCTGCCCAAAACGGCAAGCCCTGCCCGCCTCTTCCTGCATTCCAAACTTCCATCCCCAGGCTTTCTTCCATCACCGCAGGGGAATAATTCCCTTCAGCTCTTGAGCTACCCAGAATCACGATGTCTTCTTGCGCTTCCTCAAGTGAATACCTGGTCTTGTAATACCTTCCATCAGGTGACTTTTCCAACAGGTTAAGCAAAAAGCTTCCAACCACCAGGTCCAACACCACAAATGCTACGCACACGATCCCGATTTTGATCAGCAATTTTTTCATAATTTTTTAAAAATATTCTTAGAACTGGAAATAAATAAATTGGCTTCTGTCAAACACCCCCAAAGCGGTGATGTACATTAATATCAAAAGTATGGCGCTGAACCGCACCACCACCTGTGGGTGATAGATCAGCTGCAAATTTGGTTTGTACTCCGTAATGTAGTCATTGACGAAAAGGATCAACAAGGCTATCAGGCCAAACAGGAATATACCTTTGTCCCCAAAATACAACCCGCTACCGGCACCGGTCAAAATCCTAGATATCACCACAAAAGCATCCGTAACCGATGGAGCCCTAAAAAACACCCAGGCCAGGCAGGTCAAGGCAAATACAATGACCATCATGAGATACTTGGGCACATTGCCTTTTACTAAATATTTCTCAAGGATTTGATAAAAACCATGCAAGGCACCCCATACGATAAAGGTCCAATTGGCACCATGCCAAAAACCGCTGATAATAAAGGTGGCCATCAGGTTAAAACTTGACCGCTGGGTACTCACTCGGCTCCCCCCCAACGGGATGTAAACATAATCCTTAAACCAGGTGGAAAGTGAAATGTGCCATCTGCCCCAAAATGATTTGAATGAAGTGGCAAAATATGGCCGCCTAAAATTGGTCATCAGCTCAAAGTCAAACAACTTGGCACAACCAATTGCAATCAGGGAATACCCCGCAAAATCACCATAGATCTGAAAAGCAAAGAACACGGTGGTCACAGACAGCGTGAGCCAACTGTGGGTTTCGGGACTTTGGAACACATCATCTACATAAATGGCCAAACGGTCAGCCACAGCCACTTTCATAAAAAAGCCCCACAGCATCATCTTTAAACCCTGAGAAGCATTCTCGTAATTGAACTTTCTCTCCCTGAAAAACTGTGGTAACAAATTGGTCGCCCTTTCTATAGGTCCCGCCACAAGCTGGGGGAAAAAGCTCACAAAAGCCATAAACGCCAACAGGTTTCTGGTTGGTTGCAGCCTTTTGTAATAAATATCAATCGAATAACTCAGGGTCTGAAAGGTGTAGAAACTGATCCCCACCGGCAGGATGATATTCAGCCGGCTAGCCGGGATACTGGCTCCAAAGAAGGTAAATGCTTCGGTGAAGCTGTCCATGAAGAAATTAAAATACTTAAAGAAAGCCAAAAAACCCAGATTGACTCCCAAACTTATCCATAGCAGATGCTTCCGGGCAGTCGGTTCATCTGTTTTGGCCATCTTCAGCCCTACAAAGTAGTCTATAAGGGAGCTGAAAAATATCAGCGAAAGAAACCTCCAGTCCCACCATCCATAAAAGAAGTAGCTGGCTCCTAACAACAGCACGTTCTGCGCAGTCACGCCTTTTTTGGACAAAGCCCAGAAAAGGAAAAACACTATCGGCAGAAAAATTGCAAATTCGAGGGAATTAAAAAGCATATTGATTTAAAACTTAACCTAAAACACTGAGAATTTTTAGAGAAAAACTAGATACAAAAATTATTTTTGGTACTTTTTACAAGTATACTTTAACAAAACCACCATTTTGAGAGATGGGATTTTATTTTTCTTAATTTTTGTGAAACATTTTCAGGATAGTAAAATCAAAAAGTATTCCGATACTCTATTTTAAATGTTAAAAAATATAGGCTATTTGATTTTCAGCCAATTAAAAACCTTAATCAACAAAAAAGAGGCTCAGAGGCCTCTTTTCACTTATTTATTTAATTCGAAGATGTTAAAATAGACCGGAGACGGAAGACCGGAGACTGAATCACGCTTAGTCTAGCACCAAGCCAAATTTTCACTACTCATCATATCACGTCCTAAATTAATTTGGCACTTAATCCAAGCTTTCAATTTTTCTCCGCGAAGTGGGAAACCTCCTATGTCGGCAGACAGGCTCTGTGAAACTCCATTAAAACTCAGTGGAACTCTGTGTCCCTTTACTTTTTTCGAGAAGCACCCCACTTAATCCAACTCCGGCAGCACCCATTCTTCCAAAACACTCGTCTGCTCCATCATTCTCTCAATTTCTTCACTTGACCTCGGGGCAAATGCAGACAGGTTTTCATAACCTTCACCGGTAATTACCACATCATCTTCGATTCTCACCGCGATCCCCCACCATTTCGGGTCACAATCACTACCTTCTGGAATGTAGATTCCAGGCTCCACGGTCAATACCATACCTTCACGAAGTGTCCCGAAAGTACCTCTGTCATGCACATCCAGTCCCAAATGGTGGCTGGTCCCATGAGGAAAGTAGCGGTGACGTTGTCCTTTTTCAATGATCCCTAACTCCGCTAGTCCCTCATTGATCACCTCTTGGGCTACTTTTCCGATCTCACTGAAATCATTTCCAGGCCTGCACTGCTCAAAACCTGCCTCTTGGGCCTTGTAGACCAAATCATAGATCAACCTCTCTTCTTCAGTAAACTTGCCAGAAATCGGAATGGTGCGGGTAACATCCGCCGTATACCCCCTAAACTCGGCCCCAAGATCCATCAGGATCAATCGCTTATCTATATCCCTTTTATCATTCTCAATATAATGAAGGATACATCCATTGTTTCCCGCACCAACTATGGAAGGGTATCCCACCCCCTCAGCACCATAGCGCTTGTAAACAAACTCATGAATCCCCTGAACTTCCCTTTCAGACATGCCTGGCTTGAGCGCCTTCATTACTTCCACCTGTCCGATGGCCGAAATCTGTATCGCCTTTTTAAGCATGGCAAGTTCCTCTGGGGTTTTGGTTTCACGCAGGTAATCCATCATCTGAGGCAAAGCCGCAATGTCAACTTTGTGATTAGGGACTCTTTCCCGAACCTCCATGCGCTTCTCCGGAGAGTCCGCGTTTAGAAAATCATTCAGCACCTCATTGTTTTCCACTTCTGGATAAAACCTTCTATACCGGCCTATCACCTGGGCCACATTGGCGGAGTTTTCGATATCCGTGGTTTTTATCAGTTCATACAATTGCCCGGTAACTTCACTCGCATCTTCAGGATATTCCACGGCACTCATGAACTTCTCCCTCATCTGCTGCAGGTCTTTGTTACTGTTGCTTTCTTCTATGGCTTTATTTAGTGAAAAAGAGAGAACCTTGTCGAACTTCTGGAAATCCCCTTCCAGAACTTTTTCAAACTCAGAGTTTAGAAATACCTGCTGGAAACCTAGCTTATCTTTCACGCCATCCACTCCCAGACGCTTTCCGTTCCACATTTCGGCATTTTCATCTCTTGGCTGCACAAACATGAGTTCATCCACCATTTCCCCGTCCACTTCCACAGGGGAGTCAAAAATCACTAAAGCCGCATTGGGCTCCCTAAAACCGGAAAGGTAAAACAGGTCCGTGTTGGGGTGATAAATAAAATCCACGTCATTGGATCGGTTTTTCACCGGAGAGGAAAAGAAAACTGCCACTGACTTTTCGGGCATCAGCTCTCTAAAAGCCTCACGGCGCTCGCGGTGAAATTTTGCGTCAAGGCCGTCATCAAAATAAGATTGGGAAAAAGCCTCCCCCAGCCCTATAGCCATTAAAAGAATGATTGATAATAATTTCTTCATATTCATATCCATACTTTTTCTCAAAAACATAAAAATGCCTCTTTCTATGTAATTTACCAACCTCTTTTTATTAAAGAGCATTAAAATTGGTTAATAATTACTACCAAAACTCTCAGTTATTCTATGCCTTTGCCCATTCATCCGAAGTCCATCAGCCCTATTCATATGGATTTCTTATCTTTGCGGCAGACTATTAAATCAAACATATTCCATGAAGAAAATAACCGTTCTGGCATCCATGCTTTGGATGATGACTGTAGGCTTTGCAGTTGCCCAGCAAGAGTCAGAAAAGCCGAAAATAGTAGTTGGGATTGTGGTAGATCAGATGCGTCAGGAATACCTATATAAATTCAGCGATCGATATACAGACGGAGGTTTCAAAAAACTTGTGAAAGATGGGTTTATGATGCAAAATGCCCACTACAACTATATCCCCACCTACACTGGCCCAGGCCACGCATCCGTATATACCGGCGCCACACCTGCCACACACGGCATTATTGCCAACAACTGGTATGTAAGGGAGCTGGAAAGATCAATTTATTGTGCCGAGGACACCACCGTTTCCTATGTGGGTGGATCGGAAAAAGCTGGCTTGATTTCTCCACGCAACATGAAATCCACCACCATCACCGATGAGCTGAGATTTGCTTCCAACAAAAGGTCAAAGACAATCGGAATTGCTCTGAAAGACAGAGGAGCAGCCCTTCCTGCCGGCCATCTCGGTGATGCCTATTGGTACGATGGAAACACAGGGGAATTCATGACCTCTACCTATTATTATGATGAACTCCCACAGTGGGTTCAGGATTTTAACAATAAAAAACTCCCGGCTAAGTACTTGGATGGCAATTGGGAAACGCTTTACCCAATCGACTCCTATATTCAAAGCATTGACGACGCCAACGAGTTTGAAGGCAACTTTGCAGGTAAGGAGACAACCGACTTCCCATATAATTTGACTGAACTACAGGAAGAGAATGGTGGACTGGGCATGATTTCCTCCACACCATTTGGGAATACCTATACCTTGGACATGGCTTATGCTGCTATCGAAGGCGAAGAGTTGGGCATGAGAGGCGAAACGGACTTCTTGGCCGTCAGCTTTTCATCACCTGACTATATCGGCCACAGATTTGGACCTACATCCGTGGAATTGGAAGACAACTACTTAAGATTGGATCAGGACATCGAAAAATTCCTTTCCTACCTAGATGAGACCTATGGCGAAGGAAACTATCTGGTATTCCTCACCGCTGATCACGGCGTAGCGGATATCGTGGAATACATGAAGAGTGAAAATGTGCCTGCCGGCAATTTGGACAGCCGTTTTCTGGTAACCCAACTGAAAGGCTTTGCCAATGACAAGTTTGGTGAGGGTGAATGGATTGAAAATTACTCCAACGAGCAAATCTTCCTAAACAGAAAGCTGATCGCTGAAAAAGGAAAAAATCTGGAAGAAATGCAGCGGGCTCTTGCAGAGTACGTACTCAAGTTTGAAGGAATCAAAGAAGCTTATACTGCTTCTGACTTGAGAAGAAGCCAGTTTATCAAAGGCCGCTCTCACCTGTTACAAATGGGCTATAACCATAAAGCTTCCGGTGATGTATTGCTGATTTTTGAGCCAGCCTGGCTTTCTAGCTCTTGGAAAGGAACTACCCACGGCACGGGATACACATATGACACCCATGTGCCTATCCTTTTTTATGGATGGAACATTGAAGCAGGGCAAAGTGCTGAATACTGCACTATTACAGATATTGCTCCTACTTTGGCTATGCTGTTAAAAACTAGATTGCCAAATGGCGCCACAGGTCAACCACTACTTCCTGTATTGAAAAAATAAACGTCTTTTTTACAAAAAAGCTACATTCATCATCAAACCCCGCTAGTTCAACGTTAGCGGGGTTTTTATTTGACCACTCTTGAAATAATCCTATGATTTGTTATTATTAAAACATTCAATGATCATTGAAAGGAATTTTTTTTATTAATTCGATTTTTATTTTTAATCATTTGTTTCTAAATTCGAATAATTCATCAACAGATATGAGAAACTCACATACTGAAATATGGACCCATTTAGTCATCAGCGCCAAAGGCTACCAGCCTCTCTTCCAAAAAGAGTGGATTGATACCATTGACGAGACTTTGAGAGATTTCATCGGCAGCATCCCTGACCACAGGGGGACTTTTTGCATCATGCCTGACCACATACACTTTTTGGTCAAGCTGCCGGATGACCTTTCGCTAAACGGACTTGTAAACCAGGTGAAATCTGTCATCAAGACCCGTTTGAAAGATACTTTTCAGCAGGATGCGGAAAATTTTGACTGGGAGCCCCACCACCACGCTCATTCAGTTAGTCTTAACCGCCTTTCAGTGGAAAAAAGTCTGATCGAAAGACAGCTTATCAAGCATAAGGAAATGTCACTGGAAGAAGAACTTAAATTTTTTGGGATGTAGTTTTCGTTGATTTTTTAGTAAAAACAGAAAAGACTGCCCTCGCGATCCAACACGGGGCAGTCTTTTTCTTTTTCAATCTTCATTATTCATCATTCGACATTCATCATTCATCATTCACATTTCCCACTTCCGCAGTTTAGAAGGTTATTCCCCGATCCTCCCTTCGGGGATCGGGAGGGTTAGAAGTTTAATATTGAAATTTCTCCGCGAACTAGCCTTTGTGCAACTTCGTGAAAACTTTGAGGCCTTTGTGGCCATTTTCTTACATTTTTACTTCATACTTCTACTCTGTCCAGCTCATCGGATAATCCTTATCCACATAATCCAAGGCGGCGGTAGTGACAAATAAAGGCCTGAAAGTATCCAGCATCACGGCATACTCCTCCGTTTTCTCCGCTCCTAGGCTTTTCTCAACAGTACCCGGATGAGGACCATGAGGAAGACCGCCCATATGTAGAGTAAAGCTACCCCTATCAATTCCCTTTCTACTCATAAACTCCCCTTCAGCATAATACAACACCTCATCAGAGTCAATGTTGCTGTGGTTATAGGGTGCCGGAATAGACTGTGGATGATAGTCAAACAGCCTTGGCACAAAGGAACAAATCACAAAACCCCATGCCTGGAAAGTCTGATGTACCGGTGGCGGCTGGTGGATTCGGCCTGTGATGGGCTCAAAATCATGAATGGACATGGTATAAGGATAGAGATATCCATCCCAACCCACAATATCCAGTGGGCTATGCTCATAAGAATATTGGTGCAGCATCCCCTGCTTTTTGATCTGCACCAGATAGTCTCCTTTTTCTTTTTCGATATGCAATTCTGTTGGCGGGTGTATATCTCGCTCACAGTAAGGGGAATGCTCTAAAAGTTGCCCTACTTCATTTCTGTACCTCTTCACGGTTTCAATGGGACCATGGGATTCAATAACCAAAAGTCGAAGCGGGCCTTCATTCCACTCAAAGCGGTAAATGGTAGTTCTTGGAATAACGATGTAATCGCCTTTACTGACTTTTAGTTTGCCAAACTGGGAATACATGTAACCTTCACCATCATGGACATAGATCAGCTCATCCCCATCAGCATTCTTAAAATAGTAATCCATTTTCCTCTCCTCCGGCACACAGATGCCCATCATCACATCATTGTTTTTCAACAACATCTTGCGGGCATTTAGATAATCCTTTCCAGTGGTGGAGATTTTGGAAGTATTAAGGTGGGTCTGCTTCAGGCCATATTCCTTGGCAATATCCCAGTCGAACGGCACAGGCTTTCCAATCGATTTAACACTATTGGGATTGTAGATGTGATAGAGATTGGAGTAGATGCCCGAAAAGCCTTTTGAGCTTACCAGTTCCTCCTTATATAGGGAACCGTCCGGCTGCCTGAATTGTATATGTCTCTTTGGCGGCAATTCGCCTAGCCTATGATAATATGCCATATGTATGTGGGTTTATTGTAGGTTAAATTTAGGAATTATTAAATAAAACACATTCCGCAATGCAATCAAATAAATAGAATGCTTCAAAAATATGACGTTCGTCATTTTAAGTTTAAAACTTAAAATCCCTCATACTGTTCAATCCACCTTAATCCTACAGAATAAAGTCAAATTGAACCTACTAAAACGGCCAAGGTGTACGATATACATAATTTCGAAAACGGGAAGCAAAACAATCTAATTCAGAATATAATTCTAATCATACAGGTATCAACAGCGCATCAAGAGCGTATCAACTACCATTATTTACGTAGGTGAACAGTAGATTATTTGTTTTTATATTTTGAATGATTAAATTGATAAATTAACCTCAACGCCATATTTTAGGTCTATCAGTCATTTCTCAACCCGGATTTAATACCAATCCATAAGAGCAACCTTTGATTTTTCTTCAAGGCACCACCCGCTGACAATTTGACATTAAAAATCAATTGGAACACCCCTTGATTAAATATGCTCATCAAACGTGTATTCATTTAAAACATAAATCATATCAATTATGCAGGAAAAAGGCACCATCTCGATCCATACCGAGAATATTTTCCCGATCATCAAGAAATTTTTATACTCAGACAATGAGATTTTCCTTCGGGAATTGGTATCCAATGCCGTGGATGCTACCCAAAAAATCAAGCGCTTAGCGACATTAGGTCAGTATAACGGCGATTTGGGTGACACAACTGTCGAGGTTAGCTTCGACAAGGACAAGAAGACCATCACCATCTCTGACAGAGGCCTTGGTATGACCGCCGAGGAGATCAAAAAGTACATCAACCAGATCGCTTTCTCCGGAGCGGCCGAATTTGTGGAGAAATTCAAAGATGCGAAGGATGCCAATGAGATCATTGGTAAGTTCGGTCTTGGTTTTTACTCTGCCTTCATGGTAGCCCATACCGTGGAAATCAACACCCTATCCTATCAGGATGGAGCTGAGGCAGCCAGATGGACCTGTGACGGAAGCACCGAATTTGAAATTAGCAAAGGCGACAGAAAAGAAAGAGGTACTGATATCATCCTCCACATCAATGAGGAATCTGAAGAGTTTTTGGACAAATGGAAGCTTCAGGGCATCTTGGACAAATACTGCAAATTCCTCCCTGTACCGATCAAGTTTGAAACCAAAACCGAGTCTGTAGAAGACGGCAAGGACGACAAAGGTGAAACCAAGTACAAGTCCGTAGAGGTAGACAACATTATCAACACCACTGACCCCATTTGGACCAAATCACCGAATGAACTGAAGGACGAGGATTACCTAGCTTTCTACAAGGAGCTTTATCCTATGAGTGAAGATCCTTTGTTCTGGATCCACCTCAATGTTGATTATCCTTTCAACCTTACTGGTGTACTTTATTTCCCAAAGGTGAAAAACGAATTTGAACTTCAGAAAAACAAGATCAAATTATTCAGCCGCCAGGTCTTCATCACCGATGAGGTAAAGGACATCGTTCCTGAATTCTTGATGTTGTTGCACGGTGTGATTGATTCTCCAGATATCCCGTTAAACGTGTCTAGAAGCTTCTTGCAGGCTGACAGCAATGTGAAGAAAATCAACAACTACATCACCAAGAAAGTGGCGGATAAGCTGGGTGAACTTTATAAGAAGGACCGCAAGGCTTACGAAGAGAAGTGGAATGATATCGGATTGTTCGTGAAGTACGGAATGATCTCCGAGGAGAAATTCTACGAAAAAGGTAAAGACTTCGCGTTGCTGAAAAACACCAAAGACGAATACTTCACTTTGGAGGAATACAAAGAAAAAGTGAAAGTGGCCCAAACCGATAAGGATGATAATGTCATCTTCCTTTACGCTACTGATGCTGAAAAGCAGGACACTTTCATACAGTCTGCCAACAAGAAAGATTATGATGTTTTGGTATTGGATTCACCAATCGACAGCCATTTCATCAACCAATTGGAGCAGAAACTTGAGAAGACTAACCTGAAGCGAGTGGATGCCGATGTGGCCGACAAGCTCATCAATAAGGACCAAAGCTTTAGCAACGTCCTGACCGAAGAACAGTCGACTAAGGTGAGGGGAATCTTCGAAAAAGCCATCAATAACCAAAACTTCACCGTAGAGGTAGAAGGCTTGAATCCTGAAGAGCTTCCTGTGACCATCACCATGGAAGAGTTCATGAGAAGAATGAAGGACATGGCGCAAACCGGCGGAGGAATGGGCTTCTACGGCTCACTTCCTGACCAATACAAAATTGCCGTGAACGGAAACCACAAAGTGGTGGACAAAATCCTGAATGCTGAAAACGAGGAGGCCCAGACCAAAATCGCCAAGCAGGCAGTAGACTTGGCTATGCTTTCGCAAGGCATGCTAAAAGGCAAGGACCTGACTGAATTTGTGAAGAGAAGCGTGGATTTGATTTAATCAAACGCTGATTAAAAATAAAACTAAGCCCCGCCGATTGGTGGGGCTTTTTTATTATGGCAAAACAACCACTCTAAGCAATTTATCGTTAAATTAGTCATCATGAAGATAGAGAAAATTGATAATGAAATTGTAATAAGGGTTTCGGATGAAACTGATCTTACGGGCTTGGAGAGGTTATTGGACTTTCTGAAACTAAGGGAAACCACCTCAAAAAGTAAAATAACCGCCGAGCAAATTGATGAGCTTAGCAAAGACATCAAAACAAGCTGGTGGGAAAAGAATAAAGCCAAATTCCTGAAGTGAAGGTAGTAGTTGATTCGAACATAATCATCAGCGCTATCTTGACTTCTACAGGGATTTCACCAAGATTTTTATTTTCTTGAAAGCCTCCCTCTGGGTCAGCCCTCTACTTATCAAAATGATCATGATGGATCAATATCTGATAGATCAAATAAAAGCCAATACAGGCTGCAGTCAGGAATAATATTATCGCCAGGCCGGGATAACCTAATATAGTCCAGTCTGTAGGTATCTGGATAAGCATGGCTGCCCCGATAATCATAGATGCGACAATTAGCCCAAGCGTGATCCTATTGGCCACTTTTTCAAAAGCATCCGTAAACCTTCTCTCATCTATCGCATCAATCTTCAGTTTAAGCTCATTGTCTGCAAGTTTCTGCGTTATTTTATCCAACCGCTGGGGAATGTTTTCCATCAGCCCTTTGGCATCCAATAGCATCTGGAAGAAATTACCAGGCCTCAGCTCCTTCCACATCATTTTCTGCATGAGGCTTTCTACATAGTCCCTCACCGTTTTCTGCAGGTCATAATCCGGTGTCAACACAGCTACGATCTGGTCCATATTCAGCAAAATCTTACCCAAAATATTCAGTTCAACGGGAATATGGATACCGGCTTGAGCCGCCACCCTGTTGATATGAATAAGCAGCCTGCCGGTTTGCATTTCGGTCGCTTTGGCATGCTCCCCTTCCTGTACCAGACGGAGAATATTTTTGCGGAAAGTGTGAATATCAGCTTCATGTTCATCAAATTCACTCATCTCTACCAAAAGATCCGCCACCTTATCCCCTTCATAATCGCTCAAGGCAATCATCAATCGCATGATTTTCTCTTTCAACTTATGGGAAAAGTGTGCTACCATGCCCAGGTCCATCAGGGCCAGGTGCTTGTCTTTGGTAATATGTATATTCCCCGGATGTGGGTCGGCATGAACAAATCCATCTACAATACATTGCTTTAGGTAAGCCTGCACCAAATCATCCACCATGGGTTTGTAATCGGTCTCGGTGCGGCTATAGCCAGAAACTTTCGTGACCTTTTTCCCCTCCACCAATTCCATAGTCAACACCTTGCTGCTACAAAATGACTTAATGGGCGCCGGCACAAATAGGTATTCAAATTCCTCCAGATTCTTTTTGAGAGTTTCAAGGTTTTGGGCCTCCGTAGTATAATCCAGCTCCTTTAAAAGTATATATCTTAACTCTTCTATCACTTCATCCACCGCATATTTTTTGGCCGAATCAGTATACTTGACGGCAAGTTTGGACATCTCAAACAGCGCATCCAAATCCTCCACAAAGCGTTTACGGATCCCAGGCCTTTGGATTTTTACCGCTACAGACTGACCCGAATGCAACACGGCCAAATGGACCTGACCTATGGAGGCACTGGCCATAGGCTCTTTGGTGAAATCCTTAAATGCTTTGGAAATACTCACGCCGAGTTCTTCGTGAAAAATACCTTCCACCTCCTGATAGGAGATTTCCTCCACATCATCCTGCAAATGGGCAAGCTCTTCCAGATATTCATCAGGCAACAGATCCGGCCTGGTGGAGAGCAGCTGCCCCAGCTTCACATAGGTAGGCCCCATTTTTTTGAGGTCTTCAGCAAACTCTTTGGGTTCTGAGGCTTCATGCTCCTTGTGCTCCTCCTCTACCTCTGAATCAACCACCGCCGAAGAGCTTTGTGCAAATACATCACTGTTCCAGTATTTGTATATAAATCCAAAAAACCGGACATACTTCTCGTAATTGTCTGGCAATAGTCCCATAATATGTAAGTGGTTAGTATAAAAAGCTTAAAATGTGAGCAATCCCCTATATATAAGCAATAGCCTTTCCAATTTTTGCGGAAATGCAAAAAATCTACCAAGACATACTCTTAAGCAGACACGTCTGGATTAAAAACCTATGAAGACCATTATCTTTTTAGCTTTATTGTACTCGGCAACTTCCTCGTTTGCCCAAGAAAAAAGCCTAACATTGGTGCTTTACCCAGAAATTGTAGAGGTAATTGAGCTGGACCAAAATTCCACCCTCAGCATGGCAACGCTCCAGACCTTCTGTGAACAAAAAGGTTACCAGCTTTTAATCGAAGATTTCAATATCTTTTTGGTAAAAGCCCATAAGCCCAATTTCCAGATCGAGCCCCACAAAAATGAATTGCCAGAGGTATTAAAAAGCTATATGGGCCAATCCGCCCAAATCAAAAATATCAACTACTACGGCTGGGAATACCTCCCCTCCACCTACAAAAGCCTATTGGGTCCCTCAAAAGTAAAAAAGCCACAGTAAGTCTTCCATAACCCGAATGGGGACACAGTCACGGAGTTTTTCTTCGCAAAGAATCAGGGAAGCCTTTGTGTAGACTTAGAGCCCTTCGTGACCCATTTCACATTTCACCCCCCTACACCTCATCGAGCCCCTTTCTCGACTTATGCTTCAGCTTTTTATATTCCGAAGGCGTCATGCCCGTCACTTTCTTAAACTGCGTGGAAAGGTGTTGCACACTGCTATAACCCAGCTCCCAAGCCATCTCGCTAAGAGTCAGTTCCTGGTAGAAAAGCAACTCCTTAACCTTTTCTATCTTGAGATTTATGAAATACTTTTCGATGGTCATCCCTTCCAGGCTACTAAACATGTTGCTTAGGCGGCTATAATCTTCTGCCAAGTCGCTCTTAATCATATCTGAAAGATTGAAGTCATCCTTTATCTTTTCATGCTGAAGCTTTTCCTGAAGCAGGATTTTGATCCGCTCGATTTTCTGCACATCCTTATCTTTCAGGATTTCAAAGCCCATTGACCTAAGCCTTCCTTCAAGTTCAAGCATTTTATCGGGGCTGAGGGGTTCATAAATCACAGCCTTGCCTAGTTCCACCCTTTCAAAACCAATATCCATCTTGGCCAAAATCTCCTCCACGGCCATCACGCAGCGTGGACAAACCATGTTTTTTACAAAAATTTCTGTCATAACCATTCAACAATGCCCTGCAAAATATAAGTTCTAAAATTCGGTCTTTTTTATTAAACCACCCTGCTGTCGGTTCTTTTTTCGGTTAAAAATCAAAATACAGAATTTTCAACCCATACCCAAAATCCAAGCCTATCACACCCAAATATCAACTGTTTGCTTTCAGGCAATTAAGGCTTAATTTGGCAGCGTCATTAACAAGCTAACACTACCCATGGATCAGAAAACATTATCGCCAGCGATTAATTTTGACCGAAAAGACTACTCCAATGAAACCCTCATACAGCTATACGAGTCCCTGCTCATGCCGAGAAGGATCGAAGAGAAAATGCTGATTCTTTTGCGCCAGGGCAAAATCTCCAAATGGTTTTCCGGATGGGGCCAAGAGGCCATCTCCATAGGCGCTGTCAATGCCTTAAAAGAGGAGGAGTACATTCTCCCCATGCATAGAAATCTGGGGATTTTCACGGGGCGCAATTTGCCGTTGGAAAAACTATTTGCCCAATTCCAGGGTAAAAAATCAGGCTATACCAAAGGCCGCGACCGTTCTTTCCATTTTGGCACCAACGAGCACCATATCGTGGGCATGATCTCCCACCTCGGTCCCCAGCTCGCTATTGCCGACGGGATTGCTTTGGCCAACAAGCTATCCGGTGAGCAGCAGGTTACCTTGGTTTTTACCGGGGACGGGGCGAGCTCTGAGGGAGATTTCCACGAAGGGCTAAATGTAGCGGCCGTGTGGCAATTACCGGTTATCTTCATGGTGGAGCACAATGGCTATGGTCTTTCCACTCCAAGTGAGGAGCAGTTTAGATTCAAGAATTTTGTGGACAAAGGTCCCGGCTACGGCATAGAGACCATCAAAATAGACGGCAACAACGTTCTGGAGGTCTATGACACCATCAAAAGGCTGGCAGAGGACATACGCCAAAATCCTAGGCCAATATTGGTAGAAGCCATGACATTCAGGATGCGTGGTCATGAGGAGGCTTCAGGCACCAAGTATGTTCCGCAACATCTATTTGACACCTGGGTGAAAAAAGACCCGGTAACCAATTACGAAAAATTCCTGATGGACAGCGGAATCCTAAACCAGGAGCAATGGGAATCCATCAATAAACGAATTAAAGCAGAGATCAATAAAGGATTGGAGATCGCTTTTGGCGAAGAAGCAGTGCAGGCCGATACTACGCAGGAGCTGGCCGATATGCACAAACCCTTTCAGCAGGAGGTTATTTTCCCCAAAACCCAAAAACAAACCGAAAGAAGATTTGTGGACGCCATCAGCGATGCACTCAGGCAAAGCATGGAAAAATACCCTAACCTGGTCCTAATGGGCCAGGATATCGGCGCTTACGGCGGGGTTTTTAAGATCAGCGATGGGTTTTTGGAAAAATTTGGCAATGGCAGGGTACGCAACACGCCACTCTGTGAAAGCGCCATCATCGGCACGGCCCTTGGGCTTTCCATCAAGGGCTACAAGGCTATGGTAGAAATGCAGTTTGCTGACTTTGTCACATGCGGATTCAATCAGATTGTCAATAATTTGGCTAAAAGCCATTACCGATGGGGGCAAAATGCCGATGTGGTGGTAAGAATGCCGACTGGAGCCGGAGTGGCTGCGGGACCTTTCCACAGCCAGTCCAATGAAGCTTGGTTTTTCCATACCCCGGGTTTGAAAATTGTTTACCCCTCAAACCCATACGATGCCAAAGGCTTGCTCAATGCAGCACTTGAGGATCCAAACCCTTATTTGTTTTTTGAACACAAAGCGCTCTACCGTTCCATTTCTGAAAGTATCCCAGAAGATTACTACACCATCGAAATCGGCAAAGCCAACCTTGTGTCCGAAGGAGATGAGGTAAGCATTATCACTTATGGCATGGGAGTCCATTGGGCTAAAAAAGCTGTGGATGAAAGTGGAATCAAGGCGGATATCCTGGACCTGAGGACACTTTTGCCCTGGGACAAAGCCGCAGTGGCGGAGACAGTCAAAAAGACCGGGAAAGCCATCATCCTTCACGAGGATTGTCTGACCGGAGGGATAGGCGCCGAGCTTTCGGCTTGGATCAGCGAGCATTGCTTTGAATCCCTGGATGCACCTGTGATGAGGGAGGGCAGTTTGGACACCGCGGTGCCTTTTGCCCCAAGCCTAGAGAAGAATTTCTTGCCCGAAAACAGATTTAAGGAAAAACTAAAATATCTAGCGGCTTATTAACGTTTTAGAAGCGGTTTTCACTGATTCCGCCTATTATACTTGGCATAGGAATTGGTGCGAGCTGCGAAGAAAACTAAACTGATTACTTTTATGAAAAAGCGAATTTTATCCCTTTCCCTTTTATCAGCCATGGCTGTTTCCCTCTTTTCTTGCAACAATAACGAGCAGGATCAATTGGTATCCAACGTGACTGTTAGCGCTCGTGCTATAGCCGTCAACGCGCCGGGACCAAACCAGCGTAACATCAATGGTGCTACCTTTGTGACCATGGATGTAGGTCTTCGTGATGTTGGGCTTTTGGAGCAGGGCGACCAGCCAAATGCTGCCAAAACCATCAGCAACGGACCTCACCACTTCCGTTTGATGAGAAATACAGCTCCTCAAACCGAGCAAATCGGATCTGCTCAGATAAGACATGGGGAATTTGACAGGTTGGCCGTAAGGTTGGACCGAAACCAGTCTTTCGGAGTGGATGGAAGTGATGGCACTTCTCTCTTTATTGTAGGAAGTGTAAATGACAGAGATCTTCACATATTCACTACTGCTGAGACCGTACTTAGTGTGGACGCTGATGGCGGTCCGTATTCAATTACTAGCGATGAGCAATTATATTTAAACGTGGATATGAACACCCTCTTCACCGGAATCAATTTTAACGATGCCACAGATGGTAACGGTGATGGAACAATTGAAATTGAGCCTGACAATGTAGATGGCAATGCTGCACTTTATCAGCAGATAATGGGTAACCTCCCTAGCGCAGTGTCGCTGACAAGAGAATAAAAAAAAAGGCCCTAACCGGCCTTTTTTTTATTTCTATACTTATGGCTCCACTTTTGGGAAGGGGTCTCCAACTTTATAGCTGTGACCATCTTCAAAATAATAAGTGTTGCCCACCCTGTCCCCAAAATTTCGGGTGACGACTTCGTAGTAGACGGTGACGGTTTTATCCGTAACTTCCTTGACCTCTCCTACCGGTCTGGTCATTATTTTATTGCCACATCCTGCCAGCAAAACGATGGACAGGATTGCCAATAGTTTTTTCATATTTTTAAGAAATAGTTGGTCGTCTCCTAAAAACCAAGTGAGCACCTAAACAGTTCACCATCAGATTAATCGAGCAGTCTGTATTTATAAAACACGTTGTAATCCCTTTCAAAATCCGTATTGGTGTTTCCATCAAAAAATAGGTGACCATCTTCCGTTGCTAAGTTAAATGTCCCCTGCTGTGGCAGCTGATCTATGCTACCGATCTGCTTTCCATCTTTAATCACCAAAATATAAGGTTTTACATACTTCTTGGCGGCTTCTTTATATTCATCCGACCTGAAATACATATCATCTTTAGCCACAAATTGCTGCATGATATCCGATGGGATTTTGGTAGAAAACATGACCAAAATGTATTCACCCATATGCCTTAAATCCGTGAAATTGGGATAATCAGACGTTCTTCTATCGCTATCACCGGATATTTCCGGTGCAGAAGCAGGTCGATGTCTGTGCGTCAACTCTACGGTGCTTTTCAGAAGAGGAGAATCATCGCTATAATCATAAATAAATAGCTGGTTTCCGACCGAAGGCAAGATCGCGATTTCATTTCTACCACCATGATAGCTCACAAAGGGCAAGCTTTCACCCACATATTTATTCTCAGAACGGGCCGTCCAGTTCTCCGGATATGATTCCAGCATCTGGGTTTCCTGTGACTCCAGGTTATAGGCATATAAAGTATTTGCTTTTCCGTAAAAATCATTCCCCAACTTTTGATGGTTGATGTCCGCAGGGTTGTAGGCATTGACTTCTTCCCCGATCACCATAGGCCTGCCATCTTTTAGAAAAGGAGAAAAGGTAGTTCGGTGCTTATAAACGATCATCCGGTGGATATCCGAGGTAATCGTAGGTGTTTCAGCAATCTTATTGCCATTTAGGTCCAGTCTGTGGAACCTGAAATTAAAACCTTGGGCGACCACCTGCTTATCGCCCAAAAACCTATACCCCCAAGCACCCGAGGCCCCAATGCCATCGGGACCATCATTGAGCACATCGAGTTTTGTCATTTCCCCGGTTGGGGAAACCAGGAAGGGCTGCCGGGTTTTAGAGCCTTTCAAAAGAAATAGGTCCTTGCTAGGCAGATAATCATCCATCAGCAAAGGCTCCAAATAGTCTACTACCAAGGAATCTACAAGCTCAAGCCTCAATCCTTCCACACCCTGAACGGTCTCACTTTTTCCGCAGGAGTAAAATATGCTGCTACCTAGTAGCATCAAACCAAAACCAAATATTCTATACATAATCCCCATAACGTGGTTTTACTTGTCGCGTTGCCCATAGATTAAATAAATCAATGATAGAAACTATCTATAGAATTTCAATTAAATTATGATTTATATCACCCTTTAAAAATACCAGTTTTATTAGTTTTGCATCAGAATAAAACTAAAGTAAAATGACAAGAGGAATAATTATCGCGGGTTTTACCGCGGCTTTTTTAACATTTTTGGTATTTAGAATGGTTTCCGTGGATGAGACCCAAATTACTCCCCGCAAAACCACCCAAATAGCAAAAGAAGACATCCAACTCTGGGCTATCGCCAACAAAGCGCTTAAGGGACTTCCTTCCGTGGAAAGTGTGACCGCTTCCATTGATAATCTGGAGGAAAAATACGAATTGGGTAAAATGCTCTACTACGACCCCAGACTAAGTGTAAACGGCGAGCAAAGCTGTAACTCCTGCCATGACCTGAGCACATTTGGGGTAGATAACCTGTCGACTTCACCAGGTGCCATCAAAGGCAAAATGGGTGACAGAAATTCCCCAACCGTTTTGAACGCGGTGCTACACGACAGCCAGTTTTGGGATGGAAGGGCCAAAACCTTGGAGGAGCAGGCTAAAGGCCCTATCCTCAATCCTGTGGAAATGGCCATTCCCCATGAAGACCTGCTGATTGATAGACTGAAAGAAGTGGAAGACTACGTGAAGAGGTTTAGAAGCGCCTTCCCTGAAGAAAGCAATCCGATCACCTATGACAACGTGGCCAATGCCATTGCTGCCTTTGAAAGCACCTTGCTTACCCCATCCAGGTTTGATGACTTTATGGATAGAG
Source organism: Litoribacter ruber (assembly GCF_018449405.1). NCBI lineage: Bacteria > Pseudomonadati > Bacteroidota > Cytophagia > Cytophagales > Cyclobacteriaceae > Litoribacter > Litoribacter ruber. Next base: position 219,092 of record NZ_JAHCMY010000004.1, read on the forward strand.
ATTTCACGGCCCTCAATGACCAGGAAAAAAGAGGCTTGACCGTATTTTTGGATGCCAATTGCCAAAGCTGTCACGATGGTGCAGCCCTAGGCGGCATGCAGTACAGAAAGTTTGGAGAGATCAACGACTTCTGGACCGTAAACAATAAAATCGGACGTGACAAGGGCATGGTCACCCTTACTGACAATCCTGGCGATCTTTATAAGTTCAAAGTCCCATCCCTGAGAAACATAGAAAAAACCTACCCATACTTCCACGACGGAAGCATCTGGGATCTGGAGACCTCCATCCACGTGATGGCCAAAAGCCAGCTCAACCTGGACATGAGCGACGAGGAAATTGAAGACCTGGTTGCTTTCCTAAAGACCCTCACCGGAGAAGTGCCTGAAAGGGCAATGACAGTGCCGGAGTTGCCGTAAGATTTCAATTGGGCACAATGGGCTCAAAGAGAATGAAGGACACGAAGGGAATATTAAAAGCCAAGGTTAGGAGCCTTGGCTTTTTTTTATGGGCACTTCGCCGTTGTCGCCGTTGTTCCAAGGCACAGCCTTGGAACCATGTAAATAAAGGCTGTGCCTCTCCTTATCACCCTTCAAGCTAAGAGGATTCGGCAGCCATTACTAAGAGTTCTCATCTTCAAAACTTAAATTCCACAATATCTTGATTTTCTTCTGAAGACAAACCATAGAGAATTTGATTTTCTTCGTCTACGGTGAGATGCTTAATTGGTGTATCTAATTCAAACTGTCTCATCATATTTCCATTATAATCAAACACAAACACGGTACGGCTTTCCACCAATCCAGTTGATATAATTTTTGAAACTTTTTCTCCGCTATATAACATATAGATATTATCTTCTCCCAAGAAAGAGTCTTGATAGGTTCTTACAGCTTCAGGGTCATTCATATAGTAATATGGATCATCAGCAGATCTATATTCTACTGTATATTCTGGAACCTCAAAATAAGGACCCTCTACCACCAATATTTCTTTAGTTGCGTAATCTAGGACCTCAAAATGATCCCGATCCATGGAGAAAAAGCCAAACTTGCTTTTACTTTGATTTGATGTGAAATGCATAGCAAAAGCAGCTTTTGCAACATTTAGCGGTGGATCGCCAGGGAGCATTTCTTTCCAACTCCCATAACCGTCTAAGACTTCCCCCTCTTTACTATATTCAACAAATTTCTCTTCACCTGACACACGAATTCCCATAAGTGTAGTATCAGTCAGCCATGTAATATCTGTAGCCATAATAAATTCAGGATTTCTTTGCTTTAATTGTTTGCCTGCAAGTTTAGCAGTACTGTCTTCCAACGTGAATTCAGAAAAAACCTTGTCAAAATTATATGCCCAAAATTTTCCGGGGGAGGAGCTGTAATCGAACGTCCAAATATAGGAGATCTCGCCTGGACCATATCCTTCTACTCCCAGCCCATAAGCCCATTTTCTATTCTTCACATCAATTACATGAAGGGGTGGTGACATGGCTTTGTCTGAAACAATAATATGCCCATCGACCAAGAAGGGCTTTCTGGTACTATAAAATTTTTCGATCCCAAATGGGACTCCTGTTAAACGCTCCTTCTCCGGAAGATCACCCTCTACACGGACCCAAGTTTCTCCCTCTCGATGTTCGGAGTATTTATCAGATGTACATTGACATAATATTAAAACAATAAACAGTAATGAAATCCTTAACATTTTTTTTTAATTAATAGAATTTAAAATAACGGAGGAGAAATTTTTCGCCAACATTCCGCACAAAGGGGTAAATAGATGACAGAACAATAGCCAAATAATCCCACACTTATTATCCCTAGAGATATAGTCATGAATCCGGTTTAGCAAGCTTCTTAGTTATCCGTTGTTCCAAGGCTGTGCCTTGGAACCATGAAATTAGAGGCAGTTGTGCCAAGTCTTCAGACTTGGCACCCTGAGTTGGGAGTCTCCTGACTCCCCTACTCTCAAATCCCTATTCAATACACACTAATCTTCACCAAACCCTTCACCCAGGCATAATCCCTTGCCGAAGTGATTATGGATTTACGATTTCAGATTTATGATTGTCATTAATCTGAAATCTAAAATCACAAATCGGAAATTATTTACCATTAAGTCGGTTTTTGACTGTTTTAGAAGAAGCCACAAATATTGCTACCAATTCGTTAGCCTCCCTTTTCAAAATAGGGATTTCGGATGGTTGAGTACTTATCTCTGACTCTTCGATCATTTCTAGCCAAAAAAGAGTCTCATCGGCTTCTTCGATTACGGTTCCCATTTTGCTAATAAAATCTCTGTCACTTTTCGAACGGCAAACTGCTCGATAGTTAGCCGCTACAGAAGTAGAAGACCTAACAATCTGGTCAGTAATAGTCCAACCAACTCTATTGTTTGGCAAATGCGCCACCATTTTAATAATGGACAAGGCTAACTTCTTGGTTCTCATCTGTAATTCCTTGCTATTCATAACCTTTTAATTTATGATTTGTGATTAAAATACAACTGAAACCATAGGACTGGCATAAATCATCATTCTGAAATCTGAAATCATAAATCATAAATCATCATTCTGAAATCATAAATCAAACCGCCTCCACAAAAACACCGGCAAGGCCCAAAACACCCCGATTACCGAAAACACCAAGCCCCCAATAGTCCCGATCGCCAGGGAGAACCAAAAAATCTCATTCTGCCCCTCCATGATAAAGGGTATCAGGCCAAAGCAGGTGGACAGGATGGTTAGAAGGATTGGCACCGCCTTGCCGCCTACGGACTTGAGCACATTGCGGTTGTATTTGCCAGAAAAGCGGTTATTGAGGTCATTGACGATGAAGATGGCGGCGTTGACGGCAAGGCCACCGAGCATCACAAAGGCTGCATAACCGCCCTGATCAAAATAGAAATCAAACAACGAAAAAATCAAAAACAGGCCTATAAAGGAAATAGGCACGATCGCAATGATGTAAAAGGGCTGTTTTAAGTTTTCAAACAAGATCCCACAGATAAAGAAAATAGCCAAAATCAGCACCAAAAGCAGACTGTACTGCCGCTTGGTCTTATCACTGTTCCAGCTCCAGGATTGCCTTTCGGCGCTATAGCCAATAGGCATGAGCAGCTTCATGTCGGCCAATACCTCATCGAGGTACTCTCCGCCAAACTTTGCCGAACCCATGTATTCAAAAGAAATCACCCGGATATATTGCCGGTCTTCTTTGTGCAGGGCACTTGTGGTGGACTCTTTGGTAAGCTGGCCAAAATCCCCAACTTTAAAATAATTATTCTCCCCGCCGATCAAACTGTTTCTTTCCAGATCAAACTTTGAATAGCGGTTGGCTTGCCTCTCCCGCACCACCACTCCATATCGCTGGTCATTTAAAGCAAGGAAAGTTTGGGGTGCGGTAGGCTTGGTGACATCCAGAAGCGCATTGACTACTTCATACTGGTTGGTATTGTGCAGGGCGAGCTGGGACTGGTCAAAGCGTAGGACATATTCCTCTGTTTTCCTTTCATTGTAGGAAAGCCGCTCATTGGTGTTGACCTCCTGAATCCTCTTGTGGGCGAGTAATTTCTCGGCCAGCACTTCTGACTGCTTTTCCAGCTCATCAAAATTGTAGCCTTTCATGGCAACCCTGAATGAGGGAATCCCCTCACCTCCCGGTCCGGCAGAAAAACCCTGGCCAACACCGAAAATACTCCAATTTGCCCCACTCCAGTCGGTGGACTTTACCGCCAGCCTTCCCTTAAGCTGATAGGGCAGCGCCCCTCTTTCATATTCTTCTTTGAAGGTAATCACTATTTGAGCCTGCTGGCCGGAGCTTACATTGGACACATACTGGTCAATCCCCTCGACGCCGGCAAGGTAGGTCTCAAACTCCCTTATCAGAAAATCCATCTGGTCAAGGGTATTGCCAAATGGCAATCTTGCATTCACATAAAGTCTTGTTTTTTCCATTTCCCGATAGGAGGATTTTTCGAATACCCCTCGCACAAACATCCTGAAAGAACCTCCCAGAAACTTGTCCACATGGGGCCGCACATCTTCTTGGTATAGCGAGCTGCCCAACGTTTCATTGTACCACTCCTGGCCTTCCCATTTGGCAGGCAGGTAAAAAATTGGTATCCCAAAAAGCAGCACCAAAGCCGTGATGTAAACCTTCCTGAATCTAGCCGTGCCCCCGATAAACTTTTCATAGCCCCGGAAGAATTTCACCCTTCGGCGAAGTTTTGAAAAAGAAAGCTCCCTTCCATTCAAAGATTTCCCTTTAAACAAAAGTTGATACATCGCGGGAGTGAAAAGTAGCGCCACCAGCAAGGAAACCCCCAGCATTACGGACACCACCTGGGAAAATTCGGTCAAGTTCTTCCTATCCTCCTCCGGCAATAGCAACACCATTAGCAATGCGGCAATGGTGGTCAGTGAGGCCGCCAAAAGCGCCAAAAACACTTTCCGATTCTTATGTTTGTGAAGGTGGTCGATCATGATGATCGCATTATCCACTATCAGCCCAAACGAGATGGTCAGTCCTGCCAGTGAGTAAAGGTGAATGTCTACTTTCAGCAAATACAGTATAATCCCCGTCACACTCAGGTTCACGACAATCCCCAAAAACAGCACGGTAAGATATTTCCAGTTTCTATTGATCAAGAAGATGAATACAATGAGGATCAGGATAGAAAGCCCGGAACGCTTATAGATCTTTTGGAGCTCTTTATCCAAAAATTCCGTATCATCATTTTCAAGCCTTACCTCAAACCCGGCCGGCAGCTGTGCACTTGCCTCACTTACCGCATCCTTTACCTGTTGGGCCAATACAACCTTATTCACACCTTCTCTATTGAATACAGATAAGGTAACTGAGTTATTGCCGTTAATCCGGTAATATCGGGTGGGCTCGGCTTCTTCAAGAGTAATGGAAGCCACATCCCCTAGATAAACTTCTTTTCCTCCATTGCTGCCCACCAGCATGGTTTCCAGCTGACCCAAATGCTGAAGCGACTGGTCTACCTGAACAAAAAGCGTCTGATCCGCCCGGTTGAGAACATTCCCGGGAAAATTTCTGCCAAAAGAACTTTGAAGGGCTTCCAAAAGCTGGTTTCTGCTGAGGTTGTAGGCCTGCAGTTTAGCCACATCATAGGTGATATAAAGCTGCAGATCATTTGCGCCGAGCACCCGTAGTTCCTCGATTTCCTCAAACCTATTAAGCGCCGATTTTAATACATCCTCGGCGATTTTTTTGATTTCAAATGAAGCGAAAGGCCCATTTATGCTGTACGTAAGGATCGGTACAGACTCATTTTGGTTTTGGGCGCTTTGAAAAATAATGGGGTAGGATACTTTGGGATCCATCGAGGGATACACTTGCCGGACCAAACTTGCCAATTCAAATTGCTTGAATTCCATATCGGTGTTCTTATCAAACCGCATGGTGATGTACCCCCGGTCATAGTTTGACACGCTGTTGATGCTCTTTAGATCAGCCAACTGGGAAAATGCACCCTCCAACGGGGCAGTCCCCAATTTTTCCACCAGCTCAGGGCTGGAACCGGGCACATTGTAAGAAACTCTCAATATCGGCTCGCGCTCCCTCGGGTTGAGGTCTACCGAAAGCTTTGGCACCAAGGCAAAGCCTATTACGGTTAAAATGATGAACGATATGATGATCCGAAATGGCGTCATGGGTTATTTCTTTGGGGTCAAAAACCAATAAGCCAAAGGCACAAAATATAGCGCTGTAAAAGTCCCAATGGTAAGCCCACCTATCACACTGAAAACCAATGGCCGCTGCAGATCCGCACCCAGCCCAGCACTAAACACTACCGGCATTAGCGCCAGCATCGTGGTAATGGAAGTCATCAAAATAGGTTTCAACCTGATTTCCCCAGCCTCGTACATGGCTTTATCCAAGATCTGGGTTTTGCTCAAAGAAAGCTTTTCGGAATATTTCACCCTCAATCGGTTGATGGTATCAATTTTCAGAATGGCATCATTGACCATAATCCCCAACATCACCACCAGCCCAATCGCCGACATCACATTCAAGGATGTGCCCGTAAGCCAAAGGACTAAAAAGGCACCGCCAATCCCCAAAGGCAAGGTAAAAATCACAATCAAGGGCTGCACAAAACTCTCAAACTGGGCCGCCAGAATAAAATAAAGAAGCAATATGGCGATAAACAATATGCCCACCAGCTGTTGAATGGTTTCCCTATCCCTAAAATACTGGCCTGCAAAATCAATATTAAGCTGCCTGTCATAGCCCCAATCCCGAATTTGGGATTGGGCAGAAATGCCCTCACCGGCAGGGAAAGCTACTGATTGGTAAACCCCGCTTTTATCAGCCGTGATGAATTTATATTGGTCTTCATAATCAAACTGTATAAAATGATGCAAACCGTACTCCACCCCATCTTTGCCCCGAAGCTTCTGCCCTTGGATCAGCTGCTCAAAATTCACCTGATCTTCCTTGAGCAGAATTGGTGTCACTTCACCAAACCGCTTGATGTCTGTAATATTGAAATTGCCGAACAGCTTTTTGAGTTTGTCCTGAAGCTGATTGGGCTCGATGCCATAAAGGGCAAGTTTTTCCAAGTCGAGTTTGAACACCACCGAAGATTCCTGCTGCAAGCCCGGCCCCCTTTCCCAGGTTTGGGAAGGAAAAGTCATCAGGTATTCATCCATTCTGTAACTTGGGATGGGACGCTTGCTCTTCAGATCCTTCCACCTGGCTTCAAAAAACGGGGCATCTGAGCTAAATAGCTGATCAAAAGCATTGGGAGCATCCTCCAGCCTCAACATGGCCTTGGGGTAATTTTCACTAACCCAATCCGATAACCTGCCGGCCTGCCTATTTTTCTCCTCCTGATCGGAAAACAATAGATACAGCGTAGCCTGTTGAAGTGAATTTTCTCCTTCAAAAAGCAGAAACTGGCTGACCCCGACATCACTTTCAGCTTTCTCAAAACCTCCATCCAAGGCAGCAAGCATTTCCTGAACCCTCAACTTGTTTTGGGTGGCCGAAATGGGCTCCTGCCAATCCACAGCCACCAAGGTATCCATTTTCTCGATTGGCGGCAGCCCCTCTACTTCCAGAATTTGGCTGACCGCAAGCAATAGTGGGATTAAGAGAAACAACAGGGCAAGGTTCCTTTTGCGGTGCAGGAAAATTTTCCCGTAGAGATATTTGTATCCCTTCAATACAGAAAGGTAAAGCTTGCTGTCTTCCTCACTTGCATTCAGTTCTTTATTCTTAAAAAACAGCCAATACAGCATAGGCAAAAGGATAAACGCCACCAGCAGGGAAACGCCAAGAATGGCAGCCACCGAAACCGCCTGGTCAAAAAACAGGGCCCCGGAAATACCACTCAAGAACACCAGCGGCACAAAAACCGCCAAAGTAGTCAAAACTGAACTTATCAAAGCCGACATAACCTCATTTACACCCCCCACACAGGCTTCAAACAAGGGCAGCCCCTCTCTCCTCTTTCTGGTGATGTTGTCCAACACAATGATGGCATTATCAATCAACATCCCGAGGCCGAGCGCCAAACCACTTAGAGATATCACATTGATGGAAATATCGAAAAACCAGAAGACCAAAAAGCTGATAATAAGCGAGGAGGGCAAACTAATTCCTATTATCAATGGCGTACGGTAATTTCCCATGAAAATAAACAGTACTCCAAAGGCGAAAATCCCCCCAAAGAGCAAACTGGTCTGCAGGTTGCTTATCCCGGCATTGAGCACCATGGATTGGTCCTGTGTGATATCAAAATCCACTTGAGGATAATCCGATTTGAATAGCTCAACGGCTTCGTAAATTTTGGGCGTCAATTCATTCATTTTGGCGGCAGCCTGCTTGTGCACGGTGACCACCAGTCCTTCTTCACCCTGATAAAGGTGATAGCCCATCACTTTGTCGGTATCATACTGGACCTGCGCCACCCTCCCAAGGTTGACCACCTGCCCATCATCTGACCTTACGGGGAGCCTTTTGATATCATCGGGATGGTCCACCCGGGTGGCCAACCTGAGGTAATACCTAAATTGACCGTCTTCCACACTGATTCCTGGAAGTTCACTGTTCCCGGCTTTGATGGCATTAATTACATGGTCTTCTGTCAGATTCAAGGCACGAAGCGCATCCTTATCCGTCTGCACGGTGATCACATTGCTCTTTTTCCCATTAATGTCCACTAGTGACACCCCTTCAAGCTGCTCCAGCCTTTTCTTGATGACATTTTCAGTAAGCAGGGTCACCTCCGCATGGTCAATTCCGGGCCGGGGAGTCACCTGTACCCGCACCACGGGGATATCGTTGGTATTGATTCTGATGACCTGCGGCCGGGATAGATCAGTGGGCAGTGAGTTGGTGAGCCGGTCAATCTTTTCGTTGACATCGATGTAGGCCAGCTCCATCTTGGTGCCGTAATCAAAAGTCAAGCGGATAGTCCCCACTTCACTTCCGGCTTTGCTCTCCATATCCTCCAGCCCATTGAGCGTCACCAGGCCCTCCCGGATGGGCCTTAGCACATTCTGTTCAATCGCATCAGGAGAAGCATTTTCATAACTTACCTTCACCACAATCTGGGGCACATCGATCGGGGGCAAAAGCGATATAGGGAGGGTACGAAAAACAATCACGCTGAAAACTATCAGCGCGACAAAGGTCATACTAACCGCAATGGGCCTATTTAATAAAAATCTAACCATTTTTTACTTTATGAATTCTTCGTACCTCGCACTTCTAACTTCGTACTTTATTATGGGTACCAAGTACTAGGTACCAAGTACTAAGTACACCGCAGGACAAGTCCTTTTTCTTGCACCTCTGACTGTTATGCTGATATTTACCGCTCTTACATTCGTGGCCCTCCCTCTGAGCTTCGCTCTTCGGATGGGGTATCAGTGTAACGAGAACTAACTTCATTATTCCCGCCGCGGCGGGCAAGCATCATTCGACATTCATCATTCATTATTGCAATCCGTGACTGGCTTTATAGCCTCTTCGTACTTACCAATGGGTACCAAGTACTAGGTACCACGTACAAAGTACACCGCAGGACAAGCACTTTTCCTTGCGCCTCTGACTGCTTTGCTGATATTTCCCGCTCTTACTTTCGTGACCCTCCCTCCGAGCTTCGCTCTTCGGATGGGGTATCTTTGGTATTTCATTATTTCTCTGCGAAGAAGAGAACTCCGTGAAACTCTGTGCAAAACTCTGCGAAACTCCGTGTCCCATTTAGGCTTCGTACTTTTTATTCCTCCACTATCATCACCGGGGCCTGATGGGCCAGCTGCAGGTTGTTAGTTGTGATCACGGTCATGTTGGGATCTATGCCTTTTAGGATCTCTACTTCACGGCCGTTGTCCTTGCCCACTTCCACATAGTTCCACTTGGACTCTTTGCTTCCATTTTCGAGGGTAAATACTACCGGGCGACCGGAGCGGTACACCAATGCATCCTTGGGCACCACAATGCTGTTATTCTGCGGGGCACGGATCACCGCACGGGCATTCATCCCCGGAAGAAGCTTGCTGTTTGGAGCCAAGGCAATGGAAACCTGGACCAAGCCGTTTTCATCCACCTTGGGATTGATGCTTCTTACTGTTCCGCTTATCTGGTTATCCTTGCCGGATACCGGGAAAACCTCTACTTTTTGATTGGCACTCACATACCCTATATCCGCTTCCAGCACTTTCACTTTTAGTGTCAGTTGATCGGCACTGATGAGTTCACAAAGCTCGTCTCCGCTGTTGACCAGCGTGCCTTTTCTTATGGACAAGTCCGCGATTTTGCCTGATATTGGCGCCTTTATGACGGACTTTTCCAATTCAAGCTCAGCTTCCCTGACTTCTAGCTCAGCTGCCAGAATCCCCGAATTGGCGCGAAGTTTTTCGGTAAAATCTTCCACATTTACTGAGGTGTCCTGACCGGAAAGGATCCTTCCAAAACCCATTTTTCGGTCATCAAAATCCGCCTCGGCCACCCTTTTTTGGATGAGGGCCTTCTCAAGTTTAAATTTCGAATCGGAATTGTCGAGCCTGGCGATTACCTGCCCCTGGGACACCATTTCCCCTTCTTTGACCAAAAGTTCGGTCAGATAACCGTTCCTTTCCACTACCACCTTAAGCTGGTTATCGGCCTCCACTTTGCCTGAAGCATTGATGAGGTAATCAAAAGTTCGTTTCTCTGATTGGGCTACCCGCACTTGGGTAGCGGAGACTTCCTGCCGGAAGGAATCCATTGGCTGTTCCTTTTGGGACTCATCCTCCTGTTCACAGGAAAAAAGCATGAAGGAAGCCAGCAATAGAGAGGCAGATCCAAAAATTCTATTCATATTCAGTTAATTAAACACCGGGCATCTAATTAACTAAAGATTTAAATAAAATCCAATATGTCAGTAGAAATTTGTTGGAAGAAATTGTAACAAATAAGAAGAGAACAAGATCAGATGAGAGCTTAATCTATGCTCATTGTAAAAAGCATATCGGGGTTTTTTCTGTAGGTGACCGATTGAAGTGGGGCTCTCAATCGGATGTCTTTGGGTATTTCTTCGTAGTAATCCTGCAGCTCCTCAATCTTTTGGCGGGTTAAGACCGCAATCCTAACGGGTACTACGCCATCATTGATCATGCCCAGCTGCCTGGCGGCCTCGCGGGAGAGGTCAATTACTCTTTTTGAATTTTGCGGCAGCCGATCATTGATTTTGACGATCACTTGCTTGCCATTTTTATTGTTTGTCACCCTCAGGCGGGTACCGAAGGGAAGGTGCTTGTGGGCCGCGGTAAGCTCATGCATATCAAAAATCTCCCCGCTGGCCGTTTTTCTCTGATGAAACTTCTTCCCATAGAAACTCGCCACCCCTTTTTGGATCACCAATAAAGAGTCGTCTTCAGTAAGAACACGTGCCTCAGCGAGGTTAAACTTACAGAAGAAAATGAGAAAGCCTATGAAAAGAATTTTTTTCATAGGGGAACCTTTTTCAATTTTTATGCCACCGGAGCGACAACTTTTGTCACGGATATTGCCGGTACCGAAATAAGGCCTTAAATTGAATCCCAAACCTTGATTTTACGCATTTTACATTGACGCTTACCATGCTGAAAATACTACACACCGCCGACTGGCATTTGGGGAAAAAGCTCCAGGAATTTCCCCGAATTGAGGAACAAAAACTCGTTTTGGAGGAAATCTGCGAGATTGCAGAAAGCGAAAATATCGACCTGGTCATGTTGGCCGGAGACATCTTCGATTCTTTCAACCCCAACCATGAGGCGGTGGAGCTTCTATACAAAACCTTGAAGCGACTTTCCAACCATGGGAAAAGACTGATCATTGCCATATCCGGCAACCATGACAGTACCCAGTTTGTCGAAGCACCTGATCCGCTGGCTAGGGAATTGGGAATCGTGTTCTATAGCAAATACGACTCTATAGTCCGCCCTGGCCCTGTGGGAGACGGCATAGAAATCACCAAAAGCGAGGAAGGCTTCATTGAGGTCAGGTTTCCACACCTGGATTTTCCAGTACGCGTAATCATGGCGCCTTACGCCAATGAGGTGTTGTTGAAAACGTTTCTGGGTGACGGCGACAAGGAAGAATCCCTTCGTCAAGTCTTGGAGGATAAGTGGCAAAAACTGGCCGACAGCCATTGCGACTCCCAGGGGGTCAACCTTTTCATGGGGCATTTTTTCTTCATAAGGGAAGGTGAAAAACCGGAACCCGAACCCGAAAGTGAGCGTCCTATCCTCCACGTGGGTGGAGCACAGGCGCTTTATACCAAAAACATCCCTGCACAAATCCAATACGCAGCTTTGGGTCATTTGCACCGCTACCATGCGGTACAAAAGGATCCTTTCCCGGTAGTGTACAGCAGTAGTCCCTTGGCCTACAGCTTCAGCGAGGCAGACCAGGATAAAAGAGTGGTCCTAATAGAGGCGCAACCGGGAAAAGATGTGGATCACCGCCCCATCACGCTCAAGCAAGGCAAACCGCTTTATAGAAAAAGGTTTGAGGATCTGCAGGCCACTTTGGAGTGGCTCGAGGAAAACCCATACTGCTTCGTGGAGCTGACCTACGTCACGGAAGAATCCATCGATGCCCAAACGCGGAAAGCCATCATGCAGGCCCATGAGGGGATCGTCAACCTTATCCCCCACCTGAAAGCCGGCTTTGGCAGCGCCAACGGAGAACTCCAGGCAGAGGATTTAAATGAAGATATGGAAACGCTTTTTATCAAATACTTCCAAAGCCAGAAAAGCATGGAGCCAAACGAGGAACTTTTGACCCTTTTTAGGGAAATCACCAGCCAAACACCAAGCGAATGATTCCAGTAAGATTAGACATTGAAGGGCTTTACTCCTACAAGGAAAAGCAAAGTATAGATTTCACCCAATTGACCTCAGCGGGACTTTTTGGGATATTCGGGGCAGTGGGCAGTGGCAAGTCCTCCATCTTGGAGGCCATTCTTTTGGCCCTCTACAGCCGAACGGAACGTCTTTCACCCGTAGGAGAAAGAGCCAGTATGGTCAACCTTCAAAGCGAAAAAATCTCCATCGAGTTTGAGTTTCTGGCGGGTAAAAACAATGCTATTCGCTACAAGGCCCAGTACTTGGCCAAAAGAAACCGTAACAACTGGGAGGATGTGAAAACTGCCACCCATACCTTCTACCGGGCCACCGAGGATTCCTGGGAACCCTTAGAGGAAAGGGGTGAGGATATCTTGGGCATGAAGCTGGATCATTTCCGCCAAACGGTCATCATCCCACAAGGCAAGTTCAGGGATTTTATTGAGCTTGGTCCAAAGGACAGGGCAACCATGATGAAGGACCTCTTTGGTCTTTCCCGTTTTGAACTTTCACCCCAGACAAAGGCCTTGCTCTCGGAGGTGTATACCCAAAAGCTGAAGCTCAAAACCCAGCTGGAAACTTTATCTGATTACACCAAAGAGAAGCTGCAGGAACAGTCAACCCTGCTCAAAAATCTCAAGGAAAAAGAGAAGGGCAGCGCCAGTGAATTGGAAAAACTGGAGGCACAATTTTCCCATGCCAAGCAACTTAAAGATAAACATCAGGAATATAAGGAGATACAAAAAAAATGGAACGAACTACAAACGCGTTCCACAGCCATCGAAAGGTCCAAAGCCAATCTTCAACAGTACCAAAAAGCAACCCTACATTTCAAGCCTCTTTTTACCCAACTCGAGGAATTGAGGATAGATTTGGAGAAATACAAGGTAAGTGTGACCGATTGCCAACGCTGGAAGGATGATTTTGAGAAGGAGGTAAGTGCCCTTTTGGACACCGAAACCAGCCTTCAAAAGGAGTATCAAAAGAAGGGTGAAAGGGAAGCCAAAATCAGGGATCTGAAAAAAGTGATGGAGATTAATGACTTGGAAATTGATTCCAAGACCAACCAGGCGCTGATCGAAAAACTTTCTCCCACCATCCAGGATTGTCAGGATAAAATCACTCAACTTACCAAGCAAATTGAGGAGCAAGAAGGCCTATACGACAACCTGCAAGCACCAGATCCTAACGAGTTGGCCAACCTGAAAAACATGGTTTGGGAAATGGAAGAGCTTACCAAGCAAATTACCCAACTGGAAAAGGAATTGCAGCAGAACAAGCTGCACCAGGCGGAGGTAAATGAGCAAGCCATTGCCATTCGGAAAGCGATGCCAGAGGGAATAACTACCCTGGAAGACTGGATTCAAACCGTCGAAAACCAAATTCGTCACCTGGAAGCATTGAGGGAAAAACTTTTGCAACAGCAGGGCCTTACCGCTTATGCCGGCCACCTGCATGATGGGCAACCATGCCCCCTGTGTGGCTCCGAAAGCCATCCCATACCATTGCCCGCTGATTTTGACAATTTAGAATTATCCACCAACGAAAGTCAAATCAAGGAAGCCAAAACCTTCCTTAAGCAAGTCAGGCAAAAAGGCTCTTCCATGGACAGGATTCTTTTTTCACTCCAAGACCTTGGAGAAAAGATATCGGAAAAGGAAAAACAGCTTGCAGGCTTGTCAGAGCGAAAGAAGCAGCTTCACCACCAACTGGCGGAAAAAGGATATTCAACTGTTCACGAGGTGCAAGAGGCCCTTTTGGAAGCCAACAAGACCACGGAAAAGCAAAGTAAGCTTTTAAGCAGTCTAAAAGCATTGAGACAGGACTGCAGCAAGTTGAGGGAAGATTCTTCCTCTAATCAAGAAAAGCTGCAAAAGGCTCAAAATGAATACAGCTCCCAACTATCAGCCATCAATAGCAAAAAAGATGACCTACAGTTTAAAGATTTCTGCCAGCCGTACTTTGCCCAGACCAATGAGCAGATCAAAACCACCATCGACAAGGTGCAACAGGCCATCGATCAGTTGGAGGTGAAAATAACCCGAAACAAAGATGCCCTCATTGATTCCCGCGGACGCCAATCCACCAACCTGGCCAACTTGAAGCAGTTTTCTGAATTGCTTAAAGGCTGCGAGGAAAAACAGGTGGCCCAAAAAGAAACCCTAAAAAATAAAATGCAAGAAATGGGTTTCGGGCTGGAGGAAGAACTCAAGGCCATACTTGATCAGCAGCTGGATACGGAAAAGCTAGAGGCCCAAATCAATGAATTTGAAAGACAATGGCACCTGACCAAGGATAGGCTGGAAGCTTATGTGCAGAACAAAGAAGTTACCGGGTTTGAGGAGGAGTGGTTTGCCCGACTGTCATCCGAATTAAGCCAGTCCAAAGAGACCTTTGACCAACTCAAAAAGGAAATAGCGCTGACTCAAAATCAGATGGAGACCACCCAGCAAAAGCTGGAAGAAAAAGCCGGATTAAACAAATCTTTGGATGTGGTAGAAAAAAGGGAAAGTAATCTAAGGGAATTGGAGGGGCTATTCAAAGGCAGTGGCTTTGTAAAATATGTCAGCAGCATCTACCTCAAAGAACTCAGCCATACGGCCAACCGACGCTTCATGAAGCTGACCAAGAACAACCTGAGCTTGGAAATCGACAACGACAACACTTTCTGGGTTTTGGATCATTTGAATGGAGGAAAAAGAAGGTTGCTCAAGACACTTTCCGGTGGACAGACCTTCCAGGCTTCACTTTGCCTGGCCCTGTCGCTTGCAGAGAAGGTAAAATCCCTTAACTGGGCGGATCAAAGTTTCTTTTTCCTGGATGAAGGTTTCGGTTCCCTGGACAAAAACTCTCTGCGGGTAGTATTTGAAACCCTCAAATCCCTGCGTCACGAAAACCGCATCGTGGGCATCATCTCCCACGTGGAGGAACTGCAGCAGGAGATAGGGGTCTATGCCGAAGTGGAGCTGGATGGGGAGAAAGGGAGTGTGGTGAGGTACTCATATTGATGAAAAACCTGCCAGGTTTTATAGTCAACCTCGAAAACCTGGCAGGTTTATTTCTGAAACTACTGCTTTTGCTTTAACTTCAAACGGTAGAAAGTAAGATAATCCTGCTCCTCTCCCAAATAATCATCATACCTCATCGCCCAAAAATCTTCAAACAAATCGCTGATTCCTGAAACTGCTCTCATGTGCGGGGGTAGGACAATCTCATTGGACCATCCGTTTTCTTTCTGGTAAATCTTCAAAATATTTCCATCAAAATCAGGTCGTCTAGACCAATTTTCCCTCTCATGAAGGCCTTCCCGCTGATATACTTCCTCATTTATACCTTCTGAGTAATACACAACCACCCCACCGGGCACCGCATAAAGATTTTTCACCCCTCCCTTCATTTGCTTCCCGTAAGAACTAACAAACTCCTCTTTAGAACCTTCCATCTGGACAAACTTTGTGGGTGCAAAATCCAATGTTTCTAGAGACTCCTCTTTCGCATTGGGATCAAAAACATGGATAAGAGACTCTGTATCCAAAGCCAAATAAATCAAGTCGTCATTAGAGGATACAGCAACTGTTGGATATTCGTAAGTCAGGTCCGATAGGTACTTGCTATTATCTGGGAGTTGAAAAACAGCTTCAGTAGATCCGGAAGTTAGATTTAATTTTTCGAGTACTTTATGGTTTTTATAAAAATCATTCAAATATGGGACACCTCCGTCCCTTCCAGGGTAAAAAAGATACACATCATCATTGTGCAGGGCAAACATCCGCTGGAAATATGCCGCACCTTGCAATTCTGATTTGAACGGCATTTCATAGTACTTTTCTACCTCTAACTCATTGTTTAAAAGCGGCAATTTGTGGCTATTAAACGGATAAAGTAAAAGCTTGCCGTCTTCTAGTATCTTTAGATCAGTAATAAAGCTTACTGATCCCGGACCATCTTGGGGGAAAGTTTTGGAGTTGATTATACTTCCATCAAACCCGAAAGTAGTGAGTGTCTGGGTCTGGATTCCAAAAATAGCCCCAAAGTCTGAGTTAAAATCAATAGCGGAAATGCTTTCCATTACCCCAACCTGGATTGAATCGACAACTTCCAATTCAAATTCAAATCCTACATGTTCATTTTGACTGTTATTTCCACAACCACTTAGAATACATACGGTCAGCAGAATTACCAAAAAATCTTTCATAGCTCATAATTTTTGAACTAATTAAATAAAATGTTTTGATAAAACCTACTTTGAACAACCAATACAAAAAAATTACTCAATGCACTGAGTAAAATTACTCAATACATTGAGCATTTTGGAAATAGGATTTGGACCTCACTTGTATAGATCAATGACGTCCATCTCCAAAAACTCCTGCCATGTAATCCCCCCGTTGCCCACTAGAAGGGATTTCTCGGGTTTGAATTGCTTGGCAAAGGCATTTAGGCCAGTCAAAGCGCCTGACTTCCCGGTTTTGACTTCCAGGGCAATGACACGCTTTTTGTATTCCACTACAAAATCAACTTCATCATTTCCCTCTCGCCAATAGTAAATATGAAGCTTCTTCTCCTTCAATGCCTGATTGATCAAGTGGGCCCCTATGGCAGACTCTACCCAGCGCCCCCAGTTTTTCCCGTTGGCGAGCAGGGTTTCCAGGCTCTCATTGGATATGCCGGACATGATGGCCGTATTGTGAACCATGAACTTTGGACTGGAGGCTCTTTTCCGTACCGCATTGGGACTGAATTTCTCCAAGCCACCCAACAGACCGGCCGCATGGAGCAATTCAAGGTAGTTTGCCAACGTAGTGGTATTTCCCGCATCTGCCAACTGCCCCATCACCTTGGTGTAACTCAACACCTGCCCAGAATACATCGCCCCCAGCTCGAACAGCCGCTTCATCAAAGCAGGCTTGTCAACCCTGGTCAGCATCAGAATATCTTTGGAAATACTGGTCTCCAACAAAGAGTCCTTGATATAGTCCTTCCACCGATCCTCGTTGTCTTTTAAAGAAATCGCACCCGGATACCCTCCAAACCATACGAACTCCTCTGGAGATAACCCAAAAGCTTCTTTCATTTCCTTATAAGACCAGTGCCCTAGATAGGTAGCCTCAAATCTCCCCGCCAATGACTCAGTAAGTCCCTGCTGCAGCATCAACCTCGATGAGCCCAACAGGACTACTCGGATATCCAGCTCCTCGAAGGTATCCTTGTCCCACTCTGCCTTGATTTGTTCACTCCAGTTATCTATTTTCTGCACCTCATCTATGATGAGCAGGTAGGGCTTGGCTCTATTGGACTTATACTTTACCCTCGCGCTCTCCCATTGCTGAGCTATCCAGACTTTATCGCCTGCCGGCACCGCATCAGCAGCCACCATGCTGTGAGGGCAGTCCAAATCTTTCAGAATTTGCCTTACCAAGGTGGTTTTGCCCACTTGTCTAGGTCCATAGATTACCTGAATGAACCTTCTAGGCTCATTTTCCAACCTGCTCTGAATGAGCTTTTTTTCTACCCTTTGATAAACCATAACACAATTACTCAATATACTGAGTAAATTTACTCAATGCATTGAGTAATTCCAATAAAATCCACCATATTAATTGATAATCAATACTTTACAAAACCAATATTAAGCAAAAAAAAGCGACTTATGTCGCTTAATTTATCATGGGTTCTAGATATTCCCATACCGTTTCGGCCACTATCCGGTGGCCTTCTTCGGTAGGGTGTATGCCATCGGGAAGGTTGAGGCCCCTCACTCCACCGACCCCCTCCAGCAAAAAGGGAATAAGTTTGACGTTTTTCTCAACGGCAATCTCTTTATACATCAGCTCAAAGTTTGCCGCATATTCCCTGCCCATATTTGGGGGGATTTGCATTCCTGCCAGAAGAATCCGGGTATCGGGATATTTTTTCCTGACCATCTCAATCATGGTTTCCAGGTTTTTGCGGGTTTCTTCGACTGCTATTCCCCTCAGACCATCATTTCCCCCAAGTTCCAATACAAAAATAGATGGCTCTTCCTCCAGAAACCATTCAAGCCTATTGATTCCACTTGCGGAGGTTTCCCCGCTCAAGCCACCGTTGATTACTTTATATGGCAAGTCAAGGCTATCGATCTTATTTTGGATAAGGCCTGGAAAGGCCTCATCCTCATCGATACCATACCCTGCAGTAAGACTATTACCAAAGAAAAGAATGGTTTTCCGCTCTTCCTTGATCGTCCTTTCCACAGCAGAGGTGGTAACCTCTCCCTGCTGAGATTGCTGCTCCTGCGGTCCACATCCAGGAATCGTGAATAGATAAATAAGAAGAATGTACAATGGTTTAATCGTATTCATAAAAATGCTTAATCTAGGGTGAGTGTGCTTGCAATACAATTATAAGGGTAAATTGTTTCCCCATAAAAATTAAGCCATTAATTTTAAACCAAACGATTATATTCATATTTGCGTTTAGCACTTGAAATCCCATAACAGACCCTTTTCCATGAGCATACTTTCCGTCCAGCAGGTCAGCAAAATCTACCAAAGCGGCAGCCGTAAACTTACCGTCTTAGACAATGTCAATTTTTCCATTGAAGCAGGCCAAACTGCTGCCATTGTAGGCCCCTCCGGAAGCGGAAAAACCACGCTGCTGGGCCTTTGTGCCGGGCTGGATTATGCCACTTCGGGCAGTGTGGTGCTCAATGGCCATGCCTTAGAAAACCTTTCCGAGGACCAGAGGGCTGAAATCAGAAACCAACACGTGGGATTCATTTTTCAAAACTTCCAGCTGCTACCCACACTTACCGCATTGGAAAATGTAATGGTGCCTTTGGAGCTCAAAAAAAGAAAAGACGCCAAGAAGAAAGCGTTGGAGCTTTTGGAAAAAGTGGGGCTGGCCGATAGAGCGACCCACTACCCCACCCAGCTCTCGGGCGGGGAACAGCAGCGGGTATCCATAGCCAGGGCTTTTGCCAATGAACCCAAAATCCTATTTGCCGATGAACCTACCGGTAATCTGGATACTGAAACAGGGGATATGATCGAAAATCTCATTTTTGACCTCAACAAACAACTTGGGACCACCCTGATCCTGGTCACACACGATCCTGAATTGGCCAAAAAAACCAATAGAATCATCCGAATCAAGGGCGGCAAAATCCAGGAGGAGCAATATGTATAATTTCAAGTGGACCTTATTGATGGCCTACAGGGATTTTCGTCAAAACAAATCCAAATTGGCCCTTTTCATTTCCTCCATCGTCATCGGTATTGCAGCCTTGGTGGGCATCAGTACTTTTGGGGACAACCTCAGCAAAGACATCGATGGGCAGGCCAAAGAGCTACTGGGAGCCGACGCTGTATTGAGCACCAACCAACCTCTGGGCGACCAGCCCCTGGACACAATCGCCACCCAAAAAAGTACCGAAATAAATTTTGCCTCCATGGTTATTTTCCCCGAGACAGGGGAAAGCAGACTGACACAGATCCGAGCTTTGGACGGCCAATACCCCTATTATGGAAAATTTGAAACCACTCCTATTGAAGCGGATTCAGTTTTTCGCTCCGGCGGCAGAGAGGCATTGGTTGAAAAAATACTTTTGGCCCAATTCAACGCAGAAGTCGGGGACAGCATCCAAGTCGGCGAGGTCACTTTCCGCATAGCTGGTGAGCTGGAGGGAGTACCCGGGCAAACGGGGATCACCGCCACCGTGGCCCCTGCTGTATATATCCCCATGGGTTTTGCAGAGGAAACGGGATTGATTCAGGTAGGGTCTAGACTAAATTATGTCAATTATTATCAGCTGGAAGCCGAAAATCTGGATGAGGTTTTAAAGCCTTATGAAGAGGAATGGGAAATAGACAATGTCAGACTGGAGACTGTAGAGTCACGCAAGGCCAGCACGGGCAGGGCTTTTGCCAATCTTTCCAGCTTTCTTAGCTTAGTGGCATTCATTGCCTTGCTATTGGGTTCGGTAGGAGTGGCAAGTGCGGTCAATGTTTTTGTAAAGGAAAAGCTGGCCTCTGTGGCTGTATTGAGATGTTTGGGAGTTTCTTCCCGCCAGGCATTTGTTATTTACCTTACCCAGATCATGCTAATGGGTCTTGTTGGGTCCATTTTGGGAGCTGTTTTGGGCTCATTTTTACAAATAGCGCTGCCGAATGTTTTCAGCGACTTCCTGCCGGTGGAGGTTTCCACTGACGTATCTTGGAAAGCCGTGGGTTTTGGCTTAGGCACGGGCTTGTTGATAGCCTTGCTGTTTGCCTTGCTTCCCTTGCTGAAAATCCGGAAGGTATCCCCCATGATGACTTTAAGACCTGATGATGGGGAGAGCAATAAATTTTCCGCCGATCCATTCCGCTGGCTGGTGATGTTTGGCATTGTGCTATTCATTTTCTCGTTTAGCTTCTACCTTTTGAGTGGCTGGAAAGAGGCATTGGGATTCACCGGTTTTGTTTTGTTTGCATTTGCAGCGCTTTGGGGTGTTGGCACGGGGATTATGTGGCTGATCAGGAGATTCCTGCCATTGAGTTTGAGCTATCCCATCCGTCAGTCATTGGCAAACCTTTACCGCCCAAACAACCAAACCATTTCCCTGATTGCCACGGTGGGATTGGGCACTGCAATGATTAGCACCCTGTTTTTTGTCCAAAACCAACTCTTGGAAGAGGCCAAGTTTGCCGATAAAGAGGACCAACCCAACATGCTGATGTTTGACATCCAGACCCAGCAACTGGAGGCAGTCAGCCAAAAAGTAACCGACAAGGGATATCCGATCATGCAACAGGTGCCGATTGTCACCATGCGCCTATCAGAGATCAACGGCAAGACAAAAAAGGACAACGAAAACTTGGTAGAGGATGACAGGCTGTCCAGATCTTTATACAATCGGGAGTTTAGAGTTACTTATAGAGATACGCTGATTGATTCAGAGAGGCTTGTAGAGGGGAAATTACGTACCTACAATTCTCCTCAAGACAGCATTTTTGTGAGTTTTGATGCGGGCTATGCAGGTCGTACAGGAATTAATCTAGGTGACGAGATCGTATTTAACGTTCAGGGTCGCCCTATCAAAACCTATGTAGGAAGCTTTAGAAACGTGAAATTCAACCAGGTTTCCACCAATTTTCTGGTTCTCTTTCCCGAAAATGTTTTGGACAACGCCCCAAAATTCCATGTCATCATCACCAAAACAGGATCGGACAGGGAGTCGGCAAATCTACAGGCAGAAGTCGTAAGGGCTTTTCCCAACATTTCCGTAATCAACCTGGGCACCATCACTGAGACGCTTGAGAACATCCTCGGCAAAATCAGCTTTGTCATCCAGTTTATGGCCTTATTCAGCATTGCCACAGGGTTTCTAGTCTTGATAAGCTCACTTATCCTAAGCAAATACCAGCGAATGAAAGAAAGCGTGTTGCTCAGGACCATCGGAGCCAGCAGCAAAACGGTAGGAAAGATAAACACGATGGAGTACTTCTTCCTGGGCACCTTGGCATCTCTGAGCGGCATACTGCTGTCCTTCCTGGCCACTTGGCTATTGAGCAGGTTTGTCTTCGAACTCCCATTTAGAGGGGCCTATGAGGAGGCAGTCCTAGTCTATATTGGGATCACGCTGCTGACAATTGTTTTGGGCTGGCTAAACGGCAGAAAAATCAACAACCAGCCCCCCATGGTCATTTTACGCGAAGGCTAAAAACATCTATCCCAACCTGATCAATATGCTTTTTCAGGTTGGGATTTTTTATTGTTTTATAATTAGTCAAATCAAATTTAAAAGGATAATCAAGTTCTTCTAAACGCTCATATAAATCCAATATATCATTCAAATCCATGTCTTCCCCATAGAGGGCTAAATCTATATCGGAGCCTTCATGATAAGTCCCCAAAGCTCTGGATCCATACAGCTTACAACCTTCAATGGTTTTCACCGACTCCAAAGCTTTTAGAATTTCATCCCAGACGATATTTGACAACCCAGTATCCATTAATTAAAAATACTTTTTCCACCACCATTTTTATAACTTATCAATCTCTTTCTCAAAAATAAAAACAAGTCTAAGTATTCATTGCAAATGGATCTCGCTATAATTTCTGCAGTTTCATTATCGTAGGTGTGGGAGCTTAATTCCCTACTTCTATTTAACCTTTTCCAACCTTCAGCATTTTGAATTAGGCCCATTTCAAAAGCCTGCCCTAGTACAGGTCCAGGGCCTTTAATATCATTGTACCCTTGATGCTTTATAAAGTCCTGCAAAGTTTTCCAAGCTAATTCATAGGTATACTCAAACCTTTGAATCAAACCTTCAACCTCCAATTCACTTAATTGGTTGCTTTCAGATAGCGAAACGGCCTCATCAAGTTTATTTAAAGCTTTTTGAAAGTTCTCAAATCTTTGTTCCCACCTAGGTAAGTTATCCATTGAATACAAGTCTTTTTGATAAAGATAGTAAATTCAAACATTTTAATTGTTTTACAACCGGTTTTCATTCTGCAACAAGAAACCTTAAATTAAGCCCTTCAATCAAGATCCTATGAGAAAACACGTACTATCAGCTTTTCTATTTATAATTAGCGCAGCCCTGCAAGCCCAGGTAACACCTTCTCCTGACCGTGCCGAAGGCGAGGGACCCTATGACAGGCTCATTATCCGCGGAGTCACCCTCGTGGATGGCACTGGCGCTCCCCCGATGGGACCAGTAGATATAGTGGTTGAGCAAAACATCATCAAAGAAATCAGAACTGTCGGCTATCCGGGATTGGAAATAAAGGATGAAAGAAGACCACAAGCTGGAGAGAATGATGAGGTATTAGATTTAGAGGGGCATTATCTCCTTCCGGGCTTTGTGGATATGCATGGGCATATTGGCGGACGAGGCCAAGGCACTCCGGCAGAGTATGTTTTCAAGCTCTGGATGGCTCACGGCATCACCACCATCCGCGACCCATCCGCTGGAAACGGCTTGGATTGGGTGCTTGAACACAAAAGCAAATCAGCAAACAACAGCATCACTGCCCCCAGGATATTTGCCTACACCAGCTTCGGCCAGGGAGCAGGCAAGACCATATCCAATGCCCAGGAGGCAAGAGATTGGGTAAATGAAAATGCCAAAAAAGGCGCGGATGGCATCAAATTCTTTGGTGCAAAACCCGAAGTGATGCAGGCGGCTATGGAGGAGAACAAGAAAATCGGTCTGCGGTCAGCCATGCACCATGCCCAGATGGACGTGGCACGCTGGAATGTCCTCCACTCTGCCAGAGCCGGATTGACTACCATGGAGCATTGGTACGGATTGCCAGAAGCACTTTTTAGCGACCGCACCATTCAGGATTACCGACTGGACTTCAACTACCAAAACGAGCAACACCGGTTTGCAGATGCTGGAAAGCTTTGGAAGCAGGCTGCCAATCGGGGTTCTGAGAAATACGAGCAAGTCATCAAGGAACTTTTGGAACTGGATTTCACCATTGACCCCACATTCAATATCTATGAGGCAAACCGGGACCTGATGCGTACCCGAAGGGCCGAATGGCACGATACCTACACCCTACCCTCACTGTGGAAATTCTACCAGCCCAGCCGGGAATCACATGGAAGCTACTGGTTTGACTGGGGTACCGAAGAGGAAATCCAGTGGAAGGAAAACTACAGAATCTGGATGGATTTTGTCAACGACTACAAAAACCGTGGTGGCAGGGTTACTGCAGGCTCCGATTCGGGTTTTATTTATCAACTGTACGGTTTTGCTTTTATCCGCGAGCTTGAGCTTTTAAGAGAAGCCGGTTTTCATCCACTCGAGGTCATCAGGTCTGCCACCATGTATGGAGCGGAGGCTTTGGGCTGGGAGGATAAAATCGGTACTGTTGAAGTAGGTAAACTGGCGGATTTCGTGATTCTGGAGGAAAATCCTTTACAGAACCTGAAAGTCCTCTATGGCACCGGAGCCATTCGGATAGACGAAAACAACGAACCCGTCCGTGTAGGCGGAGTGAAGTACACCGTCAAGGACGGCATAGTCTATGACGCCAAAAAGCTACTGGAAGATGTAAAAATCATTGTTGATCAAAAGAAAAAAGAAGAAAACACCACCATCAAGCAACCCGGCCTCGATTGGTGAAAATGTCGGATGCCCGATGTCGGATGTCGGATGTCAGATGTAGTACATTAAATTTTTCTCCGCGAAGTAGCCTTTGTGAAACTTCGTGGAAACTTCGTGTTCTTTGTGGCCCATTTCCTCTTCGGACATCGGACATCGAGCATCCGACATCAAAAAATTTTGAAAAAAACTTAATATTTTGAAACTTTACAGGTGAATTAAATGTATATACATTAAATACACTAAAAAGACATGAAGATAGAAGAGGCTATAAAGCAGAAGAAATTTAAAGACCCATACAATAAGGCCTTGGTAAACCTGCTTTATACCAACAGCTATATCGTGTCGCACCAAGGCAAACTGTTTAAGCCATACGGATTGTCACCAGAGCAGTACAACGTGCTCAGAATCCTTAGAGGCATGCACCCTGAGCCGGTTACCGTTTCGACCATTCAAGACAGAATGCTGAACAAAATGTCGAATGCGTCTCGGCTGGTGGAGAAGCTGAAGCAAAAAGAATTGGTCAGGAGAAGTGAATGCCCAACTGACCGCCGTCAGGTGGATATTACCATCACCGAAGAAGGCCTGAAAATGCTTGCTGAACTTGAAGAGCAAGTGAACCAATTCAACCGCCAGATCCTCCAACTGGATGAACAGGAGCTTGACCGATTAAATGACTTATTGGACAAATTAAGAGGGTAAAAAAATTTTACCTATTATATGTATAGACAATTATTGTAAACACCTAAAAACAAACAGCACAAGATGAGTACTACAAAATGGACTATCGACCCAACACATTCAGAAGTTTCTTTCAAAGTGAAACACCTGGTAATCTCAACTGTAACTGGATACTTCAAATCATTCGAAGGAATGGTAGAATCGCCTAACGGTGATTTCAAGGATTCCAAAGTTGAGTTTACTGCCAAAATCGACAGTATCAATACCAACCAGGACGACAGAGATGCCCACTTGAAGTCAGCAGATTTCTTCGATGCAGAAAAATACCCTGATTTGAAGTTCACCAACGGAGTATTGGTAGGTGATGTATTGAAGGGTGACCTTACTATTAAGGATGTAACCAAGCCGGTAGAATTGGCTGTAGATTTCGGTGGAGTAGCCGACGATGCATACGGAAACACTAAGGCAGGTTTTGAGTTAGAAGGTAAGATCAGCAGAAAAGAATTCGGCCTTACCTGGTCACCTGTCACTGAAGCAGGTAGCGTAGTCGTAGGCGACCAGATCAAGCTATTAGCCAGCGTACAGTTGCTTAAGGACTAATTCAAATCATAAAATTCAACCGCAGAGAATCAGAGGACACAAAGAAATAAACAAAAATTTCTCCAAGACTCTGGTCCTCTGTGGTTCTTAAATTTACCCCTACCATGACCCCACTTGTAACCGGAATCCACCATATCACAGCCATCGCAGGAGATCCTCAGAAGAACGTTGATTTTTACACCGGAATCCTCGGTTTGAGGATGGTGAAAAAGACCATCAACTTTGACGCCCCGGACGTGTACCATTTGTACTACGGCGACGAACTGGGAAGCCCAAGCACGATCCTGACCTTCTTCCCATTCAAGGGGGCCAGGAAAGGCACCAAGGGTGCAGGAGAACTGACCTATACGGCATTTTCCATTCCCAAAGATGCACTGGAATACTGGAAGTCTAGGCTGGATAAATATCAGGTGACCTACTCTGATGAGCAAACCCGCTTTGGGGAGGCTTTGATCAGGTTTGAAGATCATGATGGCCTGGGAATAGAATTGATTGCCACGGACAAGGACAGCAGGAAACCCTGGACATATGGCCATATCCCTGCCGACAAGGCCATCTTAGGTTTTTATGGGGCAACCCTTAACCTACGGGCAAAAGACCTTACAGAGAAGCTTTTGACCGAACTGATGGACTACCGCTTTATAGGAGAGGAAAATGGAAGGTACCGCTATGGCACTAAAGGCGAGCCGGGAGATATCATTGACATTGTATTGGACAAAAGCGGCAGACCGGGTATGCAAAGCGCCGGAACAGTGCACCACATTGCTTTTAGAACTGACAATGAAGACACCCAGCTTAAAATTCAGCGTAAGCTTATGGAAAATGGCGTGCAGGTGACTGAGGTCAAAGATAGAAATTACTTCAAATCAATTTACTACAGAGAGCCAGGAGGGGTGTTGTTTGAAATTGCCACCGACGAGCCAGGCTTTGCCGTGGATGAAGAAGTCGAGCATTTGGGCGAAGCGTTGAAACTCCCATCTTGGGTAGAGCCGCAGCGCCAAAAGATCGAATCCCAACTTCCAGAAGTGAAATTAAATATAAACCAATATGACTGAAATCAGCCGAGAAGGACTTTCATTGGAGGAAGCCAATAAGGTAGCCATCTTGATACACGGCAGAGGTGCCAATGCAAACAGCATTCTTAGTCTCAAGGATTATTTGCATCTTGAAGGCTTTGCTTTGCTCGCCCCCAATGCTCAAAACAATACTTGGTACCCCTACAGCTTCATGGCCCCTGATGCCCAAAACGAACCTGCTTTCAGCCAAGCCATCCAACAGCTTCAAAGTCTGGTAAAAGAATGCTTGGATCAGGGCTTTAAAACGGAGGACATCTACTTCATCGGTTTCTCCCAAGGAGCCTGTTTGGCTTTGGACTATGCCACCCAAAATGCCACCAAATACGGTGGGGTGATTGCCTTCACCGGTGGTCTGATAGGCGAAAAGATCCGTAAGGAAAAGTACAAGGGGGATTTTGCCGGGACTAACGTATTTATCGGGAGCAGCAAACAAGACATGCATGTCCCGCTGAGCCGAATTCAGGAGTCAGCCAAGCTCATGAAAGAAATGGGCGCCCAAGTCAAAACCTTAATCTTTGAAGACCCCCAACACACCATTCGTGAGGAGGAAATCGAATGGGTGAATAAAAACATCCTATCGGGGGAGGTTTAAGGGTTTAAGTAGCCTGTGGCCTGGATTATGGGATTTACGCAAGGATATTCTACTACGGACTCATGAGATCCTAGGTAAAAACGGAAAAAGCCGATCATTTTCATGATCGGCTTCTATATTATGTCAGATTATCTTACTGCTGGTTCTGACCTGGAGCTGGTACATTCTGGCCTGGAGTAGGCTGTCCGTCAGCTGGTGCAGAGATACCAAGCTTGGCTAATACCAGCTCAGTGAAGTTGTCATCATCTCTAGTGTAAAGCAATACTGGGGCCTGACCCGCAGTTTCAGAGAATACGTGCGTGTAGTTGTTCTCAGCAGCTACAGAGTTGATAGCATTGAATACTTTAGTCTGTACCGGCTCAAGAAGCTCCTGAAGTTTTCTTTGGTAAGAAGACTGAGCATCTCTCTCATAACGCTGGATTTCTTCAGACATCTTCTGAAGCTCCTGCTCTTTTTGTGCTCTGGCCTCTTCAGTCATAGTTTGAGCAGACTGCTGGTAAGTCTGTACTTGTCTTTGGAAGTCCTGCTGCTTAGTCTGCATTTGAGTTCCCAATTGAGTACTGTAATCTTGAATATCAGCGCCGATTTGCTCCATTTCTGGCATCAAATCCATCAGGTAATCAATGTTAGTGTA
Source organism: Litoribacter ruber (assembly GCF_018449405.1). Classification (NCBI taxonomy): domain Bacteria; kingdom Pseudomonadati; phylum Bacteroidota; class Cytophagia; order Cytophagales; family Cyclobacteriaceae; genus Litoribacter; species Litoribacter ruber. Next base: position 247,113 of record NZ_JAHCMY010000004.1, read on the forward strand.
TCCGATTTTTAAATCTTGTTGGGCTTGAGCCACAAATCCTAAGCAAAATACAGCGATAGCTGAAAGGATAATTCTTGCTTTCATAGTCTAGGTTTTAATTTGTTGTTTATTTTAGTTTTCTTCTAATCCTAATTCTTCAATTACAAATTCCGAATAATCATGCCTCGGATCGGTGTAAATCATCGAAAGACTGGAGGCTTTGTCAAACAGGATGGCCAACCCATTTCTCCTGCTCACCCGCTCTATGGCGTCAAATATCTTTGACTGCAGCGGCTGAAGCAATTCGGCCTGTTTTTGGTAATACTGCCCGTTGGCACCAAAAACACGGCTGTTGAATGCGTTGGCGGCTTTTTCTTTTTCTTTGATCAAACCTAGCCTTTCTTCGTACATCTCTTCCGTAAGCAGGACTTCTTCCGCTTTGAGGGCATTGTACATCTCACGGATTTCATCTGTCAGCGCTTTCGCTTCCTTGCGCCACTCTGAGCCGATGGCCTCCATTTCGCTTTGTACTTCTTTGTATTCTGGATGTTTGTTTAAAATATACTCCGAGTCTACATAGCCTATTTTCTGCCCATAAGAAGCAAACGAAAATATGCAGAACAAAAGTAATAATTTTAGACGATTTAACATATTTTATCTAAACTGTTGCCCGATGGTAAAGTGGAATTGTCCTCCACTTGGCTGCTGTTGACCAGGCATCGGGTCAAATCCGTAACCCCAATCAATCCCTAGAAGACCGAAGGCTGGCATAAAGATCCTCGCACCAAAACCTGCTGATTTTTTCAGGTTATAAGGGTTGAAGTCAGCATAGTCGCCCCACACGTTACCCGCTTCAGCAAATCCTAAAAGGAAAATCGTCGCAGATGGGTTTGGTGAAACCAGGAATCTAAGTTCCATCACATGTTTGTTATAGGCAACACCGCCACCACCTTGTCCAGGTCGGCCCATTTGGTTGGTCCCTACTATGGATTGGTTTTCATAACCTCTCAAACCAATGATCTCTCTACCCAGTGCAAAGTTGTTGAAGGTCATACCATCACCACCCATCACGAACCTTTCAAGTGGGATGATCCCTACTCCGTCGCCATATGATCCCAAGAAACCCATGTGCGTTCTGGCACTCACCACAAGTTTGTTGAGACCCAGTACCGGAGTATAGAAAGTCGCATCAAACATCCATTTGTGATATTCCAACCACTGGAACCTTTCCTCATCTGGAGATTCACGGTTTACATTTGGATTCAAAGTAGCATAAGGAGGAGTAAAGTCCGTACTCAAGGAAATGTTGGAACCAAACCTTGGGAAGATTGGGCTATCCACGTTGTTCCTTGATATGGTAGTGTTCCAGTTCAAACTGTTAGCCCTACCTGTATTATAGCTTAGGCCAAACATGTTTCCAAATTCATTGAATTCATAAACCTGGAACTGCAGCGAGTTACTGAAGAAAAAATAATCATCAGGCCATGTCACCCTTCTGGCAAGACCCAAGGTCGCACCGGTGATTTTAAAATAACCCAACTCTTCTCCGAAGCCTGGACCACCGGGCATTCCCATACCCATACCCATGCCACCCATGCCCATCATGCCACCCATACCCATGCCGCCCCAGTTCATCTGACGCTGTATGGAGTGATTGACACTAAAACTTAATGCGTTTGGCTTCTTGCCACCAAACCAAGGTTCGGTAAGTGAGAAACTATAGTTTTGGAAGTTTGGACCATTTGCTTGTACTCTCAAAGAAAGCTTTTGCCCATCCCCTACCGGAAGCGGTCTCCACTTGCTGAAGTTACCGATATTTTTTACCGAGAAGTTATTGAAGACCAATCCGACAGTACCTACAAATCCGAAGAATCCTCCCCAACCACCAGAAAGTTCGATCTGGTCATTTGGTCTTTCCTCTAGTTTGAAAATGATATCCACCGTAGCATCTTCAAAATTAGGACGCATATCCGGATCAATCGTTTCTGGATCAAAGTAACCCAATTGGGAAAGTTCCCTGATAGTTCTTACCAGTGCGGCTCTGTTGAATTTCTGACCAGGAAGAATTTTGATCTCCCTCATCACCACGTGATCAGACGTACGCTCGTTACCTTCTATAGCCACACTGTTTACAGTAACCTGCGGACCTTCAAAGATTCTCATTTCTATATCAATGGAATCGGCCTGCACATTTACCTCAACTGGATCAATCTGGAAGAAAAGATAACCGTCATCCTGATACAGGGAGCTGACATCATCACCTCTCTGCGGATCATAGTTTAAGCGTTTCTCCAATCTCTCTTTATTATATATATCACCTTTGCTGATTCCCAATTTGGTTCTCAACACTTCATCATCATGGATATAGTTACCCGTGAAGGTGATATTTCTATAATAATACTGATGTCCTTCCTCAACATCGATATCGATGTTGATCGTATTTTTACCAAAGCTATAAACAGTATCTCTCAACACTGCGGCATCCCTATAGCCTCTGGTTTGGTAGAAATTGATCAGGCTCTCTCTATCGTCCCTAAAATCCTTAGCGACATATTTGGATGAGTTGAAGAAGTTAAGTTTGAAGTTTTTGTTCATGTAAAGCTTCACGTCTTCGTCAGAAACCGGGTTTCTGTAGGCGATAGCTTCTTTTACATCTCTAGGCCTTGCATTGGTAAGTCTAGAGTAAATGTCTTTGAAAATATGAACACGGGCGTGCTCATTGGTATTTTTCAGCTTTCTCTTAATTCTTCCGTCAGAGATGTTCTCATTTCCGGAAATGCTGATTTCGTTGATTCTTACTTTGGAGTTCTTGACAACATCAAATCTTAAAAGAACGCTGTTAGGTAGGGTCTCATCCCTTACTTGGGTAACTTTGACCTCGGTATTGAGAAAACCCTTGTCTACAAAATACTGTCTGATATTACGCTGGGCGTTGTTCAACACATCATCACGCACTACCCTACCCCTAATTTTGATCTTATCCCTTAGCTCACTTTCCTGAGTTTTGTTCACTCCGGTGAATTCTACCCTACTGAACCTTGGTCGTTCAGTAAGTTCCAACAACAAATGGATATCCTCACCTTCGATCTTGGTCACCAAGATTTTCACGTCACCGATAATCCCTTGACCCCAGAGCTTTTTCAAAGCTGCGGAAACCTCATCGCCCGGCACGCTGATCTTGTCACCAACGCGCAAGCCCGAAAGAGAGATAATAGCATTCTCATCCAAGGTGGTCAGACCCACCGCGGAAATGCCGGCAATGGTAAAACTTTGGGGTTTGGTATAATCTAATTGTAATATGTCTACCGGCTTCTGTGGGGTGAACCTGCTTTGTCCCAGGCGAATCTGGCCGAAGGTGTTTCCCGCATAGATAAGGAAAAGTAAGACTATTAAAATTCTTTTCATCAAATTATGATTTAATCTGCGCTCCGGTCTTGCCAAAACGTCTTTCTCTTTTTTGGTAATCCAATACGGCCTCGAACAAATGTTCTTTTCTAAAGTCCGGCCAGAGCACCTCTGTGAAATAAAGCTCTGTATATGCCATCTGCCAAATGAGGAAATTACTTGTCCTCAGCTCCCCGCTGGTCCTGATCAACAATTCCGGATCAGGCAGCCCCTTGGTGTTCAAATGTTCGGAAATCAGCTCTTGAGTGATCTCTTCTGCACACAGTTTTTGATCAGCGACTTTTTTGACAATCTGTTTTACCGCCTCCTGGATTTCCCAGCGCCCACTATAGCTCAAAGCCAGCACCACGGTCAAACCCGTATTGTGGGAGGTTTTATCTTTTGCGTCCTGAAGGTTTTTCTGGCATTTTCGGGGAAGGCTCTTAATATCCCCTATAGAGATGAGACGGATGTTGTTTTCCATCATGTTGGGCACCTCGCCGGCAATGGTATTGACCAAAAGCTCCATCAAGGCATTGACTTCGTCTTTGGGTCTTGACCAGTTTTCGGTCGAAAATGCATACAGGGTCAGGTATTCTACACCTAGGTCACTGGCACCCTCGATAGTGTCCTTTACGGCAGTTAGGGCGTTTTTGTGCCCAAATATCCGCATTGCACCTTTCTTTTGTGCCCATCTCCCGTTGCCATCCATGATGACAGCTATATGACGGGGGATGTTGTCCTTGTCAATCGCTTCTATCATTCCTTTTTGTTCCTGTCTTCTAAAATTCAGGGTACAAAAATGCTATTTCTTTTTCAATTATCTATTTTATATAGCCAATTAATTAAAATTAAAGCATTTGACTTGATGGAAGGAGTAACTGACGGTGACGCCTAAAAAGTAATACCAGTCCTTATTATCCCTATCTCCGAAGGTATAGGTGTTAGGATTGGTTATGTATTCTCCACCGCCTATTGGAACGGCGCGTGGTTGGAAATATTCCGGATTGTGCTCAATCCGGTCTAGATAATCCGTGAAAGTTGCCCGAGCCCCAAATTCCAGGGTCATGAACAGCCTGTCCTTCAGCTGGTATTTTACCCCCAGCCCAAACGGGATTACCGGTGTGCCTACATAGTAATTGGTGTTGTTGAAACCCAGTTGATCTTCCTTGCCCATGAAGAAGGCGAACCCAAAGCCGAACATGGCAAATGGGGAAAACCTCACTGTGGACTGTGGATTGAGAAAGTCCAGAAAGTAATATTCCATCATCAGGTGGGTTTCCACTAAGGTTCCCCTAAATGCGGCATTTCTTTCCAGGGCCATCGGATCAATCGGGCGGATGCTGTCCGTGGCGTTGAGCCGGCCTATAGCCAGACCCCCACGCAAGCTCCACACATTGTCAAAATTTCGTCTGCCAAACAACGTTCCTTGAAGGCCGGATTGTGAGGGATCAATACGCCGGATCATATCTCCGGTATAAGTGGAACCGCCCAGTCCGAAACCAATTTCATACTGTTGAGCAGCGGTTTTGTGCGACAGCACAAAAGTTGCTAAAATCAATCCCAAACAGACATAATAGAATTTGGCTCTTTTCAAGTCGATGCAATTTATAAAGTAGTAAACGAATTAAAAACCTACCCTGGTATTTACCGGGTTAATATATGTTAAAAGCTTATTTTGACGTCTTTTGTCATTGTACTAAGTACTAGGTACTAAGTAGGTATCCAGGCTTTCCGTCTCCGGTCTTCGGTCTCCCGTCTTCCGTCTCAATTCCTCATATCCAACCCCCAATTCAACTTTTGCCTCAAGGTGTCAAAAAAATTGTAATCATTGAATTTGACAAGCTTGGCCACAAAATCTTCTTTTCTGATTGTGAGCTTTATTCCAGCGGCCACAGCAGTGGACCTGGAGTCCAGGGAAACCAGAAACTTCTTGCTCCTCCCCTCTATATCAAAGCTGATCTTACAATCATCCGGCACAATCATGGGCCTGACGTTAAGATTGTGAGGACTTACGGGGGTTAGAACAAAGTTTTTGGCCCTTGGCGTGATCAGCGGACCTCCACAGCTCAGCGAGTAACCTGTACTGCCGGTAGGTGTGGACACTATCAACCCATCTGCCCAATAACTATTGAGATACTCCCCGTCAATATAGGTATGTACCGTGATCATGGACGAGGTGTCACGCTTGTGAATAGTAAACTCATTCAGCCCGTAAGTGATCCCGTTGAAAAGTGACTTGTTAGTCTCCAGGCCGATCAGGGTCCTGTCCTCAATCGTATAATGTTTTTCAAAAAGAACCTGAATGGCCTTTTCCACCTCCTCTTTGGCTATTGTCGCCAAAAAGCCAAGCCGGCCGGTGTTGATCCCCAAAATGGGAATCTGGTAGGCCCCTACCCACGACACTGTATCAAGAAAAGTACCATCTCCGCCCACTGATATGATAAAATCCATACTCTGAAGGTGCTTACCCTTAGAAAGCACCTCAAAATCAGGGGATTTGGCCCCCGTTTTCTTGAAGAATTTATGAAAAGGTTCTGTAAAAAAAATTTTTGCACCGTGATGATGCAAAACCGAAAGCAATTGTTCAATATAAGGCACAAACTCCTTTTGGAAGTTCAGCCCGTGAAGGGTTACATTCATTTCATCCTATTATTTCACCCGCATAATTTTAATACTCCGCTAAGAAGCCTACTCTATTCCCTCAGCCTAACTTTGTGCTACTTCTTTAAAACTTTGTGCCCTTTGTGGCCAATTTACCTATATATCCAAAAATCTCAGCAAATTCCCCAGTCGGTCATGTTCACCGCTTGTGCTGGGTTCTTCCTGATAGTGGTCAATGACTTTGTAGCCAAACCGCTCCAAGGTGGCCTTGATGTGCCTAAGCTCGCTTTTATCCACCTTAAGGGTCACTTTGATCTTGCTGTCATCCAATGGATCATTGCTTATAAAACTGCTTAGGATTTTGGCGTTTTCCGACTCTATCACCCGGGCAATCTCATACAGGCTGTAATCCGTCATATACATGGAAAGGATCAATACCCCTCCCTGCGACTGGATAGAAAGCGTATCGGCAAAAGCAGATATGGCGTCCTCCAAAGTGATCACTCCATGGTACACACCTTCACGATCAATCACGGCCACCATGTTGGATTGGAATTCGGAAGCCACCCTGAGCACATCGTAAATATGCTTGTCTTTATACACAAAGCAGGCCTCAGATTCCATCTCCACTTCCTGAATAGTCAAGTCGGGATTGTTGAGGTTATAAATCTGCTCATCGGTCACCAAACCCCTAAATTGCCCTTCATGCACTACAGGCAACACATTGGTCCTGATTTCCTCCATCCACGATAGCGCCATCTTCACCTTGTCAGTAAATTTCAATGGGGGAATCATGTTATTGATAAATTCGTATGCCTGCATGGTTTTAAAGATATGAAATTGGATTCATAATATAAAACGTGATTGCGATGTGGGTTGTTTGGATTTGGGAGAAAAGTTGGGGAGACGGAGGACGGGAGACCGAAGAAAGGGGAAACAGACCAGTAACCCAAAAAACCTAACCGCAAAGAGCAAAAAGGTTCGCAAAGAAAACTTGAAGAGGTTTAATTTTCTTTGTGTCTCCCACATCCTTTTTGGTTTGACTTTTTTCTCTGGGAGCTCTGGGTCTCCGTGGTTTCTTTTTGGATTCTCTTTGCGTTCCTCCGCGTCCTTTGCGGTTTATTTTTTTCTCTGCGAACTCCTCTGGGCCTGCGTGGTTGTTTTTTTTGTATTTCCTTTGCGTTTCTCCGCGCCCTTTGCGGCTTTATTATTTTAATGCTGTAACTCTACTTTTGCGGTTAACCTTTTTTCCTCCACATAAATCCTAACCCAATTCCTCAATATCTCCAACCCATATTCAGTCAAATGTGCTTCGGGGTGAAATTGGATCCCAATTAGGGGTAGTTCGCGGTGCGCAATGGCCATCACCTCCCCCGAATTGGTTTCCAACAGTACCTGCAGTTCAGCTGGCAATCCCTTTAACTCCAAAGAATGGTAACGGGTAACTTTAAACCTATCGGGTAAACCATCCAGCAGAGGATGTTCGGTGACTTTACTTACTTCATGAACCTTCCCATGCACAGGCACTTTTCCCTTGGTGAGTTTGGCTCCAAAAAACTCACCAATCGCCTGATGGCCCAGGCAGATACCAAGTACCGGCAATTTGTCGTAGTAGTAACCCAAAATCTGCATGAGATTACCGGCTTGGCTAGGGGTTTCCGGACCTGGGGAGAGGATTAACGCCTCGTAAGAAACTTTTTGAAGCTCTTCCAGAGACACGTCATTGCGGACCACCTTGAGCTCGGCCCCTGCCTGCCTCAGGTAGTCAGCCAATATATAGGAAAACGAATCGAAATTATCTATCAACAACAGCACCGGTATCTATCTCTACAAGTTTGCGAATCGAATTAATGGAATGGTCAATCATGGGCGTGTAGGTTTCCAGGGCCTCCACCGTAGCCGGGGCTATTGGGGCTATCCATGGGTACACCACCGCATCGGCCACCCGGCTTTCCGGGATCTCGTACTCAAAGGATTTGCCCACCCAGAACAGCAGGCTGATCATAAACGCCCATTTGAAAAAGCCCAATACCGCACCGCCAAGATTGTCAAAGGAACCCAAAAGCGTAAAATCTATCGCTTTTTTGATCACATAAGCCAAGATTCTCAGGGTGATGGTGACGGCAAAAAAGATGATGATAAAAGCCACAAAGGGCAGCATGAAGGTAAAACTCTCCACATTCTGCGCCAGGATCTCGGCTCCCCAATGCATGAATTTGAAGCCCAGCAATATGGCTATAAAAAAAGCAACGATAGACAACAACCCTATGAATAGCCCCTTTCGGTAACCGCTAAAGGTTCCTAGGAGCAATAAAAAAAGGATAATGATGTCTACCGTATTCAATATATTAGGCTAATAAAGATTTTACTTTTTGGGAGATTAATTTGCCATCGGCCTTGCCTGCCAGTTGCTTGGTAGCCACACCCATGACCTTGCCCATATCCTTGGGACCATTGGCACCTACCTGGGCGATGATCTGCTTCAGCTCTGCTTCTAACTCTTCCTCGGTCAGTTGCTTAGGCAAGAATTCGTTGATCACTTCCAATTCCGCAAGCTCAACACTAGCCAGGTCTTCCCGGTTCTGTTGCTGGTAAATTTCTGCGGAATCTTTTCGCTGCTTGGCCGCACGGGTCAAGAGTTTCATCTCCTCATCTTCAGAGATTCCCTTATCCCCACCGGATTTGGTTTCCTCCAGCATGATGAGTGATTTGACCGATCTCAAGGCTCTCAACCTGTCTTTATCCTTAGCCAGCATGGCCTTTTTAATTTCGCTTTCTACACTTTGCTTTAGACTCATTTCCCGATTTTTGTGTTTAAATGTGTAAATTTAAAGCAAAATTAGGGTTTTAATTCTTCAAAATGACCAAACTAAGTGTAAATATTAACAAGATTGCCACTTTGAGAAATGCCCGTGGGGGCAATAATCCCGATGTGGTAAAAGTGGCTTTGGATGCTGAGAAATTCGGCGCACAGGGCATCACCGTCCACCCAAGACCTGACGAAAGGCATATCCGCTATGATGATGTGATGAAGCTCAAAGACGTGGTGACCACCGAATTCAACATTGAGGGATATCCCGACGAAAGGTTTATGGAGATCATCCGCATAGCCAAACCGGCCCAGGCCACCCTGGTGCCCGACCCCCCTCATGTGCTTACCTCCAACTCAGGCTGGGACACCATCAGCCACCAAAGCATGCTGAAGGATATCATTGCCGAGCTGCACCAATATGGCACACGGGTATCGATATTCATCAACCCGGAAGAAAAGTATTTTGAACCTGCCAAAACCGCTGGTACTGACAGAGTGGAATTGTATACCGAACCCTATGCGGTAAACTTCCACCAAAACAGGGATGAGGCCATAAAGCCCTATTTGAGGGTTTCGGAGTTGGCCAAAGAGCTTGGCTTGGGTTTAAATGCCGGCCATGACTTGGATCTTCATAACCTTAATTTTTTGGTAAAAACAATCCCTTACATCGACGAGGTTTCAATCGGCCACGCGCTGATATGCGATGCGCTATATTATGGCTTGGAAAACACCATCCAGATGTACCGTCGCCAACTTGAAATATAAACCATAAAACATGAAGCTGAATTATAAAAAAATTGGGCAGGGAAAGCCCTTGATCATATTGCACGGATTATTTGGCTCGGCCGACAACTGGCTGACCATTGCCAGAGACCTTGAAAAAGAATACACCTTATACCTGGTAGACCAACGAAACCACGGAGACTCCCCACATTCCGAAGAATGGAATTATACGGCAATGGCGCAGGATATCGCAGAACTTATGGAAAGTGAAGGGCTCGACAGTGCATTCTTAATGGGCCACTCCATGGGAGGCAAGACCGTTATGAATTTTGCCATGCTCTACCCTGAAAAAGTGGACAAACTCATCGTGGCCGACATCGCGCCAAGATACTACCCCGTCCACCATGAAAGGATCCTGGAGGGCCTCAATGCCGTGGATCTCCAAAATGCCAAATCGAGAAAAGATGCCGATGATATGTTGGCCAAGTATATCAATTCCGCCCCAATCCGCCAGTTTTTGATGAAAAACCTCACAAGAAAAGACGGCGGATTTGCTTGGAAAATCAACTTGCAAACCATTACCAAAAACATTGAGGAGGTCGGCAAAGCATTGGAATCAGACAACACCTTTGACAAGCCCACCCTTTTCATGGGGGGAGCCAACTCGGATTACATCACGGAAAAAGACAGGGAAGACATCGAAAGATTTTTCCCCAACAGCCACATCATACACCTCAAAAATGCCGGGCACTGGCTCCACGCAGAGCAACCAGAGGCAGTAAGTAGGACGATCAGGGCTTTTTTGGAAAAAGAATAGATATGGTAAAGAAAAAAGGAACCCTATACCTCATTCCCAGTGTGTTGGCCGAGGATACGGCGGGAAAAGTCATTACCCCTCAAGTGAAGGAATTGCTCCCACATATCCAACATTATGCGGTGGAAAACCTGAGAACTGCCAGAAGGTATATCAGCAGCCTTCGTCTGGGCATAACCATAGAGGATCTCCAAATGGATATTTTGGATAAGAAAACCAAACCTCATCAGTTGGATCAGCTCCTGAAGCCCCTCATGGAAGGGCATGACATGGGGGTGGTCTCTGAGGCCGGTTGCCCGGGGATCGCCGATCCTGGAGCTATAGCGGTAGACTTTGCACACAGAAAAGGCATAAGAGTGGTACCGCTCACAGGTCCATCGTCCATGTTTTTGGCCCTGATGGCATCAGGGTTTAGCGGGCAGTCTTTTGCCTTTCATGGCTACTTGCCCATAGATAAAAAGGCCAAAATAGAAGCCATCAAAAACCTCGAACAGGAAGCGCTGAAATTAAGAAGGACGCAAATCTTCATGGAAACCCCTTTTCGGAACAACGCCCTGCTGGATGACCTGAAAACCACCCTGCATCCCAACACGAGGCTCTGCATTGCCAAAAACATCACAGGAAGCGACGAAATGATCGTTACCAAGACCATCGCTGAATGGAAAAAATCGAAAATTGAGCTTCATAAAATACCCACGGTTTTTTTGATTGGAGAAAGTCAGGGATAGCCCAAACAGTTTGGTTGCGGCTATGTTACAACTCTAACCCGAACCTAAACCCTTACTGATATGAAAGCCATCTGGAAGGACACCGTATTAGCTGAATCCAATGAGACCATACTCTTGGAAAACAATCATTATTTCCCGGCCAAGTCTGTAAATATGCAGTACTTAAAAGAGTCTGCCAACACCAGCACTTGCCCTTGGAAAGGCCACGCCAAATATTACCATGTTGAGGTGAACGGGGAGCAGAATGACAACTCGGCCTGGTATTATCCAGAGCCCAAAGCAGCTGCCGAAGATATCAAAGGCCACATAGCCTTTTACAAAGGGGTTGAGATCGTGACAGAATAGTTTCCCTACCCATTAAATCCCCTGAAACATGCAGAAATTCGACGCAATCATCATTGGCGCCGGCCAATCCGGAATGCCTTTGGCCAAGAAAATTGGAAGTCTGGGCAAGAAAGTCGCCTTGATTGAGAAAAGGGTCGTAGGCGGCACCTGCATCAATGATGGATGCAGCCCTACCAAAACCATGGTAGCTTCTGCAAGGGTTGCCCACCTGGTCAGCCGGGCATCCGACTTTGGGATTGAGGTACCCAACTATTCGGTGGACCAAAAAAAGATAAAAGCCAGAAAAGACCATATTGTGGAGCTTTTTAGGGGCGGGGCGGAAAAGGCCCTGGTTAAAGCCGAGAACGTAACTATCATCATCGGCATGGCCAGATTTACAGATTGCCGAAAAGTGGAAGTAATCCATGAGGGCAAGGTCATCGAGGAACTGGAAGCCGAACACGTCTTTATCGACACCGGCGCCCAGCCGATTATTCCCAATGTGGAAGGCATCGAAGAGGTTCCCTACCTAAACTCCACTACTATCATGGAGCTTGAAGAAACACCCGAACACTTGGTCATCATGGGTGGCGGATATATTGGGCTTGAGTTTGCCCAGATGTTCCGCAGATTCGGCAGTCAGGTCACTATTTTGGACAACGGCCCAAGGCTTGTGCCCAAAGAGGATGAGGATGTCTGCGAAGAAGTAAGCAGGATTTTTCAGGAGGAAGGCATCTCCACCAGTTTCAATTCTAATGTGGTCAAGGTATCGAAAGATGGCCCTAAGCTTGAAGTGACCTATATCAAAGAGGGCCAAAAAGAGACGGTCCATGGTTCCCATCTCCTAGTGGCAGTGGGCCGCAGACCTTCTACCGATAAACTACAACTCGAAAAGTCCAATATCGAAACCGACGAAAAAGGCGATATCCTGGTGGATGAATATCATGAGACCAGTTGTAAAGGCGTATTTGCCCTAGGCGATGTAGTTGGCGAGACCCCCTTTACCCACATGGCCTACCATGATGCCCACACGGTGTTTAAATGCGTATACGAGAAGGAAAAGATCTCCAAAGTGGATAGGTTGATGCCCTATTGCATCTTTATAGACCCGCAGCTCGCCCGGGTGGGCTTAAATGAACAGCAGGCCAAAGCAAAAGGCATCCCTTACGAGGTAGGTAAATACTGGATGAAACATGCCGGCAGACCCTTGGAAGTTGACGAAAAACGCGGCTTCTTCAAAGTGCTGGTCAACCCTGAGAATCGGATGATTCTGGGCGCTACTATCCTATCAATTGATGGCGGGGAGATCATTGCCGCCATCCAAATGGCCATGCTTGGAGGCATCACCGCCGACGTGATCCAACACCTCCCCATCGCCCACCCCACTTTAGCGGAGAATTTGAATAATGTGATGGGGATGATTGGGAAAGATAATTATTAACCGCTGAGGCGCAGAGGGTACAGAATTTTAGGGTAAACCGCAAAGATAAGAAGTAGCGCAAAGGGGGTTGTGTTAATTAGAAATTGAGAATTAAGAATGAGGAATTGGCGCCCCATGCCTCATTCCTAATTTCTAATTCTCCGTTAATGTCCCCTCTGTGAAACTCCTTTTAAACCCCTTTAAACTCTGCCTGGCCGCCGTGGCGGGTGTCCCAGTTCAACCCCTGAGAGTCACTATCTAACCTCAGACAAGGTTTTGGCATCGAAGTCCCCTTGGAGTGATACCACTATGTAGTCATTTCCCTCCCCGCTGATCAGCAGGACGAGATCCTGGATTTTCTTGGCGCCTTTAGAATACATGTATACTCCCTTGTTCTTCTGCGAGGCCTCCATCATCAGCTCGTATTTTTCTTTGGCCAGGCCTTTTTGTAGGCTGAGAAAATCTGCAGCGGCGGTACCGCTATTAGCAGGCAGCTTGAAGAATTTTACTCTTTCTACCGACTTGGCAATCGCATCCATATTCCCCTCATCAAGTGAAATATTCAGTCCCTTGGCAAAATTCATAAAGCTCCCCCCCAGATCCATATGAAAGAAGTCCTTGTCCCCCTTATATTTGTCAAAAAGGCTATCCACGCTTCTACTCTGGGCAAAAGCGGAGAAATTAATGGCCAATAACAAGGCCGCTAAGATTAGATTTTTCATGTTGTAATTGTTTTTAGTTTTTTGTTGATTTCTAATATGAGATTATCAATGTAGTCAGCACCCTTTTCCACTTCGGCGTAATACAATAGCACCATTTGATCGCTTTGTGAAAAAAACAGGATCAAATCAGATTTTGCCTGTGGCATAGTATAAAGTTCAAATGATCTTTCTCCAGAGCGGTGGGAGATTTGATTTTCAAACCCTTCAGGTATCAAGCGACTAACTACAGTTCCAAATTCGCTAAGCCCATCCTGTTCCTTTTTTGCAGTTAAAAGAACACCATCTATCAATTGCTTTGTCTCCACCTGAACTTCCAAATCTTCCATTCCAGTCAGAGGAAGAGGTATTTTGGTGCGAAGTCCTACATTTTCCACTCTTATACCTTTCGGATTATTTTCAGGATGGGACATTTTATAAGCCTCCTGAGGAGACCAGATCTCCTTTATTTCAAAATCTATATCGGAAAATTTTGACTGGAGCTTTTCAAAAATACCCACTTTTCTAGATGATAGCCTAGCATTCAAATCCACTCTTAAGTGTCGGCTTTCTTTGCTACCCAGTCTAAAATAAAGTAGCTCACTTTTCTCTTCACCCTTGGCGAAAAAGTAGATTTCAGAGTCCTGCCCATATTCATCTTTGGCAAAGAGCATTCCGAATCCATCATGACTCTCTTGCTCAAATTCTAACTGAAAACCTTCAGGCATTTCCTCCTTTACCAATCCCTTTAGCGTATCCAAGTCAACCCTCTCATGATTATATTCGGTACTTTCCAAAAGTTTTATCGTCTCAAACTCAAATGATATCTCGGAAGCCTTTCCTTGTTTGAATGGCAACCTGTAGGCCACCTTAAATTTGGATTCTGGATCCATAATTTCCATCACTTCATCTTCGTAAGGCCATAATTGTTTCACTTCTGGAGCAGCTATCCCAAGTTGCTCAGCAATCCGCTGATAAATTCTATCTTGACCCATACCCACCTGAAAAATAAGGCAAGCGATAATTAACAATGCTAACTTCTTCATATTTCTCTATTTCCTTATTTCCCTATTTCCTATTCCCCTTCTCATACTCCTTCATCCCCGGCATATTCGTATTCTCGGCCAGGATATTCAAATCCTGATAAGTAAAATCTCCCAACATACTCAGCAGTGTAAAGCTGTCGCCGGAACCCGTGATCATCAGCAGCTCCTTGACCCGGCCTCTTTCTTCCCGAACCATGAACTTCACGCTGGAGGATTTGTCCTGTACGTCCATGAGGTCCTCGTACTTGTTTCGAGTCAGCGTGCCCATGGCTTCCTTGTAGAGCGGAAGACCGTCGATTTTGTCGGCCGTTAGGATGCGGATGCCCCGTACCTTGCTGATCAGCTCGCCCATGTCCTTTTCGTCCTTTTTGGTTTGGCCATCTGCATTAGATTTCATGAATCCCCCCGCCATCTGCATCATCTTGGGACTGATATAGACCCTCGAGAATCGCTCATCCTCCATATACTTGGAGAAAAACCTCACAATGGCATCATCCTGCGCCTGCACTCCAGTGAAGGCCAGCAGGCAAATCAAGGTTATTAATATCTTTTTCATATTTCTTTAATTATGAATTAGCAATTGAGAATTAAAAACAGCTCCATTCTCCTCATTCTAATTCAACATTCATCATTCATCATTATCAATCCTCCTCAAACAACTCCCTAGTCGTCCCCAGATATCTAAACTCCTCCATTACATCCAGCTTTTTTGTCCCCTTGTTCATATTTTCATTGATGAGCGCAAAAGCCTCCATCACTTGGGCATAGGCCAGGGCCTCCTCTTGCCGTTCCTGATATTTCTGAAACTGGAACACCAAGGCCGTCACCGATAAAAACACGACCAACACGGCCGCAAACTTCAACCATTCCCATGAGCTAGACTTTTTGGCTGGGTAAGTCAGATTTTCTGTATGCTCTTCCTGAAGAAGATTTAATTCTCCGAAAAAAGCTTTTTCCTGCTCATATCCATTGGCTTGCTGCAAAAGGTTTCGCAACTCCTTTTCCTCTTCCAGACTGCTTTCCCCCTCCCAGTATTTTTCCAATAAGTGCTCAATTCTTTCTTCCATGATTTGCTTTGTTTAACAAATGCTCCCTCAATGTTTTTCTGGCCCGAAATAGGTTGACTTTGACCTGATCTTGGCTGATTTCCAGGTGGTCGGCTATTTCCTCATAAGTCAACCCCTCCACTTCCCGCAACATAAAAACCTCTTTTTGTTTATCCGGGAGGACTTCCAAAAACCGAAACACCCTTTTATAGGCCTCCGGAAAATCCGTATCTACCGTCTCACTTTCCGCAAACTCCCTCTCCCCTATGGGTTCCCACTTTTTGTCCTGCCGAAAATGTTGCAGGCATTGGTTCTTCAGCACCCGCACCAGCCAGCCGGCAGGATTGTCCATTTTCTGAAGGGCTTCTTTGTTTGCCCACGCTTTTTCCAGCACCTCCTGAACAGCATCATTGGCCACATCCCGGTCTTTCACCCAGAGAAAAGCCATGCGGTACAGCTTGTCCTTCATAGACCAGATTTGTGCTTCAAAAAATGTCTTCATGCATGGAGATGATGAATAGGAAATGGAAATGTTACAGAAAGATGGAAATATTTTATGAAGATGGGAAATTTAGACAGAAGGACCGAAGACGGAAGACCGAAGTAAAAAACTTAAACCTTACAATTGAGTTTCCAAATGTCGGGGAATTTGGCTAATTTAAAACGGCCAAACCAAATGATCTTAGATTCATTTTAAATTAGGCACACAAATAGTATGCATGCGCACTATTGACTATTTTGCAAAGGTAAATTCAAAACAATGATGGGCTTTAAACCAAAAAATACAACAATGCTTTTGTCACCTGGGGAGGGAAATAAAAAAGCCTTGCTCCAAAGGAACAAGGCTTGTGGTGATGAGTGGATTCGAACCACCGACTCACGGATTTTCAGTCCGATGCTCTACCAACTGAGCTACATCACCGTTGTAATGTGATGCAAAGGTAGGCAAACATTGTTTAGGTGCAAATCATTTAAAGAAAAAAAATCATACTAAATCAACCCAAATAATTTAATCATTTCAATATGAGTATTTTACCGCAAATAATTTTTCTGCTGATTTTTATCGTGGCAGGGTACTTCCTCTACAAAAGGATCAGCTTCCTGAGAAGGGCCATCATGCTGGGCAAAAAATCCGGACGGACGGACAATCCCGGCGAGAGATGGAAAACCATGGGCTTGGTGGCCTTTGGCCAAAAAAAGATGTTCAAGCGAATCGTGCCAGCCATCTTCCACCTTTTCCTTTATGTTGGCTTTATCATCATCAACATAGAAATCCTGGAATTTGTAATCGACGGACTTTTCGGACAGCATCGCTACTTTGCTCCGTTTACCGGCACTTGGTATATGGTGGCACTTAATATATTTGAATTCCTTGCTTTCGGTTCCCTAGTGGCCTCAGTGATTTTCCTCATCAGGAGAAATATCATCAAGCTTCGAAGGTTTACCGCAAGGGAACTTATAGGTTGGCCAAAACTGGATGCTAACCTGATCCTGTTTGCCGAAATCACCCTGATGACCGCCATTTTGGTGATGAATGCAACCGACCAGGCCTTGGCTGACAAAGGTTACTCCCACTACGTGCAGATCGACGGTCTCTTTTTCAGCAGCATGATCAAGCCCCTGTTTATCGACATGGGAGCCACTACCCTATTCTACATTGAGAGGGTCGCTTGGTGGCTGCACATCATCGGCATATTGGGCTTTGCTATTTACATCACGTATTCCAAGCATTTGCACATCTTCCTGGCCTTCCCAAACACTTACTACTCCAACCTTAAGCCTAAGGGTGAGATGAGAAACATGGAGGAAGTCACCAATGAGGTAAATATGATGCTGGGCATACAGACTGAAAACGCACCTGAGCCACCTGCCGAGATCGCAAGATTCGGTGCAAAGGACGTGAATGACCTGAGCTGGGTAAATGTGATGAACGCTTTTGCCTGCACCGAGTGTGGCAGATGCACCGACCAGTGCCCTGCAAATATCACCGGAAAGAAACTTTCGCCTAGAAAAATCATGATGGACACCCGTGACCGCGCCGAAGAAGTAGCCATGAGCTTGGAAAAGGGCGGCAAAGGCCTCGAGGACGGCAAGTCACTCTACGGCGATTACATCACCAAGGAAGAAATCAACGCCTGTACCAGCTGCAATGCCTGTGTGGAAGCCTGTCCGGTGAATATTGACCCGCTGGCGATCATATTGGAGATGAGGAGGTATGTGGCCATGGAAGAAAGCGGTACCCCTCCACAGTGGAACGCCATGTTCCAAAACATGGAAACCAGCTTCTCCCCCTGGAAATTCGCCCCAAGCGACCGATTCAATTGGGCCGACAAGCTAAAAGAAGACAATCAATCATAACGAATACAATCTTAGTACATAGTACCTAGTACTTAGTACAGACATATAAAAACACAATCCATGTCAACATATAAAGTACCAACAATGGCCGAGATGGCCGCTTCAGGAGAATCTCCGGAAATCCTATTTTGGGTAGGATGTGCGGGATCTTTTGATGATAGATATAAAGCCGTTACCCAGGCATTTGTCAAAATATTGAATAAGGTAGGCGTAAGCTTTGCCGTGCTCGGTCCTGAGGAAGCCTGCACGGGCGATCCAGCCAGAAGAGCAGGGAATGAATTCCTGTTCCAGATGCAAGCTGTGGGAAATATCCAGGTGATGAATGGCTACAACGTCAAGAAAGTAGTGACGGCCTGCCCCCACTGCTTCAACACTATCAAAAATGAATACCCGGCACTTGGGGGAAATTACGAAGTGATCCACCACTCCACATTTTTGCAGCAATTGATCAATGATGGCAAAGTGGTGATCAAAGGCGGCGGGGATTTCAAAGGGAAGAAAATCACCTTCCACGACAGCTGTTACCTGGGCAGGGCCAACAATGTATACGAGGCCCCTCGTGATGTCATCAAAGCTTTGGACGTGGAGCTTGTAGAAATGAAAAGATGCCGCACCAAGGGCCTTTGCTGTGGCGCTGGTGGCGCACAGATGTTTAAGGAACCGGAGGAAGGCAAAAAGGACATCAACATCGAAAGAACCGAGGAAGCCTTGGAAACTGGCGCATCCGCCATCGCGGTGGGCTGCCCCTTCTGCCTCACCATGATGGCTGACGGTGTCAAAAACAAGAACCGGGAAAATGATGTGCAGGTATACGACTTAGCAGAACTGATCGCCAAAGACCAAGGTCTCTAACATCCGACAACCGACATCGGGCATCGGACACCCATTATCCCAACAATTCATTTATTTCCAAATCAAAAAAGCCTCTTTTCTCGTTAAGAAAAAGAGGCTTTTGAATTAAATAACACCCATTATATGTACTTACCTTTTGATGAAATGCCAGCGGATACCAGGATCTGGATTTATCTGGCGGACAGAAAGTTTAACCCGGAAGAGCAAAATTACATCAAGGAAGTTTTGACGGATTTTTGCCAAAACTGGAATACGCACGGCAGTAAAATGCCCACCAGCTATGAAATCAAGTACGACCAGTTTATCATCTTGGCGGTAGACCAGTCCCAGTTGGGCGCTAGCGGATGCTCGATTGATAGCTCTGTGCGCAAACTCAAGGAAATCGAGGCGAAGCTCGGCGTGGATCTTTTAAATCAGGGGAAAGTTTCTTTCCTCCAAGATAAGCAAGTATCCGTTACCAGCGTGCCCAAAGTAAAACAGGAGATAGCCGATGGCAATCTTGAAAAAGACACCTTGATTTTTAATCCGATCATGGACAAAAAGCAAGATTTGCAGGAAAAGTGGCTTCTTCCTGCCAAGGAAAGTTGGTTAAACAGATTTTTTGACAATTAATTTTAAAATATGTCCTATATTAGTTCTGCACATTTTACCCATTGATTATCACCGATGAAGCATAGCTATCTTTTTATCCTTCTATTTGCAGTAATTCTGGGCGCCTGCACGAGTCTCGACAAGAAAGGCACCGCACAATACCAGGCTGGAGAATACCAGCTTGCCATTAATACTTTTTCACGCATTCTGGAAAAAGACCCCGACAACCTGGAAGCCAACCGCATAGTGGCCGAGAGTTACAGGCTGTCTAACCGAGTGGAAAGAGCAGTGCCTTATTATGAAAAGTTGGTAGAACTGGACTCTACGGCAGAAAATTACTACAAAAAAGGGATAGGCCTGAAAAGCCAGGGGGAATACGACCGGGCAAAGGAGGCATTTTCCAAAGCGGCCGAAATGACGCTCAACGACTCCCTTGAGCTCCGCTCTAAAAGAGAGTTGGCCAACCTGGAAAAGCTGGACAACATACAGCCCTATTTTCCCAACCATCAGCTGGAAAATTATGAACTGCTAAATAGCCGTGGAATCGACTATGCCCCGATTGTAAGCGAAAACTTCCTGTACTTCACCAGTTCACGGGGAGGCGGTGGCATTTACCAAGCCACCGGGCAATCCTACACCAAGCTGTTCAGGACACGTGCCGATGGGGTAAATGTCGACGTGCAGGGCATTCAGCCAATGCCCGAGTTCAGAAACGAGGAAGGGCTCAACCAGGGCGCCATAGCCATCAGCCCCGACGGCAACACCATTGTGTATGCCCGCGGCAACAGCACCAATAGAAGAGATCAGCCAGAGGTAAGCCTTTACGCATCTTATTTCCGAGGGGCATCTTTCACGGAGCCCGTTTACATGACCCTCAATGAGGAGCCCGGCTATTGGAACTCTACCCCTGCCTTTAGCCCTGATGGCAAAACCCTCTATTTTGCTTCCAACAGACCTGGAGGCTACGGAGGCATTGACCTTTACAAGGCAACGGTTTTGGCCAATGGGGATTTTGGGAATGTGCAGAATATGGGCCCAGAAATCAATACGCCCGGCAATGAGATGTTTCCCAGACTTGAGACAAATGGCAATTTCTTCTTTGCCTCCGATGGGCATCCCGGCTATGGCAAGCTTGACCTATTTGTGGCCGAACCAAACAACAATGGCTATACCGTCAAAAACCTAGGGGACAATATCAACACCACTGCTGATGATTTTGGTATTTTCTTTACCAACTATCCTAAGGAAGGTTTTATCACCTCAAACAGAGAAGGTGGTGTAGGCGATGACGATATCTACTATTTCAAGGACATGACGCCTAAACCAAAAGTGGTCAACTTCCTGCTCAACCTGATTACCAAGGAGCAAAAGGATGACGGCTCACAGGAAATCCTGCCGCAGACCAGGGTCACCATGTATGATGAAAACAACAAGTTGGTAGGCGGAGACAACACCAACCAACAGGGAAGGGTGCGCTTCAGACTATCCCCTGAGCAAGATTATTCCATCATCGCCTCCAAAAGCGGATACTTCACCAAGAGCATTACTTTCACCACCAAAGGCAAGATGCCTGACCAGAGTGAGCTGATCCAGGATGTCACCAACATCACCTTGGACACTACCGTGGTACTGGATCAATTGATCTTGGAAAAAGCGATTGTGCTTGAGAATATCTACTATGATTTTGACAGGGCTGAGATCCGACCGGATGCAGCTCAGGAGTTGAATAAATTGGTCAAAATCCTAAAGGACAATCCTAATATCCGCATTGAACTGAGCTCACACACCGATAGCCGTGGCTCGGAACAGTATAACGAGGAGCTTTCCCAGAGAAGGGCGGAATCAGCCGTGGAGTACATCATCAGCCAAGGTATAGCCAGAGAAAGGCTGGTAGCAAGAGGCTACGGAGAATCCCAACCAATTGCACCTAACGAAAACCCTGATGGTTCCGATAACCCTGAAGGCCGTCAGATGAACAGAAGGACTGAATTCAAGGTGATTGAATTATTGGAGGATTAATTTCCTGGAAAAATTATAATGAAAACCGCTTCAGATTGGAGCGGTTTTTTTCTTTTATCATAATATTAACTGAAATTCGGCCCATGGATTGGCAATACATATGGGAGGGCCTGCAGGAAGGTTTAGCTCAAACGACTTTACTGGAAGCGATAGCGGCCTTTTTTGGCGTGGCAAGCGTCTATTATTCCATCAAGAAAAATATCCTGGTTTTTCCCACAGGAATCATCAGCACCTTGATCTATATTTATATCACCGTGATGGTGGGGCTCTATGCCGATATGGGCATAAACTTTTACTATACCGCCATGTCAATCTATGGCTGGTATGTATGGAGCAAGCCTACGCCAACAGGTGAAGAAAGGCCCGTGACCTACCTCAAAAAAAGCGGCATCTTCTACAGCTTGGCTATTTTTGGAGCTTCCTATCTGACCCTTTATCTGGTATTGTCAAATTACACAGACAGTACCGTGCCCTACTGGGATTCCTTCACCACCTCCTCGGCCTTTGTGGGCATGTGGCTGATGGCCAAGAAAAAGGTGGAAAACTGGATAGCCTGGATCATTACAGACCTCGTATCGGTGCCCCTGTATTGGCATAAGGATTTAATATTGACCTCTTTCCAGTTTATGGTATTCACGGTGATGGCCATTTTGGGTTTAATCGCCTGGATGAAAGCTGCTAAAAAACCCGTTTATGCTTAGAATCGTGATCATTGGACCGGAATCAACCGGGAAAAGCACACTTGCCAAAGGACTTTCTGATCATTTCGGCGAACCTTGGGTCCGTGAATACGCCCGAGAATACCTGGAGCAATTGGATAGGGAATATCGATACGAGGACCTTCTGCCTATTGCCCAAGGCCAAATCCAGCTCGAGGAACTGGCCGCCAAGAATGCTGAGAAGATGCTTTTTTGCGATACGGACCTGCACGTGATCGATGTTTGGAGTCGCCATAAATATGGTAAAACCCATGCTTGGACCCTAGATGAAATCAGCCGCAGGAATTATGACCTCTACCTGCTTACAAACATAGATATGCCCTGGGAACCCGACCCGCAGCGGGAACATCCTGAACCTGAAATGAGGAATTATTTTTTTAATGTTTATTTGGAAAAAATCCAAACCACCAGTGTTCCTTATCAATTGGTTTCCGGCATGATTGAAGAAAGATTGCATGCCTCTATTGAAATAATAGAGGCATTAATGAGAAAAAAACGAATGGATTGAATTATATGTCCAAAGCCGCCGTTAGGTAAATGAAGCAAATCAAAAGATAAAGCAATAAAAAAGGATTTAACCACCTATCAATATTTGCATTTTTGAAAAGTTTAAAAAAGCTTATATTTGCTTAATAGCTATTAAAGTCCCCCCAGTAATACGGCAGCGCTTCAGTGGCCAAAATGAATTAGAATTTCATCATTTCTTTATGCAAAAACCAAAATTCCAGAAATCCACCCCATTTCACCAAACATTAAAAGCACGCGTCCAGAATCATTTCAAAGAAAATAACATTGCCCAAACAGGAAACACCCAGCTTTACACCAAAGCCATAATCCTGACTATCTCATTTGTGGCGGTTTATATCCACCTGCTTTTCTTCACTCCTTTCTGGCCTATTGCCATCCTGGAAAGCATCGTCCTAGGCGGACTGGCGGCCTCGATTGGCTTTAATGTCATGCACGATGGCGCCCATGGCAGCTTTAGCAACCAGCCATGGCTCAACAAACTGGCTGGCTTATCCATCAACTTCCTAGGGGCAAATGTCTTCATGTGGAAAACCAAGCACAACGTGGTCCATCACTCCTACACCAACATTGAAGGTGTGGATGACGATATGAACGCACGGCCTTTCCTACGACTTTGCCCAGCCCAAAAGCGGTATGGCATGCACAAGTATCAGCATCTATATTTCCTTCTGACTTATAGCCTGCTCTATCATTACTGGGTGTTTGTGACCGATTACAAAAAATATGTGACCGGCCGGGTAGGCATCACCCCTATCCAGAAAATGAAAACCAGTGACCACATCTCCTTTTGGGGCTTCAAGTTAGTCCATGCGGTTTTGTTTATGGCACTGCCCATTTATCTGTTAGGTTTTATGCCCTGGTTGGTAGGCTTTCTCCTGTTTGGCTTTTCCACGGGCATCTTCCTGAGCGTCATCTTCCAAATGGCTCACTCAGTAGAGGAAACCATCTTCCCTATCAATGAAGGCGTCCAGCTGGAAGACGACTGGGCTACCCACCAATTGAGAACCACCACTAATTTTGCCACCAAAAATAAGGTATTGACTTGGTTGGTAGGCGGGCTGAATTTCCAGGTGGAGCACCACCTTTTCCCAAAGATTTCCCATATCCATTATCCTGCAATAAGCAAGATCATCAAGGATGTGTGCCAGGAATACCAAGTGCCTTACTTGGAGCACTCCAGACTAAGACAGGCCTTTGCATCGCATTATTATCACCTGAAGGCATTGGGCACAGCTTAATTTCTGAAAAATAATTGCCCACAAAGTCGAAGAAGTCGCACTAAGGTTTAAATCTAACTTAGTGCGGCTTTTTTTTTTATAATAACAATGCCCGCTCATCTCCATTGCTAATTATTTATTCCCAACACTTTTCGCGGCGTTTTTAAAACCTGGTGCAACTCCTTTGCGACCCATTTCCTTGTCCGCGAACCAGTCTTAGCGCCTTTGAGCCCTTTGTGGCCATTTTATTCAACCGTTCATTCTTAATTCCTCATTCCTAATTCTTCTATTTAAGGTTTAAATCTAACTTAGTGCGGCTTTTTTTTTATAATAACATGCCCGTTCTCCATTGCTAATAATTTATTCCCAACCCTTTTCGCGGCTTTTTTAAAACTTGGTGCAACTCCTTTGTACCCATTTCCTTGTCCGTGAACCAGTCTTAGCGCCTTTGAGCTCTTTGTGGCCATTTTATTCAACCGTTCATTCTTAATTCCTCATTCCTAATTCTTCTATTTAAGGTTTAAATCTAACTTAGTGCGGCTTTTTTTTTTATAATAACATTGCCGCTCATCTCCATTGCTAATTATTTATTCCCAACCCTTTTCGCGGCGTTTTTAAAACCTGGTGCAACTCCTTTGCGACCCATTTCCTTGTCCGCGAACCAGTCTTAGCGCCTTTGAGCCCTTTGTGGCCATTTTATTCAACCGTTCATTCTTAATTCCTCATTCCTAATTCTTCTATTTAAGGTTTAAATCTAACTTAGTGCGGCTTTTTTTTTATAATAACATGCCCGCTCATTCTTCATTGCTAATTATTTATTCCCAACCGTTTTCGCGACTTTTTTAAAACCTGGTGCAACTCCTTTGTGCCCATTTCCTTGTCCGCGAACCAGTCTTAGCGCCTTTGAGCCCTTTGTGGCCATTTTCTTCAACCGTTCATTCTTAATTCCTCATTCCTAATTCTTCTATTTTTAATTCCATTGCCGATCTTGATAATATCCTTACCTTTGCTCCCATTAAGGGGTGCCCTAATATAACGGGCTGAGATCATACCCATTGAACCTGATACGGTTAGTACCGGCGAAGGGAAATGAGCGGTTTACAGAAAGTGGAGCAGCCTCCCCTTGGTTTGCTTCTATGTTTAACCAAACTGCCGAAAGGCAACAGTTTTTATCACCATTATTACATGAAAAAGTTAGTATTCATGCTATCCGTCATGCTCATGAGCATCGGCGCCATGGCACAGAACCGTTTGTCCGGCACAGTCACCGATGCCGAAACTGGTGAAACCCTTCCGGGAGCAAACATTATCTTAGAGGGCACCGGCAGGGGAAGCACCACCGACATGATCGGCCGTTACCAAGTCAACAGGATTCCTGCCGGAGATTACGATGTGAGGGTTTCTTACGTAGGGTACCAGACCACAAGGTCAAGCATCAGCATTTCGGCCGATTTAGAATTGGATTTCTCCTTGGACAAAAGCCTGCTTTCCACCGAGGAGTTTATCGTTACAGCCACACGGGCCGGACAGACCACCCCCACAACCTTTAAAACCATCTCCAAAGAGGAACTCAACAAAAACAATCTGGGCCAGGACATTCCTTTCCTGCTAAATTACACCCCATCAGTGGTCAGCCATTCCGATGCGGGAGCAGGTGTGGGCTACACGGGTCTGAGAATCCGGGGTTCCGACCAAACCAGAATCAACGTAACAGTAAACGGGATCCCGCTTAATGATGCCGAATCCCATGGCGTATTCTGGGTCAACATGCCGGACTTTGCCTCATCCGTGGAAAACATCCAGATCCAGCGTGGTGTGGGTACTTCCACCAATGGTGCGGCTACTTTTGGGGCCAGCCTCAACATCCAGACAGATACCAAAAGGGAAGAAAGCTACGCCGAAATCGACAATGGGTTCGGTTCTTTCAATACCCGGCGCCATACAGTGAAAGCCGGAACGGGCCTATTGAACAACAGGTGGGCAGTAGACGCAAGATTATCGCAGATCACTTCCGATGGCTACATTGACCGTGCCTTTTCAGACCTTCGCTCCTATTATCTATCTGGGGGTTATTATGGCGACAACCATGTTTTCAAAATGAATGTATTTGCAGGAGCTGAGCAAACTTACCAAGCTTGGAATGGTGTCCCGGAAAACCTGCTGCAGACCAACCGTACTTTTAACAGCTATACCTACGAAAACGAAACGGATAATTACCAGCAGCAGCACTATCAATTCATCTATGCCGGTAATCTGGATAGCAATTGGAAAGCCAATGCGGCCCTGCACTATACTAAAGGCGCCGGATATTATGAGCAGTTCCGTCCAAATGACCGACTTCTTAGAAACTACGGCATCCAGCCTATTGTGATTGGTGGGGAAACCATTGAAAGAACAGACATCATCAGAAGAAGATGGTTGGACAATGACTTCTATGGGGCGACTTTCTCGCTGAATTACATCTCCGGTGACGGCCGATTGGATGCGATTTTGGGCGGTGGGGCAAACCGTTATGACGGGGACCACTTTGGGGAAATCATCTGGATGAGAGTAGCAGGCGATACGGATATCCGGGACCGTTATTATGACAACAATGCGGTGAAAGATGACCGCAACATTTTCCTTAAAGCTACCTATGAAGTGGTAGACCAGCTTTACCTTTTTGGCGACCTTCAATACAGAGGAATCGACTATAGATTTGTAGGAATCAACAACGACCTCCGAGACATCAGCGGATTCCAAAACTACCATTTCTTTAACCCAAAATTCGGCTTCAGCTATGAGGCGGCCAAAGGCAAAACCTTCTACGCCTCCTATGCGGTAGCCAATCGTGAACCAGTGAGAAGGGATTTCACTGACAGCCCCCTCACAGAGATTCCAAGGCCAGAAAACCTCCAAAACATTGAGGCTGGTGTAAGGACACAGCACAACAATTTCCAATATGGCGCCAATCTCTACTACATGAAGTATAATGATCAATTGGTGCTTACAGGGCAATTAAATGATGTAGGGGCCTATATCCGAGAAAATGTGGCGGATAGCTATAGAGCGGGTATCGAGTTGGACGGAGCGGTGATGCTTTCCCCTAAGTGGACTTTGGGGGGAAACATTGCCTTCAGCCGAAACAAGATCGCAGAGTTCACCGAATTTGTGGATGACTACGCCGCCGAGGTTTTCCAGCAGGAAAGCTTCACCTATACGGACACCGACATCGCCTTCTCCCCCAATGTGGTAGGATCAGCCATGATTGACTTCCGTCCGATCAAAGGACTTGAAATCTCCCTGCTATCCAAGTATGTGGACAGCCAATATCTGGACAACACCCAAAACGAAAACAGAAAGCTAGACGCCTTTTTCACCAACGATTTGAGGTTCATCTACAAGATCAGTCCCAGATTTGTCAAAGAAATGGAGTTCACCCTTTTGGTCAACAATATCTTCAACGAGCTTTATGAACCAAACGGCTACACTTTCAGCTATTTCCTCCCAGGGGAAGCAGCTGGTGGCAGAGAACTTGTTACCGAAAACTTCTACTACCCCATGGCCGGCACAAACTTCTTGGCCGGGGTTAGCTTGAGGTTTTAAAGATTAATTTTAATAAAGTATTCTTCCCACAGGAGTTTCACGAATTGAGTGAAACTCCTTTTTGCATTAATATTTGGGTTAATTTAAAAATACTTGGAATTATTTATGATCAATTAATTAGAAAAAAGCGTATATTTTAAATAGGAACAATCTGGTTGAAATACGTTGTTAAAATAAAAAACAGGTATGCCTACTGTAATAACGGATAAAACTGATTTTGACTCAATTGAGGATATTATTAACCAATTTGGAAAGGACGCTGAAGTAGATATTTATACTTCTAAAATGTCTACTATAGACCGGGCTATTGCCATGGGACAAATTGAGATTGACAGTCTAAGCCTAACCCCTACTCATATCCTATCCCCTCTACCCCTCCAACTCGCCTCCCCTTCGGGTCCTCGTCGGGTCCACTATGGTTAATGGGATATTAGAGGCATGGGAGAAACATAGGGAAAACAACTAGACTGATTGGGGAAGTCCAATATACGTTTTTAGATCTCTCCACTCCTATTTGCTTCGGTCGAGATGATGGAAGGACGACAGTACCTACCGAGAAACTTCCCCACTACCTCAATGGTCTTCTCTTCCCGCTCAAACATCCCCATATGCCCGGTTTCGGGAAGCTCAAAATAGAAATCCACAAAAGCCTCATGCTTTCGGCTGTCTTCAAGCTTGATGGCAGCATCCACTTGCCCAGCGATCATCATCTTGGGAGAGCGAAAGCTCTTTAATACCTCTAACCGCTCTTTTCTATCACGCATGGCCTTAGTATAGGCCATCAAACCTGGATACGAGGTCTTGAGAGCCAATCTGAGCACATAATCAATTTTATCCTGAAGCTCTTCCCTCCTGTAATCGGGAAATAAGGACGGGACAAATGAGGTGACAAACTTTTCCACCCCATGCTTTTCCACAAAAGTCAAGGTCCGGTTTCTGACACCCCTTTTTTCCTCATCATCGGCAAAAGCTGTGGAGTGGAATAAGCCAAGCCCACCAAGTCTCTCTCCCATAAGTTCGGCAAGTGCCAAGCCCACATAGCCCCCCAAGGAGTGGCCAATCAGGATGGGTTTTTCCAGGTTCAATTCCTCCATCCATTCCTCAAACATCACAGCCACCTGTTCCAAACTGACCTCCTCCTCATACCAGCGGCTTTCTCCAAATCCTGGCAGATCTGGACACAGCACCCTGTAGAAGGGAGAAAAAGCCTCCTCAAATGCCTTCCACATCTCCTTGCTTTCGCAAAAGCCGTGTAAAAATATGAGCGGCTGCCCATTCCCCAAATCATTGTAAGCAATTTCCATAGGCATACTAACCTAGTATAAACAGGAAAACCGCAACTCTCGATGCGGCTCCCCCCTTATATTTCACTATTTCCTAATTTCCCTATTTCTATTAAAATATTTCTACCTTAATATTTCACATTCACTGTAACCTCATGCAAACTCCTCACCGCATCAGCTATACCATCCGGATCAAATCCACACTCTCGGTGTAGCTGAATCTGCTCTCCGTGCTCAATCACCTCATCAGGAATACCCAAACGTTTTACCTGGGCCTGATATCCGTGGTCGATCATCCACTCGAGCACTGCACTTCCAAACCCACCCATCAAGCAGCCATCTTCAACAGTTACTACCTTTTTAAATTTCCCAAAAATCTCATGCAAAAGATCTCCGTCAAGTGGCTTGACAAACCTCATATCATAATGCGCAGGATTTAGCCCGTCTTTAGCCAAGCTTTCAGCAGCCTCCGTCACATAGTTACCGATATGACCGATTGTTAAGACCGCTACTT
Organism: Litoribacter ruber; assembly: GCF_018449405.1. Lineage (NCBI taxonomy): Bacteria > Pseudomonadati > Bacteroidota > Cytophagia > Cytophagales > Cyclobacteriaceae > Litoribacter > Litoribacter ruber. The sequence continues at coordinate 276,357 of NZ_JAHCMY010000004.1, forward strand.
CTTCTCCTTCTTTCACAATCCTACCCTGACCGGTTGGGATTTCACGCATGGGCTGTCTCCAGTCAGGCATGACTCCCTGGCCACGTGGGTATCGGATAGAGTAAGGTCCATTATATTTGGCTGCGGAATACATCATATTTCGCAACTCCTCTTCATTCATTGGCGCTGCCACTACCAGATTAGGCACACATCGGAAAAAGGCGATATCATACGCCCCATGGTGGGTAGGCCCATCTGCTCCTGCAAATCCTGCTCTGTCCAAACAGAAAACAACGGGTAGATTTTGCAAACACACATCATGCAAAACCTGATCATAGGCGCGTTGCATAAAAGTACTGTAAATGTTACAGAATGGCTTCAATCCCTGGGTGGCCAATCCTGCCGAAAAAGTCACGGCATGTTGCTCGGCAATCCCCACATCAAAAGCCCTGTCAGGCATCGCATCCATCATGATGTTCATGGAAGAACCCGATGGCATGGCAGGTGTCACCCCCATGATGGTATCATCAGCTTCCGCCAATTCTACCAAAGTATGGCCGAACACATCCTGATATTTTGGTGCCTGAGGAGTAGTATGTACTTTTTTGGCAATTTCCCCGGTGATCTTATCAAATTTGCCCGGTGCATGCCATTTGGTTTGGTCTTTTTCAGCCAAGGCATATCCTTTACCTTTTATCGTCACACAGTGTAGGATTTTTGGTCCGGGGATATCTCTCAAATCACTCAACACCTCCACCAGATGATCCACATCGTGGCCATCTACCGGTCCGAAGTAACGGAGATTCAGGGATTCAAATAAATTGCTTTGCTTTAACAAGGCCGACTTGATCGCGTGCTCCACGCTGGAGATCACCTCCTGAGCGCTTGAGCCGAATTTGCTAAACTTGCCTAGCAGCTTCCAAACGTCGTCTTTTACCTTATTATATGTATGGGAAGTAGTAATGTCAGTTAGATAATCCTTCAACGCCCCTACGTTGGGGTCGATGGACATACAGTTGTCATTCAGGATGATGATCATGTTGGAATCGGAAACACCCGCATGGTTCATGGCTTCAAAAGCCATCCCTCCTGTCATGGAGCCGTCACCGATTACGGCAATGTGTTGACGCTGCTTTTCGCCCTTGTATTTGGAGGCCATGGCCATCCCAAGAGCAGCAGAAATGGAGGTACTGGAGTGCCCAACTCCAAAAGTATCGTAGTTGCTTTCCTTTCTTTTTGGAAAACCTGATAGACCTTTATATAGTCTGTTGGTATGAAACTGGTCTCTGCGTCCGGTAAGGATTTTGTGACCGTATGCCTGGTGGCCCACATCCCATACCAGCTGGTCATAGGGGGTTTCCATTACATAGTGTAAAGCCACAGTAAGCTCCACCACACCCAAACTTGCTCCAAAATGCCCGCCATATACCGATACATTGTCAATTATAAACTGTCGAAGTTCATCACATATCTGTACAAGCTGATCTTTGTTGAATTTCTTTAAATCGGCTGGGCTGTCGATTTGGGCAAGCAATTTTCCAGGTTCTATCAACATCTACTTGGTTCTTTTGAAATAAATAACTTAAACCCGAAAGGTTTGTTCAGGCTCGTCAAACATACGGCCAAAAAACTTTAAACCTTACTTTTTTACAGTCAAATATTTATTTTTCTATTTATGTAATATCTTTGAATTCAATTAGATTGGCAAAAATACAACAATTTTAATATATCCAGTGAGTTTCGAAATCAAATTACCATTATTCGAGGGTCCTTTCGACCTTTTGCTCTTCTTCATCGAGCGGGATGAGCTGGATATTTATGACATTCCCATCTCCAAAATCACCAACGAATTTCTGCAGTATATCCATCAATTGGAGAAACTGGAAATAGAAGTCGCCAGTGAATTCATCTTGGTGGCCGCCACCTTAATGAAAATCAAATCCAAAATGCTCATCCCAAGGCCCGAGCTGAATGAGGACGGGGAGGAAATTGACCCCAGGGAAGAATTGATCAAGCACCTTTTGGAGTACAAAAAGTACAAGTCCGTGATCCAGGAGCTGTCCACCATGGAGGAAAACCGCCTATCGCGGAAATCCCGCGGCAACGTGCTCGACGAGCTCAAAGCCATGAGCAACGTGGACAATGTGGACGCCGAAATGCAGGACCTCGACCTCTACAAGCTCCTCAGGGTATTCCAAAGGGTAATGGCCAAATATGCCAACCGTACAGATGAAACCACCCACACGGTAATCCAATACCCCTACACCATTGACCAGCAGAAAAACTTCGTCCTGGAAAAACTCAGCTTTTCTGACAGGGTCCCCTTTACCCAATTCATCTCCTACAAGCCGGATAAAATCTTCGTGATTTATACCTTTTTAGCCATATTGGAATTATTACAGTTATCTTTGGTTACAATTAAAATTGGAGAGGGTTTCAACAATTTTTGGGTGGAGAAAGTAGAAGAAGTCCCCGTACTGTAATATGAGATTAGATAATAAGGAGATATTCAAGACCTTAAACCCCAATAAGGTTTGGGTACCCGTGGCTATCGGGCTCGGGATTGTGTTCCTTATGTTTTACTTAGACCCCAAAGTCAACGCGCAGACGCTAAAGGGCGTGTTTGATGCTTCAGTAGGGGGCGTTTTATTGGCTTTGCTGTTTATTTTGATGCGGGATGCGGGATATGTCTACCGTATCCGGAAGATTACCGATGAGAAACTCTCCTGGGTGAGGGCCATTTATGTGATCATCCTTTGGGAGTTTGCCTCGGCGGTTACCCCATCGATTGTTGGGGGTACGGCGGTGGCGGTATTTATCCTGCACAAGGAGGGCATCAAACTCGGCAAGGCTCTGGCCTTTGTCATGCTTACCGCCATTTTGGACAACCTTTTCTTCGTCATAGGAGCACCCATCATCCTGTATTTGGCCAAAGGCCATATCTTTCCCGACACCCGGATGATGGAGCTGCGGCTGGGGACCAGCATACAATACCTTTTCTGGATCAGCTATAGCCTATATGCCATTTATACCATCGTCATGTCGGCGGCTTTATTCTACAGGCCAAGGGTATTCAAATGGATCCTGATGAAGATTTTTTCCATCAAATGGATCCGAAAGTGGAAATCCAACGCCAATGATTACGGAAACCAGATTATAGAAGCCAGTGAAACTTTTAAGGATAAAAACTACAAATATTGGCTTTCAGTAGTGGGTGCCACCGTATTTATCTGGTCTGCCCGCTACCTGATGCTCAATGCGCTGATCTCGGCTTACAAGTCGGTGGACATGTTTGGCCACATCATCATCTTTGCCCGACAGATCATCATGTGGATCGTGATGATGGTTTCCCCCACTCCGGGCAGCAGCGGTACGGCCGAGTTTTTCTTTGCCCAGTTTTTCGCAGAGTTTTTGCCCGGTTACACATTCGTGACGAGCATTCTCTGGAGACTTCTTTCCTACTACCCGTATTTGATTCTTGGTGCCATATTTTTGCCTAAATGGATCCGTCAGGTCTTCTTCAAAAAAGGAAACCGGAAAAATAAGTAGCGTTTGATTACCCACATCCGTTTATGGATAAAAGAGCACTTATGAAAAGATTATCCGTCTCCCTATTTGCCATCACCTGCCTGGCCTTCCAGTGCAAAGCCCCAGAGCCCACCACCGTAGCGGGCTGCATCGACAAAAGCAAAATCAACCCCGAAGCAGCCTGCTATATGATCTATGACCCCGTGTGCGGCTGTGACAACAAAACCTACAGCAACGATTGTGTCGCCCTAAATAATGGAGTGACCAAGTGGACTGAAGGGGAGTGTGAAGTACGGGATTAGAAGTACGTGACCAAACAAATGGCCACAACGGACACAAAGTTTAAAAGAAGTTTCACAAAGGCTACTTCACGGAGAAAAATTGAAAAGCTGGGAAAGAGAGTCAAATAAAATTTAAGACTTGACAAGATAACCACGATGATCCGGAGAAATAAATCTACCGCAAAGATCGCTGAGGAGCGCGAAGATTGAGTTAGAAGTAGATATTAAGAAGTTAAAAGTCGTCACGCCCCATTTTTTCTTTGCGAATCTTTCAAATCTTTGCGGTTGTAACATTTTCTATGTGCCCTTCTCGCCTCGGTGGTTATTAATCACAACCTGCCAACATGAAAAGTAAAATCTAGTATTTAGTACCAAAAAATTGGTTTAATTTTTGAATAGGCAAAGTTTTATAACACCCAACACAAAGGAAATCGTTTGATAATTCTTAATTTCATAACAAGATCGCCTTTTTGTTAAAAACTTTAATGTATATCCATGACTGCACCTATAATTCGGCAAAATTGCCAAATGCTGGGTGTAATGCTAGAGACAACCTTTTTCGGTCCTCCGTCCTGCCTCTTTAGAGCCAGGTCTACCAGTTAAGGATATGCAAATTAATTTTAAACCCAAAACGCATAACTTTTAAAAAGCTTTACTTTTATGCCTATTCACAAGATTCACAAACTCCTGGTGGCCAACCGGGGGGAAATTGCCATCCGAGTATTGAGGGCGGCCTCCGAACTAAAAATCCGTACCGTTGCTATTTACACCTACGAGGATAGGTACTCCCTGCACCGCTATAAAGCCGATGAGGCCTATCAGGTGGGGCAGGACGAGGAACCGCTCAAGCCCTACCTTGATATAGAGGAAATCATTACCGTGGCCAAAAGAAACCAGGTAGACGCCATTCATCCGGGCTACGGCTTTCTTTCCGAAAACGTGCGGTTTGCCAGAAGATGCAAGGAGGAAGGGATCATTTTCGTGGGACCGGAACCTGAGGTAATGGAAAATCTCGGGGACAAAGTGGCAGCCAAAAAAGTAGCCATCAAATCCCAGGTGCCCATCATAGAAGATAGCCAACAAGAGCTGATTGATGTGGAAATTGGCCTTTCTGAGGCAAACAGGATCGGCTTCCCGGTGATGATCAAGGCTGCGGCAGGCGGTGGAGGCAGAGGTATGAGAGTGGTGCGGGAGGAAAAAGCCTTCAAACAGTCCTTTCTGGATGCCAAAAATGAGGCATTGAAAGCTTTTGGAGATGACACCGTTTTCCTTGAAAAATACATCGACGACCCCAAGCACATCGAAGTGCAGATAGTGGGGGACAATTATGGCAACCTAGTTCATCTGTTTGAAAGGGACTGTTCTGTTCAGCGCCGTTTTCAAAAGGTAGTGGAAGTGGCCCCGAGTGCCACTTTATCCCAAGAAGCCAAAGACAAAATTTATGGATATGCGCTTTCCATCGCCAGGGAAGTGAATTACAACAATGTGGGCACGGTAGAATTCCTGGTTGACAAAAACGAGCGGATTTACTTCATTGAAGTGAATCCCAGGATTCAGGTGGAGCATACCATCACCGAGGAAATCACCGGGATTGATATCGTGCGGACACAGATCCTAGTAGCCAGCGGGCTGGAGCTATCCCACCCGCAGATTTTCATCAACAGCCAGGAAGAAATAGTGGCCAACGGTTTTGCCATACAATGCCGGATCACCACAGAGGACCCCCAAAACGGCTTCAAACCCGACTACGGGACCATCATCGCCTATCGTAACGCCGGCGGCTTTGGGATAAGGATTGATGAGGGCAGTAGCTATCCAGGTGTAAAGATTTCGCCATTCTTCGACAGTATGTTGGTGAAAATATCCGCCTCGGGACGTACGCTCAAAGGAGCCAGCCAGCGTTTGGGCAGGACCTTGAGGGAATTCAGGATCCGCGGGGTAAAGACCAATATAGGCTTCCTAGAAAACGTGATTTCCCACCCTACTTTTTACGAAGGAAAAGCCACTGTCAAGTTCATTGACAACCATCCGGAGCTGTTTAGCATTCCAAGAAAAAAGGACAGAGGTACCAACACCCTTAAATACTTAGCCGAAGTGGTGGTCAATGGCAACCCTGATGTCAAATTTAAGGACCCTAATAAGAAGTTCAGGAACCCGAAAGTCCCGGTTTTTGACAAATACAGCGGTTACCCCAAAGGGACGAAAGACCTCCTGACCGAGCTGGGGCCTAATGGCTTTTCAGAATGGCTGAAGAAGGAAAAGGCCCTGCACTTTACCGACACCACTTTCCGGGATGCCCACCAGTCGCTATTGGCCACTAGGGTGCGCACCATCGACATGCTGAAAGTAGCCGAGGCTTTTGCCAAAAACCATCCTGAGGTATTCAGCATGGAGGTATGGGGCGGAGCGACCTTCGATGTATGCATGCGCTTTTTACATGAAAGCCCCTGGAAACGCCTACAGCAAATCAGAAAGGCGGTTCCCAACATCCTGCTTCAGATGCTTATCAGAGGCAGCAATGCGGTGGGGTATACCGCCTATCCTGACAACCTGATCGAAAAGTTCATTGAGAAATCCTGGGAAAACGGGGTGGATGTTTTCAGGATCTTTGATTCCCTCAACTGGCTGGAGGCAATGAAGGTGAGCATCAAGGCGGTGAAGGAAAGAACCGGCGGGCTTGCCGAAGGGGCAATTTGCTACACCAATGATATTTTGAACCCCGAAAACAGGAAATACACCTTACAATATTATATAGACCTGGCCAGAAGGCTGGAGGATGAGGGCATCCACATCCTGGCGATCAAGGACATGGCCGGATTGCTCAAACCATATGCAGCCCAGGAGCTGGTTCATGCCCTGAGGGAAAATGTCAGCCTGCCGATCCACCTACACACCCATGACACCAGCGGCATACAGTCGGCCACCTACCTCAAAGCCATGGAGGCCGGAGTGGATGTGGTGGATGTGGCCCTGGCCAGCATGTCGGGCCTGACTTCCCAACCCAATTTCAACTCCATTTTGGCCTATACCAAAGGAACTGAAAGGGAAAATCAATTGGATCTGGATGGCTTAAACAAATTCTCCAATTATTGGGAGGATGTAAGGGAACTCTACTATCCGTTTGAATCCGGATTGAAAGCTGGTACTGCCGAAGTGTACCATCACGAGATCCCAGGCGGGCAATACTCCAATCTACGTCCCCAAGTCTCGGCTTTGGGCTTGGAGGATAAGTTTGAGGAGGTGAAGAAAAATTACGAGATCGTCAATGAGATGTTTGGCGACATCGTCAAGGTGACCCCAAGCTCCAAAGTGGTGGGGGACATGGCCATCTTCATGACCTCCAACAACCTGACCAAGGAAGACGTGCTGGCAAAGGGCAAGGAGCTATCCTTCCCCGAATCAGTGGTGGGCTTGTTCAAGGGTGACCTGGGCCAGCCAGAGGGCGGATTCCCCAAGGAATTGCAGCAGGTGATCCTCAAGAGCGCCAAACCTTTTACCGACAGGCCAAATGCACACCTGACCCCGATTGATTTCGACAAGGAAATGGCAGCCTTTCGGGAGGAATTTGGGGACTTCAATTCCGAGCTGGACTTTTTGTCCTACAAGCTATACCCGAAAGTTTTCAAGGACTACAGAGCCTTCCGTGAGGAATACGGCGACCCTAGCAAGATCCCGACCCTGGCCTTTCTTTACGGCTTGAAGCCAAATGAGGAGATCCTGGTGGAAATTGGCCCCGGCAAGGTCATCATCATCAAACTGCTGTTCGTCTCCCAACCTGATGATTTGGGAATGCGATTGGTTTCGTTTGAGCTGAACGGCCAGGCCAGAAGGATCCAGGTGAAGGACAAAGAAGTGAAAGCCTTGAAAGTGTCGAACAAAAAAATCGAAAGCGCTGGCGATATCGGAGCACCGCTACAGGGAAGGATCTCGGCCATCATGGTCAAGGAAGGCGACACCGTAGAGGAAAACACGCCTCTCTTTGTCATTGAGGCCATGAAAATGGAAAGCACCATCAGCACCTCCGCCGCCGGCAAAGTCGAAAAGATCATCCTACAGGAAGGCGACATGGTGGAGCAGAATGATTTGGTGCTTCAGGTGAAGTGATTACGTTAAAATTAAAAACCACAGAGGCTCAGAGAAACATGGCCTCTGCGCCTCTGTGGTTTTACAAACACACATCAAACTTTGAGGTGAACCAAAAAAATCAACCGCAAAGAAACAAAGTCGCGCAAAGTTTTTTAGTCAATGCTTTAATCGCAATTTTAAAAATAACCTCAGAGTTTGTCCCGAGGAGCGGAGCGATCTCTGAATCCTCTTCGCCTCTGCGGTTAAACAAGCTCTCATCAAACTTTGGGGAGAACCAAAAAAATCAACCGCAAAGAAACAAAGTCGCGCAAAGTTTTTTAGTCAATGCTTTAATCGCAATTTTAAAAATAACCTCAGAGTTTGTCCCGAGGAGCGGAGCGATCTCTGAATCCTCTTCGCCTCTGCGGTTAAACAAGCTCTCATCAAACTTTGGGGAGAACCAAAAAAATCAACCGCAAAGAAACAAAGTCGCGCAAAGTTTTTAAGTCAATGCTTTAATCGCAATTTTAAAAATAACCTCAGAGTTTGTACCGAGGAGCGGAGCGATCTCTGAATCCTCTTAGCCTCTGCGGTTTAACAAGCTCTCATCAAACTTGGGGGAGAACCAAAAAAATCAAACGCAAAGAAACAAAGTCGCGCAAAGTTTTTTAGTCAATGCTTTAATCGCAATTTTAAAAATAACCACAGAACTTGTCCCGAGGAGTGGAGCGATCTCTGAATCCTCTGCGCCTCTGCGGTTAAACAAGCTCGCAACAAACTTTGCGTTACTTAGCGCTCTTTGCGGTAAATTAAAAAAACCGCAGAGAATCAGAGTCAGTGGAGAAATAATATCTCCGTGGGCTCTGCGCCTCTGCGGTTAATTATACTAAGCAATTAACTTTCCGTTATACTCTTTCAGCTTGGGAGAAGAAGAAGTTGCCTTCGATCTCGGCGTTTTCGTCAGAGTCAGAACCATGAACGGCGTTGGCGTCGATAGATTTGGCAAACATGTTTCTGATAGTACCTTCAGCAGCTTCAGCTGGGTTGGTGGCACCGATAAGCTTTCTGAAATCTTCTACTGCATTGTCTTTTTCCAAGATAGCTGCTACGATTGGACCAGAAGACATGAAAGATACCAAGTCATTGTAAAAAGGTCTCTCCTTGTGTATTTCGTAGAATTTGCCCGCAAGTTCAGCTGACAACCTGGTGGCCTTCATGGCTACGATTTTGAATCCAGCATCTTGGATCATTTTAAGGATAGCTCCAGTATTGCCTGCGCCAAACGCATCAGGCTTGATCATAGTAAATGTTCTATTAGTTGCCATTTTGTGTATTTTTTTCTAGGTTTAAAATAGGGCACAAATTTACGGGTTTTAACGTAAAGTCCGAACCAATTACCAGAAATAAACCTTATGGGTTTCATTTATAGGCGGTTATCCCCATTGGGAAAATTCGAAAATAATATAGACCTTTGCACCCTATGTGCTGGATACTGCAGCCAAAACATTACACATGCAAGACTTAGAGTTATTTAAAAAACAAATATCTTCACCAAAAAAAGTTGTCATTACCACCCACCACAAGCCTGATGCTGACGCACTTGGCTCCTCACTGGGGATGGCCAACTTCCTAAAAAAGAAGAACCACGAGGTCACCGTAATCACACCCTCGGACTATCCTTCTTTTTTGGCCTGGATGAAGGGCAACGATGATGTCCTCAACTTCGAAAACGAGGAGCATCAACCTATTGCAATTGATAAAATCAAAGAGGCTGACATCATTTTCGGGCTGGATTTCAGCTGCCTGAGCAGAACATACGACATGGAACCCTACATCAGGGAATCCAGCGCCTACAAGGTCAACATCGACCACCACCAAGACCCTGAGGATTTCGCTGATTTTGCCTATCACAGCACCAAAGCTGCAGCCACCTGCGAACTTATCTATGAACTGATTGTCAAAATCGGTGACAAAGACCTGATCGACTGCGATATAGCCGAGTGCCTTTACTCCGGCATCATGACCGACACGGGAGGCTTCAAGCATCCCAACACCACCAAAAATGTCCATCTGGTAACCGCCGAACTGATTGAGTTAGGGGCTGACAATTCCAAAATCAGCCGTCTGATCTATGATACCAACTCGGTGGATAGGCTTAAGTTCCTTGGCTTTGCCCTTTCAAGAAGGCTGGTCATCATGCCAGAGCTCCAGACGGCTTACTTTACCATTAGCAAAAAAGACCTGAAAAAATACAACTCCCAGACAGGCGACACCGAAGGTTTGGTGAACTACGCCCTATCCTTGGACGGAATCAAGATCGCCGCCCTTTTCACAGAGCGCAAGGACGGTGTAAAGATTAGCTTCAGGTCAACTGAAGATGTGGCCGTGAACAAATTTGCCGCAAAATATTTCAACGGAGGAGGACATAAAAACGCTTCCGGGGGCAAATCCCAGGATTCCCTGCCCGATACAGTGGAAAGATTTGAGAAATTAATTAAAGAAAACAAACAATCCCTATTCAATCAATTAGAATTAATCGATGAGAAACATTAAGAATTTGATCCTAGCCGGGGGTATCCTGGCTACAGCCGTAGCGGTATCCAGCTGTGACAGGGGTAGAAAAGCAACCACTGCTGATGGCACTGAGTACAAGTACATCAAGGAGGGCTCCAAGGCTCCAAACAACGGTGAATACGTATTGTACCACTTCACTGCAGAAAACGAGAACGATTCCACGTTCATCTCCAGCTACGAGCAACACGCTCCCGCTTACTTGCAATACAACGATTCAGCCCAGGCCCAGACGGGTATTGATGAGATCTTCATGAACCTTAAGAAAGGTGACAGTATCTTGGTAGAAACCACCGCTGAGAAAATGTTTGGTGGATTCGGCGTGCCTCCATTCTTGACTGCTGAAGAAATCATCAGATTGAGAATTGGTGTGGTTGACGTATTGGACGAAGCAGCCTTCCAGGATTTCTTCACCGCCATGGCTGAAGAGCAGCAGGAAAGACAGGCCAGAGAGTCTATGCAACAGACCGAAACGGACATCCAGCTAATCGAAGAGTATATTGCCGAAAATAATCTGAACGCCAACAGGACAGAATCAGGCCTTTTCTACGTCATTGAAGAAGAAGGTTCCGGTAAGGAAGTGAGCGCCGGCGACATGGCCAAGGTTCATTACACCGGTTATGTGTTGGACGGAAGGGTGTTTGACACCAGCCGTGAAAACATCGCCAGAGAGCAGGGCATCTACAGCGAAGGAAGAGGCGGATATGAGCCGATCGAGGTACAAGTAGGAGCAGGCAGAGTGATCCAGGGCTGGGACGAAGGTCTTCAGTTGTTGAGAAAAGGTTCTAAAGCCAAATTGCTTATCCCTTCACCTTTGGCTTACGGCAGCCGCCAGGCAAGTGAGGTGATCGCACCAAATTCAGTTTTGGTATTTGACGTTGAAATTACAGACGTAAAATAAAAACTTAAAGCCTTCGTCTTATATTAGCGAAGGCTTTATTTTACCAATTAGTTAGCATACAGTTATGAAAAAATCATTCTTAGCGATCATAGGCTCGGCACTGCTTTTTGCAGCCTGTATCAATGACGAGGAGTCTCTCCAGAATATTCGTGATAGAGATATTACAAGTATTGAACAATACATGCAAGAAACTCCCATCGCAGGTGTAAAAACTGAAAAAGATGGCGGTACAGGTATCGTAATGATCTGGCATAACGAGGTAGAGAACGGCAGAAGCCCACAACAAGGCGACAGTGTGTATGTTAATTACACAGGCAGGTTTTTGGACGGACGAGTTTTCGATACATCAGTAGATTCCGTTGCTCAGGAGCATGGAATCACCAGACAAGCACCCTTCGTGCCATGGGGTTATGTTTTTGGATTTGGGCAGGTGATTGAAGGATTTGATTTTGCAGTTTTTAATATGAAAGTAGGCGAAACTGTAACCACATTGATCCCTTCCATTTATGCTTATGGAGCTGGAGGATCAAGAGACGGATCTATCCAACCTCACACCCCGCTAAGATTTGATATTGAATTGGTAAGCATTCCGGATGCGCCAGAAGAAGAAATATGATGTTGAAAAGAAGTTTTATTTGGGCAGTAGTAGCCGTTTTTGCCTTTTCCTGCGACCAGTTTGAATTTGGGGAGCAGTATGATGAAATGGGGAACCTGACTAGAGATAGAGAAAGGATTGAAAATTATTTAGCAACTAATCCTTACGAATATGTAGAAAAGATAGAAGACGAAAGTGGCACTGTAATTCTTATTCAAGAAGAAAGCACACTTAATAAGCCTTCTACTGGAAGCGTTATTTATACCAATTACACTGGAAGGCTACTTGATGGGACAATTTTTGAAACTACCTTAGAAAATGTAGCTCGTGAGCATGGTCTTTTTGATGAAGAAAAAGTTTATGAGCCTGATTTTTTTGTGCTAAATTCTAATCAAAGAATTGCCGGTTTCAGCTATGGTTTTAGAAATCTTCGAAGTGGTTCCAAGGCTGTATTAATTATCCCTTCTCCTCATGCCTACAGAGACCGTGATCAAGGCCCCATCCCAGCCAATTCAGTGTTGGTATTCGAAGTGGATTTCTTGGGAATGGATTAAGAAGTAAGAATATTTATTATCATAAAAAGGCGCTTAACTTAGTTAGGTGCCTTTTTTTGTGCATAGCAGCTTGGCTAGTTGAATAGTAATAGGTAAGAAGTGCATGAGGCATACTTGGAAAGTTCACTGCGAAGAGGACTTTGGGCCTTTTTTTAACTTTCCCGATTCGCTACGCTACTCGGGACAGGCTGTGTGACTTAGTGACCCATTTTTTATTGTTTAAGGTTTAAAGTTTAAGGCTTATGATTTGAAAGCACAAACCTTTGCGCTCTTTGCAGTATGCTTTGCGCTCTTTGCCTGCCCTCCGGGAGGCGGGCGTGAAACCTTACCGCAACAAAACACAAAAACCGGATCAAAGACCCGGTTCTGTGGAACAAGCTGTGGTTAAACGTGAATAGGATTATTATGGGTTGCCTGTTCTAAATGTCCATGTCGGGCTGTTGGCCACATTTCTTCCGTCATGCTTAGCCACTACATACCAAAAGTAGGTAGTTGCCGGCTGAAGATCTGCCACCACGACCTCGGTGGTTGTGAGGTTCTCCCCTACGATGGTTTGGGTAGTAGAGTTGGATTGGAAGATATATACGGTGTACTCAAGCTCCCTGTCCCTGTTGTCCTGATCTACATTCCACTGGAAGGTGAAAGATAGTGGCTGATCCACGGCACCATTACCCGGAACAGGATCATAAATCACTACATTCCCTACATCGCGGTCGTCTTCAAGAAGGAAAAAAGTGAGGTTGGTGTTCTCCTCTTCATATACAGCGATATTTATAGTCCCCGATAAAAAATCCTTTTTGCGGGCATTGATCACCACATCCCCATAGCGGACCTTGTTCAACTGAAAGGTGCCTTCCTCATCGGTAAGCACACTGGTACTTGCTGGGGTGGTGGTAATCTGTACGCCAGAAAGCGGCTCATAGGACTCCCCATCAACGACTACACCGGTTATTGTTCCAAATCGATCGATATCGATATTCTCAAGCTCGCAACCCAAAAAAGAAAAGCTGATTGCCAATAAACACAAATAATTTATATACTTCATTTTACTGTTAATTTCCGATATACATTTTAATTCCGAATCTGAAGCCTAGGATGACATCATTGAAGCTGCCTGCCACTACCCCGTCATAGGTATCGCTCAGGTGCTGGTTTACATAGGCCTCCCCCACCAAGGCGGTTTTGTTGCCAAAAACATATTCCAATCCAGCTGAATAGTTGATAAAGGGAAACCAAGGCTGGTTGGAAAGCGCGATATTGTTTCCAAAGTTGAAGTATGACCCTGCACCAACAGCTGCAAAGGGCGACAATCTCCCCGATGGATTGGCGATGTATTTTACGCCAGCAGTTCCATAAAACTCCCTAGAATTGACCACATCACTGATATTGACCTGCTGGTAGCCCAGGTTCCCATCCACAAACAAGCTGTTTGAAATCCCAAAACCATAATTGGCTGCAAAACCCGTTTGGGGCGTACTTCTTGAATAATCACCCAAATAGGATTGGGTGGTAAATTTTGGAGCGATGTAGAAGGAGGATCGGTGGTCATATCGGTGAAGCCTTCCTATATAGTCGTGCTCCACATTATCGGATTTTTCCATTACATATTGATCAAGCAACATCTTGGTAGTATCATTCTCCTCCTTGAGTTCCCAGATATTCCCCATTACACCTTCCAACACCATACTGTGTACTGCTTTTTCAACAGCTTCCGTGATGGCCATTTCAGTGGGCTCATTGTAGGTGTAGCCAGTTTCGGCTTCCAAGAGCCTTCTGAATTTCACATATCGGAAAAAGCCTGCGGATACTTCCTGGGAAAGAATGGACTTGGTGGTATAAATTGTTTTCAGGACTTTCCCGTTACTGGTGGATACGGCCCGAAGGTAAATGGTAACCCTATCTTCCCGATACTGGGAAGATGCATTGGCCCCGAAATACCTCATCCCGGCACCACCCGTGAATACGTTGGTCTCATAAGAAACGATCCCGCCTTCCAACAACACTCCGGCAAAAAGCAAAGGTGGCAGGAGTACATTGTTGGTGCCTTCATATTGCTCACGGCTTGAGCGTATGATCTTTCTTTCGTTCAGAAGGTTGCTGATGTTTTCGCGCTCAATGGGCACGAACCATTTGGACTCCTCCAAGGCACGGATCAGGATATTGGTGGCGCCCTGGGTCACGGCCGTCGACCAGCTGGCACCCATATTGCTTTCCTTATACTGCCCGGTTTGATCCCTGAATTTGTACACTGCCACTACTATGGGCTCTTTAGGCTCCGGCAGGTCCAATAACTCTCTTTTCATCCTCGTCTCCGGCCCCAAAGTAGCATCCCTATCATTGAAAGGTTGATAGAAGGAAGGGGAGCAAGCGGAAATGTAAAATAGACAAACTATACTCAGTAAGCTCTTTATTAAAGAGCTTTTTAAAAATACTCTCATTAATCTTTTGGGTTATACTCTAAAAATGGGGTACTTCAACAGTCGTGGTGGCTCCGGTACGGGAATCTCGTATGGACACATTAAGTCCACCTCCGCCACCGCCAATGTCAATAAGGTAATCGCCTAATTGGTAACTCCCTTCCTGCAGGCCTTCTTCCCCAAATTGGCGTGTAACTATTTCCCTAGCCAAGTTACTTAGGATTTGCCTATTTAGGCTTTCTGCAAAATCTTCCATAGGGTCTCTCCCATATCCAAAAGCATCAGCAGAAGGATCCGTAAAGGTATCTTGAGCTTGGGCTGAGCTAAGCATCCATTGATAATTAAAAGTTTCTCCGCCAAAAGCTGGGTTGATTGGCCGATAAACCAATTGCTGGGCATCACTCATTCCAATCCAAAAGGGAAATGCTAAAACAAATACTAGTAAAAACTTCTTCATAACTCTACTATTAAAATTAAAATATTCCTGTTCCTGATCTTTCCTCTCCTTCCATGTCCCTGACAATTTGCTCATATTGAAGCAGGTACATTTGGGTGGTTTCAACGGATTCTGCTGCTAGATTTTCTATAAATTCCGCCCTGGGCTGCAAAAATGATTGGAAAACCATGGTTTCATTTATGTATATTTCAACCATAGTGATGTTCATCCGAAATGGTTTTTCCTCCACCAAAATGGAATAGTTTCTAGCTTCTTCGGGTGGATCCCAATCTCTATAGAATAGGTCAAAAAAATCTCTTCCACTTTTCGTTTTAGTTTCATCGATCAAAAGCCCATCGATCTCAACTTCCGCATCCCGCTTTGTTTTTTTTACCTCCCCCTCAATAATATCTTGCAACAAATTCTTTAAAGACTCCGGAGCTTCCTGAACTGGAACTGTATCATTTTTTAAAACCTCGGAAGTGCCTTCCGTCTGCGAAAAAGCCGGAAAAAGGATGAAAAATAATATGAAACTAAAAAAAACTCTCATGATACTCAAAACAAAACTAATCTGACTAAAATGGCAGAACACTTGCAATAAATACATTTTATTCAGGAATGTCAAGTGTAATTTGCATTTCACACCAATAAATTACCCAACTTAAGTATTAATAAGACATGCGGTCATCTAACTGGCATCCCAAATTGGGAAGAAGTTACGCTCACTTGCATACCCGCACCTCCAGCTCCTGGAGTTTGGGTAATCTTGATTGGGGAAGAAAAACTATCCTGATTGGCTCTCACCCTTTGATTGTTACCCTGTTGATTGATCACCACGGGAGTGGCGCCGAGATTTCCTCCAATCAAATTGACTTCAATTTGATTATTATTTCCAATCTGACTTAAGTCTAGAGTGGATGGAGTAGCACTACTATTTGCAACTACCCCGCTAATTTGGTTACGGTTTCCATTTTGTGAAGCACTGACTTGAATAAAGGCCCCTAACATTCCTAAATTAAACTGATTATGATTGCCGGTTTGCTGAAGGATCGTCGCAAGGCCAGAGCCGCTTTGACCTAGAATAGATTTATTCTGATTCCCCTGCTGCAATATTATGGCTTGGTTTAAATGAAGTCCCTGCTGAGTTTGGTTTAAATCCACTTCATTATTGTTTCCTATTTGACGGATTATGGCAGCGTTTGAACTTACTACAGGAATGAATAGATCAATAGCCTGCACATTTATGAGATCAATTTGATCCCATCTAGTAAGCTCTTCCTCTTGCTGGGCAAGGGAAATGGTAATAGACAGAAAGAAAGTAAAAATTAAAACTGAAGACTTTTTCATAGCTCAATCATTTAATACATAAAAACAACTTTCTGAAAAAGATAAAGTTACCAAAAAAAGGGAATAGAAGCTATTCCCTTTTTTAATGTAAGTATCTGCAATTATTATCTTTGAGTAACTCTCGCTACGTTACCATTGCCCATTTGAGTTACAGTTGCAGTGTTGCCAGCTGTATACTGATTAACATATGCTCTGTTTGCACCACCTTGCTGGAATACAGTTGCCATATTGCTACCTCCACCTTGTTTAACAAGAGTGAAGTTATCATTACCTTTTTGGGTCACTTCTGCAGTGTTTCCTATTAAAGTGGAATTCTGAGAAATTGAAGCATCATTACCATTGCCTTTTTGCATAATGCTTGCGGAATTACTTGCAAATAATGTTGAAGCTTGAGTAATAGAAGCATCGTTACCATTCCCATACTGCTTGATTGTAGCATCGCTACCAGCTCCAAGCCAGCTATTAGACTGATCAATTGATGCCATATTGTTGTTGCCGGCTTGCTTAATCAAAGCATCATGCCCACCGCTTTGCTCAATTGAAGCTTCATTTCCTTTACCCCACTGAGACAAATATGCAGAATTAGAGCCGCTTACTTGTGAGATAGTAGCTTCGTTGTCAGAACCCGCCTGCTTAATAGTAGCATCATTGCCTCCGCTTGATTGATCAATAGAAGCCATATTGTTTCTACCTAGCTGATAAATTGAGGCCTCGTTTTCTCTTGCAGATTGATCAATGCTAGCGTTATTATCAGAACCAGCTTGCTTGATTAGAGCGTCATTACCCCGAGCAGACTGAGCTATGGATGCATAGTTGTCTCTACCAGCTTGATAAATGTCAGCACTATTATCTCTAGCAGATTGATCAATTGAAGCCTCATTTCTATTACCCAACTGATAAACACCAGCCATATTGTTTTCCGCAGACTGATCTATTGCCGCCTCGTTTTCAGATCCGAACTGGTAAACGGATGCATCATTATCACCACCTTCTTGAGATACAGAAGCCTCATTCAGATTTCCAACTTGAGAAATAAAACCAACATTGAATCCATCTCTTTGATCAATTGAAGCTTCATTTTCATTTCCGAATTGAAAAGATCTCGCATCGGCATCAGCCCCCAACCTAAAGGTAGATATATTATCAGAACCATATTGCTCTTGAATTATAGTACCACTAATTCTTCCAGCTCCTTGTATTCTACTTGCGGTAGAGGTGTTATCATTTCCAATTTGAATTTGTCTTACAAACCCACCATCAGCATAATACTGACCACTACCTTCTGGATTTAATAACGCAGTATTTCTGTTACCTAACTGAGTTTGGGTCACCTCAACTCTGTCAAACCCTCTCAGTCTTCTAGCCTGTGCAGTATTGTCATTCCCAACTTGAGTTTGATCCACAAAGTTATTACTAGATTGAGACCAATTACTTGCATCTGCAGAGTTCCTATTTCCTAACTGAATCTGGTTAATTACGGAATTATTACCGAATCCATTTGACCCAGCAACTGCACTATTGTTACTTCCCACCTGAAGTTGGGTACCAGTTACACTTCCACTACCTACAAAACTTGCCGAGTTTGACACTCCTACTTGATCTACATTTACTAGAGATCCATTTCCACCTGTTATTAATACAGAGCTGTTATTATTAATTCCCGTCTGATTTACCTCAGCCTCATGATTATTACCATTCTGTTCCACAGTGGCAGTATTGCTACCTTGGGCAAACACAAAGCCGCCGGCAAACAACATCGCGAAAACTAAACTTGTTTTTTTCATAATAAATAAAAGTTAAAAGTTAAAATTGAGTAAATTGATTTTTATTGATTATACATAAATTAATTGCCTGAGTTGATTTTGACACTGTTGTTGCTGCCGGTTTGGGTGATGGTCACCTTTTGGCCGGAAGTATTGTTGGGGTGTCTTTTATGGTTGATCTCCACCTTGTTGATTTCTCCCTTCTGGTTGATCTCGCCCACCGTGCGCCCGTTGATCACTTTCAGGGTGTCGGTTCCGCTCACCAAGAGGGTATCGATCTTCACCTGGTTGTTTGGACCATAAGATTTGATGGTAAGCGTGTCGCCGGGAGAGGCTTCGGAATTGACAGCGGTGCTGCCTTTGCTTTTCTTATCGTTAGATTGTTGCGCCTGGCTGGAAAAACTCACTGAGCAGCCTAAAATAAGGAGCGGAAGAATGAAGAAATAATTCATGACCTTTGTATTTAAAAATTTGCTTTTCGAATATCTTAAAACGCTTTTCGTAAGCTTCTTTTACAAAGGTATCGAATGCCCAAAAGGTCTACAATACGTAATTTTACCCTAAAAATCCTCAACATTACATAAGGGTTTTTACCTACCAATTACTTTTTAATATCTTGGAAATACATTTAACAATACTTAAACCGCGTATGCAAAAGAATCGTCTAAAGGCTAAAAAATCGTCTACGTATAATCACTCAGTCAATTCCAGAATTCAGCCTAGTAGTCAATCCAAAAATAAATCTTGTAGCATAGTCAAGTTCTAATCTAATTGACCCTTTTTCCAAGCACTCCCTATATCTCCGCGATGAAGGAAACCTGCCTTTGTCGGCAGACAGGCCTGCTTGCAGCAAAGGCAAGCTCTGAGAAACTCCATAAAACTCAGCGGAACCCTGCCTGCGCAGGCAGGTCTGTGTCCCATTTTTTTGCGTCAAGAGTTCACTTCGATCCAAAACACGGCGGCAAGGCATCGGTTTTCGATCCCGCCTCTGCCGAGTCCCACAATGATTTCTCGCTGCGATCGCTGCGAAAAATTTTACTCGCCAATTAAAAAAGCTCCCGCTTGTAGGCAGGAGCTATATGTTTTAATGGATATGGACAGGTTTAATTTAGGACACCGCTTTTCAAATGGCTTTCAGAATTGGGCCCTTTTATCACACCGATCTGAACATACCAGGCGATGATCGCCTCTATAATATTTCCGGCCCCAAGCTTCTCCATAATATTGGCCCGGTGCTTTTCAACTGTACGGTTGGACACACTCAATTCCTCGGCTATTACCTTGATAGGCAATCCGGCAGCGGAAAGCTCCAGCACCTGTAACTCCCTATCCGTCAAATGGACTTTTTCCCCTATCGCCTCATAATTCACAGGCACCCCAGCAGGAAGCTTAATTTCTTCGGAATTATCATTCGAATTCCACTTCTCCAGTAATGTAAGTTCTATCAAATATTCGCCCTGCTCACCCTGACTGCCTTTAAAAAGCAACATATCAAAGAGACAATCGGAATATTTGCATTTCACTCGGTTGAGCTTTACAATATTGGAAACCCCCGATTGAAGTCTTTTTATATTTAACCGATTGCTTTTGTGGAGCTCTACATCAAAAACCTCCTCAAAACTTTTCCCCTCAGCGGCGCCAAAAAATTCAGGGTTCATTTCAGTCAAGGCTGCATTACATTTAAAAATCTTATCGTCCCGCATCAATATCTTCAAAGCCAGCGACTCCTCAAAAAGCTCCGCAAACTCATTAACCTTAAAGAGGTTGGCATTTTTTCGCTTGATCAGCTCATTTTCAATCTTGCCAATTAGGGAGGTTTTTGAAAATGGAGGGAAAATCAAATTGGTCACTCCGACCTCCAAGGCAATCATCACCTCGTCGGCATCAAACTCATTCATGATTAAAAAGAATGGGGTAGCCTGAAAAGCCAATTGGAATTGTTGGAAAAGGTCCATTCCGGCCCTACCGTTGATCATCTGGTCGCAAAGTATAGCATCAACGCAATTTTCTCTAAAAAAACCGTCTATTTCTTCAATCTGACTAACTCTTTCAATCAGGAACCCATTTTTGCTTAAAAGTTTCTCTACTTTAGTTTTGGTGGTTCCGCATGAAGAAATCAGTAGCACTCGGGGAATCTGGGAATTCATACGCACAACTAAAAATCTTATTTTAAAAATTTATTTCTGATATTTGCACTTCGTGGAAATATAATTCTCATTTGAAGCAGTCAACCAAATAGAATATTTGAAATGCAATTTTCTGTGTTAAAAGTACATTTTTAAGGTATCTAAATCAAGTATTTATGCATATTTGTCATGTTAAATTTATATTAACCTTTTATGAAAATTTGACTTTAAGCCATTTAAACAAAATTACTTCCGACAAAACACCCTCACCACCGTTCATTCATTCATAAATCAACCCATATAACAAATAAAAAAAAACAAGAGAAATGAAGATCTGCTTTGCCACCAACAACCCCAAAAAGATAGAAGAAGTAAAAGCCGCCTTGGGTGAAAACTATACCCTCCTGTCCCTTAAAGACATAGGATGCGAAGTAGAGCTGCCCGAAACGGGCGATACCCTGGAATATAATGCATTTGAGAAAGCTAGGTATGTTTATGACAATTACGGGGTGAGCTGCTTTGCGGATGATACAGGACTGGAAGTGGAAGCCCTGGACAATGCCCCCGGGGTGTATTCGGGCAGATTTGCCGGCGAACCGAGAAGTGATGAACGCAATATTGATCTTTTGCTGGAAAAACTGAAAGGCCATGCCAACCGCTCCGCCAGGTTTCGAACCGTCATCGCACTGATTCTGGAGGGAGAGGAACACAAGTTTGAAGGCATCGCCCAAGGGGAAATCACGGTGGGCAGATCGGGGGAAAAGGGGTTTGGCTATGATTCTGTATTCAAGCCGGCGGATTTTGAGGTGACCTTTGCTGAAATGAGCCTGGAAGACAAAAACCAGATCAGTCACCGCGGGCAGGCAGTGGAAAAACTGGCCGATTTTCTGCATTCTTATTTCTGAGAGCAGGGAGATTGAAAGTTTTTTTATAATTTTGTCCCCCATGAATAAACCATACATCGTGGGGATCACCGGAGGGAGCGCCTCAGGCAAAACCCTCTTTCTGGAAAGGTTGCTCAACTCTTTCGAACCCCATCAAGTCTGCTTAATTTCCCAGGACAACTATTACAAGCCCCGTCACCAGCAACCCCTGGATGACCGCGGTATCCACAACTTTGACACCCCCCACTCCATAGATTTCGAGCAATACGCCGAAGACATCCGCAAAATCCATAACGGAGAAACCGTTTACCGTCAGGAATACACCTTCAACAACCCCAACAAAATCCCCAAAATGCTGGAATTCAAGCCGGCGCCCGTAGTGGTGGTCGAGGGGATCTTCGTATTATATTATCCAGAACTTGCTGATTTGCTGGATCTGAAGGTCTTCATTGACGCCAAGGACTATATCAAACTCAAGCGCCGCATCGTACGCGACAAGGTGGAAAGAGGCTATGATCTGGATGATGTATTATATAGGTATGAAAAACACGTGATGCCCACCTATGAAAAGTACATTGAACCCTTCAAACACGAAGCCGACATCATCGTACCCAACAACGACAGCTTCGACCGCGCTCTTGACTTGGTAAAGTCCTATCTAAAACTAAAAGCTGAGATAATATAGAGGGAACTAAGGCTTATTAAATCATCAGTTTAAAGGGTTATTACCCGGCGCTATCGCGCGGCGGGAGGTTTAGAGGTTTAGCGCGCGAGGGGACGCAAGGGACTTCCTGAGATCCCACTAGGCACCTTGCCCCAATAAACACCACGAATAAAAAAATGAGTGCGTAGCACGAACGCAAAAACACCCGGAAAGGCCAGAGATTGGGGAAAGCAGTCTGACCTGCGATGTACTTGGTACCTGGTACTTTGTACCAAATGTGTACTACGTACAATGTACTATGTACTAAGCAGCCTAGCGATGGGCGCAATTAAACACTCAAAGGTTGGCAGCGGAAAACAACGTCACCCCATAAACTTTAAACCATAAGCCATAAACCACTCCCTAACTCATTGACAAATAAATCCTTACTACCCGGAACCATTCTGCTCCTAAATTCTTTTTAAAAAAGTGGAGATGTATTGAAATATCTTTATATTTGCCGTTAATGAATCGAAACAGAAAAAATAGAAGCCTATTGAAGGAAAGGGTTACCATATTGATGGTAGTGTTTTTCTGCATCCTGATCTCCGGGTCAGAGAGGTTTATTATGTTTGATTCGGCCAAATCCAAGATGGAGCAGGCTGCTGGCAGCGACAAGGACACTGATGAAAATGAAACATTCATTGATGTGGCCGTGGATGCCGTGGTACCCTTTGCTACCACCATCGCCCAGACTGCCCTGTACTTCATCTATGAGATCATCGGGTTTGAAAAGGAAACCTTCACCGTAAAGGAGCAAATTTCCCGCTATCCCAGCCATTTTTTGGAGATCCTGTTGACCAGGATTATTTCTCCCAACGCCCCCTAATTCATTTTTTGCTACCCTCAGCCGCCTGAGCACTCAGGCAGATGGCATTGCTATGCCCTCACTCCCATTTTAAAAAAATCAATCAATTTACTTTATATCAATTATTACTATGCGTAACAAAGGTGTCATAGTGTTTTTGACGGTAATCATTACAGCGCTTTGCCTGTACTACCTGTCATTTACATTTATCTCTAACCGCGTCCAAAGAGACGCCGAAGCATATGCCACGGACAATGTGGGCAATGTGGATTTTAGCAAAAAGCAATCTTACCTTGACTCCGTATGGAGGCTGCCGGTCTACAGGTTCCTAGGAGCTGAGTTTACCTACAAAGAGGTAAAAGAGACCGAACTGGGTCTTGGTCTTGACCTTCAGGGCGGGATGCACGTGACCCTAGAAGTATCTCCAGTGGAAATCGTAAGAGGCCTTTCCGGAAACAGCAAGGACGCTACGTTCAACCAGGCTGTGGAAACGGCCCAGGAAAGAGCCAAAACCAGCAATGAGAAGTTTGTGGACATCTTTTATGATGCCTGGAAAGAAAAAGCCGGCGACAGAAAGTTAAACTCCGTATTTGCGACAGCAGCCAACAGAGGCCGTATCTCTTTGGAGACTTCTGATGCCGAGGTATTGAAACTTATCGACAATGAGGTGGAAAACGCCATCGAGCGTTCCTTCAACATTCTTAGAACCCGTGTGGACCGTTTCGGTACTGCACAGCCAAACATCCAGCGTATCCAGAGTTCGGGAAGAATCCAGATTGAGCTTCCAGGCGTGGACAACCCTGAGCGGGTAAGAAACCTACTTCAAGGTGTAGCCAAGCTACAGTTTTGGGAAGTGGCCGAGATCAACGAGTTTGGCGATGCCATCGAGAGAGCCAATGCTATCCTGGTAGCTGAAGCGCAGGCGCAGAGAGGTGCAGGCCAAGAGCCGGCTGAGCAGCCTGAGCAGGACGGCGACGAAGATGATGAGGAAGGCGACCTTGCCCGTCAGCTTGCCGAAGGAGCAGATGGTGACGACTTCTCATCTGATGTATCCCCATTGCTATCCTTACTTCAGGCCAACTACGGCTTGGTGTATGACCTGAAAGATACCGTAACGATCAACAGAATTTTGGCCCGTGAGGATGTAAGATCCGTATTGCCAAGAGACGTAAGATTCCTATGGTCTGTGAAGCCTCAGAAAGCTGACGGACAGGAATTGCTTGAACTGCACGCCATCAAAACTCCAAGAGGAACCGAGCAGGCTCCATTGGAAGGTGATGTGATCACCGATGCGCGCCAGTCTTATGACCAGAGCTCCAGACCTGCGGTAAGCATGCAGATGAATGCCGATGGTGCCAGAAAGTGGAGAAAATTGACTTCAGAGAGCATCGGTAGAAGAATCGCCGTAGTATTGGATGACTATGTATATACTGCCCCTACCGTGCAGGGTGAGATCCCTTCGGGACAATCTGAAATCACCGGTAACTTCACTATCGAAGAAGCCAAGGATTTGGCCAACATCCTGAAATCAGGTACGCTACCTGCTCCTACCAGAATCGTGGAAGAAGCCATGATCGGTGCTACATTGGGTGTAGAAGCCCAAAATCAGGGGATCTACTCCATGGTGGCTGGCTTGGTGCTAGTGGTATTATTCATGGTAGCCTACTTTGCCAAAGGTGGATTTATCGCCATTGCGGCTTTGGTATTCAACATCTTCTTTATCTTGGGTATCCTTGCCCAGTTGGGAGCTGCGCTTACCTTGCCTGGTATCGCGGGTATCGTATTGACCATCGGTATGTCGATTGATGCCAACGTCTTGATCTTTGAGCGTATCAAAGAGGAGCTTAGAAACGGTGCAGGTATCCTTCAGGCGATCAGCAGCGGTTACAACAAAGCCTTCAGCGCAATCTTGGATTCAAACGTGACTACTTTCCTTACCGGTGCTATCCTTTATGCACTCGGCCAGGGACCTGTAAAAGGTTTTGCCATCGTATTGATGATCGGTATTGCATCTTCATTCTTCTCTGCTGTATTCATCACCAGAGTGATTGTATACTGGATGAGCAAGAAAGGCGACAAGAGCTCCATCTCTTTCTCCACGCCTTATTCCAGAAACGCCCTTTCCAACTTGAACATCGACTTCATGAGCAAGCGTAAGGTGGCCTATATCATCTCTACGGGTATCATTGTCGTTGGTCTTGCCGTAGCAGCCGTAAACGGCCTTAAATTCGGTGTGGACTTCACCGGTGGGCGTACCTACACAGTTGAGTTTAGCGAACCGGTAACTACTACTGACATCAAAACAGGTCTTGATGCTCAGATGGACGGCTCAGTGGAAGCCAAAACTTTTGGAGGAAACAATATCCTTAAAATCACCACCTCTTATCTGATCAACGAAGATTCTGATGAGGCTAACAGAGAAGTGGAAGAAAGAGTCTTGGCAGGTATCACCGAAATCACAGGATTCAATCGAGTAAATGATGCCAGAAGATTGGAGGCAAACTCGTTTGCACTAATCGGTTCATCCAAAGTGGGCGCTACCGTAGCGGATGATATTAAGAACTCTTCTATGGAGGCAATGTTCTTTGCTTTGGTAGCCATCTTCCTTTACATCTTGTTGAGGTTCCGCAAGTGGCAGTTCTCCTTGGCATCTATCATTGCCTTGGTACACGATACAGCCTTTGTGATTGCAGCATTTGCCATTGCTAGTGCATTGGGAGCCACTTTCGAGATCGATCAGGTATTCATCGCTGCCATGCTGACGGTAGTAGGTTACTCTATAAATGATACCGTGATTGTATTTGACCGTATCCGTGAAAACATCTCCAACAGAGGTACTTCCAAGTTGGTAACCATGTTCAACGACGCGATCAACCAAACCATGTCCAGAACCCTGATCACCTCTGCTACTACCCTTATCGTGGTATTGGTATTGTTGGTGTTTGGTGGTGAGGTATTGGCAGGCTTCTCCTTTGCACTCTTGATTGGTGTATTGGTGGGTACCTATTCTTCCATCTACATTGCATCTCCGATCGTAGTGGATTTGATGAAGAGAGAAATTGCCCAGGAAAAAGCTGCAGAGGAAACCAAAAAGGTTGCTTAAGCAAAAATTTCCCCAACATTAAAAAGCCGCTGGATTACTCCAGCGGCTTTTTTTATGGAAAAATACCCCGATCGGGGTATTTTTTATGTGGCCAGTATATGGTTACTTTGAATGGTCAACCACAAGGATTTTTATCATGAGTTCACCAATCTATTTACTGTTAATATGCCTGAGCGCCCTGGTGGCCTTGGGCTACCTGATCCAGAAGCAGTCCAGTTTTCAGAAATCGGAAGTCTTGTTGCTGATTTGTCTGATATTGGTATTCATTTTTGAGACACTGAACCAATTTCTGATTACCAAAGCCATCAACAAAAACATCATGTATACCCTGAGCTGGTTTTATGTGGTGCCTGCTATATTGACCTACTATTTTTCCCAGCAGCTACCTATCTTAAGAAATAGGGTGCTGGTCATAGGCATCATGTTACTGATGCTGCTCATCCCGAGCCTGCGTATAGACTGGCAAATGGACGCTCCCCATCACATGCATTATATCAACTACGTCCCGCTCTGGACTTTGGTCCTAATCCTGGCAGGGAAGTCCTTATATGAAAACTTCACCGCCGAGGAATTTGCCGATCAAAACCTGTTGTCCATCTCCAATTTTTGGGTGAGCATAGGGGTAATCATCTTTTATTTGGAGAGTATATTTATGCTGGGGATCCTGTATATGTATCCGCAGGCAGAAATCTCCCTGATACAGACCGCATTGAATTTCAGTCATTCCTTGGGCGGATTGATGCTTTTGATCATAGGCATGTCCTTATTTGCCCCTACCCTCTTTGCCAAAACCTATAAATTTTCCTGATCATCATGGAGAATTAAAATATCCTTAATAAATTAGAACACCTTATACCTAAAATCATGAAACTTGAAGAACTAAAAAAGTTAACCGCCAATTACAGAAAAGAAGTAGGTATCGGCAAACCTGCGACGAACAGGGAGGGCAAAGTAATCACTGAGCAATCCCGATCGATATGGTTTGATAGGCACACCATCGAAAAGCTGCTTGCCCAGACTGACGAAAAAAAGGGGGGGCTAAAGATATTCTTTGCTGAATATGGAAATGACTACCTAGAGGAAAGCGGCCATGACTATACAGGTCAACTTACCGTGGTATTGGCCGCCTCCAACGATAATGAGGATCCTACTAAGGATGAGCAAATAGAGAATGGGGGCCAGCTTTGTCCACCCCACTGTGGAGGCGACATTTAATCGAATTGCCCATGGATTTATATAATACTTTCATTTTCATTTCATTTCTCATTACCATTCCGGTTTTTTTCTTAAAAAAGAACAACTATGAGCCTATCCATAGGCTATTCTTCTTCATTATTGGGTTGGTGTTGATATTAGAAATGACTGGGTATTATTTAAAAATCAGGTCAATAAACAATTCCTTATTATACAATATAGCATTTGTATACATTGAAAGCCTTTTGATTTTACTATATTTCACCTTAATATCAGAGGATGCAAAATTTAGAAAAGCAGTAAGGTTTTCAATGTTAGGATTTATTTTATGGGGTATTGCTAACACACTTTTTTTCCAAGATATAACATCCGTTTTTCATACCTATTCCTATTCGATAATTAGTCTTATAATAATTGGATGTTGTGTTAAGTTTTTTATAGATGTAATTTTGCAAGGTCAATATGAAAATCAGAACATTTTTGGAATTCCTCATATATGGATCGTAAGCGGAATTTTAATTTTTTATAGTTCTACGGCCATTTATTTTAGCTCTATCCAGGTTTTGTATGAGATGAATAAAGAGCTATTTTTAAATTTACGAGCAGTGGTAAGGTTCCTAAGCGCCACCTCTTATCTCATATTCGCCTTTTCCTTCTACACGCCGTATATTTTCAAAGAAAAGACTATTGCATCCAGAAGATGAATTCCCCTACAACTTTCGAAGTTTACATAATTATTCTTGCGGGAATCTCAATTACGTTAATTCTGGCCATGTGCATCATCTTCATGGTAATATTCCACCGCCAAAAACAGCTTAAAAACAAACAGCAGGTGGCATTATTACAAGCAGAATACGAGCATACCATCTTAAGGGTGGAAAAAGAGATGCAAGAGCAGACGCTGGAGTACATAGGCCAAGAGCTACATGATAACATTGGGCAGATGCTATCCCTGGCCAAATTGAATTTAAACCAAGGTGGGCCCGAGCAGGTTTTTGAATCCAAAAAGCTCCTCACACAGGCCATCAAAGAGGTGCGAAGCCTATCCAAAGCACTCAACCTAAGCTGGATCGAAGGGATTGGCGTTAAGGATTTTATAGAAAAGGAATTGGAAAAGATCGAGAAGACCGGATTTTGCCAAACAAAACTCGAATATGATACCCCGCTGGATGACCTGCCTCAGGATCACAAGCTTGTACTGGCGCGCCTAACCCAGGAATGCCTCAATAACGCCATCAAACATGCCCAGCCCAGCTTGCTCAAAATAAAAATTGAAAGCAGCCAGAACAATACGCAACTGGAAATCAGTGACGACGGGCTTGGCTTCGACACTTCCCAGGCCAGCCAGGGCATGGGCCTGCACCATATCGAAAGCCGCATGAAAAGCATAGGCGGGAAAGCCCAAATAGACTCCTTTCCCGGAAGGGGAACCTCCATCAAACTTATTTTGCCAAATTGATTCTTTAACCTTAAATTGGGTAAGAATTTAAAATAAGAAATCATGATCAGGATAGTGCTGGCAGACGACCATAAGATGTTTGCCAAAGGGATAGCGGGTTTGTTGGAGAAGGATGAGGAAATCCAAGTGGATGGAATATTCCAAAACGGACTGGAAGTGCTAAACCATCTGAAGGAATATAGGCCCCAGCCGCATATGGTACTCACTGATCTCAACATGCCCGGCATGGACGGGATGAACCTGATCAAAAACATCCGCAAAACCTGTCAGCGCTGCAAGATCATCGTGCTCTCCATGTATGATGATGAGGAAATATTCAAAGCCTGTGTAAAAGAGGGTATTGATGCCTATATACTCAAAGATGCCGATCCGGATGAGCTGGTGTATACCATCTATGAAGTGGTAGAAAACCGCCACATCCTCCACTACCCCAATGTGCTCAAGCAAGCCAGCGAAGAAATTTACCTGGATGTGTATAAGGAAAAATTCAAACTTTCCCGTCGGGAAACCGAGATTCTGAAGTTCATAGTGGTAGAGGGCCTGGCCAATAAGGACATTGCCGACAAGCTCTGCCTCAGCGTGCACACCATAGAGGCCCACCGTAAAAAAATCCACCAAAAACTAGAGGTCAACAACGCCACGGAACTGATTAAGAAAGGCTTAGAGATGAATTTGTAAAAAAAATCCCTGTGTGTAGGGGTGAAAAATTTTTCACCCCTACACACAGGGATTTCGTATTTAAAACTTCGCGCTATAATTTGGCGCTTCGCGGGTGATGTTTACATCGTGGGGGTGGGATTCGCGGACACCGGCAGCGGTGATTTTCACAAACTTGCCGTTTTTCTGCAGATCATCAATAGACTGCGTACCACAGTAACCCATACCGGCCTGAAGTCCTCCCACCAATTGGTAAAGCACTTCCTGCACAAGTCCCTTGAAGGCCACACGGCCCACAATTCCTTCCGGAACAAGCTTTTTGATATTGTCTTCGGCATCTTGGAAGTAGCGGTCTTTGGAACCTGACTCCATGGCTTCCAAAGAGCCCATACCACGGTAAGACTTGAATTTTCTTCCTTCATAGATGATCATCTCCCCTGGAGCCTCTTCGGTTCCGGCAAGCAGTGACCCGACCATGATGGCATCTGCACCTGCAGCAATGGCTTTGACCACATCACCAGAATAGCGGATCCCGCCATCGGCAATCACAGCCACGCCTTTTCCTTTAAGTGCCTCGGCACATTCAAATACCGCGGATAGCTGGGGTACACCCACTCCGGCAATTACCCTGGTGGTACAGATACTACCCGGTCCTACGCCTACTTTTACCGCATCAGCGCCGGCTTCGGCCAAAGCTATGGCCGCTTCCGGAGTGGCGATATTGCCAACAATCACGTCAAGTTCTGGGAATTTGTCTTTGATCTTTTTGCAGGTTTCGATCACTCCTTTGGAATGTCCGTGGGCGGTATCAATACTTACCACGTCCACTCCTGCATTTTTGAGAGCCTCCACGCGGGATTCGATATCAGCAGTCACCCCTACGGCCGCTCCTACTCTCAATCTACCATACTCATCCTTACAGGCGTTTGGCTTGTCTTTTCTCTTAAGGATATCCTTGTAGGTAATCAAGCCCAAAAGCTTGTTATCCTCATCTATGATGGGAAGTTTCTCGATTTTATACTCCTGAAGGATTTCCTCAGCCTGCTCCAGGGTGATCCCGCCCTTGGCTGTCACGAGGTTTTCGGAAGTCATGATATCTTTGATCAGGCGGTTTGGATCCTTGATAAAGCGGAGGTCACGGTTGGTGATGATTCCCATTAGCTCGCGGTTTTCATTGATCACCGGGATGCCACCGATCTTATGTTCGCTCATGATGGCCTCAGCGTCTCTCACTTTGGCTTCAATATCAAGCGTGACAGGATCCAGGATCATCCCACTTTGGGATCTTTTCACCTTGCGGACCTGGGCGGCCTGCTGCTCAATACTCATGTTTTTGTGGATAAAGCCTAGTCCCCCTTCCAAAGCGATGGCAATGGCCAGTTCAGCTTCGGTCACGGTGTCCATAGCCGCAGACACCAACGGAATGTTGAGTCTGATGTTTTTGGTAAGTTGGGTGGAGGTGTTGGTGTCGCGTGGTAGTACTTCTGAGTAACCCGGCACAAGAAGCACGTCATCGTAGGTGAGCGCTTCAAAGAGGAATTTATCTGAGTTTCGATTCATAGCAAATATTGGTTAGGTAACCCTATTTGCCCGTCAAATATACAAACTTTTTTATATCCGAATCAAATCCCCAAAAAATAAATCCAAAGATTTTTGACTGAAAGGCAGGGTATTGGAGGGATTGTTTGGTAGGTTTGTGTACTAGGTACTATGTATTAAGTATTTGCCAACAGACCAAAAGGGGCACAGAGTTCCGCAGAGTTTTACACCGAGTTTCACAGAGTTTTCCTTTTCGCGGAGAAAAATAAAAAGCTTGGGAAAGCTAAAGTAGTAATAGGGTGGCAATCCATCCTGCTACTTCTTTTTAACTTCGTGCGACCTTTGTGACCAATTTTTAATAGACCTAATTTCAGTTCATAAAAATCAATGGCAAACCGGCGAGCGCCTGTAGGAAGGTGGCTAGGGATAGCAATCCGTACACCAATGCGAAGATCACCACTGGCCTAACCTTATCCTTGCTCACAAACCAAGCAAATAACGGTACTGCCTGCAGGGCATGTAGACCAAGGAAGTGGGCCACTCTGAGGTCCCCGTACTGATATGCCCAGTTGAGGAAAAACCAGCCGGGTTGCCCATCTTCGGCTCCGATGGTGTGCCCCAAGTTTGATACCATAACAAACCCCTCCAGGCTGGCAAGGATAAAGATCGCCATCCCCAGTTGGATTGCCAGTTTATAGCCCCGGGGAAGGCCCTGGGCTTTACGAAATAGGACAAACGCCCATAATACCAACAGGGTGTTTACCACAATCGCCATCCCCATCAGGGAAAACAGCAAACCATCAAAGGGGGAGGAAACGTTGAAATGGGAAAGCTTGCCCATGCTGGCCTGACCTGCTATAATCAGTATTTCTAGCCCCATCACCGCTATTATCCCAATCGAGATGAGCCTCACTTTTTTGGGAGAGGGAATATAGGCCATGTACCAGGCTAGGGTCATTACGAATATTGCAATGGAAATAAAAAACTTCATGGGCTTCACCCATACATTCACGCCAAGGAGCATGCGGTGATCAAACATCGAAATGGCCAGCACCGCCAAAAAACCCAAACCATTGGCTACCCCAAAGGTCACCAGAAGCGGATTTCTCACATACAGTTCTCGAAAGAAATTTGCGGTTGTTTTGTATTTCAGGGTGTACATGCGTTTATTTTTTGGGTACTATGTACTAGGTACTATGTACAAAAACATTTTAAATCAGGCGTTATTCTTAGCCATTCAGCATCATTGTGATCATTTTTCACTTCTTGCGACTCCTTTTAATATTGGTGTCCTTCGTGACCCATTTTTCTTCAATAAACCTTTGCGCCCTCGCGCCTTAGTGGCCATTTTTTTTCGACTTCTTTTTAACTTAGTACGACTTCGTGACCCATTTTTCCTCACTCTACCCTAGCGCCTTTGGGTCTTTGTGGCCATTTTTTAAAGAAATCCCTTCATGCGACTTCTTTTTAACTCAGCGCGACTTCGTGACCCCTTTTTCTTCAATAAACCTTTGCGCCCTCGTGCCTTTGTGGCCCATTTTTTTATTTAAGGAGCAAAGTCCGTCGACTTAGCAAATGGATACTGAACCACCTCCCCTGCTTTCAGCGCTCTGATCACCAGATACAGCAGCAAACCCACAGGGCCAAGCATAAAGGTCAGGAAAAGGCAGGGAAGCAGCAGCCAGCGGTTAATTTTACGGTAATGGGCATCCTTGGCTACCCACATGCCCACAAAAAGGTCGAAGGCAAGGTAATGCACCCAGCCGCCCAGCAATGCATAATCATCCTGGAAAAGCATGCGGACCTCCCTGAGGCTGTTAAATCCCCCTTCGGCCCCTCCGGTAAACCCAACACTGATATAATAAAGGTAGACCGCGGCCAAAAATACGATGACCCCCGAAAAAAGTGAGGGGTAGACCCAATGGGTATGATAAAAAGCAAACAGCAACACCCAGCTCAACAGAGCCACAGCATTGACAATGGTAAACATCATCTCGAGGTCCATATTTATCTGAATTTTAGATAAATATAGACATTTATTGTACTATGTACAAGGTACAAAGTACTAAGATACAGTCCATTTTTCAACGCTTAATTCTGTGCCTCAACTTGGCCTGAACCACTATACTTAGTACCTAGTACATTGTACTTAGTACAATCACTTTTTCTTCAACCTAGCTATATAAAACCCATCAAATCCACTCTCATGGGCCAAAACCTTCTCATCGCTAATCAACTCGAAGCCTTTTCCTTTTTCACTGTTGAGGAATTTCTCCACTTGCAGCTGGTTTTCGGTAGGGAGGATGCTGCAGGTGGCATAGACCATCATTCCCCCAGGCTTGAGCATACTGGAATAATCCTGAATGATCTCCTGCTGCACTTCCTGAACCTTGGAAATAGACTCAGGGGTGAGTTTCCATTTGGTGTCCGGATTTCGCTTCAACACGCCCAAACCTGAGCAAGGCACATCCAAAAGCAACCTGTCTGCAGACTCCGCCAATCGCTTGATAGTTTTGTTGCTTTCTATGACTCTTGGCTCTATGATGCTTACTCCAGCCCTTCTGGCCCTCAGCTTGGTGTTTTTCAGTTTCCACTCCTCAATATCCATGGAAAGGATCCTGCCCTTATTTTCCATGAGCGCGGCCAGATGAAGGGATTTGCCCCCCGCACCCGCACAGGCATCAATCACCCGCATGCCCGGCTCCACCTCCAAAGCAGAGGCTACCAACTGGGAAGAGGCATCCTGCACTTCAAAAAGGCCTTCCTTAAATGCCGGGTGTCTGAAAATATTTTGTCTTTTGGCCAACACAAGGGCGTCACGGTAGCCTTTTGGAGCGTACGTTTCCACCCCGTCTTCACCAAGTCGGTTCATCAGATCCTCCTTGGTGGTCTTAAGGGAGTTGGCACGGATCACCACTTGGGCTTGCTGGTTGAGGGTATCGAGTTCCTCATCCCATTTATCCCCGAGCAGGTTTTCGCCCATCTCATCCATCCAGTCTGGAATGGACTGCAGGATGGCCCTTTCGCGGATAGTGTCGTAATTATATTTTATTCTGGAGTCATCCACTCCTTCAAACTCCCTCCATGGTGGCAAGGTGTTGCCCTGCATGAGCCAGTAGGTGGCGAAAAGATGAAAAATATCATCTGATGGGCTCACCTCATTGATTAGCCTCCACCAGCGGACCATCTCATATACGCTTTCGGCAATAAAACCCCGGTCTCTGGCTCCCCATTTGGGATTGGACTTCAAAGTTTTTTCAATGACTTTATCCGCATATTTGTTGTTGAAGAAGATCTCATCAAGGGCATTTACCACACCGTAAACCGTGTTGGAGTGAAGTTTCATATATATTTTTAAATTTTAATCCACAAAGATAATCATTTCATATGGGCTTATGGTTCAATTTGAAAGGATAAGAAACCCATCGGGTATATTTCTTGCTTCAGGGTATGGTTTAAAAGAAAAGGTTAATTTTGTGATATGGGAGAAAAAAGATGTCCACACTGCGGAAAATGGTCCGATTGGAACCAAAAACTGGAAGACCCCTGTGATCACTGCGGCAAGCCACTGGGTGGAGAAGACCTTGAGCACAGAAACAGGGATCGCCAGAAGGCTCAGGAGCGCGCTGAAAGCTGGATTTTTTATATTCGCGAAGATGACAGTGACTTTGTCAAATTCTGGAAGAAAGTCGGCAATACCTTCTACATCATCTACATGTCCATCCTTTCCTTTATTGCTTGGCTGATTGCCGCTTTGCCCGGCTGATGAGCGTATTTAAAAACCCTTTTTTCATTGTCTGCTGCATCTTGTTTTGGGTAAACCAATACTTGGAAAAAGTGCAGGGAATATTTATCCCGTATGTGCATGCTTATTTGGATGATCTTTTGGCCATGCCGGTGGTGCTGGGACTCACACTGCAGGCTTTCCGCTGGTTTCATTCATTAAAGGCCAAGTTCGTTTTCACCAAAACCCAAATAGCAGTGGCTGTACTGTATTTCAGTCTGATCTTCGAAGTCATTCTCCCGATGCGGTCCGAAGTATATACCAGGGACTGGTGGGATGTGCTGATGTATGCGATCGGGGCAGTGGGGTTTTATTTTTGGATTAATAGGGGAAATAAAGAAATAAAAGATCCTATTCATTGAGCCCCAAATACTCTTCAGGACTTAATATCTTAAAAACAGAGTTTTTAAAATCCTTTTTATTTCTAGTTAAAATGGCTTTTAAATCAAAAACATTTAGAGCAGCTGCCTCTTGAAGACCATCTTCAAAGTCAGCAAAATCTCCATCTAAAGCTTTCTTAATTTCCTCCTTACCAACATTAAGAACATGAATGGTATCAATCAATTCTTGTAAAATCTTTACTGCCTTTTTATGCCCTAATGTCTTTCTGGATATATAATAAAAATTATTGAAACTTAATGAAGAAGCATAAAAATTGACATTGCCCTTTTCGGACAAGATAAAAAGCTGATCCATATGGTTCGAAAAAGGCTCCCTATTTAACAAAAAATCCAGAATAACATCTGTATCCAAAAAAATATTATCCATGTTTTTTGAAAATTTCCTCTTCTATGGTTTTCTTGTAGTCTACATCCTCACTATTTTTAAGTATCCCTTTTAAAGACCTTATCCCTTTTTGAGAAGAAGGCTCATGTTCCTGATTTTTGGCTAATTTAACCAAATAGGTTTCCACGATTTCTGAAAGGTTAATACCCTTCTCAGAAGCATATTTTTCCGCTCCCTCAATCACTGACTTTTTTATGGATAGCGTTAATTTCATGTTCACATCATCGTATATAAAGCTATAACACAAATAAGTTACAAAAAAATTCTTTTATTGAAAGCACAATTGTTTAAGTAAATTTGCGAACAAACCCAACAAAGAGCTGTGCCATCCTCCAAAGAACTCTTCCTAGAATCAGTTACCGAACTTTCCTCCACCTATCCCAAACAGGAGGCGGAAAGCCTAGTTTTATGGCTGTTTGAACACTTTTTCAATTTCAGGAGAATGGAAGTTTTGCAGGACAAATCCATAAAAGATGATAAAGCCTCCTTTTTGGAAGCCTTGCAAAAAGTGAAGCAGGAAGTTCCCATCCAGTACATTCTCGGAAAGGCCCCTTTCTACGGTCGGGAATTTAAGGTCACACCCGCGGTGCTGATCCCAAGAAATGAAACGGAGGAACTGGTACACCTGATCCTGAAGGAAAACCGCCTGCCATCTCCAAAAATCCTGGACATAGGCACCGGAACCGGCTGCATTCCCATCACCCTGGCCTTGGAAATTCCGGAGGCTAAAGTATTTGGTCTCGATGTCAGCCATGAGGCGTTGAAAGTTGCCATGGAAAATGCAATGCTGCTAGATGCCGCGGTTGATTTTCACCAAGCGGATATTTTATCGGCCGACATCCCCTATCCCGATCTGGACATCCTGGTGAGCAATCCTCCCTATGTCCGGGAACTTGAAAAAGCCCAGATGCAGGCTAACGTTTTATCCCACGAACCGCACCTGGCCCTGTTTGTAAGCGATGAAGACCCACTGATTTTTTACAGAACAATAGCCGAAAAAGGCTTGAAAGCCTTAAAGCCGGGGGGAACTCTTTATTTTGAGATCAATGAGGCTTTTGGTCAGGAGACCAAGGAATTGATGGGAGCGTTAGGCTATGAGAAGGTAAGTATCTATCAAGACCTCAATGGAAAAGACAGGATTGTCTACGGTTGTACGCCCTGAAGTTCCCCAACCCAAAACAGGTCCTTGGCTTTCAACTCCACCATGCCCTCCTCCACTTCGACGAAGGTGGCATGCTTGATCTGAATCAGTTCGCTGCCCTCAGCATATACCATCTCCACAAAGGAATCCTCAGCAGCATGAAGCTGCAGCGAGCCGGTTGAAAAGTATTTCTTTAACCTTCCTCCCTTCACCGGAAAATACCGCATAGGCCCATCCCAGATCACGATATTCAAAAACTCCAGTTTGTCCGAGAGACTAAAAACCTTCAGGTGGTCATACCCCAAGATGTTCACCGCAGAATGCTTGGAAGCGACCAGGTATTGAAGGCCTTCTTCCAGATAATTGCCTTCTTTGGCGGTCATAAACCTTACCGGGTACTGCTCCTCAAGCAGATGGATGTTTTCCTTTTGAAATCCTTCAGAGGCTAAAATGAGATCTATTTTTATCCCCAAAGAAATGACCTTTTCAACGGTTTCTTCAGTAACCACCACAGTAGGCACCCACTCCAACAATGGCGCTATAGTATCATAATCCAAACCTTCAAGGCCAAGTATGACCAATGCCGGCTCCTGATTTTCCTTTACAAAATGATGTGATGACATGGTGGTGTTGGTTGATGGTTGATCATGGTCCACAGTCGACCATCGACTGTGGACTGTGGACTATGCATCTTATTTCCAAACTGATTTAAAGAACCTCTGGGCATTTTTATAGGCCAGTTTTTCAAGCTGTTCACCGCTTAGATCACTCTTTAAGCTTTCCAGGACAGATGGGTATTTGGAGGCATCTTCCACCAGCGGGTAATAGAATGGATGCCTGCTCTTGTCGGGGAAATCTTTGGTGTAAAAGAAGTCCGCACCGAAGCAGATGCAGTCTTCTGCCCCAATGGCAAACCCGTGCTTGATGTGGTCAAAAATCCGCTCGGGAACGGCATTGTCCAAAAATGCCCTCAAAAAATTTACCCCTATAATCCCTTTCCTATGAATGATTTCCTTGGCAAATTCATCCGTTAAATTTCTTCTGTGGTCCCAGATGGCCCTGAAATTTGAATGGCTGGCAATTACCGGCACGTCCAGCTGCTTGACGGTAATGTGTTCCAAAATCCCTTGAGCCAACCAATCTGAGGTATGGGAAAGGTCAATGGCGATCTGCTTGCCGGAAATATAATCAAGCAGCCTTCTGCCGTCGTCTTTCAGCCCCACTTCGGTATAATTCCCCCCGCCAAAGCGGTTTTCGGTATGGTGGGTAAGGGAAATATAGGCCAGTCGGCCGGTATTGGCTATGATATTGTCCAATTGGGTATAAATGGCCGTCCAATCGGCATTTTCATCTCCCAGCCCAGCAGCATTTTCAATGGCGCAAACGGCCCCAATTTTCGACTCATTCCCTAGGGAGGCCAAAAAGTCCCTGTCCGCCAAGCAAACGTCATCCTGATGCATATTGAGCATAGCCTTGAACTTTCCCACCTGCTTGGTGGCTACCTCCATGCTCCCAGGCGCCACGTCCGTGTAGATGGCCATGACCTGCAGCTTCACGTTTCCCTCCTTGAGAAAGGGAATTCCGCAGGCAATATCCCTGCTCTGGGGATCGGCATTTGGCACTTTGGCCAAGTAGGAAAGCAGGTCACAGTGGGTGTCAATTATAGGGTAGCTCATTTTGAGGGATTTTAGTCTGATAACAAATTAAGGCAAAAACTGAGAGAAATTTTATACATTTATTGTTTGATTTCAAAGCAAAAAAGAATCCAAACCATGGCATTACCCCAGCCCATCAATTTCCAAAAATGGATAGACGACCACCGCCACCTGCTCAAACCACCCGTGGGAAACCGGCAGGTTTTTCATGACAACAAAGACTTTATCGTCATGGTGGTAGGTGGGCCAAATTCCCGAAAAGACTACCACTACAACGAAGGCGAGGAGGTATTCTACCAAATCGAAGGGGACATCACCCTGAAGGTCATTGATGAGGGCGAGCCCAGGGACATCATCATCAAAGAGGGTGAGATGTTCTTGCTTCCGGGAAAAGTACCCCACAGCCCCCGCCGGCCGGCCAATACCCTAGGATTGGTTTTTGAACGCTACCGAAGGCCCGGCGAACTCGACGGGTTCATCTGGCACTGCGAAAACTGCGGCCACAAACTTTACGAGGAATATGCCGAAATCACCGACATCGTAAATCAGCTTCCACCCATCATGGAAAGGTTCTGGTCAAATCCGGAACTTACTACCTGCTCCAACTGTGGGGAGCAACTCAAGAAATAACCCCAAAAAACCATCAATCATGCAATACCAAAACACCGAAGCTTTTGCCAAGGAAATGGACGAAAAGGACCCGCTAAGGTCCTTCCGTGACAAATTCTTATTTCCGGAGGTAAACGGACAGCAGGCCATCTATTTCTGCGGCAACTCTCTGGGCCTACAGCCCAAATCCGCCATCAGCTATATTCAGGAGGAAATGGACCGTTGGGCCAGAATGGCCGTGGATGGCCATTTTCACGGGGAGTCCCCTTGGTACAGCATCCGCAAGAAATCCAAACCCATGCTGGCCAACATCCTGGGGGCAAGGGAGCATGAGGTAGTGGCCATGAACAACCTGAGCAGCAACCTCCACTTTTTGATGGTAAGCTTCTACCAGCCCACCCACAAGAAATTCAAGGTGCTGACTGAAGCGGGATCTTTTCCATCGGATATCTACATGCTGGAAACCCAGGTGAAATTCCATGGGTATAAGCCCGAAGAGGCCATTATTGAAATCAGCCCCCGCGAAGGGGAGCATACCCTTAGGACTGAGGATATCCTTAGTGCAATTGAGGAGAATAAAAATGAACTGGCTTTGGTGATGATGGCCGGGTTGCAATATTACACCGGGCAGGTTTTTGACATGAGGAAAATCACCGAAGCAGGGCATGCAGCAGGAGCCCAGGTGGGTTTTGACCTTGCCCATGCGGCTGGAAACATCCCGCTAAAGCTGCATGATTGGGACGTGGACTTTGCCACCTGGTGCAGCTACAAATACATGAATTCCGGTCCGGGCAACATCTCGGGGATTTTTGTCAATGAGCGCCACGCAAACAATCCCGACCTGCCAAGGTTTGCCGGATGGTGGGGTCACGATGAGGAGGAGCGCTTCAAGATGGAAAAAGGCTTCAAGCCCATGTACGGGGCAGATGGCTGGCAGCTTTCCAACACCAACGTGCTGGCACTGGCAGCCCACCAGGCCTCACTGGATATCTTTGAGGAGGCCGGAATGGTGAGGCTAAGACAGAAAAGTGAACTATTGACAGGATACCTGGAGTTCTTAATCGAAAGTATCAGCGGGGACAGCGGCATTTTGGAAATAATAACACCAAAAAGCCCGAAAGAAAGAGGCTGTCAGTTATCTTTGCTGGTTCATAAAGGCGGAAAGGCTGTCTTTGACGAGCTGTATGCCCATGGAATAGTCGGCGACTGGAGGCATCCCAACGTGATACGCGTAGCCCCTGCCCCGCTGTACAACAGCTTTGAGGATGTATACAAATTCGCTCAAAGACTGGAACTAGCATTGAAGAAATTCGCTTAAAGCGATAGAAAGAGGAGATTGAATGGAAAATAACAATATTAGCATCTTAGGTGCGGGATTGATCGGCTCGTTATTGGGCATATTCTTAAGAAAAAGAGGTTTGGACGTGTCTATCTTTGAAAAAAGGGAGGACCGCCGTCACCAGCTTTATAAAGAAGAGGGCAGATCCATCAACATGGCTTTGAGCGACAGGGGCTGGAAAGCCCTGGAAAAGGTCGGTCTGAAAGACAAGATCAAGGATTTGGCCATTCCCATGTATGGCCGCCGCATCCACGATGAGCATGGCAACACCACTTTCCAGCAGTACGGAAAGGACGGGGAGGCCATCTATTCCATCTCCAGGGGCAAGTTCAACCAAATCTTGGTGGATGAGGCCGAAAAAGTTGGGGTCCAGCTAAACTTTGAGCACAAATGCGAGGATGTCAACATTTACAAAAAGCAGAT
Source organism: Litoribacter ruber (assembly GCF_018449405.1). Lineage (NCBI taxonomy): Bacteria > Pseudomonadati > Bacteroidota > Cytophagia > Cytophagales > Cyclobacteriaceae > Litoribacter > Litoribacter ruber. The sequence continues at coordinate 317,004 of NZ_JAHCMY010000004.1, forward strand.
CAAGTTTTCCCTGCCCAAATGGGAGGCCAAGAAACATCAGGCCAATGTGATCATCGGCGCTGATGGAGCTTATTCTGCTTTGAGAAGTTCCATGCAGAAGCAGGAAAGGTTCGACTTTAGCCAGCATTACATTTCCCATGGCTACAAGGAACTGAGCATTCCACCGACTGCCGAGGGTGAGTTTGCCATGGACCCAAATGCGCTCCATATTTGGCCGAGGGGCAAATTTATGCTCATCGCACTTCCCAATCCCGACAAATCATTTACCTGCACACTATTCCTTCCTTTTGAAGGAACAAAGGTTTGCTTTGATAAAATCCATGACAAAAAGGATGTTGAAAGCGTTTTCAAGACGTATTTCAACGACGCCTACAACATGATGCCAACGCTGGGGGAGGATTTCTTCAAAAATCCGACTTCGGCACTTATTACCATCAATTGCTACCCTTGGGTCAAGAACCAGTGTTTGCTGATCGGAGACGCCAGCCACGCCATGGTGCCTTTCTATGGCCAAGGTATGAACTGCGGTTTTGAGGACTGCTATGTATTGGATGGGTTAATCGAAAAGTACGGCACCACTTCTTGGGAACTGATTTTCGAGAAGTTCCAGAAAATGAGAAAGCCTGACACGGATGCCATCAGCCAGTTAGCTTTGGAAAATTTCATTGAAATGAGGGATGCGGTATCCGATCCGAAATTCCTGATCCGGAAAAAAATCGAAGCCAGACTCCATGAGCTGTATCCGAAGGAGTGGATTCCCCTTTATACCATGGTGACGTTTTCGGATATCCCATATTCCGAGGCTTATGCCCAGGGAAAAATCCAGGACCGCATCATGAACAAAGTGATGGCTGATCCATTGATCACCCAAAACTGGGATAAACTCGACTATGAGGATATTATTGATCAGGTGGAAACGGCGAGGATGGTTTAAAATCTCCCATAAAAAAAATGTAAGTTTCTTTTTTTAAAAATTATTGGGTAATTTAATACGATGGGTACCAAGGAATCAATCAAAGAAATCAGCAAACTCCCGAAAGAAGAAAGGCTTTTCATCATAGAAAAGACACTTTCTGCAATTCGGAAAGAGGAAATTTCTTCTAAATTGAAAAAGGCTGCTAACCTTTTATATGAGGATTATTCCCATGACCCTGAATTAACTGCATTTACAGCCTTAGATACTGAGGAATTTTATGAACCGAGGTGATATTTATTTAATCAACCTTGACCCCACAATAGGAGCTGAAATTAAGAAAACCAGGCCTTGCATAATTATCAGTAATGATGATCTAGAAAATTACCATTAAAAATCATAATCCCAATTACTGATTGGAAGGAGAGATATTCTTCAGCTCCCTGGATGGTTAAAATTATTCCCAATCAACTTAACTCTTTGAGTAAAATATCCACAGCTGATTCCTTTCAAATTAGATCTGTTTCCCAATCTAGACTTATAAGAAAAATAGGTGCAGTTAATGAAGATGTATTAGAGGAATTAAAGGCTAGTATATCAATCGTTTTGCAGCTATGACATTTCATTCACTGGTCTTTCTACAATTATTTATAATCATACTCATACCTCAGCTCCCCCAGATTATTCATCTGCCTCAGTATCCACTGCTGACGCTGGCGGTTATAACTGGTAGGTTTCGAGGGATTCCATCGTCTGGGGTTTGGCAAGACCGCTGCTATTAATGCAGCTTCCTGTCTGCTGAGTTGTGCCGCCGGTTTGCGAAAATATTCCTTTGCTGCGGCCTCTGCCCCATATATCCCCGGCCCCATTTCGATGACATTCACATACACTTCCAATATCCGTTTCTTTCCCCAGATAAATTCAATCAAAACCGTGAAATAAGCCTCCAATCCCTTTCGAAGATAGCTTCTCTCCGGCCATAAAAATACGTTTTTGGCCGTCTGCTGGGAAATGCTGCTTCCACCCCTGATACGTTTTCCCGACTTGTTGCTTTCAAAAGCCTTCTCGATGGCCTCCCTGTCAAATCCGGAATGGGTAAGGAACTTCTGGTCCTCTGCAGCCACTACGGCAAGGGGCAGCGCAAGGCTGATTTCGGAAAGAGGCTTCCTGTTATAGCTGAACTTTACCTGCCTGTTTTCATCATTGTAATCCTCCAGCATGCGGATCAGCATGAGCGGGGTCACCGGTACGGGCACAAATTTAAAAAGTACCACACCCCCTACGCTCAGCACCAAAAACCAAAACAGTAACCGGCCCATCAGCCACAACAACCACTTGATCAATTTCATTATTTGAAAGCCGTGGCCTGTATGAACCTGTAAAAGAATATGGAATCCTCCTGTTCCCTGAGTTCATCCATGGCCTGTTGCATGGTGATCACCTCTTTTTCCGTGATCAGGTTTTCCTCCATCAGGTTTGGCGCGCCGCTGCTCATGAGGTTTTTCCAATAGGAAAACACCTTTCTTTTTTGATCTGCTTCCCTTTTGTCCAAATGGAACCCTCCGCTTCGGAGTTGTATGCCTTTATATCCGGCATCGGAAAGCATGCTTCCCAACTTGGCCCCGACTTCAGGGTCCCCTCCTATGCTGATTTGGTAATCGTTGTAGATTTTCCAATAATCCTGTATTTCTTTTCTTTCCGGGTAAGTATAAAATGTGCTGTTAAAAACCTCCGTTACCACCACCATGGCCCCGTCCCTCAGGCAAGGCTTCATGCTGGTCAATATTGCCTGGGGATTTTGCACATGCTCCAGTACCCAGCAAATGAAAGCTCCGTCAAACTCCTTCTCCAAACTAAGTTGGGTGGCATCCTGATGGATAAACTCCACTTTGTCGGTATCAAATCCGTGCTTTTCCAGGTTTTTGTAGGCCTTTTCGATCTGCTTGCTTTCATACTCCACGCCCGTGATGGAGAGGTGGGGAAATCTTTTTAGCAAAATTTCGGTCTGCGCTCCTACCCCGCTGCCTATTTCGAGAAGCCTGTTCACCTGGGAAAAGTCGATAAAGTCGAAAATCTGGTTTTCGATCACCTTTGCCTGCTCCACAAGTCGCTCCTGCTCTACTTCCTGGTAGCCGTGAATATATTTTGATGCCATGGAATAAATGAATTTACGGCCAAATAAACGACATTATCGGATGATTTCAAACGAGGTATGACCCTGTTCTTCGCCATCCTGAATGATGAGGTTATCGACCTCTGCCTTTTCAGGTCCCTGCTTGAGCCAGGCCTCCATGGCCATCACCGCGTGCCTGTGGCCCTCCAGTTCGGCCAGTACCGACCCGTCTGGCTCGTTTTTCACCCAACCGGAAACATCCAGCTCCCTGGCTTTTTCCTGGGTGCTCTTTCTGAAAAAGACACCCTGCACTTTGCCTATTACCTTTATGCGTTTGTTGGTTTTCATGGTTTCTTTTTGTTAAGCTTCCTTTTGCCATTAAACCTCCCACCCAGATTTATTGTTATCAATCCAAATCAGGAGCGGAAGTATGAAAGGATTTAAGTTTACCAAGTTTGTGCCACAGCAGGACCCGGCCAAGAGCACCTTTGAAAACCTGCTCAACCTCTTCCTGCAGCTGGTCACCATGACCGGGGGCGATGTGGCCGAGGCACTGAACTGGCTCAGCAATTTGGACAAAAGATACAACATGACCAATCCCGGCTACGGGATCGGGGATTTTATAGAGGATCTGAAGGAAAAAGGCTACCTCACCGAGGAAAACCAAAAAGGGGAAATCAAAATCACAGGTAAGTCGGAGCAACAAATTCGCAAAAATGCGCTTGAGGAAATTTTCGGCAAGCTCAAACGCGGCAAGTCGGGACAGCACAAGACCACCCATTCGGGCCAGGGGGAGGAAAGGGGCACCGACAGGCGGGCATTTCAGTTTGGGGACAACCTGGACCAGATCGCCCTGACCGATTCGCTGAGAAACGCCCAGGCCAACCATGGTCTTTCAGGCGATTACCTGCTTACTGAGGATGACTTGGAGGTGGTGGAAAACGAGTACAAATCCCAGACCTCCACGGTGCTGATGATTGACATTTCCCATTCCATGATCCTGTATGGGGAAGACCGCATCACCCCGGCCAAAAAAGTGGCCATGGCCCTGGCCGAGCTCATCAAGACCCGCTACCCCAAAGACACCCTGGACATCATCGTGTTTGGCAACGATGCCTGGCAGATCCAGATCAAAGATCTGCCCTACCTGCAGGTGGGCCCTTACCATACCAATACCGTGGCAGGGCTGGAGCTTGCCATGGACCTGTTGCGCAGGCGAAAAAACCCCAACAAGCAGATTTTCATGATCACCGACGGCAAGCCCACTTGTCTGAAAGTCGGCATCAAGTATTACAAAAACAGCTTTGGGATAGACAGCAAAATCTTGAACGAAACCCTGAAACTGGCCACCCAGTGCCGCAAAAACCAGATCCCGGTGACCACCTTTATGATCGCCTCGGATCCCTATTTAAAAGAATTTGTCAGGGAATTTACCAAAGCCAACAATGGAAACGCCTATTACAGCGACCTGAAAGGCCTTGGCAACCTGATTTTTGAAGATTTTAAACGAAACCGAACCAAACGTTTTTAACATGGAGTATCAAAACCTTACCGGTAAGGACCTATTGAAAATAAAAACACTGGGGGAATTGAAAGCCTCCGGATACCAATCCCGCAGCATTAAAGAAGAACTCCGATCCAACCTCATCCAAAACATCAAGGAGGGAAAAAATGTATTTGAGGGCATCTGGGGCTACGAGGACACCGTGATCCCGGATATAGAAAGGGCCATCCTCTCCAGGCACAACATCAATTTTCTAGGGCTGAGAGGCCAAGCAAAAACCCGGATCGCCAGGATGATGACCTACCTGCTGGACGAATATGTGCCCGTAGTGCAGGGATCTGAACTCAACGACGATCCCTTGGCGCCTCTTTCCAGCTTTGCCAAACAGCTGATTGAAGAAAAAGGGGACAAGACTCCCATCGACTGGTGGCACCGGAAAGACCGCTATACCGAAAAGCTGGCCACTCCGGATGTGTCGGTGGCTGATCTGATCGGGGATGTGGACCCTATCAAGGCTGCTACCATGAAACTTTCATACAATGACGAAAGGGTGATCCATTACGGGCTGGTACCCCGCTCCCACCGCAGCATTTTCGTGATCAACGAGCTCCCCGACCTGCAGGCCAGGATTCAGGTGGCCCTTTTCAACATTCTGCAGGAAGGAGATATCCAGATCCGTGGCTTCAAATTAAGGCTTCCGCTGGACATCCAGTTTGTCTTCACGGCCAACCCGGAGGATTATACCAACAGGGGCAGCATCGTAACGCCACTGAAAGACCGGATCGAAAGCCAGATCATTACCCATTATCCTAAATCCATTGAGATCGGGAAGCATATCACGGCCCAAGAGGCCAAACTTGCCGGAAAGCCATTGGAAAGGATCCATGTGCCCGAGCTAATGAAGGACCTGATTGAGCAGGTGGCCATTGAAGCCAGAAAGAGCGAATATGTGGATGAAAAAAGTGGTGTATCTGCTCGCTTGACCATTTCAGCCTATGAAAACCTGATTTCGGCCGCGGAACGAAGGCTGTATAAAAACGGTGAGGAAAAAACCGTAGTCAGGGTGGCCGACCTAATTGGCATTGTCCCCGCAATTACCGGGAAAGTGGAATTGGTCTATGAAGGCGAGCAGGAAGGAGCTGGACTTGTAGCCTACAGTCTCATCGGCAAAGCAATCAGGACTTTGTTTACGGACTATTTCCCCAGCCCTGACCAGAAAAGAAAGGAAAAAGAAAGCAACCCTTATGTACTACCCTTGGCTTGGTTTGGAGAAGGAAAGGAAGTGGACATCCTAGCCTCCCAATCGGACAAGGACTACAAGAGTACCTTGCACCAAGTTCCGGGGCTGGAAGATATCGTGGTCGCACAGGTCAAACACCTGGCTGAAAAGGAGAAGGAGTTTTTTATGGAATTCGCCCTTCACGGGCTGGCCGAATACAGCCAACTGAGTAAAAAACTACTTGAGACCGGCATGCAGTTCAAGGACTTGTTCAGCAGCATGTTTGACATGGGCAACGGCGAAGAGGAAGAGGAGGATTTTTGAAAAAGACGGGAGACCGGAACGAATGGTACGATTTGAGGTCGCAGATTGCGGCTTCAAGTTCCGGTTTTCGCCCTTCCGTCTTCGTTCTCCAATTTAAAACTTTTCAATTCCCGCGCCTTTTTAATATCTTCAGGGCTTCAAAAATAATCTAACATGAGCCAATTGATCATAAATAGTTTCGAGGAGTTCGAACAGCATGTGGGTAAGGAGCTGGGTGTATCTGCCTATCACACCATCACCCAGGAGCAGGTAAACCTTTTTGCGGATGCTACTATGGACCACCAGTGGATCCACACCGATCCTGAAAAAGCAAAGGCAGAAGGCGCATTCGGCGGTCCGATTGCCCATGGATACCTCACCCTTTCCATCGTTCCCTTCCTTTGGGAGCAGATCGTCAAGGTGAACAACCTCAAAATGATGGTCAACTACGGAATCGAAAGCCTGCGTTTTGCCCAACCCGTTTTGGTTGGCGATGAGGTAAGGCTAAACGCCACCTTGGCCAATATCACCAACCTTCGGGGCACGATCAAAACAGAAATGAAGGTAAAGCTGGAGATCAAAGGCCAAAGAAAGCCCGCATTCACGGCAAACTTGGTTTTTCTTTATCATTTCCAATAAGCTAAAGCCCGTTTTTATTGGGCTTTACTTTTTTTAATTACCGTTTTGGTAACTTTTGTTTTATTTTTATTGTTTTAGATGAAAGTAATTTCAAAAAAACCACTTAAAGAATTTTGGCTAAAAAATCCAGAAACCGAAAGTCAGCTAAAAAGCTGGTTTAAGGAAGTCTCTAAAGCAACATGGGAAAGCCCGGCTGATATTAAGCAGGATTATACGAAAGCTAGTATTCTGAAAGGAGGAAGGGTTGTATTCAATATCTGCGGTAACCGATATAGGTTAATTGTGGAAATAAACTTTATGCGCCAATGGGTCTTCATCAGATTTATTGGTACCCATAAAGATTACGATAAATTAGATGCCCAAACAATATAAAAAAAATGATTGTCAAGGTTTTAAAAAACGAAGAAGAATATCAAATGGCCCTAAGCAGGCTTGAGGAAATCTTCCATGCCCCTGCGAATACTCCAGAAGGTGATGAAGCAGAGCTGTTGGTCTTACTGATCGAAAAGTATGAGGAGGAGTTTTATCCCATTGATCCTCCAAACCCCTTAGACGCAATTAAATTTAGAATGGAACAACTGGGTATGGACAATAAAGATTTGGCAGATATTTTAGGGTATAAAAGTCGAGTTTCTGAATTATTCAAAGGCAAAAGAAAACTATCCTTGACAATGATAAAAAACTTGCATCATAAATTAAACATCCCTTATGAATCCCTGCTATCGGAATAAGTTTTTTTGATTTCAATGAAGCACATTCTCCCCATCATTGTCCTTTCACAATTCCTTTGCACTTCCCTATGGTTTGCCGGCAATGCGGTGTTGCCGGACCTTATTGCTGAGCACGGGCTTCCGATTGACTTTCTTGCCCACCTTACCAGTGCCGTTCAGTTTGGGTTCATCACCGGCACCCTGATTTTTGCCATACTGACTGTGGCGGATCGGTTTTCCCCATCCAAGGTTTTTTTCTTCAGCTCCCTCTTGGCAGCAGGATTCAATTGGGCCATTGGTCTAGAGAATCTGCAGGACTGGGAACTATTGCTATATAGGTTTCTGACCGGCGTCTTTTTGGCCGGAATCTACCCCGTGGGCATGAAGATAGCCGCCGATTATTATGATAAAGGCCTTGGAAAGTCCTTGGGTTTTCTGGTAGGCGCATTGGTTTTGGGCACGGCCTTCCCCCATTTCCTGAAAAGCATGACTGGGCCACTCCCCTGGCATTATGTAGTTTACTCCACTACCTTTCTGGCCATGCTGGGTGGACTGTTGATCCTGGTTTTTGTCCCGGACGGCCCCTACCGCAAAGCCGGGCAGCAATTTGACCCCGCAGTTTTTCTCAATGTATTTAAAAATGCAAATGTCCGTTCTGCAGCTTTTGGCTACTTTGGACATATGTGGGAGCTTTATGCCTTTTGGGCCTTCTTGCCCCTGCTGCTTGCCTATTTCAACGCTAGCCATGATTCCATGAACCTAGATGTTCCCTTTTTCAGCTTCTTGATCATAGCGGTGGGCGGAATCTCCTGTGCCTTGGGCGGTTTGCTCTCCCTGAGATTTGGGGCAAAAAGAATCGCCACAGCCTCCCTGGCCATTTCAGGATTATGCTGTATCTTTTCCCCCTTAATTCTGGCAGGGGAATCCACAGGCCTGCTTATCCTATTCCTGCTAATTTGGGGAATGGCCGTGACTGCCGACTCTCCGTTATTTTCAACCCTCGTGGTGCAAAATGCCCCCCAAGAAACCCGTGGCACCGCACTTACTATAGTCAACTGCATAGGTTTTGCCCTCACCATCGTAAGCATTCAGGTACTGAATTTCATGTTGCCTATCATGGGTGAAAAGCTTCTATTTACCGCCTTGGCAATGGGGCCACTGTTGGGGGTAATCAGCCTTCGTCGCAAAATTTGATTGCCACAACTATGATTTTTTCCGGAGTCTTCGTATTATTAAGTTGATTAACCCACAATTAACCAATGAATTACCCAAGGCTTAACTATATCATTGCTTTTCTATTGGCTTTTTTGGCAATCCCCAATCTCCAAGCGCAAAGTATTTCTAAAATTAATTCTCAAAAAGAGGCTCGTATCGATAGCATTTTCTCCCAATGGAACAAACCCGACACCCCGGGTGCAACGCTAGCGCTTGTCCATAATGGGGAGGTGGTGTTTTCCAAAGGCTATGGAAATGCCAACCTGGAATATTCCATCCCAAACACCCCTTCCACCGTTTTTCATATTGCTTCGATTTCCAAACAATTCACCGTATTTGCGGTGCTGCTCTTGGAAAAGGATGGCCTAATCAATTTGGATGACGATATCAGGAAGTACATTCCGGAGGTACCCGATTTTGGCCACACCATCACCCTGCGCCATTTGGCCAACCATACCAGTGGGTTAAGAGATCAATGGAACCTACTTACCATGGCCGGGTGGCGCATGGATGATGTAATCACCAAAGAACATGTGATGAAGCTTGTCAGCAAGCAAAAGGAACTAAACTTTGAGCCAGGCGAGGAATATGTGTATTGCAACACGGGCTTCACTCTATTGGCAGAAGTGGTAGAGCGTGTATCGGGTAAAACCTTTGCCCAGTTTACCGCCGAGCGGATCTTTAAACCTCTGGGTATGAAGAGCACACTTTTTTATGACGACCATGAAAGGATTGTGAAAAACCGTGCCTACTCCTACAAGCCCCATCCAGAAGGCTTCAAGAAAAGCGTACTCAGCTATGCCAACGTGGGCGCCACCAGTCTCTTTACAACCGTGGAAGACTTGAGTCTTTGGGTGCTCAATTTCAAGAACCCAAAAGTAGGCGACAAAGCCCTGATCGAAAAAATGAATACAGAGGCCACCCTCAACAATGGCGAGAAGTTTGGCGGGGCACTGGGGCAGATGGTCAATCCGCACAATGGACTGTTCCAAATCCATCATGGTGGGGCTGATGCAGGTTTCAGAACCTATTTAGGCAGATTCCCTGAGGAGGATTTTGCAGTCATCGTATTCAGCAATGACGCCTCTTTTGTGTCCCAAAGAACAGCCCTGCAGGTCACCGATATTTACCTGGAAGAAACCATAGCCCAGCAGCAAGCGGAAAATCCCTCCCAACAGGAAAATCCAGATATGGACAACCAAAAACTGGAGCGCTTTGTGGGGGAGTATGAACTTGAAAACATGGGAATATTCACTGTCGGCCAAGATAAAAACGGGATCTATGCCCGCCCAGCCGGATTGGGGCGATCACACCTGAGGGCACTGTCGGAGATGGAGTTTAAAGTGGAAGGCGAGGATGCCACTATCCGTTTTATTGCCGATGGCAACAATGAAATCAGCCGACTGGAGATCCAGCAACCCAACAAGGTGCTGAAGGCCAGCCGCCGTTTAGATTTTGATCCCAAATCAGTTATTTTAAAGGACTTTACCGGGACATTTTACAGTGAGGAGCTTTCCACGGAGTACCAGCTGACCATAGTGGACAACCAGCTGGTGGCCAAACATGCCCGCAACAGCGACATTGTACTCAAGCCCATTAAGAAGGATACCTTTGAAGGGGATAAGTTTTTCTTCCGGGAAGTAGTCTTCACACGTGATGTGAACAACCAGATTAAGGAATACAAGGTCTCCAACGGACGAGTTAGAAACCTTAAATTTAATAAGGTGGGCAATTAAAAACCACCTGTTAACTCACCCAATCAATAGAAATCAATTCTGACCTTATTGGAACATTGGGTTTGGTCTGCCGGACAGAGCTGGTATGTTTTTGATGCCGACGGCGGGGATTTTTCCTCATACCAAAAATATCCGGAATTTTTGATGCTCCCCTGGATATCTCCATCAATATAAAGATCTACTTTTTCACCCGCTACTTGAGTCCATTGTAACTGTACCTTGTACCTATTGCAAACTGATTTGTGAACCGAACCGACCATTTCCAAAACAGGGGGCATATTCAACGACAACTCTCCCAGCCTGCCATTTTTGGCCTCAATTTCCCGCCTGCCTTCCTGAGTATCATATGCATAAGCTTTTCTATGGTTGGAGGCTGTAATCAGGGAAAGTCCGGGAATAGGGTTAGAGGTTTCCAGCCTCTTAGACTGATTCGATTCATTTTTCCCCGCCATAAAAAGTATCAAAAAATAGATTCCCAATAAAACAATCGGCACAACACCTAGAATCATATAAGAATGCTTCATGGAAAAAGTGGTCAGTGGTTTTCTAAATCTCCAACTAAGATCGTGAAAATCTGTCCTTTACGAAATACTCCAAAAGTACTATTTTATACTTCTCATTAAAGAAACCAGTCCTGCCAGGTTTCTGACATCCAGCTTTCTGAAAATGTTTCTGCGATGGGTCTTGATGGTCAAAGGACTTGTGCAGAGTTTATCGGCAATTTCGGAAGTCAGGTATTCATTGAGAATCAGGTCCAAAATCTGCATTTCCCTTTTGGTCAACTTGTATTTTTCAGCCAATACCACCTCCAGCTCATCCATGTTGTCATTATCCATCATGTAGTAAGTTTCCCCTTCCAAAATAGAAGTGATGGCCTCCTTAAGGTCGGTGAAAACCGCATCCTTTGAAATGAAACCATCGGCCCCCAACTGCTGGCAAAGCTTGATGGTGCGCGCATCGGTGTCCATGCTAATCACCAACTTTTTGAGTTCGGGGTATCCCCTATCCAGAAATGACAACAATTTGGCCCCGCCCCCGTCGGGCATGTGGAAATCCATAATCAGCAGATCGGGTAATTTGCCTTCGTCCAGGAAATGCTTCACTTCGGTACCCCCTTTCATGGTAGACACGATGGAAACATCCATACTGCTTTCTATTAATTGGGCAATCCCCAAAAGGAACAGTTCGTGGTCATCTACTATGGCAATGGAAGCGGTCATATTGGAAAAATGGAAATAAAAATTACAAAAATCTCACGTACCACAAATTTACCATAATTCAAGACAGAAACGACTCAATATCAATAAAAAAAGAACAGTCCAAAGGACTGTTCTCATTAGGTTTTCTACTCTCCAAGTCTATCCCTTTCCTCCTTGCTTCCGCTGCGGTTGGATACCCGGAAGCTTTCACCTTGGGCAAATTTATATCTCAGTGTGAGCCTCACGCTCTGGTTGCTGCGGTACTGTTGGAACTGGGTATCCATTTGGTCAAACTGCACATCAGCACGGATTATTTGTGTACGGAAGATATCCGATCCGTTTAAGGTAATGCTCATTTTATCCTTCATTACCGACTTGGAAATCCCGGCATCCACCCAGCCAAAACCATCTATTCTGGCCTGCCCGTACAGCTGTGGCCCTAGGTACATCCCCACCAATTCAAGTTTGAACCCTTTTGGCAGCATTATATTGTGCTGGGTGCGGCCCATGTAGGAGAACTGCGATACATCCAGCATGGCATCCCCGATCATGGAAGTCCAGGCATTGTGGCTCACCTGCACCATGTTGCTGGTGTTCCACCAAGGCGTGATGTCCACCGGGATGATTCCCCTGAAGTTGAAGTTTCTCGACTTGTCAAAGTTTGCCGTATATGTAGTCGTGGTCCTAGTGGCCTCATCCTGCATGAAAATCTGCTGGAACACATCATGGGTTTCCGAATAAGAAAGAGACACTTGGTAGGCACGCTTGATGACATGGTTCATTTCAAAATTGTTTGAAAACTGCGGTCTCAAGTGCGGGTTACCCTGCTCGGTGGTTAAGGGATCGATGTAGAACACAAACGGATTCAGCAAGCGGTAATTGGGCCTGGTTATCCTTCTGTTTACGTTATAATTGATCTGATAATCGTCACTAACCTTGTGTTGCACAAAAAGGCTTGGGAAAAGGCTGAAATACCTCTGGGTATTGATTTGCCCCATGGTAAGGGAATTACCCTCAATGTCGGAATATTCACCCCTTAAGCCTGCCTGGTAGTTGATCTTAGGGGAAATTCCGCCTTTATAGGAAGCATAACCTGCCAGAACCTGCTCTTTATAAAGAAATTGGTTGCTATTGGGATCCGGCATGAAAGGTTCCTCTTCCACACTTCTGCTCAGTCTCAAATCGTTGTCGGATCTCACCCAGCTACCCTTCAGCCCAGTTTCAAACATGTTACCCTTTTCACCAATCGGCTTGATAAAATCCACCTTGGCCGTCAGGATATGGTATTCCATGTCATTTAAGGTCTGAATACGGTCCCTGTTGAAAAGACTTTCATCTTCACCTGTCCAGTATCGGTTGGACAAGATCCCCTCGCTGGAAGCATTCATTTTAGTATAGTCGATATCCGAGGTCAGTTTGGTGCCTACCGAATCCAATTGGCCTACATAATGCAGGTTTGCAAAAAGGCGCTGGTTATCGGAACGGTTGTCGTTTTGGGATCCGATGAAGCTCATCGGTGCCCCTGGGTTGGTGATTTCGGTCAAGGACTCACTGGTTTCACCACCTCGGTTTTCGGAAGCTTGAATGTTGACCCCCACACTGTGGTTTTTGCTGATTTCGTAATCGGCTCCACCGTTGAAGAAATAATTCTGCCGCTTCATGGTCATATCGGTATCCTGAAAAAAGTTGGACACCCCATCTTCCAGTGGGAAGTTTCGGTTTATTTCAAGCTCATTAAGTATATTGTATTCGCTATAGTTAAAACTGGTGTTGGTGGTCCACTTTCCTTTTTTAACATTGATAGTAGCTCCGCCAAACGGGGCATACATACCGTTATATTGATTTCCAGCCTGTACATTGCCAAACACGCCATCAAGGTTGTTCTTCTTCAGCTTGATATTGATCACGCCAGCGGCTCCCTCGGCATCAAATCGGGAAGATGGGTTGTTGATGACTTCTATGCTTTTGATGTTTTCGGCAGGCATGGCCCTAAGGAAGTTGGCCAAGTCCTGAGCGGACATATAAGTTTGGCGGTCATTGATCATCACGGTGACGCCCGGACGGCCGTTTAGGTTGATGTTACCTTCTTGGTCCACAAATACCCCTGGGGAGCGGCCCACCACGTCAAGGGCGGTGTTTCCCTCTGCCATTACGGTACCTTCGATATTGATGGTGGTCTTGTCCGCCTCAATAGTGACTTCCGGACGCGCGGCCCGCACTTCCACCTCGCCAAGAGAAGACATTTCCTCCTCAACCTGGATGGTGCCAAACTCAATTTTATCACCGCCATTGATTTCGAAAGGCTCAGTAAAAAATGTCTCGAAACCTATAGAGGAAACTTTCAATATAAATTTCCCGGACTGGGAAGTTGAAATCGAAAATCGGCCATCCTCGTCGGAAACTGCTCCGGTGACTAGCTTTACTGAGGAGGCTTCTAAAAGTGCAACATTGGCAAATGGCAGCACTTCACCTTGGGAGTCTTTAACCTGGCCGGTTAGCTGGCTGTTTTCTTTGGCCACCACGTGGCTTGAGCCCAAAAGGAATAAGAAAACAAAGGCAAAAATCTGGTAAGAAAGTTTCATGTGTATGTATATTATTTCAAATGCTCGTACCACTCCAAAGGAAAAAGAAATGCCAAGACTTTAAAACACCGCATAAAGGCCTTACAGGGCATTTTTTCGGACTGGGGAGAAAATCCGCTGTATCAATTCCGAACACTTTTATTGTTCGCTGGACGTACAACTTTTGAAAACGAAGCGCAAAGGTAGTCAAAAAAAATCCCCTGACACTTGCGCATCAGGGGATCTATTTTCAATCTAAGGTTTGGCTTATTTTGCCTCTTGAAATCTATTGTTTACTTCTTCCCAGTTTACCACATTCCAGAAAGCGCTGATATAATCAGGACGCTTGTTCTGATATTTTAAGTAGTAGGCGTGCTCCCACACGTCAATACCGAAGATTGGGGTACCTTTGTCATCGGCAATGTCCATTACCGGGTTGTCCTGGTTTGGCGTAGAAGTCACTTTCAAGTTGCCAGAGCCGTCTACAATCAGCCAAGCCCATCCTGAACCGAATCTGGTGGCTGCTGCTTTTTCAAACTCTTCCTTAAACTCGTTGAATGAGCCGAAGCTTTTGTTGATTGCTTCTGCAAGCTCGCCTGAAGGCTCGCCTCCACCATTTGGAGACATCACTTTCCAGAAAAGGCTGTGGTTATAGTGGCCACCGCCGTTGTTTCTTACTGCCGTAGGGGCAGAAGATATATTTTTCATCAATTCTTCCAAGCTCTTACCTTCAAGATCCGAACCTTGTACGGCCTCGTTCAATTTGGTAACATAAGCATTGTGGTGTTTTCCGTGGTGGATTTCCATGGTTTTGGCATCGATGTGCGGCTCCAAAGCATTAAAATCGTACGGAAGGTTGGGAAGTTCAAAAGCCATATTTGTTAAAATTTAGGGTTAAACATTAAAATTTTCTTCTTTATAAAAGCTATAGTTGTTAAACCACCTTAAAGAATAAATGGTTCTGCTAACAATTGTCAATCTTTATTTTCTTAATTCCTTAAAGAAATCCAAAATCAGCCGGTTGCTCTGATCGGCCATCAATCCCCTGTGTATCTTGGTTTTGGGATGCAATAAATTTGTCTCCAATCTGGAAAATCCCCTGACAGGATCCTCTGCACCGAAAAATATTTCACCCAGCTGTGCCCAATACATGGCGCCTGCACACATCACACAGGGCTCCAAAGTTACATACAGCTTGCACTCTTTGAGGTATTTGGCCCCAAGATAATTGGAAGCAGCCGTGATGGCCAAAACCTCCGCATGGGCGGTAACGTCGGTAAGTTTTTCTGTCTGGTTATAAGCTCTGGCGATGATCCTGTTGTTACAGACCACCACGGCACCTACTGGAATTTCACCTTCTTCAAAGGCCAACTGGGCCTGCTTGAAGGCTTCATTCATAAAATACTCGTCCGAGTAGATTTCCATAAAAACGGTTTAAAACATGAATTTAAGCCTTTCATACCTTTTCCGCAATAATTGGCACAGAAATCAACCGCTTAAACTTTGAAAGGCTTTTGTAGTTTATTTCAGGCAAGCTTAACCACTCATGACATTACCAGAAAACTTAATTTATACCAACCAAGAATCCGCCGGGATTTTGCGAAAGAAATCAGGCAAGGGATTTACCTACCTCACTTCTTCAGGCAAAAAGGTGACGGCCAAAAGCACCCTCAAGCGCATTGAAAGCTTGGTCATCCCTCCCATTTGGGAAAATGTGTGGATCACACGTTCCCCAAAAGGGCATATCCAAGCCGTAGGCTATGACCAAAAGGGCCGGAAACAATACCTCTACCATCCCAAATGGGTCATCCACCGCCAAAACTCAAAATATGAGCGGTTGAGGCATTTTGGGGAGGCCTTGCCCTCCATCCGAAAGAAAATCGCCCGCGACGTCAAGCTCCCCGGCTGGCCAAAAGAAAAAGTACTGGCAATCATGGTCATGATTTTGGATGAGGCCTTTATCCGAATCGGCAACCTTTCCTATGCCAGACAAAACGGCACGTATGGCCTGAGCACATTGCGCAGGAAGCATGTCAACTTTGAAGAAGGACGGGTTTCGTTTGAGTTTAAGGCCAAAAGCGGCAAATACCGAAAAGTGCTGCTGGAAGACGAAAGCCTGGTCAACCTGATCAAGGAATGTAATGACCTGCCCGGCTATGAACTCTTCAGGTATTTTGATGAGGAAAAGAAATGCTACTGCAACCTGATGAGCGATAATGTGAATGAGTATTTGAGGGAAATAACCGGAGAGGATTTTTCAGCCAAAAACTTCAGGACCTGGGCAGGATCGGTGCTAACCGTAAAGCTCAAACCCGAAGCCGAGAAAGAAATCGAGGAAAACCCGCGGAAAAAACTGGATACCACTTTGGTCAACATGGTAGCAGACAAGTTGGGTAACACGGTCAGCATCTGCCGTGAGTATTATATCCATCCAAAAGTATTGGAATGTGCCACCCAAAAAAATCTGGAGCAGGAATACGATGAGGCATTGGCTAAACACAAAAAACTGAAACGCTCTCTGGACAAAGAAGAGATATTGACCCTCCACCTTTTGTCACAGTGCTAAAAAAAGGCCGGAGGTAAACCCCGGCCTTTATATTTTTATCTACCCAATATCAGGTCAAAGATTTCTTTTCTAACCCCTTCATTGATAATCAGGGCAAGTATCAGGGACACCAAAAGCCCGATAAAAGCTTTGTAAACATCCCTTGAAGCCAATCTCCAGGCTCTTACCAATCTGGCCTTTCTCTTTTTCAGCTTCTTGGATTTGGCCAAGGCAATGGAAAGTTCTCTACCCCCTAGCAAGCCTATAAATACCCAAGTAGTACTCATTGGCATGTTGCTGTACATTTTGAAGTAGAAAAGGATGATAGCATAGACAAAATCCACGATGGTGGCTGCCCGAACATCGGTAACTTTGGTCTTTTCGTTGACTATTTTTTGGATTCTGTCGCCCTTGAGGTAAAACAAAAATCCCAGACCAAAGAATACGATACCTGCATAGGCTATAAATTCCCAAACGTTGAGCTGCCTAGGAAGGAACACGGCAATATTGGCCGCATCCTGCATGATCCATACTGCCCAAAGTGTCCCAGAAGTAAACCACTGGAGAACATACCAATACGGTTTTGGCTTTCCTTTAAGATAGTTGGTGACAAACTTCTCCAGCACATACCATACTATAATTGCTATACCAAAGGCCAATAGGTATCCAATAAAACTTTTCTGAACTACCCCGGCAATTGTTCCTGCTTTGTAGGTAAATACGTTTAGCAACAGGAATGTAGTGGATACCGGCATCCTGAGCCTGGTCATCACCAAAAGTACAATCGGGGCTGCAAGCTGTAGAAACACGAAGTTTTCCGGAGCTTTGTCAAGCCCAGGTACCTGTAATCGCTCGTAGCTCACGTCACCGTTAAGCGTATACCAGCTAAAACCGACCGTTCCCACAAAAATCAACCCCATAAACAGCCACAACCAATACCATTTTCGCTCCTGGTTGGAAGCTATAAAGGTACCGATGGTCTGGATACTGTCATTGGCGATGGCCGAATAGGCCGCCAAGAAGAAGCCAAACCACATGGCCGCATACGTGTATGGAGTTAAAATCCCTGCTATGGAGATTAAGATGCAAATTACTAAAAGGAAGGATTTTTCTTTTTTGGTGAAATCAAAAAGTGAATAGGCGGCTTTGGATAAAGCGTCCTGATTAATATTTTGATCTTTTAATTTTGCCATAATGGTTTGATAGGCGTTTGATAATCTGCTTGCAAAGTTAAAGAACTTTAACCCGCTTACATGTTAAGGAATTGTTAAGTAAACCCCTTGGTATATTATTAAAATGCAATTCACGGCACTTCCGCTCCAAAGGTAGGGAATACGGAATATTTTTCAAATCTTTTTAACCTTTGAGAAATTTCATTTTGATATCACGATTATTTTCCCCCAAACCGGAGAATTAATATTAACAAAAGCTTCATATTAATACCTTAAGAAAGTAAACTTTCTCCCTTTATTTTGTACCTAGAAATTCCCTATCCAGACGCCAAGCAACATTGATGAGCAAAATCCAGCAAGCACAGACAAAGTCCTTCAAATTGATAATGGCTATACAGCTATTATTGGCTTTGTTGCTTTTCATGTTCTCCATTGACCTGCTCACTTTTTCTCTCGCAAGGCTTAACAATGAGGTGGCTAGGGATATCTTCACGGCTACCTTCAACCCATTCGTAGGCCTGTTTATCGGGTTACTAATGACTGCCCTATTCCAGTCAAGCAGCATGGTGACGGCCATGGTGGTGGCGGTAGTAGCCAGCGGCAACCTCAGCCTGCAGCAGGCTGTTCCCCTGATCATGGGGGCTAATATTGGCACCACCCTGACCAGTACGCTGGTTTCCTTTACCTTTATCATGAAAAGAAGCGGCTTTAAAAAAGCCCTTGCCGCAGGACTGTTGCATGATTTTTTCAATATCTTCACGGCCATCATCCTTTTTCCACTGGAATTCTATTTTGGACTATTGAGCAAGTCGGCCATATTCCTGACCTCAACCTTCTTTGCCTCCTCTGCCAACATTGAAGGGGATTATGTCTACAACGTGCTTTTCACCCGCCCGGCCACTATCTGGGTATACGATTTTATTGGACAGCCCTTGATTACGCTGATCATGGGTATTATCCTGATCTTTCTGACTATCAAAATCCTTTCGGACACGGTTCTCAAAACCTTTCTTTCTTCCAAATTCAAAAATCTCAATGAACACGTGTTTGGAGCTCCTGCAAGGACTTTTGTATATGGCACCTTGTTTACAGCGGCGGTACAGTCCAGTACAGTAACCACCTCCCTGGTGGTACCGGCAGTGGCTACCAGAAAAATCTCATTGGAAAAAGTCTTCCCATTCATCATCGGGGCCAACATGGGTACCACCATCACCGCTGTGGTGGCCGCCATCTACAAAACTGAAGCTGCCATTAGCATCGCCATTGTCCACATCTTGTTCAATCTAGTGGGCACCCTGATTTTCTTGCCGTTCCCTGCCTTGCGGAATCTTCCCATCAGGCTGGCAGTTTATTTTGGCAAGCAATCCACCAAACACAGATTCCTGAGCCTTGCCTATATTTTACTTACCTTTTTTGTGATACCATTCTTGCTGATTTACTTCAACAGAAAAGATAACGTGAAGCCTTTGGAAGCAAAAGCTGAGGTAAAAAAAGAAATCCGGATGAGGGGACCTCTATCCGGATTGAAAGCGGTGGACGGACAACCAAAGTCCGACAGCAGGTTCTAAGTCATTTTTTGCCTTTCAAAATCTCCACTCCCGAGCTCGTCCCTATGCGGTCGGCACCGGCTTGGATAAATTCCACGGCCTGCTCATACGTTTTTATGCCTCCGCTTGCCTTGATTCCCACGTTGCTGGGCAAAATCTCACGCATTAATTTGATATCCGCCAACTGTGCGCCGCTTGGCGCAAAACCGGTGGAAGTCTTCACAAAATCCACTCCCGCCTGGCTGCAGATATCACAGGCAGTTCGGATTTCATCTTCTGAAAGGTAGGCCGTCTCGATGATCACTTTCAGGATCTTCTCATGGTCATGGCAGGTGGTGGCCAGCTTGGCCAATTCGATTTTGGGCCAATTCATCCCAGCCTTAAAGGAAGTGGTAGACCAAACCACATCAATTTCATCGGCACCATTTTGAATGGCCAGCTCGGTTTCAAAAACTTTCGTTTCGGTCATGTTATAGCCTAGCGGAAAACCCACCACCGTTACCAGTTGGACATCGGCATCACCCAGGTCTCTTTTGGCTTTTTTAACCCAAAAAGGTGGCACGCAGATCCCCTTGAAATTATATTGTTTTGCATCAGCCACCAATTGATCCAGATCCTTGTCGGTCATGGTTGGCTTCAAAATAGTTTGTTCTAGATAGCGCTCCAGGTTTTTCATTTTATATCTGTTGATTTACGTAGTCCTCCAAGTAGGTGAAATTGGTGGTCAGTTTACCACCCTTTGCAATAGTAGCCCTGTCCAGCATCTCTGATTTTTCCAGCAGGAGCTCAGGAATGACATGTTTCATCAGCTGGTTTCCAAAATCATGCGAGGCATCCCTGGGCAGTTCGCAGGGCAGGTTGTCAATGGCCATCACCGATATATGGTTTTCCCCTGAAAAGGCCTCACAGGTATCCTGCGTCTGTGGGTCAAAATCAAATACCGGATCAGCCACGGTGCTGGACTTTACGGTAGTGGGCACCGACCCGTCGATGTCACAGGTAATGTCTGCGATAACTTTGATCTTGAAATCGGGACTCGCCGTATCTTTTTTTTCAAACAGCCTTGGGGCTTTGTGGTCCCAATAGGCTGCAGCCATGAAAATATCTACCACTTTGGTAAACCTCAGAAAATTGCTTTCATAAAGCTCAGGCTGCTTGTGAAATTCCTCGCGGTTAAACATCCCATCGTCCTTCCTTTTATTGTAATCGGCCGAGCCCACTTGGGTAAAAACCGCCTCCCCATATTCTTTCTCAAGGAAGGCAACGGGTTCTACTTTTTTGATTTTTAGCCACTCAAGAACTTCAATAGCCCCTTTGGCGACCTTACCGGTACCGGTAACCAATAGTTTGACGGCTGGAAGTTTTACCTTCTGCAGCTCCTTTTTCAACTCTTTGAGGTCAAAGCATTCGTGGGCCCTTTTGAGTGAAAACCTACCGGTTTTCTGCCCATAGGTCCAAATGCCATTGTAAGCCCCCACGATTCCGGCCCAGCGGCCAAATGCAACCACACGGTTGCCTTTATCATCCTTTAGAACCTCATAATCAATCATAGTGATATTTTTCTCCAGGATCGCCTGCAGCAATTTCCTGTTGGAGGGTTGTTTTTTGATGGTGTGGGAAAAGAAAAAATAAGTCTTATCAGAAAGCAGATTGGCCACGGGTACCTCTTTTATCCCCATCAGCACATCGCAGTCGTCCAGATCTGCGCTCACCTCAATCCCCTCGTCCACATATTCTTCATCCTCATAGCAACGGTGGGGGCTTGGCTCCACCACAAAGTCAAAATAGCGGTCAGAGTCTTCGTGTATGGTAGTAAGTTGGTCGGGTGAAAAAGCAACTCGTTTGTCAATGGGGATTTTGTTTTCCCGGATCAATCCAATTTTCATTGTTATTTGATGGGTTTAAATGGTAACTTGATTCAATAAAAAAAAGCAAAAATGCCATACTTCTTTCTCCTGCTGTTTTGGGCGGTCTTCTATTTCACGCACACATTCTTTGCTCGCTTGAAGTTAAAAAGAAAATTTCAGCGCATCATGGGAAAAGCATACAAATGGTACAGGTTTTTTTATACCCTGTGGTCATCGCTACTGTTTTTGGCGATTTTCCTGTATGCGGCAAGTATTCCAGCCGAACGTCTTTTTACCGGTACTGACTTCACACAATATCTGGGCCTTATGGGAGCCGGCATAGGGACCATCATCCTGATCAAGTCCTTCAAAAACTTTTCCCTTTGGAAATTCAGTGGCTTGGTCCCACACGATGACCTAGAGGAAAAGCAGGAACTGGTTGTTGTCGGAATCCACAAACATTTAAGGCACCCCATTTACTTGGGCCTTACCTTTATTTTTGTCGGTTACCTGCTTTTCACCCCCACCCTCGCCTCATTGGTTCACTTGGTTGCCTTGATGCTGTATTTACCGGTGGGCATATATTATGAAGAAAAGAAATTAATCGCCATTTTTGGTGAAAAATATAAAGAATACCAGGCCACGGTCCCGGCCCTGATCCCCAGATTTACCAGATGACTGAACTTGTCCTATACGCCCTATTATTTCTCCTTCTCATAGGCCACACTTTGATGGCTTCCAAAATGTATATGGCTGTCCACACAGACAGTTCCCTCTCCCTACGGGAAAAGAATGACTGGAAGCTCAAAGCGCTTATTTTCCCGGCTTATTATTTCGGGCAGTATAAGAAAAGTAAGAAGTGAAGCTCCTTAGCGGAAGGAATGGGGTCACAGAGTGACACAGAGGTCTGGCACTGAGCTGCACAGAGGCCTCTTCGCGGAGAAACTTTATTAGACTCCCACTTTTCACTTATCCCTTTTTACTAACAAATAACTTCGCGTTTCTTTGTGCCCTTTGCGGTAAAAAGACTCCGAGCTCTCTGAGCCTCTGTGATTAAAAAACTACGGTTTCTTCAGTACCGCGAACAAATACGACAGGGTAAACTCCAGGTTTGTGAAATTCATATCATAAACCCTTTCAAACCTCTCCGGTCGACCAAATTCATAACCAAACCTAACCTCTGCCTGGATGGTGTTTCGTCCCAAGAGGCGGGATATGCCCACCCCTCCGGTCAGCCCGTACATAAAACGCTTTGGATCATCCTGTTCCTGTCCATATGTCGGCATGGCGGCAAAGCCCAGCTCATTAAACTCATGGGTCCTACTGATATCCCTGGAGCCAAGGAGGGTTCCAAAATGGGGGCCCAACTTGATATGAAAACGGTTTTTGTTGCCAAAGTAAAAGTTGGATAAAAGGGGGATTTTCAGATAATCCAGTTGGCTTTCGTTTATATTTCCCAAGGTGTCGGTTTCCGCATACCCATGGGTCACCCACTGCACTTCAATTTGAGCACCGGCATTTTTGGCAAAAAATTGTTCAATAACTATCCCAAACGTATTTCCCCTCACATCACCGGTACGGCGGTTTGGGGTGGCCGGGATGGAGCGGTAACTCACATTGGATGAAGAAATGCCGTATCGCACCCCAATGCTGGTACTGCTCTGAGCTTCTGCTTCAACTGCCGCCCCGATTAGCAGCATAGCCAATAAGAAAATTCTTCCGATCATGGACCAAAGTTAGGGAATTTATGAATTAGTGAATGGATAATTATGAATAAGGGGGGCCAAAAAAGCAAAAGGCCATCAATAGATGGCCCTTTGCACTGTTAATTATTCTTGGTCTTTTTTCTTTTTTGACTTTTTGACGTCCTCCAGATCATCACGGTCTCTCAGCTTTTTGTCATCAACATTCTTATTGAGAAACTCATTGATCTTGTCAATGGAAAAAGAACTGGATATTTCCCCAAAGGAATTGATCTTCATTTTGAAACCCT
This sequence comes from Litoribacter ruber, assembly GCF_018449405.1. NCBI lineage: Bacteria > Pseudomonadati > Bacteroidota > Cytophagia > Cytophagales > Cyclobacteriaceae > Litoribacter > Litoribacter ruber. Next base: position 340,220 of record NZ_JAHCMY010000004.1, read on the forward strand.
CCAAATCTGGGTTTACTTTAGGGTTTTCATCTTTTTTGGACTTCTTGGCCATGGCTAGGATTTGGGTTAAGCATTCACCTTTAGAGTATCTAACGCAAAATCAATCCTTTTGGATAACTCTTCCTTGCCAATGATTGCAAAAACTTCCATCAGGTCTGGCCCAGCCCCAACTCCAGTTACGGCCAATCTTACTGCCTGCATCACTTTTCCAAGCTTAAGTTCGTTTTCTGCAGCCGATTCTTCCAGAAGGCTTTTTGCCTGCACAGGATCGAGATCCCCATCAAGCGCATTGATTTTGCCTTTGTAGGTGGATAACACGTTCACCGCATCATTGTTCCAGCGTTTTTCCGCTACCTTCTCATCAAACTCAGTCGGAGCGATGAGCATAAATTTGCCCTCTTTCCAAAGGTCTGCAGGGAAGGTAGCTCTTTCCTTCATCAATCCGGCGATTCTTTCGGCCTTTTCTGAAGAAAGCGTGATGCCTTCATTTTTCAGGTCTTCCTGAAGATAAGCAGCCAATTCGCTATCGGACTTTGCCCTCAGGTACTGCTCGTTGTACCATTTGGCCTTGTTGATGTCAAATTTGGTCCCCGACTTCCCGATTCTCTCCACGGTAAAGGCTTCCACCAACTCCTCCTTGGTAAACATCTCCCGGTGGTCACCCGGGTTCCAACCCAAGAAAGCCAAGAAATTGATCATAGCTTCAGGCAAGTACCCCTGTTCTTTGAAGCCGACAGCCACTTCCTCGGTCTTCGGATCTTTCCAGTCCATTGGGAAAATTGGGAAACCGTGCTTGTCGGCATCCCTTTTGGAAAGCTTACCGTTTCCGTCAGGCTTTAACAGCAAAGGCAAATGGGCGAATTGAGGCATGGTATCCTCCCATCCCAGGTATCTGTATAGCAACACGTGCAAAGGCGCAGATGGCAACCACTCCTCACCACGGATCACGTGCGTGATGCCCATAAGGTGGTCATCCACGATATTAGCCAAGTGATACGTAGGCATCCCATCAGATTTCATCAAAACCTTGTCGTCCAAGGTACTGGAGTGCACCATTACCCATCCACGGATCATATCATTAAGTCTTACTTCCTCCTTGCGAGGGATTTTGATTCTAATAACGTAGGGTTCCCCTGAAGCCAAGCGCTCCTTTACCTCATCTTCCGGCAAGGTGAGGGAGTTTTTCATCTGTGTCCTGGTGATGGAGTTATACTGAGGGGAAACCACTCTGGCAGCGGTCAGCCTTTCGCGCATGGCGTCAAGTTCCTCAGAAGTATCAAATGCATAATAGGCATGGCCTTTTTCTACAAGGTCCATGGCATACTGCATGTACATTTCTTTTCTTTCAGACTGTCGGTAAGGCCCAACAGACCCGCCTACCCATGGACTCTCATCTGGGGTGATGCCAAGCCAGTCCAAGGCATCTTTGATATATTCTTCGGCACCAGGCACAAAGCGTGTCTGATCGGTATCCTCCACTCTAAGGAGGAATTTGCCGTTGTTTTTCTTTGCAAAAAGGTAGTTGTAAAGGGCCGTTCTCACACCCCCAATATGGAGCCCGCCCGTAGGGGAAGGGGCAAAACGTACACGTACTTCTCTATTCATGGATCAGAATGTTTCCTTATATGATTGCCATAGCGGTTTTGCATAGCCTACCGCCAGATTTTAAAAGGCAAAGATAAGGATTTTGGGGCGTGAACAGATATTCTATGGAAAAGCATTTAGAAGAATTTTTGGAATAGTGTTACAGAGAGGTAAAAGTAAATTAATTTAGCTAACCAAAAATAAAATCAGGCCCGAAGGCCTGATTTTATTTATTCAATTACAATCTGAATTAGTTCCCCGTCAATCCATCGAAAATGGATATTTTTGTTAAGATTTTCCAAGTGCAAATAAGCATAATCATAAACTATGTCCTGATCTTCAACTGAAAAGTTCATGAGGTATGGGTCAGTTTGATTTCGTAAACTATAGGAAACCGGAAAACTCTGTTTAAAGTTTTGTATTGATTTAATACTCTTCCCCAAAACTTTATTTTCCTCCAAAAATTGATCTACCTTAAGAATTAAATAGGAAGATATATCCTCGTCTTTTTTATACACTTGAATTCCATCACCTATAAACCACTGACTTTTACCTTCTGTCCTTTCCAATCGCAAGTTAAATTTATTCTCAAGATTTATAAAGCCTAAATTTAAGAATTCGTGTCCTTTGAATTTTAAAGAATTATCATCAAGAGTCTCGATTGAACTATAATACTTCTCTAACTTATCCAAATCCTTTTCAACTAACCAGATTGGTGTATCTCCATGGGTTACTTTATTGATATTAAAAGAACCATCACCATCCCCATCTTGAATTAGTGAATTCCCGGCCGCATTATCTTCATTTGTACAACCAAACAAACTTAATCCAATAATTAATACAGCAATTATACTCCTCATATTAACTCATTTAAGTAATGTGTACATGCAGGTCCATTTGGTACGATGAATGAAAAAGACCTTAAACTGGTTGAACCCCATCTAAAATATTCAAAATAACAATCTCCTCTAACATTATCTCTCAAATTAGCATATGGTGATATATTCGTCCAAATATCATCAACAGGATAATCATAAATAACTCTAAAAGGAACACCATTAATACGTAAGTTGGCTGCATCCTGTTTTATAGGTCCTCCATGGTTAATATTTGATGGCCAATTTGAAAATATGTTCTTAATATTTAAACTATGATTATTAGCACGTGCTATTTTAATATGACTAACAATATGTCTAAATCTAGCTGAGGAAGAAAGAGCTTGAAAATCCTTAACTCCAGGATTGGGATCAAAATTAAAATCCATAAAATCTTCTGCATAACCTGGCAGATGCTCAATAATCTCCCCATATCCTACATTAACATTTGGATGAGGAATGCAAGTTGGATCTAAATCACATAAATACGCATCTCCACTTCCTGGGTCTTGGCCTCCCCCTCCATCAATATAACCAGAACCATTCCACATGGGATAACCAGCTAATAATGGTGGACTTAAATCATAACAGTAAGTTGAAAAGGTGTCATAACATTGGATACCAGGCCCTCCTCCATCATCAATTGCCTCACAAGGACCTGGCTCCCAAAACGTTGTGCAAGTCAAGCTAGAGTTAATAGAATTAACAACATCTTTCTCCACCTCAGACGATTCAAAATATTGTTTTGTTCCGTAGATAATGCCTGAAACAACCCTAAATGTTACAACATGAGTTTCATCAATCAAGTATAATGAAATTTCACCAGTCCAATCACTCCCTAAATTAAGATAATTTATAGAACTAGGATTAATTGGAGTTTCATTTTGATCATTATACCTTAAAATATAACCTTTAATTGAACCAGTTTCGACATTCTCCATGAGCATTAATCTTTGAGTATATCTACTTAATAATTCTTGCTCCGAAAAATCCTCACTCATACTAAATGGATATACTAGATTTACCTCATCCGTATCAAACTCTATTACATTATAATTATTACCTAATTTATTCTTGTAAAACTTATTCCATTTAATGCTCTTATTTAAATATGTAAGCTTAATTGATTTATTCAATCTATGATTTTCATTCTTAAAGTCAAAAGGATAGTTTAAATCAAAATTCTGTAAATTGTTATTATACCATTCAATGTAGTTATCAACTTCCGATTGCAACTTACTTTCATTTAGCTGATCTAATTCATTAACACATGAACTATTTCCAAAGAGTGTAATACCAAACAATGTTATATATAGAAATATATAATTAATTTTTATCTTGTTCATAATTAATTTTTATAACATTTTCTTGAATTCAAGTAAAATACACTTTAGCTAAAGTCAGCCTCGATTGAAAGCATACTCCAATTAAAATAATAAAAATCGATATTTCCAAATTTTTTTTTGATCAAAGTCAAAAAAAATTAAAAAATACCGTAATCACGGTATACTTTTATGTCGAATATCCTCCTTTGCACCCTTCTTTTCCATTGTGTGCTTTGTGCCCCAATTTCCGGAAGCCCACAAAAAAAAAAAAGGGAACCATCTCTGGTTCCCTTTTCTGTATGCTTGGAAAGCGATTATTTTCTCGCTCGCATTTTCTCTTTGATCTTGGCAGCTTTACCATGACGTCCTCTCAAGTAGAACAATCTGGCTCTTCTTACCTTACCTTCTCTANTGCTTGGAAAGCGATTATTTTCTCGCTCGCATTTTCTCTTTGATCTTGGCAGCTTTACCATGACGTCCTCTCAAGTAGAACAATCTGGCTCTTCTTACCTTACCTTCTCTAAGCAATTCGATTTTTTCGATGCTTGGACCCAAGATTGGGAAAATTCTCTCCACGCCGATACCGTTAGAGATTTTTCTTACAGTGAAAGTCTCCCCATTTGAGTTAGGGTTCTTTCTCTGGATCACAGTACCTTGGAACTGCTGGATACGCTCTTTGTTACCTTCCGTAATTCTTACGTGTACATTGATGGTATCTCCTGCCTTAAAAGAAGGGAACTTAGATCGTACATCTTTGTATTCCTCTTCTACAACTTTAAGTAGTTCGCTCATATCTTTATTTATTTATATGCTTTCGCAAATTGGAATTGCAAATGTATGCAATTTTTGGTTCTATTAAATTATCTATCAAATATTTACGTTAATCGCCGCTGACCAACCCTTTGCCTTTGAGCAAGTCTGGCCTCCGTTCTTGGGTACGGCGAACCGATTCTTCAAACCTCCAGGCATCTATTTTTTCATTATGTCCCGACAGCAAAATGTCTGGGACTTTCATGCCTTCATAGTCTGCCGGCCGGGTATACACCGGCGGGGCCAACAGGCCATCTTGAAAGGAATCTGTCAGTGCGGAGGTTTCATCATTGAGTACACCGGGAATCAGCCGGATCACCGCATCAGCCACTACGGCTGCGGCGAGCTCTCCTCCTGAAAGGACAAAATCCCCAATACTAATTTCCTTAGTAATGTATTTCTGCCTTATCCGCTCGTCCACTCCTTTATAATGACCGCACAAAATGATGATGTTTCCCTTTAAGGAAAGTGAGTTGGCCATATGCTGATCGAATGTTTGACCATCCGGCGTCATATAGATTACCTCATCGTATTCCCTTTCAGCCTTGAGTGCATCAATGCACTTGGCGATGGGCTCCACCATCATGACCATCCCTGCACCACCACCGAAAGCATAATCGTCGACTTGCTTATGCTTGCCGACTGCATACTCTCTTAAGTTATGCACCCTGACCATGGCCAGCCCTTTGTCCTCCGCCCTTTTCAGGATGGAATGGGAAAAAGGCCCCTCCAACAGTCCAGGCACTACCGTAATGATATCAATGCGCATGGATCAATCCTCCAAATAAATGTCAAGTAAGCCTTCAGGCAAATGGCAGTAAACTTTCTTTTCTGCCTTGTCGACCTTGGTAATGATGCCATCCTGTATGGGAATCAGCACTTCTTTGCCTTTATAGTCGAGCCCGATCAAATCCTGGGTCTGAAGGTCATATAAAACTTTAATTTCCCCGAGCTCCCCGTGATTCTCGTCGATCACGGTAAACCCGATCAGTTCATGGTAATAATACTGGTCATCCTCCAGTTCCGGAAGCACGTTGAGCGGCAGGAAAATCCCAGCGCCAACCAATGTTCCGGCGGCATTCACGTCATCATATTCCTCAAATTTTGCCAAGACCTTTCCTCCGGTCTGATAGACAAAGTGTTCGAGAAAGTATGGGATAAGGCGACCTTTCTGTTCCAGGAACACATGTTCCAGGTCTTCGTATTGCGAAGGGTCATCCACGTCCAATTTGACGGTCACCTCACCATGAAGCCCATGAACTTTTGAAATGTAGCCGATCTGGAAACAATTGTCTTTGTTCATGGAAGGGGGTACTCTTAAGCGTTGTTTTCTTCTTCGTTGGAATCAGCAGCTTCTCCACCTTCTTCCTGAGCAGGAGCTTCCTCAGCTGCAGCAGCGGCTTTGGCATCTTCCTCTCTCTTTCTGATAGCTTCAAGACGGGCTTCGTTTTTAGCTGTCTCAGCAGCAAGAGCAGCAGCACGCTTCTCTTCCTTGGCTTTGGCTAGCTTGTCCACTTTGCCAGTGATAGCGTCTTCTTTAGAAGCCAACCACTCTTCATATTTCTTGTCAGCATCTTCCTGCTGGATTGCGCCTTTAAGCACACCAATCTGAAGGTGTTTTTTCAGCATCACGCCTCTGTAAGAAAGCATAGCTTTCACAGTGTCGGTTGGCTGAGCACCGTTCAACAACCACTTCAACGCTCTCTCGTTGTTGATGTTGATAGATGCAGGGTCAGTGTTAGGATTATAAGTCCCGATTTTTTCGATAAAGCGTCCATCACGTGGAGCTCTTGCATCAGCTACTACTACGTCATAGATGGCCATTCTTTTTCTACCTCTACGCGCTAATCTGATTTTTACTGCCATATTTTATTGATATTTAGTTAATTGATGGATCCCGTCCATCTTATTTTTTGGACTGCAAAGATAGCTGAATTATCTTGAAAAGAACAACTTAGCCGCGCAATATTTGCGGAAGTGCGGGAAATTGGTTTAAATTGCGTGAGGAAGAAAGAAGACCGAAGACTGGACACGGCTTGAAAAAGGACATAGAGTTACGCAGAGTGTAAAAAGGAGTTTCACGGAGGCCCCTTCGCGGATTAAAAAAACCTGACATCCACTTCGTACTTCTAACTTCGTAACTCTTACTTCCCAAATGGCCTCGTAGTTCAATGGATAGAATACCTGCCTGCCGGCAGGCAGGGAAGTTTCCTAAACTTTAGATACAGGTTCCTACATACGGTAGGAAATATTGAGATAATGGCCTCGTAGTTCAATGGATAGAATAGAAGTTTCCTAAACTTTAGATACAGGTTCGATTCCTGTCGGGGCTACTAAGCCACTCAGATTAAGTGGCTTTTTTTGATTTTTTCATAAAAAACTATTACCCTATGTTTTTTGTCTATGCCATAAAAAGTAAAGTAGACGGGAGAATCTATGTGGGCTTCTCCACCGATCCTGTCAAAAGGCTAAAGGAACACAATGCTGGCAAAACAAAATCAACCAAAGGATTCCGGCCCTGGGAAATTATTTATCAAGAAACAGCTAAAACCAGAACGGAGGCCAGGGCAAGGGAAATATTTCTAAAATCAGGCTCTGGTAAGGAATTTCTGAAGTCTATAAAAGACTTGGGCATTTTGTAGAGATAAAAAAATAAAAAGCCCACCCTAAGCGCCCTGTTCATCAGAAGGAAGGGGGGGTGGACATATTGATACAAAATTTCAAAATTAATATAAAATTAAAAATTATTGAGGCTGATTTAACCTCTATTGTTATACCCCAACTGAAGATCCGTATTCATAACATCCAAACTTTCAGTGACCTGACATTCTCAAAATCACAAAACCCAACTCGTCATTGATATTCTCGTAGATCCAGATTTTGCCGTCTTTGGCGAAGTGCTTGGGGAAGAAGCTTGAGAAGGGTTTGGCCGGCTTTTTTTCCAGACCTGGCACTAGGGCCTCGCCGATGAGGTTAAAGTTTTTATCCAGAACTGACAGGTAAATCTCAGAACGGATATCTTCATCACTCGTGGATTTGCTTGGCAATTCTTGGAAAGAAAACCTGTAAAACACGCTGTTTTTTTCATCCCAAAATGGTGGCAAGTAGTTAATCTCCTGGTGAAACCTGGTATATTCTACTTCCAAAGCCTCTTCTGACTGAAATTCCTGTTTATAAGAATTGACTTTTTTATTCTTGGTCAATTGAGTATCAAATTCTTTCAAATACGTGGTATCCCTTTGCGTATCATAAATTGCAAGTTCACTCGAGAGCTGATTTGAAAAAATCAACCTTGAGCCGGACATTGCCATGCTCATTTTTGGGCCAAATATGACAGAACTAGACCCAAATTGTAAGGTGAATTGATTATCGTAAATAGCATCAAAACTGGATAGTGGGAGTGTTTTGTAACTATAATCCTCCAAGTCAAATACCCCCAAAGCAAACTTTCCATCCATTCTTTGATCTAGCAGAGCAAACAAGCGGGAGGCTTCTCTATCCAAATAGGTAGAAACAAAAGCCAGCCCACCTGAAGTTAGTGGATTGCTTTCCAGAAAAAAACCCTCGTAGTTCACCTTCTTTGTCCTTGTACCATCTAAAGCAAATAAAGCAATCCCATTTAAATCTTGAAGTGCAAATTCATTTGAATCATACATCCTGAACCCACCTAAAAAATTACCTGTACCATTGGGTCCCTCTCTTTCGAATGGGATTTTTTCTTCCAGTTGATAACCATCCAAGCTGATTTTTTCCAATGTATGGTCGTTTGGATTGAAATTATAAAGGTACTTCTTATCCATGCTCAAGCTAGATGTGGCTAGATTATGATTAAGAAAGACAATCTCATCTCCAGGATCAATTATGACAGTATCCAGATGGAACTTCATGCCTTCCAGATAATTATCACTTGTCTCACTTGACTTTTGCGTGCAAGAAATCACCAACAAAATGAAAATTAGATATTTCATATTTAATAAAGTTCTTTAAACCCCTAACCCAACCCCATTATCTCAACACCTCCTCAAATGCAATATCCTGTGCGGCCAGCACGAAGACCTTGGTGGGCAGGGAGGCGGTGTTTTCTTTGAGCTTGCTGTAGTACTCCTCGAAGCCTTTGCCCCCACGGGAAAAACCCAGCCCCATCATCACCAGGTCGCTGTTGGCCGATTCCCTCTTCTGAATATCCCAAAAACTCTCAATTTTGGCTACCAAAATCTGGTACTGGAAACCTGTCCGCATCTGGGAAAAGAGTTCGTCGAGGTTCTTCTGGGCATCCACTCGCCCTTCTTCTGATGCGACCACCATTTTGATATTCACAGTGGCGCGGTACCATTTCGGCGTGTTTTTGAGCAGGTAGGCCAGGATGATCATCAAACTCCCGTTTCTTTTCAGTCCTCCCCACCAGATATCAATTACCCGATGGTGGCGGAACCCCCTGTTGTCATCATCCTGAACAATGAGGACATTTTTCTTGGACTGGTGAAAGTGGTCGATCATTTTGGCGTATGGCGTATGATGCTTGGTCTCCTTGGTGTCCCCCAACAGGATCGTATTTGGCACCAAAGGCCCCAAGCCATAGGCATCCACCAATTGCGCTGCCCCCGTAAAGGGGTTTGCCGCCCTGATAACCCGCACCAAGGCCTGCACATTCCTCCGCTGCAGGTAATCACTCATTTGCTTTTCGAATTTGAGCACCTTATCCTGCCCCACGCTTTTTTCAGGCAAGATAGTGCTGACGGTAAACAGGGCGTTGGCCTGTGTAAGGTCGTTGGCAAATTCTATAAGCCTCCACCTTTTGTTTGGGGAACCAGAGAGCACCAGCAAATTTGGCCTCCAGCTTTTCGGGTGGGCATCTTTGCTCAGCCTCATGATGGCATAGCGGATCAGGGTCAGGTACATGCCCCGGGTCACATCTCCCCAGGTGGCCTCCATCCTTCTTCTTTTTAGCCATAGGAAAATTAGAGATATCACGACCATGGCCGAAATGGTCGCCAAGGGATTAATCAAAAACATGGCGGCAATACAGCCAACCGCTCCAAGCAGAGAAAAAAACCAGTGGATTTTAAACTTGGGTCTAAATGATGGCGACCTGAGAAATCTCTCAATCCCCGCCGTGATGTTTAAAACCGCATAGGTGGTCAGGAAGAACATGGTCAAAATGGGCGCAATCATGTCCAGATTAAGGAAATAAACCGCCAGCATGGTAAGGGCCATGGTAAATACGGTACCCGCCCTGGGAATCTTTTCCAAGCCCGCACCCTTTCCGAGAATATTGAGCTGCTTGGTAAAAATCCTGTCATTCACCAATGCCTGAAGAACCCTCGGTGCTCCCAGAAGCGCCCCCATGGCACTGGAAAGTGAAGCACCCCATAAACCCAAAATAATCGCACCTCCCCACCATGAAATCCGCTGCATCACCAATGGGTCCTGCAATAAGGTGGACGTGTCTGCTCTACTGGCCAAAATGATCGGCAAGCCCATATAAATCAAATAACTCACCCCCAACGTCATAAAAGTCCCCTTGGGTAAGGAGCGGGCTGGGTTTTTCAGGTCCCCTGACATATTAACGCCTGTGATGATCCCTGTCACGGCAGGGAAAAACAAGGCAAACAAAGGCCAAAAGCCCACCGAAGACCCCGTTGGAGTTTCCCACATTTTTATCTCAACACCTTCCATTGGCCTTCCTAAAAACAATGACAAAAGGGAAAACCCTATTATGGCTAATATGAAATATTGGGCTTTAATAGTGGCATTGGTAGAAAACAGCGCCAGTGAACCCAACAAAAAGATGGTCACCATTCCGATATATCGCGGATCCCAGTCCGGAAATATGGAGATCATACTTTCCGAAAACCCCGATATATAAAACGAAATTGAAAATGCCTGTGCAAAATAGAGCGGTATCCCTACCGCCCCTCCTATTTCAATGCCCAGCGAGCGACTGATAAGGAAGTAGGCTCCCCCACCCTTCACCGGTGTATTGGTTGCAATGGTAGCTATGGAGAGAGAGCTTAGAAATATTATAAAAGTAGCTAAAGAAATAATCGTAAGTGTACCAATCAACCCTACATTACCCACAATATACCCCAAACGCAGGTACATGATCACCCCCATCATGGTGAGAAGGGAGGGTATGAATACCCCTCCAATGGTGCCTAATTTTCTATCGGATGTCCCAGTTGAATTTTTGATAGCATCAAGATTTAATTCCTAAAATAGTAATCATAACCCAACTCCCCTAAACCGCTCCTCAAATTTATAGCGGAGGTCTATAAAACTTACCCCGTTACCCTAAAAAACCTACACTTGCTCCGCCCCACTATCTTTTGATTTATGGACAGGGTCCGGTTCTAGTATGATTCTGGTATGATGGTGATATGGATACCACTGCGCTTTGGGTCGGCGGAGACCCGAATGGGGGTCGGGAGGTTATCGGGACTCTGGAAAAATGCCACGACTCGCTAGAAAAAATCATTTCTACAATCCAAGTAAAATTACAAAGACAATTGAATTTCACCAAATTTAAATTGATAAAATTTTATAATAATTTTATTTTACCTATAAAAATACGGATAAAGTATGGAGCACTAACCGAAAATTTTTTTCTTCACATTTAAATTTTCAATTTTAGAAAATCATAAAGCGTTTCCCTACATGTCTTTCACTACCTCATTCCGTAAAATTTTCTTTAGTTTAATCCTTACCTCAACCTTTTACATGGGCTGCAACCCAACACAAGATGGTTCAATTGTGGAATCCGGATGGCAGGAGCTTTTCAATGGAGAGGATCTGGAGGGCTGGACGGTGAAGATCACCGGTCATGAAGTAAGTGAAAACCATGCGGAAACTTTTCGGGTAGAAGATGGCCTATTGACCGTTTCCTATGATGGCTATGACAATTTTGATGGGCAGTTTGGCCACCTGTTTTATGACAAACCATTTTCTGCTTACCTTCTAAGAGTGGAGTACAGGTTTGTAGATGAACAAGCTCCAGGAGGTCAAGAATGGGCCTACCGAAACAGCGGTGTAATGCTGCACGGCCAATCTCCAGAAAGTATGGGTTTGAACCAGGACTTTCCGGTTTCCATCGAAGGCCAGCTATTGGGAGGTGATGGTGAAAATGAAAGGCCCACCAGCAACCTCTGCACTCCCGGCACCCATGTGGAAGTGGACGGGCAGCTTTTTACCCCTCACTGCCTCAATTCCCATTCAAAAACCTATCATGGAGACCAATGGGTGACAGCCGAATTTCTGGTGTTAGGGGATTCGCTCATTGAGCACCGGTTGGAAAACAGGGTAGTATTGAGTTATACAAAGCCTCAAATCGGAGGGGGCAATGTGGCAAATCATAATGCCGAATTGTTTGAAGAAGGGCAACCGCTAACAGAAGGGTATATTTCCCTTCAAAGTGAAAGCCACCCCGTGCAGTTCAGAAGGGTATCACTCTATGATCTGGAGAGGTATATGGACGATCAGGAAGGCCTAAAAGCCAAACTGGAGGAGCTGCTTTAATTCCGGGCATATCTCCTATCAAGGAGACATGCAAAAAATAAATCCGGCGAAAAAAATGTAGGGTGGCAACTTAATAGTTTAAAGCTTCTCCGCTTACCTGACTGGAATCTTGTGTGAAGACCCATTTTTTATATTCAGTCAAAAGCTTTTTGGCCTTTGGCGGAAAATTGATCATTTGGGTTTTGATTCCTTTGGAAATCTCCTTTGCCCGTGTTCTTTCCATCTGATTTAAAAATCGGGCTTTCAGTTCTTCATGTTTGCTAAAATTTCTCATATCCAAGGGGCATTTAAATTCTACCTGCATACTTTCAATCATCGTGCCCACCGCTACATTTTTACTCAAAAAATTTAAACTTTTTCACAGTTAGATGCAAAAATCTTTTTTTTTATCGTCTACTGCATTTTAATGGTCTTTTTTGAAATCATAGGGGTTTCTCCACTTTCTTAATTTGATTATCTTTATAGAAACTTGAACCACATTATTTATGAAGTCTGTCCTTTATGCTACCGATTTTTCCGAAAATGCCGAAAGAGCCCTGCCTTTCGCAATAGGCTTGGCCGAGGCACATGATGCGGAACTGTTTATGGTTCACATTTTGCCCAAGGCCGACGATACCAGCATTTACAAAGCCAGCACCAAGCTCAAAAGCCTGTTCCACTCTTGGGGGAAGAACATTTCCATGAAAGTCCACTACATGGTGGAAGATCACAAATCCAATTCGGAGGGACTTCTGCGCGTCATCGACCTCTATGCACCAGGCTTGGTAGTGGTGGGCTCTAAAGGCGGGGGACTTCTAAAAGAAACTATCATGGGCAGCACAACCAAAACACTGATCAGGAAATCCAAATCACCAGTGATGGCCGTTCCAAAGCGTGCGGCTTATGTGGACTTCAAGGAAATCCTTTATACCTTAGATTACCACAAAGCCAATGTGCAGGCGCTTCAAAGCCTGTTGGGCATTTTCAGGGGGTACGAACCCGCCATCACGGTAGTCCATGTAAAAGACCACAAGGAAGAAGGAGAAGGAAATCTCTTTGATTATTATCGGGATGAGCTCCAGGAAAAAATCGCCTATCCCACTGTTCGCGTCAAGCAGTTTTTTGCCTCCAACATTTATGAAGAGCTCCACAACCACATCAAAGTGCATCCCTATGATCTGGTGGTGATGGTAGAAAAAGAGCGTTCAAATTTCCTGGACAGGCTTTTTGAAGAGGACCTGGTTCAAAAAATGGAATCCGATCTAAGGGTTCCTTTGCTTAGCTTTTCGGAGAAGCATTTGGTGTGAGATGTCGGGTGTCGGGTGTCGGAAGTCGGATGACCGATGACCGATGCCGGATGTAAACTTCATTATTCATCATTCGGCGTTCATCATTCATTATTCCACTTCCGTGGCTGACCCGCAACCCTTCCTTCGTACCTCGTACTTCAAATTTCGAACTTACGAATGGGTACAAGGTACTAGGTACCAAGTACAAAGTACACCGCAGCAGGGCAAAAAACCGCCTTGAGGAGTAACTTGAAGGCTTTTCCAGTATTTTACGTTTACGTCCTGATTCTCGGAGCCCTCCCTTCGAGCTGCGCTCTTCGGATGGGGTATCAGTT
>NZ_JAHCMY010000040.1:0-1856 GCF_018449405.1 Litoribacter ruber
CTGTGTGTGCCTTGAATGGTGAATATAGGTCAAAAAGTTGACCGTTCCAACGGGTGAAAGTCCCTAAGCGCGGGGGTTACGTCCCGAAGCCAAGCAAGTGGCAAGGTGGTTTGGGGTGACCCATACACTGAAGTAAGCCAGACTGCGGTGTCTGTACTGACGAACAGGAACCATATACTGAGGCCATGAGGTCGGATGAGGTGGCACAGCACACCGAAGTCCCAGCCTTCCATAGGGAGGAAGTACCAAAATGGTAGATATGGCAGAGATAGACACAAGGATATTCACCTTACCAAGGGAGATCTTGGAATAGACTAGGTTTCTATGAGCCAAGAAGTCAGCCGAGGTCATAGTAGTTACCGGTAACGAGCTGTATGATCTACAGAGGTCTCACTGGGTAATGAAGGACTGAACGCTGGATTAAGTCCAAATTCGATGTGGAGTACCGTATTGGTGCAGCCCCATCTTAAGCGGACAGGGTTAACAAATTAATTATGATAGAAAAAGTACTCAACCGTAAGAACCTTTACAAAGCCTACCGACAGGTGGTGCGGAACAAAGGATCGGCTGGGGTGGACGGCATGAAAGTCACCGAATTGTTATCCTACTTGGAAAGCAACAGGGAGAGTATTGCCACATCCATCCTCAACCATACGTACGTGCCTCAACCTATCAGAGGGGTTGAAATCCCCAAGGAAAACGGAAAAACAAGATTGCTAGGAGTCCCCACAGTGGTGGACAGATGGCTACAACAGGCAGCCAGCCAGGTGCTGATGACCAAGTATGAACTCACGTTCGAGGAATACAGCTATGGCTTCCGTCCGCAGAAGAACATCCATAAGGCAGTAACACAGGCTCTGAAACACATTAACGATGGTTATCAGGACATAGTGGACATTGACCTCAAAGGATTCTTCGATGAAGTAGACCACTCAATCCTCCTACAGTTTATCTATCAGCAGGTAAAATGTCCGACAACCCTACGGCTTATCCGAAAATGGCTACGTGCACCAATCCAAATTGACGGAAAACTGCACAGGCGTAGAAAAGGCGTTCCGCAGGGCTCTCCAATAAGTCCGCTGCTGTCCAACATCCTATTGGATGTTCTGGATAAGGAGCTGGACAGGAGAAGCCTGAAATATGTCCGCTATGCTGACGACTTCAGTATCTACACCAAGTCAAAAAGAGAAGCCCGTAAAATGGGCAATGAGATTTACCTTTTTCTAAAAGACAAGCTCAGACTGCCCATCAACAGGGAGAAAAGCGGCATCCGAAGACCCTCCAACTTTGAATTGTTGGGACACGCATTCGTTCCGACTTATCAGAAAGGGGTGAGAGGAAAATACCAGCTGGTGGTGAAACAGAACAGTTGGGAATCCCTGAAACGAAAGCTCAAGCAGATTACCAAGAAAACCAGACCGTACAGTTTTGAGGAACGGCTGAAAAAGCTGGCTGAAGTCTGGCGGGGATGGGTAAACAATTACCGCCTTGCCAGCATCCAAGCAAAGCTTAAATCACTCGACGAGTGGCTGAGAAACCGTCTCAGATATTGTATCTGGCACGACTGGAAAAAGCCGGAGCGGAAACGTAAAAACCTGATTAGATTGGGAGTGGACCAAGACCATGCCTATGCATGGAGCAGGACCAGAAAAGGGGGATGGGCAGTGGCCCAGAGTCCGATTCTGATTACTACTATCACTTTGTCACGCCTGAGAAGAAAAGGGTATGAATCGATGCTTTCCTATTACCTGAAAACGCAACCTACAATCCAGTGAACCGCCGTATACGAGACCCGTACGTACGGTGGTGTGAGAGGCGCACCGTGGGCTTATGGCTCACGGCCGTCTACTCGATTA
>NZ_JAHCMY010000041.1:0-1811 GCF_018449405.1 Litoribacter ruber
GTGACCTTTGTGGCCAATTAAATTTCTCCGCGAAGAAGCTTAGTGCCCTTAGTTTTTCCTTTGTGGAACTTTGTGTCCAATTTTTCACTCCGCGAAGAAGCTTAGTGTCCTTCTTTTTAACTTTGTGAAACTTTGTGACCCATTTGATTATCCGCGAAGAAGCCTTTGTGAAACTTCGTGGAAACTTAGTGACCTTTGTGGCCAATTTTGTCTCAGCTCAATCCGGTGACTTAATCAGATTCTTTTGCAATTGCTTATTGGTTACTCTAGGATTTTGATAGAAAACGGGGACGAGGAAGCAGCTTACGGCAGGTCCCCAATGACCGTAGCGCATGTGTGAATGGATTTGGTTAGGTGTGCCACAAAAATCCACAATCCTCCCCTCCTGCTCTGGCTGGGTGCCTGGCAGATTGAATGCTAAGGAAGAATATATTTGGCTTTTGGTGCTCATAATCTGAAATTATGAGTCTCTGGAGGAAAGGACACTATAGCGTGGGCACCTATCACCGTACTGCAAGGTTCCGACGCCCATAGGAACGGCTTACGATAGGCAACCCAACAGCTATAGTGCATACAAATGTACACAAAATAACTGCTTGGGCATTAACCTACCGTCTCGTCCTATTACAAATTGTCGGAATTGCAGTCGAGACTCTTAATTAATACCTTTAATTACTTTCTTAAGGTGGAGCATACCCACCTTTCTTCTACACTTTAAAATTAGAAAAGTAATTCGACAAAAAAAATATTTTGACCACTTTTTAGCCTAAATTTTTTAATCCTTTTGAGAATGGAAAATTCAAAAATTGAGGATTTTGACATTCTAATGGGAAAAAGGCTTTATGGTATCATGGAGCTATTAGGCCTTGAAGTAAAAGGCTTTGCTGAACTAGTCGGACAGACTGAATCTCAGGTTTACTCTATGTTCAAAGGTAGAAGAAGCTTATCGAATCCAACAGCAAACCGATTAGGAGCAGAAATTGGCTTGCCCCCAGAAAAGATTTTTAACCTAAACTATCGTATTCCAAAAAAAATCCAAAACTCTCCTGAATTCAGGAATTTTAAAAACCGCTTTAGTAATAATCCTGAATATTTTAAAGACACTCGAGAAGATAGAAAACTTTCTCCCTTTATAATAAAACACTTAATCGATGAAGATTTTTTTATCAGTCCCCGATTTGTAGCTGAAGCAGTGGAAGCTTGCAAACAGATTGGAAGGGATGAGACTAGTGAAAAAGTCACAAAAGCTTTAACCTACCTTGTCAAGCAGAAGGTCTTGAAATCAAAAAAAGTCAAGAAGCGGTTGAAAGATGGCACCACAGGCAATAGATACATAAATATTTATTGGAGATAATAAAAAAATTTGATTATCTATATATTATAGTAATAAGAATAAGTTGTGATCCACCCTCCAGTGAGTAATTTGAGCCCTCGAGAGATCGGGGGCTTCTGTTTATCATTCGTATTGGAAGTATAAGTCACTAAGGAATAATAACAAACTTATACGCTCACCTTTTTGTCAGAAACTATCTCTAGATTCATTATTGCTGATTTAAAATATTTTGATGTTTCAACATCCACGCAATATATATAACACCCCTTCATTCCTCTTGTCATTAGTGTCCGATAGGTATTCTTTATGATTTGAAGCATTAACTCTTGGGTAGCAGTTTTATTTTCTTTTGCCATCGTTTTCCAGCCCCTAACAGTTGAGTCATGCTTGTCCCTTTTATTCGGATCGACAAGTACCTTCCCATTTCTAACAATTAGATCCTCTCCTACTATCACTCCAATATAGTCAACTTCAAGTC
>NZ_JAHCMY010000043.1:0-1535 GCF_018449405.1 Litoribacter ruber
ATTCGCTCCGCTGCTCGGGACAAGCTGTGTCCTTCGTGACCCATTTTTAGTCCTGCGTCGCTTTGCGATTACTAAACTTTATAAGCCGATTATACATTGCAATCGGCTCATAATTTAACTATATTTGAGCCGATTAAGTTAAATAATTGGCTCATGCAATATAATTGGCAACATAAAGACTGGCCAAACTTCCACTATGATGTAGATGATTTACGGGCAATGATCACGGAATTCAGCTTTGAATGGGCCGAAATGAAGGGGTTGAACCTGGGGTTGTCAAAGAAATTGGAAGAGGAAACCATGATAGACATGATGGTTTCCGAGGCCATCAAGTCATCTGCAATAGAAGGGGAATTTTATAGTCGGGAAGACGTCATGTCTTCCATCAAAAACAAGCTGGGCCTTTCTCACAATCCAATTAAAATCAAAGACCGAAATGCCTCAGGTATTTCGGAACTCATGGTAATGGTAAGAAACACCTATATGAAACCTTTGAGTGCCGAGATGCTAAAAGATTGGCATACCGTGTTGATGGGCAAAGCCAGAAACCTTGAAATAGGCGATTGGCGGAAAGGCCAAGAAGCCATGCAGGTAATCTCCGGCCCACTCGGTAGAGAAACAGTCCATTTTGAAGCACCTCCTTCAAACCTGGTCCCTGCCGAGATGGATAGGTTTGTGAAATGGTTTAATTCCTCCATAACCCCAGGCAATGAGGATATTACGGAGGCACTGCTTAAATCCGCTATTTCACATCTGTTTTTTGAAAGTATTCATCCATTTGAGGATGGAAACGGAAGGATTGGAAGGGCCATTGCCGAGAAGGCTTTGTCCCAAAATCTTAAAGCCCCTGTACTCCTCAGCCTTTCCAGAACCATCACCAATGACAAAAACGCCTATTATGAAGCCTTAAAAGAAGCTCAAGGGTCCCTGAACATCCAAAATTGGTTAAGGTATTTCATTCAGATCGTCATAGATGCCCAGCGCGATGCAAAGAACCTGGTGGCCTTTACACTGAAAAAAGCGCGCTACTTTGACCTCTACCAAGACAAGTTGGAGGAGCGTCAACTGAAGGTGCTCCGGAAAATGTTCGATGCAGGACCTGCTGGTTTTAGCGGTGGAATGAGCGCCAAAAAGTACATGTCCATCACCCAAGTTTCAAAGGCCACCGCCACCCGTGACCTCCAACACCTTCACCAGATCAGCGCCCTACTTCAGGAAGGGGCGGGAAGATCTGTGAGGTATAATTTAAACCTGGATGTATAAGCTAAAGTCCCATAGACCGTGGACCGTGGACAAAAACACCTTTGCGCTCTTCCTTTTGACTTTGCGCCCTTAGTGCCTCTTTTATTTACGTGGGTAAATGGGTACCAAGTACTAGGTACCAAGTACAAAGTATCCACATCATCATAGGTTGGTTGGGAGCCCATTTAATGCGGCAAAGCCATTCACCGCCCCTATTCTCGCACCCTCCCTCCGAGCTTCGCTCTTCGGATAGGGTATCAAAACTGTTGTCCCGAGGCTGCGCCTCGGGACGA
>NZ_JAHCMY010000045.1:0-1034 GCF_018449405.1 Litoribacter ruber
AATCCTGGGTGATTATCTCAGGTTCATAAAACTCCCGGCAACCTCCAAAAAGAACCCCCATAATAAATGGCAGTACTATTAAATATTTCTTACACTTTTGGACCTTCATTACACTTCAAATGATAACATTAAATTTCCTCATCCCAAAAATCGGGTTTCTCAGTAGTTCCTCTTAATCTGCAATCGGTACAGTCGGTATAAGTATAATTCCACCCAATCCACAGCCCGTTTTCAATTACTGGATCACCGACTTCTACATTTGGCCTATTAAAATATTCAAAATACTGGTGCTCTCGTATGATATCAGGAACCATTTCACAATGACTGTAATCCGCTATCCTTGGGCTCCAAGGTCTAATATCAGTAAAATCAATAAATAGCCTTTTCCTTTCAGATCTACCAACACTTATATACCCAATGACAGGAGTGTCTTCCCTTCCAACTTTTTTTATATTACTACCCAAAAATGCCGGCATGGGACTGAAAATATCCCCCAGGTCATCTGTGTTTTTCCTAATGGATTCCCAAAACTCAAACGCCGCATGATCCAATGTTCTTTGCCACACCTCAATACTATATCGAAGCCCCAGCTTCTCAGAATAAATGGGAATTCTCATCAACTCTACTCCCCGGATCTCCCCATCTACCGATTGGGCACCACTCCCTAGCCTAATATCTCCAGATTTTTCATTCCTATAGCAGAGATTAATATTTTCCTCCCGAGGAATAATCGTATTTGTATATGGTTCGTAGCGGTAAATGGGATTAAACCAAGATCTGAACTGCCAAGTCTCTTCCGTAGTCCACAAGAAATAATTGTCCTCCCCACGGCTATTCAAATAAATATACACCCCATCCTCTTCACGGGTGAAAAACATCCCTTCGATTGGTGGGGCCATGGCGGGCTGCATCCAATCTGAGATATATTGTTCATGCTCCCCAATTTGAATCTGAAGCTGATAATCTTGATCACTAGGCAAAGTGCCCACCATCGCATATGTTCCATCCTCCTCCAAAGCAAATTGCCAGCTTCC
>NZ_JAHCMY010000046.1:0-838 GCF_018449405.1 Litoribacter ruber
CACCCCGTGGGTCGGCCTCCCGCGGGAGGTAAACTGCGCCTCCCCGGGGTTGTTGTGGTGGTAGTCATTGTTCTATTTAGACGCCCAGCAGGGGATTACTTAGGGGTGGGATGAAGGCTGCCGAACCCCAATCTTCTTCGCGGTGCCCACCTTCATCCCTCCCTGTTCTCCCGCGAATAGAACAACGACAACTCGACAACAGAGGACCGCAGGTTTAGGACAACAATCCCGAACATCGAAGTTTACCTCCTCGGGGGAGGCGCCTTCGGGACCGACAACCACGATAACAACTATTTTTAAATCTGCAATTTTGATTGTAAATTAAGGCTTCATAATACCTGTTTACTACTATTAACTTTTTTCTAACTTTTCCCTTAACAATTTTTTAAATAACCCTTGAGATACTATGAAAAGCTATCACGACCTCGAAATTTACAAGATCTCATTCGAGCTGTTTATCGAAACTCACCGCTTTAGCTATTTTCTGCCAAAGCAGGAACTTTATGAGCTGGGAAGCCAAATAAGAAGATCGGCAGATTCTATTAACTCGAATATCGTGGAAGGCTATGGGAGGAGGAAATATAAAAATGACTTTTTGAGGTTTTTAAATTATGCGCACGCCAGTAATCTGGAGACTATTAATCATCTCAAAAAAATATCTATACTCTATCCTGAAGCCATTGACCTATCTTCAGATTTATCAAATAAATACGATAAACTCGGGGTGAAGATTTATAATTTCATTGATTACGTAAGTCGGGAGTGGAGGTTGTAAGTCGTGGTTGTCATGGTTGTCATGGTTGTCCACCCCGTGGGTCGGCCTCCCGCGGGAGGTAAA
>NZ_JAHCMY010000047.1:0-695 GCF_018449405.1 Litoribacter ruber
AAGTAAAGAATTAGGCTTAGTAATGAATTCCTTCCATGGAGCGCTACACTGTCCCGATAGCTATCGGGAGTAGAGGTCCGTGGTTCGAGTCCACGCAGGCCCACCAAAAATTAGGAATTAAGAATGATTAATGAGCGGATAATGTTCGCTCACATTTATAATTATAAATTTCTAATTTATAATTCTCCGGGGGATTAACTCAGCTGGCTAGAGCATCCCGACTTCCAGTCGGGAGGGTCAGCGGCTCGAAGTCTACGGATAAAATAATGGGGGATTAGCTCAGCTGGCTCGAGCATCCCGACTTCCTGTCGGGAGGGTCAGCGGCTCGTATTCTACGGATAAAATAATGGGGGATTAGCTCAGCTGGCTCGAGCATCCCGACTTCCTGTCGGGAGGGTCAGCGGCTCGTATTCTACGGATAAAATAATGGGGGATTAGCTCAGCTGGCTAGAGCATCCCGACTTCCAGTCGGGAGGGTCAGCGGCTCGAAGTCTATGGATAAAATAATGGGGGATTAGCTCAGCTGGCTAGAGCACCTGCCTTGCACGCAGGGGGTCAACGGTTCGAATCCGTTATCCTCCACATAAAATCATCAAACGTGATGGTTATTTTAATATCAGGAAACTTTGTTTCCTCCTTTATTCCGAAAGCGGAATAACAAGTTCTTTGACATGTTGAGCAGAAAATGCAACAGA
>NZ_JAHCMY010000048.1:0-574 GCF_018449405.1 Litoribacter ruber
GCGAAGCCAATAAGCGGCGCAGCCCATAAACGGCGAAGCCAGTAAACGGCGAAGCCAAGTAACCGGCGAAGCCAAGTAACCGGCGTAGCCATCAAGGCATACCCCTCCCCCGAAGAATTGATGCATTCTTTTTTTTTAGTCAATACCTTTTGGGTTTATGGCTTACTTTTTCCCCTGCGGGGAAAGTTTATGGTTAATATGGGTTCAAGGTTCAAGGTTCAGGGTTCAACCCTGGATCCATCTGTGAACTTTGAACATTGAACCACTAACCGGCGAAGCCAAGTACCCGGCGCAGCCATCAAGGCATACCCCTCCCCCGAAGATTTGATGCATTCTTTTTTTTAGTCAATACCTTTTGGGTTTATGGCTTACTTTTTCCCCTGCGGGGAAAGTTTATGGTTTATATGGGTTCAAGGTTCAAGGTTCAGTGTTCAACCCTGGATCCAACTGTGAACTTTGAACATTGAACCAATAACCGGCGAAGCCAAATAAACCATAAGCGGCGAAGCCCATAAGCGGCGAAGCCAAATAAACCATAAGCGCGCAGCAAGTAAACGGCGAAGCCAGAACCGGC
>NZ_JAHCMY010000049.1:0-549 GCF_018449405.1 Litoribacter ruber
AGAATTAAACCTTCCAGGTCTCGTGAAATTAGCCAGACCCCACCCGTCATTGCGATCCCGATCAATTAGAACTTCCAGAGGACAGATCGGGAGAATCAATCTTGAGCCGTACCTCCTTCGCAATGACGTGAGGAATGACCTTGTTCTTTAGAGTAAATATTTTTAAATTAATAGGATTTTTGAAACTGGACTTATTTTTTTTATGGAAAAGGGGGGAGCGGTCTATATCATGACCAATTATAATAACACCACACTCTATACAGGCGTCACCTCTAATTTAATAACAAGAATTGATCAGCATAAAGAGNTCTTTAGAGTAAATATTTTTAAATTAATAGGATTTTTGAAACTGGACTTATTTTTTTTATGGAAAAGGGGGGAGCGGTCTATATCATGACCAATTATAATAACACCACACTCTATACAGGCGTCACCTCTAATTTAATAACAAGAATTGATCAGCATAAAGAGGGGTATTATCAAAAGTCTTTCACAAAAAAATATAGGTTGAAGAAACTAGTATATTACGAAGGCTTTCATTCAATCGAA
>NZ_JAHCMY010000005.1:0-277360 GCF_018449405.1 Litoribacter ruber
GGTGGATGCTGTCCACGGGTTGCACCCGTGGTTACTTACATCAAGTCTTCCAGGCTTGGGGAGGCCTGCAGGTTTCCAGGTTTGTCAATTCTCTTTTGTATTCAACTCCTCCGGATTTGGATAGTTAAGATCATACCTATCCACTCAATCAACCCCAGCGGGGTTGAATGTGAATAACCCCGGGTGGAACCCGGGGAACGGTAAGGTGAAAATTCGGTTAACCCCGGAGGGGTTGAACCTCTGTGTGTAAAGGCCACCTATAATAAAGTCATGGTATTACCCCAACATATATTCTTCTTTAAAAGCCACCCCATTTTCAATCAGCAGTCTTTTATATTCCTCATAAAATGACTCCTTCTTATGATGTTCTTTTTGATTGATTATGTAGTTGATTATCGCATCCTTATCCCTATAGGAATATGTAAATGCACCATATCCATTAGCCCAGCCCTCCCAAAGGGGGAAATTTTTGTTTTCTTTCAACCAAATACTGCTTGAAACCTTAATGTCCTTAATAAATTCTGCTAAACTTATCTTAGGATGGAGGTCAGTAAAGAGGTGAATATGATCGGATATACCATTGACCCTGTATAGCTTGCAGTCTTTGTTTTTAATTATGCCCCAAATATATCTGTATAATTCTTCACAGTGTGCCTCGGGGATAGTGTGCTGTCTTCTTTTGGTACTAAAAACTATCTGGTAAAAAACCTGTTTATAACTGCTCATTTTTCTAAAAAATTGATGATATCTAAGTTAGGGAAAAAAACCTTGAATTTACGCTTTGGCTTTATGGACTTTAGCGTCCTACGCATTGATATTCAACTCCTCCGGAGTTTTGGGATGGTGTTGGATACTCTCCACGGGTTGCACCCGTGGTTACTTACATTCAAGTCTTCCAGACGTGGGGAGGCAGGTCCGATCTGTAAGTCCGTTATTCTTCTGTCGATATTCAACTCCTCCGGAGTTGTGGGGCTTGGTGGTGGCTGCTGCCCACGGGTTGCACCCGTGGTTACTTACATTCAAGTCTTCCAGACTTGGGGAGGCAGGTCCGATCTGTAAGTCCGTTATTCTTCTGTCGATATTCAACTCCTCCGGAGTTGTGGGGCTTGGTGGTGGCTGCTGCCCACGGGTTGCACCCGTGGTTACTTTCATTCAAGTCTTCCAGACTTGGGGATGCAGGTCTAATCTTTAAGTCCGTTATTCTTCTCGCGAAATTCAACTTCCGCGGAGTAGTGGGGCTAGGTGGTGGATGCTGTCCACGGGTTGCACCCGTGGTTACTAACATTCAAGTCTTCCAGACTTGGGGATGCAGGTCTAATCTTTATGTCCGTTATTCTTCTCGCGATATTCAACTCCCGCGGAGTTGTGGGGCTAGGTGGTGGATGCTGTCCTCGGGTTGCACCCGTGGTTACTAACATTCAAGTCTTCCAGACTTGGGGATGTGGGTCCGATCTGGGGAGGTAGATCCGGCTCCTAAGCCAACCAACAATCATTATTGGTGAGATTGTGGAGACAACTTTTAGACAATTTCAAACATGAACTTTTGGCCGGGCTTCATCTGGACTGCCAGATTCAGTTGGGGTTCTTCCATAAAGAGGATTCTGGGGTACCCGCCCGTGATTTGTGCCTCCATTAAAAGCAATATCATCTTGCCGCCAGGGGTAAGTTGGACCATGCCGGGGAAGATGGGAGAGGTGAGGATTTCAAGCCGGTTTGCCGGAAGCAGTTCATGGATTGGAGCGGCCATACGGTTTCTTTCGGAGGTAAAGCTAAAGCTGTCAGTCCGTAATTTCCGGATAATCTCCTCTGGCAACAGGCTGAATTCCGGTCCTTTTCTGACCTTTAATACTTTCACCTTTTCCCATGGAAATGCGGGTTTCACCCTGGAACTGGATGCTGAAAACAGGAAGTCCTGGCTGCTGTAATTGATTGTGTTCCCTTTTAATAAACCCGATAAAACTGTAATTCCTGGAGAAAGGCTTTGGCTTCCCAGGACCTTTTCCGAATCAAATCCACCAACAATCCCCAGGTAGGCCCAGGAACCAGATTCCAGGGTTTTGATTTTTATGACGTCATCGGGCTTCAGGCTAAGTATGGCGTTGTTAGCTGGCGCGATACTTTTGCCATTCAGCACAAGGAATGCTTTTGCCCCGGTAATGGTTATGGTGGTTGAATAATGGAATTTCAACGTGGGACCAGGGGAAGCAAACTCCAGGCAACTGGCATTAAGGTCGTTTTGGAGAATGTGATTAGCCAAATGGAGGGATTGCCGATCCATGGCGCCAGAAAAAGGAACTGCAATGTCGCCTTGGGCAACTCTTCCCTCATCCTGAAGGCTACAATAAAGTCCGGGATCCAAAATTTCAAGCATACTTGATTTTTTCAGGTATTTTCCCTTCATACAGAGCCATTTCATTAAACTCAATGGGAAAAAACTCAATGATGTCACCTTCATTTCCCCAAACGGCAGGTGATCTTGTGGGATCAAACATCGTGATTGGAGTTTGGCCAATAACATGCCATCCACCTGGGCTTGTGCTGGGATAAATGCCCGTCTGCCTGCCGCCAATGGCTACGCTTCCGGCCTTTATTTCCCTCTCCGGGTTGGTTTTTCGTGCTGTGGCCAGCTTTTCATCCAAGCCACCAAGGTATAAAAATCCTGGCAAGAAACCATAGAAATGAATATGATATGAAACTGAGGAATGAAGCCTTATGATTTCTATGATGGAAAGGTTCTTCAATTCTGAAAGCTTCTCCAGGTCCTTTCCGTTATAGCACACGGGGATTTTCCATAGGTGCTTTTCCATTTTGCTTTCCCCTGCATAATTGGACAGAATATTTCTAGAGATGGTCAGGATCTCTTTTGAATCCTGCGGCTCGGCAAAGTAAAGTCCAAGATTGTGAAAACCAGATACCGCCCGTAGCAAGGTGTGCGGATAATGCTCTATCAGCTTCTTTTTAACGTGGGCCTTTTGATAAAGGATTTCTGTTGAAATTTCTTTTAGCCATTGAACTTCAACGATATGAGGCGCTATTTGGAAAATTTCTATCATTCAAATTTGGGGAAATTTTTCCGTATGAATTTGGCGATTTCCAAGGCATTGGGGTTGTCACCATGGATGCATAAGGTTTGAATTTTAGCTGGAATGGCTTTGCCGTTTTCGGTGACAATTTTGTGATCCTTGATCATGGAAGCCACATGGGCCAAGATTTTCTCCTTCTCGGTTAGGACTGCATGGGGAAGATTTCTGCTGACCAGCTTCAGTTCATCGGTATAATTTCTATCTGCAAAACCTTCACTCCAAGAATCCAACCCATGCCGATGAGCGGCCTTTTTCAACTCCCCATTTTCCAAAGTATAAATGATAGCAAATGGAAAAACTTGCTGGACTGCATTGATTACGCAATTGGCTGTTTCTGGATCTAAGGCTGCTTGGTTATATAGCGCCCCATGGGGTTTTACATGATGTATGGAAGCATCTTGTTTGTCCAACAGATCTTTAAAATAGGTCATTTGTTGGACAAGGGATATTTGCAATTCAGCAAGGGGTATGTTTAGGACTTTTCTGCCAAAGTTTTCCCTGTCCGGATAGGAGGGGTGGGCTCCGATTTTGACTTGATTCATTTTGGCAGCCTGTATGGCGGTAGTGATCACTGCCTCGGATCCCGCATGTGCCCCGCAGCTAATGTTGCAGCTGGTCAGATAAGGCATAAGCTTGATGTCATCCAAGCCTCCTTCCCCCAAATCACAATTTAAATCTACCATATTCCCATTACTTTTAACAAGCTGCCCATGCCGAGTAATAAAGTTAACAACCAGCAGGCGATTCCCCAAAGGTTTTGAAGAGGGGAATTGACTAGCTTACCCAATAGTTTTTTTTCATTGATCACCACTAAGATGTAGGTGGCGATGAGGGGCAAGAGTACCCCGTTGGCCAGCTGGGCAAAGGTGATCAGCTGCACCGGCCGCATGCCCAAAGAGGCAAAAATCAAACCAAGCAATACGATAAAACCCATGGAAAGTCTCATTGGCAGGGTTCTGAAATCCTGTGATAGTCCAAAGCATCCGGTTAGTACCAATGCACCAGCCAAGGGCGCGGTCATGGCTGAAGTGACGCCAGCGGCCAGCAATCCGGCCGAGATTAAATATTTGGCCAATATTCCAAAGGTTGGCTCCAGGCCCAGCGCCAAATCAGCCGCACTTTCCACCTCCATTGCAGTGCCTCCTGCAGCAGTGATTACAATGGCTCCCGAGATCAGTCCACCAAGTGCAATACTTACCATCGTGTCCACTCGCACTAGCTTGAGGTCAGAAGTGGATTTCCATTTCTTTGCCACCAGGGCGCTGTGTAGAAATAAATTGTATGGCACCACCGTAGTACCCAAAAGCGCCACAACCGTAATGATGTTCCTTGAGTTGACAGTGGGTGAAAATCCTGCAAAAAGGTCATGAAAGGAAGGTTTGGTCATGATAGCTGCTGTCAAAAATGTGAGGCTCATCAGGATGACCAATGTGGTGAGGATTTTTTGGATGGCTTGGTAACTGCCGAGCAAAAGCAAAATCAGGGCAATCAATCCAATGAAAAGACTATAGAGGTTAATGGTAAAATTGCTTGCATGGATAGGAGGCAAATCCAAAAGCAAGGCTGCCCCAAGCGCTGCTCCCCCGATGTTTCCGGCTTCGTAGGCAGCATTGCCAAGGAAAATGGCTAGAATGACCAAGCCTATTCCGAATATCCTTAGCAACCTGTTGTGGATGGTCTGGCCAAGTAAGTTGGCCAGACCTAACTGTGTGGCCAGTCCTATGCGGGAGGACATTTCCTGGAATACGATGGTTATCAACACCGAAAAAAATATCGCCCAAAGCAGCTCGTATCCATAACTTACACCGGCAATGGTGCACACGGTGACCGTGCCTGGACCTATAAAGGCCGCGGCGATCAATGGACCGGGCCCAATATATTCTTTAAGGGTTCTTTTCATCTTGATGGGTACAATATACCCATCGTAAACATTATTTACCTAATAAATATAAATTAGAAGTCAGGCCAAGTTGCATGTACCCCTTGGTTTTACCGGCAAAATTCTGGGCCATATAGCCCGCCTGCAGGTTGGTGGCAGTGGTAAATTGATATCCCAAGGCCGTGTAAAAGCGGTTCCGGTCGTAAGGACTGGATTCAAATTGATGCAAGAATAATTCATTATACACCGCGCCAAATACGGTTTTGGGCTGCATTACGCGGTTATTGAAAGGTATGGTGGCCATCAGGCGGTAACGGATCCGATCCCTGTAGCGGTCCCCCACAAAACGCTGCTCCAGTCTTCCTCGGTGCTCGATAGCCACCCGGCCAATGGCATGAAAATGCATGACCTGTTGCCAGATGCGGTGCTCCACCACTTTGTCAGCCACCACATCCTCCGGAGGGTAACTTTCTATATAGCCATAACCGGCAGTCAACCAGGTTTTCTGATTGAGGTGGTAATTCAGGCCGCCTCTAATTAGCAGTTGCTCTTCTTTGGCGGAGATGTCATAAAAACGGTCCTGGATTTCGGTGTGCAAGCTCCACTTTTCGTGAAACCTGGTCCTGTTGAAAAACATCAGCCAGCCCCCAACTTCATTGTTTACTAGGCTTTGGCTGTAAACATCCAGGGTTAGTACCAGAAGTCCGGTAAGGAGGAGAAGTCGTTTCATAAACTTTAACTTACTTGAAAGGTTAATTTTGAACAAAATTACTACCTTAATAACTATAATACTGTGACATATTGTACATGCAGTCTTAAATAAGGTATGAATGGTACAGTATAAAAACTTTACTTTAGCTTGTCTTAAATGATTAAATTAGGTTTGAATTCAATGCGTTTAAATAAAAGGAAATCATTTTCTTTTATTCCAATATTAATAATGTGTTTTCTCTCTTTGGTTCAGGTTTCTTTTGCGCAGGAGGTGGAAATAGAAGTGGATGCAGAGGATAGGGAGAAAGCCATCCGGTTGACCGATCAGGGGATCTCCCAAATCGAACGAGGCAACTATCCCGCTGCCATCAGAGATATTGAGGATGCCATTTCCATTGACTCCACCTTTCATCCTGCCTACATCAACCTGTACTCGGCTTACATCAACACTCAGGGCGATAAATCCAACTTGATAAAGCTTCTTGAAAAAGGGAATAGGGTCTTCAGGGAAGACGATGAGCTCACATATTACCTTGGGTATGTGTATTATGAAAAAAATGAATTGGAAAAGGCAATTGAGCTTTTCAGCGAAGCCATACGCTACAGTAAAATAAACGGGGAGGACTTCCCGCTGGTATATGCCTACCATTTCAACCGAGGGAATGCCCACCTCAAGCTTGCCCGTTACCAAAAAGCCGTGGAGGACTTCAGCTATGCCCTCAAGCTCAATCCCGACCATCCGGACATCCTGGTCAACAAGGGGATAAGCCATTATAGGCTAGACCAGAAGAGCCAGGCATGTAGAGATTGGCGGAAATCGGTGGAAGAGGGCAGTGATACCGCTACCAAATATATCAACCAGTTTTGCAGGTGATTTATATAGATGATTTCTGAATTAGGAATTTATAGTAAATATTACAGAATAATGTATGTAAATTTGCCACCTGCCTAAAAAAGCAAACGTTTCAGGATATGAATATAGTCATCGCTGGGGCCGGGGACATGGGATACCATCTGGCTGAGCATCTGAGTTACGAAAACAAGGACATCATCTTGATTGATACCGAGAAGGATATTCTGGAAAACATTTCGAGTAGATTAGATGTGTTGACCGTTTGGGGGGATTCAGCCTCCCTGGATATTTTGAAAAAAGCCAATGTGGGGCAAGCCAGTTTGGTGCTTGCCGTCACCACCTCGGAGAAAACCAATATCGTAACGGCCATGCTTGCCAAGCAGTTGGGTGCCAAAAAGGTGATCGCCAGAGTAAGAAACCACGATTACCTCGAGCCTGACAACCAAAGCTATTTTCATAACCTGGGCATAGATTCCATCATTTCGCCTTCCATGCTCTGCAGTATAGAGATTTCCCGAATGATGAAAAACTCTACTTTTTCGGATGTGTTTGAGTTTGAGGGTGGAAAGCTGAACGTGGTGGGCATTACCTTGGACCGCAACAGCCCGCTAATCAACAAAAAACTTTCCGACTCAAGTACCAACCCCATTTTTGAGGATATCCGGATCATCGCCATCATCCGTGACCAGCTTACCATCATTCCACGTGGGGATACGGTGATCAGAAGCAATGACCATGTGTTTTTTATCAGCAACAAAAAAGCGGTGGATTCCATCAAGGAATTAATTAACCATAAAGAAGTCCCCATCCGCAACATCATGATGATCGGGGGGGATGATTTGGCGTACAGCACTGCCTTGAGGATGGAGAGTAATTACAGGCTGACGCTGATACACAAAGATAAGGAACGATGCAAGTGGCTAAGCGAAAGGCTTTCGGAGACCTTGGTGATTCATGGTGATTATAAGAACATTGACCTGCTCATAGATGAAGGCTTGGAGGAAATGGATGGTTTTCTTGCCTTGACGGAAAGCTCCGAAACGAATATCATCACCAGTCTGAGTGCCAAAAACCACGGGGTTTACAAAACCATCGCCCACGTGGATACCCGTGAATACATCCACATCTCCCACAGTATAGGGGTGGATTCCCTGATCAACAAAAAACTTGTGGCGGCCAACCAGGTGAGTAGATACCTTAGAAAGGGCAAAGTGGAAGCGGTAACCGGGATATATGGTGTGGATGCAGAATTTGTGCAATATGTAGTAACCAAAAATAACAGGTTGACCAAAAAGCCCATCAGAGAGCTACACTTTCCAAGCACAGCTATCGTGGCCGGGGTAATCCGGGGGGAAAATGTCTTTATTCCTGATGGGGATTTCAGATTGGAGATGCATGATAAAGCTATTGTATTTGCCCTGCCGGCAGCTCAGCCTATTTTGGAAAAACTGTTTAATTAGATTATGATTCATTACACCGCAATTGGGAAAGTGATGGGAGGCCTATTGATGCTTTTGGCCGTACTGATGGTACCCAGTATCCTTTTTTCGTGGTATTACGATAGCCGTGATCTGATGCCCTTAGCCCATTCTGGGTTGATCAGCGGTGGTTTTGGTGCTCTGCTCTTTTTCAGTTTTAAGCGTGAGGACAATCTTATTAGGAAGCGTGAGGGGTACCTAATCGTGGCGTTGAGCTGGCTTTTCATGTCTGTTTTTGGAATGCTTCCCTACTTGTTTAGCGGTACGATCTCCTATTTGCCGGATGCTATATTTGAAACCGTTTCTGGACTCACCACTACAGGTGCCACAATTTTAGAGGATATCGAAAGCATGCCCGTAGGAGTGCTTACCTGGAGAAGCATGACCCAGTGGATAGGCGGATTGGGGATTATCGTATTGACGGTAGCCATATTTCCGCTTCTCGGGATTGGGGGGATTGAGCTTTTTGTGGCCGAGTCTCCGGGTCCGACTTCCGACAAGCTCCATCCCAGGATCCGCGAAACGGCAAAAAGGCTCTGGTTTGTATATGTTGGGCTTACTGTGTTGGTCATGATCCTCTATCGAATTGGCGGGATGGATCTGTTTGATGCGGTAAACCATGGGCTGACGACTATGGCTACCGGAGGTTTTTCGACCAAAAACGCCAGTATGGCTCATTTTGATATTCCGTTTATTCATTATGTAGCTATCATTTTCATGTTTTTGGCGGGTACAAACTTCACTTTGATTTACCTGGGCTTAAAAGGTAAGTTTAACAGAGTGTGGGCCAGTGATGAATTTAGGGCATATTTTACCACAGTGCTTTTTTTCATATTGGTGCTTACGGGACCTATATATTATTTTTCAGGCACTTCTTTCGAACAGGCTTTTCGGGATTCGGCGTTTCAAATCATTTCCTTGATTACCACCACAGGGTATGTGACGGCCGATTACACAGCCTATTCCGACGAAATGGTCATCATCTTTTTCATGTTACTATTTGCAGGGGCCAGTGCAGGTTCCACAAGCGGTGGAATAAAGTTTATTAGACACCTGACCTTTGTAAAAAACAGTTTGTTGGAATTTAAACGTATGGTTCACCCCAGGGCAGTTGTTCCCTTGAAAATCAATGGGGAAAGAGTAACCGGAAAAGTGATCACCCACATCATGAATTTCCTGCTGATTTACCTGGCTATTTTTGTGATAGGTAGCATGGTCATGTCTTTTGCGGGGTATGATATGTTGACTTCCTTTGGCTCTGTGGCTACAAGTTTGGGGAATGTCGGCCCTGCTGTGGCTTTGGTTGGCCCCATGGATAATTTCGCTTTCTTTTCACCTTTTGCCAAATTATTCCTTTGTTTCCTCATGCTTTTGGGAAGGCTGGAGCTGTTTACCATTCTGGTATTGTTCTCTCCATATTTTTGGCGTGCCAATTGATTGATTAGCCTTGATAATTTGAAGATGAGCAGGGTTTTGCTTATTTTAAGAATTGAACCGCAAAGAACCATTTTATGATTTTAAACTATCAAGTAATAGCAGTATTTACTGACAAAACCCTTGAGTATACGGGCAATCCTGCAGCCTGTTTTTATTTTAAAAGTCCCCTTGATGATGAGCAAATGCAGAAGATCGGCACCAAGGTCAGGCAGCCGGCTTCTACCTTTCTATGGCCTGCAGAGCAGGAGGGGCATTTTCATGTGAGATGGTTTGCTGTGGATGAGGAAATCAACCTTTGCGGACACGGGGCCGCTGCTGCCGCGATATTTTTGGGCAAGAAATTCAATAGCCATGAGCCCTTTACGCTTCACCATCGCAAAGGGACCGTAAGGGTACAGTGGCAGGAAAATGATACTTTTATCATCGAGCTGGAGGCAGTCCACCTGATCAAGGAAATTGAAGTTCCAGCAGCCATTGAAGAAGGATTAGGTATTCCCATCATGGCCATGTATGAGACGGATGGGAAGCATATCATTTTGGTGGAAAGCGAGAGTTTGATCAAAAAAATGAACCCAGACTTTGCTAAATTGAGAGGTTCTGATATTTATAGTTACGCTATAACTGCACCGGGCAAAAAAGCCCATTTTGTGAGCAGAACATTAGTGCCTCATTATCACCAGTTGGAGGATCACGCCACGGGTTCATCCCATGCCGCTTTGGTTCCCTTTTGGTCCAAGAAACTTATGAATGACGAGATGACCGCGCTACAACTCAGTGATAGGGGAGGCAGGTTCAAATGCCGGTTTAGGGAAGACCGAAACAAAGTCTATCTGGAAGGCAGGTATCAGATATTGGAAACCTGTACGGTAGAGATTTAGGCCTTGGGTAAAATGAAATAAAAGGTGGTGCCTTCTCCTTCTACGCTGTTTAGGGAGATGGTGCCATTGTTTTTTTCAATCAATTCCTTTGACAGTAGAAGCCCAAGCCCGCTTCCTTTTTCTTTTTTGGTGCCTACGGTGGTATAGAAGTTTGTCCCAAAGATTTGGTCCATATTTTCTGCGGCAATCCCTACTCCGGAATCAGAAATAAGAATCTTCCAGCTTTTGCCCAAGTCCTCTGCTTCCACACTGATCTCACCGCCTTCAGGGGTAAATTTCAGGGCATTGGTCAATAGATTACGCATCACGATGTCAATCATCCCACGATCTGCTTTTACCAACACAGAATCATCGATTACATTCACCAGCCGGATGTTTTTCTGCAGGGCGATTTGGTTTAGGTGATCTTCATTATCATCAAAAATACTTTTTATCCTCACAGTTTGCTTTAACGGACGCATTCCCTTCATTTGGGATCTTGACCACATAAGCAGGTTTTCAAGGAGAATACTGTTATTTCCCACATTTTGACTGATCAATGGAAGGATTTCCCTAAACTCCTGCTCGGTCAGGTCCTCTTCCTCTATCAATTGGATCAAGCCCCTTAAGCTGTTCAAAGGACCTCTGAGGTCATGGGCGAGGATGGAAAAAAGTTTATCCTTGACCATGTTGAGGTTTTTGAGTTCTTCGGCTTGGCTGGCAATTTCCTGTTTTTGGGCATTGAGTTTGGCTAGGTTCAATCTTTCCTGCTGATAAGAGCGATAATATATAAAGATCATGCAGCCGGAAAGGAATAGCAGAAACAGAAGCCCGATGTTAATCAGTTTTTTTTTGCTGGCCTGCTCTTCTTGGATTTTTCGATCCAGTTCCAGCGACTTGATTTCAGCCTCCTGTCTTCTTATTTTGAGGTTGGTGAGGTAACTGTTGGTTCTTTCATCCAAGAGTTGGTCTTTTCCGTCAATATAAGCCTGTTGATATTCAAAAGCTTTATCGTATTGTCCATAACTTGAATAAATCTCTGCCATGAGGTAATAAATGGACAAAATTGCTTCTAGGGAAGGGGTATGTTGATGGATTTCCAAAGCCTTATGGGCATATTCCATTGCCTGTCTGGTATTGCCGTTTTGATAATGCCATTCGGCGAATCTTTTAAAGGCAGTCATTTCCCCTCTGGTGTAATTCCCTTTGACATGTTCAAAATAAAGTTCATAATCTTGATAGGCTCTATCAAAATCCTTCAGTTTAAGGAAAAAATCTCCACGGAATAATATGGATGTCAGGTAATTCCGGTCGATGTGGTTTCCACGGATCTCCATGGATTTGTCAATGGCCTGAATGGCATCAATGTATCTTTCCAATTTATTATATACGGCACTGAACCCTATATAAGTATAGCCCAAGCCTTCTTGATGATCGATGGACTTAAAAATTCTCTCCGCTTCTTTGTAGTATTCCAATGCCTCGGTAGGATGTCCTTGGTAATTTAGGATTTGGGCAATGTTGTTGAGTGCATAACCTTCCTCTTTTTTATTGCCGATTTCTTTGGAGAGCACGAGGGCGTATTCGTAGTATTCCAAGGCTCTTTCGTGAAGGTCCAGGTTTCTGAACACCACCCCGATCCTGTTGTAGTTTTGAACTAGAAAATCAGCCTCATTCAGCACTAAACTTAATTGGATGGCCTCTTTGTAGAATTTCTGTGAGCTATCGGTATTATGGATCAGCCACGCAAAATCTGACAGTAACCTTAACTTGGCATGGTCATCTTTTTCTTGTTGGATTTGCTCATAGAGCTCTTGTGGATCCGTGTCCGGGATCTGTGCAAAAGCCAGTGAGGAAAGCATGCAGAGAAGCAGAAGAAACGCGGGCTTCAAAGAAATGAATTTTGTCAAAGTAAAAATGCTTTTGCAGTTATTTGGTATCTATTTGATAACCTTGGGTTTATTTAAGATTATCCAATCTTATCGCAATTTATTACTTTGCCTATTTTCTGCAAAACATTTCTACTTTATTTTATTAGTTGCGCCTGTATTTTTGCAATCCTGTCCTCGAGGGTTTCTGAAGTCAGCGTGGCCCGCAGCCTATCCACCATGATGGGGAAAGCAAATGGGGTAAACCTGCGGGTGTGGATGAGCTTGATTTCCTGTTGGTTGATTCTGTCTATAGCTTTTAATAGGCGGTCTTTCTCCATCTGCATGGAAAGGGCCTCGTCTTTTGCCTGTTGGAGCAGCAAGTTGTCGGGGTCATATTCGTCAAACACCCCAAAAATAATTCCCGAAGTAGCCTGTACGTGTCTATTGGTAATGGGCTTGCCTGGATATCCCTGAAAGATCAATCCTGCGATGGAGGCTATATCCCTGAATTTCCTTTTGGCCATCTCACTTTCATTGATACTGGCAAAAATATCCTCCATGAGGTTTTGGGTGCTGAAAAGATCCTCGGCAAGGGCATCCTCGATAGGGATATCACTATCCGACAATAGCTCAAAACCGTAATCATTCATGGCAATGCTAAAGCTTATAGGATATGAAACACTGATCCTATAAGCCACCAAGGCGCCCAATACCTCGTGGACAAACCTTCCTTCGAAGGGGTATAAAAATACATGAGAACCTTCTTTCGAAATGCTTTTTTCGATCAACAGGGTTTTTCTGTCCGGTACAAGGGAAAGTTCCTGCTGCAGCTCAAGTATGGGTTGGATGGTTTGCACCTCGATGGATTTCTTTCTGTCCGAAACCGCATTTTCCAATTCCTCCCTGAGCATTTCCGACATCTGTGATGAAAGGGGCAGGCGTCCTCCCATCCATCTGGGAATGATGTTGGTTTTTTTCTTGGATCGCCTGACGAGCACGCTCATTTCCTTCAGCTGCACATATTCCAGGCTTTTACCAGCAAAGAAAAACACATCGCCTTTGTTGAGTTTGGCAATAAAGCTTTCTTCCACCACACCTAGGTAACCTCCGGTCATGTATTTGACCTTTAGCATGGGATCACTCACTATGGTGCCCATGGAAAGACGATGACGCATGGCGACTTTTCTGCTGTTGACTTTGTAAAGTCCATCCTCCATCACCTCAACTTTTGAGAATTCTTCATAGCTGCCCAGCGATTTCCCTCCCTGGGTGACAAACTGAAGCGCCCAGTCAAATGCATCTGTGGTGAGGTTTCTGAAAGCATGTGTACTTTTTAACATCGTGTAAAGCTTTTCCTTGTAAAAACCCTCGCCCACAGCAATGGTCACCAAAAATTGACACAATACGTCATAGCTCAGCTCGTGGGGATGCTGGACTTCAAAACGCTGCTCGGCAATTGCTTTGCGGAGGGCACTGCCTTCAATTAATTCCAGGGAGTGGGTAGGTACAAAGAAAATCTTGCTGGGCAAGCCCGGTTGGTGACCGGCCCTTCCCGCCCGTTGGGCAAATCTGGAAACCCCCTTTGGGCCACCGACCTGGATCACCGTATCCACCGGTCGAAAATCAACACCCAAGTCCAAGCTGGAAGTGCAGATGACGAGTTTGAGCTTGCCCTCATGCAGGGCCTGCTCCACCCAGGACCGGACCTCATTATCCAGCGAGCCATGGTGCATGGCCACGAGGCCTGCCATCTCGGGGTATTTGTCCATGAGTTTCTGATACCAAATTTCCGTTTGGGATCGGGTATTGGTGAAAAGTAGAGTGGTTTTGCTTTCCTCTATGATGGGAATGATTTTGTCAATAAGTTTCACGCCCAGATGCCCTGACCATGGATATTTTTCCACCTCATCGGGCAGGATGGATTCCACAATTATTTCCTTATCAATATCGGCTTTAATAATAAATGGGTTTACCTCACTTGGCCCCATGAGGGTGGTATAGGCCTGTTCCATGTTTCCTATGGTGGCTGAAATCCCCCAGGTTTTGATGGGAGAGGGGGCAATGTGACGAAGGTAGCTCAGGGCCAGTTGGATCTGCACGCCTCTTTTGTTGGCCATGAGTTCATGCCATTCGTCAATAATTATGGTCTTTAGGCCTTTAAAAAGCTGATGGTTGTTTTTTTGGGCAAAAAGCAGATGGAGGCTCTCAGGTGTAGTGATGAGACACTCTGGCATTTTCTTTTTTTGCGCCTGTCGTTCCTTGGGACTGGTATCACCATTACGGATGCTGACTGTCCAGGGCAGGCCTATTTCTTCGCAAAGGGTGCTCATGGCTTTTTGGATGTCTTTTGCCAGTGCCCGTAATGGGGTTACCCAGATGATTCGCAAGCCGTTTTTTTGGGGAGTTTGCCAAGTGCCTGGATTTTCCTGCATGTATTCCAGCAGGGCGGGTATCCAGAGGGAATAGGTTTTCCCGCTTCCTGTAGGAGCATTCAAAATCCCGCTTTTTTCATTCAGATAAGCTTCCCAGGTTTCATATTGAAAGGGAAAGGGTTTCCAGCCCTTCTGGGCAAACCAGCGTTCAATTACCTCAAGCGGTTTTTCCTCCATATAAATTTAATAACTCCTTTAAATCTGTTAATGTGTTTGCTTCCTCTGGGTTTTTATCTTTTCGCCACCTTGCAATTCGCGGAAATCGTAAAGCAATTCCAGATTTATGCCTGCTGCTTTCCTGGATTCCTTCAAATGCAATTTCAAAAACCAGTTCGGGTTTTACCGTTCGAACAGGTCCAAATCTTTCCTTGGTGTTTCTTTTGATAAAATTATCAATCTGCCGCAATTCAGCATCTGTCAAACCCGAATAGGCTTTGGCAAATGGGACCAGCTGTCCATCTTGCCATACGGCCAAGGTGTAATCAGAATAGAGGTCTGCCCGCCTTCCGCTGCCTTTTTGGGCGTAAAGCAGAACACCATCAATGCTTAGCGGCTCAATCTTCCATTTCCACCAATCTCCTCTTTTTCTTCCCACACCATAAGGGGAATCCATTCTTTTCAACATCAGCCCCTCCGCCATCACGGCTCGGCTGTCTTCCCGGATATTGGCCAGTTCTTGCCAGGAGCCTCCTTCCACCACCTTGCTCAATTCCAGCTTCTGATGGCTTATGTTGGACTTCAATTCCTCCAATAATTTCCTTCTTTCCACCAATGGGCTGGTCCTGATGTCTGCTCCCTGCCATTCCAAAACATCGTAGGCTATGAAAGAGATCGGGGCGTCTTTCAATATCTTTTTGGTTAGGTTTTTTCGGCCTATCCGGGTCTGGAGGATCCCAAAGGACAACGGATAACCATCCTGAAATGGAATGATTTCTCCATCCAAGACGGTTCCCTCGGGCAATTCTTTTCCCAGGTCCAAAAGTTCTGGGAATTTTTCGGTCACCAGCTCTTCTCCTCGTGACCATATGTAAACTTCTCCTTTGCGGTTGATCAACTGGCCCCGGATGCCATCCCATTTCCATTCCGCCAAATAGAAGGACACCTCATCGAGATTGTCCTCCGGCTGTTCAACGGGATGGGCCAGGTAAAAGGGATAGGGGCGGGAGAGGTTGTCTTCCCTATTTTCTTCAATGAGCAGTTTTTCAAAACTCGTCTTGTCTGGATCCCAGTTTCCCATGATTCTATGGGCCACCTCCGTTTTTTCCATTTCATATACTTCAGCCACAGCTCTGGTGACCAGATTCTGGCTCACCCCAACCCTAAAACTCCCTGTAATGAGTTTGGTGAAGACAAACCTTTCCTGCTTGTCGAGCACGCTCCAGGCCCAGGTGATTTTTCCTTTCTTTTCCTCATCTTCCAACCCCTCCATACCCAGCAAATAACTTATCCAAAAATGGAGTGGCTTGTCTTCCCGGCCTTTTGCAGGTGGGAGTAATAGACTGATCGTCTCGGCCAAATCGCCCACACTGTTATAGGATTCCTGAAAAAGCCATTCAGGGATCCCGGCGATTTCCTGACACCAGATCTTTAGCTTTGTCGTGGTGACCTGCCTCTTTGGTCGTTTGTGGGTAAAAAGGGCCAAAGACCAAAGCTTGTCTTTATCCTCTGCCTGTGAGAAATAGCTAT
This sequence comes from Litoribacter ruber, assembly GCF_018449405.1. NCBI lineage: Bacteria > Pseudomonadati > Bacteroidota > Cytophagia > Cytophagales > Cyclobacteriaceae > Litoribacter > Litoribacter ruber. Next base: position 16,288 of record NZ_JAHCMY010000005.1, read on the forward strand.
GAAGCGCTTCTAGTTTGTCTGAGGTTTTGTTGGTTTGATCAAGAGCGGTAAATAGTGAAGCGAACAACTTCATCTTAGTGGTTTCTTAAAGCATCAATGAGTTCTTCCTTGCTCATCTTGGAACGGTTTTCAATGCCTATTTCCTGGGCCTTGTCATAAAGCTCCTCTTTGGTCCACTCCTCGTATTTTGGTGACTTTCCACCCTTTTTGCCTGTTTTGGAGCTATCGGAATTGGCAATACGTGCGGATTTTTCCTTTGAATATCCCTGATCGCGCAAAGCCTCATATTGCTCCTCGTTTTTTACACTGGGTCGCTTATCTTTAGCCATAATTGGTAAGGTTGAAGGTTAAAAATTAAAATTTACGCTGTATGCCAGTTGGAGACGGAAGACGGGAGACCGAAGACCGAACCTGGGACCGAGGACCGTGGGGGACAGGCGATAAAGCGTATATAACAATAAAGTAACTCTGATTGGATTAAAACGTTTACAAAAAAGAAATTACATCAATTATGATTCGGCTGCATATTATCCTCGCAATTCTACTTTTCGGCTTTTTTTCCTGCAATATAGATGAAGAAGAAATCTATACCGGACGTGAGCTTCAATACCAATTGTTTCCAGGCAGTGAATTTGACTTTTCTGGGGTGGCCACCGTACGGGAGTTGATTAGGGGAGGAGTGGAGCTGCAAATCCAGCTGGAAGGGCAAAAAAGCAATGATATTTATTACTACCCTGCCCATTTGCACTTTGGGGAAGCTTCGGAGGCCGGTGCCAATATGGCCTATATGCTCAACCCAGTAGATGCCAGGGCATTGTTGAGTATTACAAGTTTTCGCTATCTCACGGATGGGACTGAAATGAATTTTGAAAGATTTTCAGATTTTAATGGACATATTAAGATTCATTTGGCCGAAGATGGGCCTGAATATCAGGTGATTTTAGCCTTGGGAAATGTAGGTAGTAATACATAAAAACCACAAATAAGTATAAATGATTATTAAATAGGATTGATTGTAAAATTTATTTGAAAAAAGGCTTATTTAAAGCAATAATAAATAATCTACCTAGATGAATTTAATCTGAAAACTGGTCTGGTCATTGCAATAATCACAGTAATTCCTTAAAATGTTATAATTAATTAAGCGTTTTATATATTAAAGCAAATTTTTAATTATTAAGTCATTTTTCGGACTGCATTATTTTATAACCCTTATTAAATAATTGATTATGTTTAAGCCAGTTTACCGTTTCATTGGAAAGCCTTTGACGCTTTCCGCATTTTGTCTGGCCATAATGGCCTCTGGATGTCAGGATAGTCTTGACGAACAACACCTGAATCCTGATAACCTCGATGCTGAGGAAGAATTTGTGGGTTACCTGAATGGTGACATAATTCCAGGACAGTATATCGTCATATTAAATGAGCAGGGGATTACATTTCGAAAGGATGGCACTTATGCCGAGATCCAAGCTGCCATGAAAAAAGGAGCCTCAGACCTTTTGTTAGGGCACAAAATAGGAGGGGAAAACCTAAAAGAAGTTTTTGGAGCATCTGTTGAAGGATTTTCTGTCCGTATGACGGATGAGGAATATGACAGGGTAAGCCAGGATCCTAGGGTAAAATACATAGAAGAAGACCGGATGATGGCCGTATCCCGTCCAAGAAGAAATCAGTCAAACCGCTGGGATAATAGTGGGCCTACCAATACGCAAGAAGTATCCTATGGTGTGACCAGGGTAGGAGGGGCGACCTCTTATACAGGTGATAATGTCGCCTATGTATTGGATTCAGGAATTGACTTGGATCATGAGGATCTAAATGTGAATGCTTCCAGAGGATTTAACGCTTTTACAAGCGGGAGCGATGCAGAAAGCCTGAACGATGAAAACGGACATGGAACCCACGTAGCCGGGATAATCGGAGCACTGGACAACAATGTCGGTGTAGTTGGAGTGGCTGCCGGTGCGCCGGTAGTGCCTATTAAGGTATTGGATGCTGGTGGAAGCGGGCCTTATTCGGGTGTGATTGCCGGGATTGATTTTGTCGCTGCCAATGGAAATGCAGGGGACGTAGCCAACCTAAGCCTTGGTGGCCCAGGTTCCAACGCCATGGATGATGCGGTGATAGCCGCGGCCAACAAAGGTATTTATTTTGTGCTGGCGGCAGGTAACAATAATAATGATGCTGAGCATTACAGTCCAGGAAGAGTGAATGGCCAGAATATCTATACCATTTCGGCCATGGATTCCAGGGATAGATTTGCATCCTTTTCCAATTACGGTAATCCTCCAATTGATTATTGCGCACCGGGGGTAGGAGTAAATTCAACTTGGTTGAACAATCAATATAGAGTTATGAGTGGGACATCAATGGCAGCCCCCCATGTGGCAGGTATCAGATTGCTGGGAGAAATAAACAGCGATGGCCGGGTGAGAAACGATCCGGATGGCAACCGGGATATAATTGCGGTAAAATAGAATTTTCAAATTTTTTGATAAAAGTCACTTCGAAAGAGGTGGCTTTTTTTTGTTATAAGGCTATAATAACCATAAATAAATTTTAATCCATTGATATTTAATAATTTAGCAGTAGATGTATATACATAATTTGTCAGGATGAGCTCTTTTTGGAATAATCTTATGTTATAATGTGGAAAACTTTTTTAAAAAATTTTAAATAGGGCCAAAACTTTATTATTTTCATTTAAAAGTTAAATTGGTTGAAAAAATATTTTGAAAACAGAAGAAGTATTGTCATAATTTCAATAAATATTTGGTTTTTTAGATAGGAAGTGTTTTGGGTGGAAATTGTATGGTTTGGTTTTTGCCAACTATTTTTTCATAATTACAATCGGATACAAAATATTGTATCACTAAATTTATTTTAACACCCTTTATTAACTAAATGTATGTTTAAACCAGTTTACAGATTTATTGGAAAGCCGGCAGCGCTTTCAGCTTTTTGTCTCGCACTTGTAATGTCGGGTTGCCAAGACAACATGGATGAGAAAAACCAACTTGAAGTTGAAGATCTTATCGCTTTTTCAAATGGAGACCTGATTCCAGGTCAGTATATTGTGGTTCTGAATGAAAGTGGGATTTCATTCAGAAAAGATGGTAGCTATGAGGAAGTTCAGGCAGGCATGAGAAAGGATGCTTCCAACCTTTTGGCAAAGTACCGCATCAGCGGAGAGAATTTACGCGAAGTGTATGGGTCAACTCTTGATGGTTTTGCTGCTACTTTGACTCAGGCGGAATTTGATCAGATAAAGTCCGATCCTAATGTGAAGTATGTAGAACAAGACAGGTTCGTGGCTTTGGCTCCTCCTCCGGGCAGAGGTCCAGGAGGAGGTGGGGGAGCCACCGGCCAGACTGTACCTTACGGCATCACTAGAGTAGGTGGACATGCAAATTATACGGGTAACAATGTAGCCTATGTGTTGGACACCGGTATCGAGTTGGATCATGAAGACCTTAACGTGGATGCTTCTAAAGGTTTTAACGCCTTCACAAGTGGAAGAGACGGTAATTCCCTAACGGATGGCAATGGTCACGGTACGCACGTTGCAGGTACTATTGCTGCCATCGATAACAACATCGGTGTAGTGGGGGTAGCTGCTGGTGCACCGGTTGTTCCAATCAAGGTCCTTGACTCTAGAGGTTCTGGTTCTTATTCTGGTGTGATCGCTGGTGTTAACTTTGTCGGCGCAAACGGCAAAGCCGGTGATGTAGCCAACATGAGCTTGGGCGGTCCAGTTTCCCAAGCCCTTGATGACGCTGTTTTGGCTGCTTCAAACAAGGGAATCTGGTTTGTGCTTGCCGCTGGAAACGAAAGCAGAGATGCCAACCTTTCCAGCCCTGCTAGGGTAAATGGCACTTATATCTATACTATATCTGCGATGGACTCCAACGACAGATTTGCTTCCTTCTCCAACTGGGGTAACCCTCCTGTAGACTGGTGCGCACCGGGTGTGGGGATCAATTCTACTTGGATCAGCAACAGCTATAGGTCTATAAGTGGTACTTCCATGGCCGCTCCTCACGTAGCAGGAATCAGATTGCTAGGTAATGTAAGGCAGGACGGAAATGTTCAGAATGACCCTGATGGGACTCCTGATAAGATTGCAGTAAGGTAATCTGGCTTGGCAATATTAAAAGGCTGTTTTCCTTTATTGGGAGGACAGCTTTTTTTGTTTGGTCCAAGATAATATTTTTATTCAAACCAAATATTATATTTCAAATACAAAAAAACGCTAAATGTGCTAAAAAAAATGTGGTATAAATTTGCTTGTTAAAATTCTTTAATTTACATTTATATCACTAAGCAAATTAACTTTTTCATTTGTCACTAGCAACGTGAATGGCCCCAGAGGTCATTCACATTTTTTTTGCATATTTTTTTCGGAGCGGAAGTAAGAGATCCTCTAGTCCATTCAGCTTGATTTCGTACATGGTGCTAAGCCACATGCCTAACTTTCCATCGGGAAAACCTTCCCTTTTCATCCATACTAAATAATGTTCGGGTATATCACAAATAAGAAATCCCTTATATTTCCCAAAGGGCATCCGTTTGGTGACCACTTCTACTAAGACTTCATTTTCCATTGGGCTAAGGTAATTCTATTTGCTTATTTTGAAGCAAGCAGATTATGAATCAACAGACTTTATTTAGATTAATCCTAAATTTTCTATAAAAAGAACAATGATTGAGAGCTGTCGTTAATAAGTTATAACCAAAAACAGAGAAACCATGAAACCAATTAAAAAAGAGTCAGCTATCAATGAATGTCCTATCTGTCATGCTTCTGCAGTGGAACCATGCAAAAATCCGGAAAAGAAAGCATCCAGAGAATGCCCAAGAGTAAAGTAGGGCTATTAAGGATATTTAAAAGAGTAAGAAAAAGGTACCGCAAAATAGGCTAACTATTTTGCGGTTTTTCTTTTTAAGGAAATATGCCCAGATCCATGTAACTGATCGAGATTCTTTCAAGGGCAAGGACAAACCCTGCGATTCGGAGATTTTTTATATTTTTCTTTTTCCTTAACTCGTTCATGTTGTGATAGGCGTTGACCATCGTTTCTTCCAGTCCGGAATCAACCAGGTCTCTTTCGCTGGCACCTTTGATAATCGTCTCCCTTTGCTTTTCGGAAAATTTATATCCTGAGCTTTCTTCCATGATATCAACCAGATCGGAGAACTTCTGCTTTTCATATCGTTTTTGCAGCTTTCCAAACGAAACTCTAGAGAGGTTTTTTAGCCATTCAAAATAAGATACAGTGACCCCACCGGCATTTAAGTAAAGATCTGGAATGACCATTACGTTGTTTTCAGTAAGAATTTCCTCAGCTTCCCAGGAGACTGGGCCATTAGCTGCCTCTGCAATAATTTTGGCTTTAACATCTTTTGCATTGTCTGAAGTGATTTGATTTTCCAATGCAGCAGGCACCAATATATCGCATTCATAAGTCAATAGATCCGTTGATTCTTCGATAAACTTCCCTTTTTTGTATCCTTTGAAGCCATCGTTTTCAATTTTATAGCGATGGATTTCCTGTACATCAATTCCATCCTCATCGTACAATCCGCCATTGTATTCAGCAATACCGATAATCTTGGCTCCTGCTTGCTCCAAGTACATGGCGGTGTGGTAACCCACATTACCCATACCTTGTATAATGATCTTTTTGTCTTTCAGTCCCGTCTTGAGCCCTAGTTTTTTCATGTCCTCTTCCACACTCACAGCTTCTCTTAGGCCAAAAAAGACCCCTCGGCCAGTGGCCTCCGTTCTTCCCGGAATGCCGTGCAGGGAGAGCGGCTTGCCTGTCACACAGCCTTTGGCAGTAATGGAATCCGGGTGGAAAGCCATATAGGTATCGGTAATCCAGCCCATTTCCCTGGCACCTGTTCCGTAATCAGGGGCAGGAACATCGATGGCTGGGCCAATAAAATTCTTTTTGATCAATTCTGAAGTGTAGCGTCGGGTGATTTTCTCCAATTGGGTTTCTGTATAGTTTCTGGGGTTGATCTTCACGCCTCCTTTTCCTCCGCCATAGGGTATTTCCACTAGCGCACATTTGTAAGTCATCAATGCTGCCAGCCCTTTGATTTCTTCCACATTCACTTCCTCGCTATATCGGATACCGCCCTTAACCGGGACTTTGTGGTGGGAATGCTGAACTCTGAAACCTTTTATGACTTCTTTTGAGCCATCATCGTTTCTTAATGGAAAGTTGAATTCATAAATGCTGTTACATTCCTTGATTTGTTGCACCAGGGCCTTGTCCAAGTCAAGATGCTTGGTGGCTTTATCTACGAAATGATTTACTTCATCAAATAGGCTGTAATCATTGTTTTCTGACATACAGATTGGGTTTATATGTGAAAATTTTTTTCTGTTATAGATATCCGCAACCGGCAGCAAAAGGCAAGTAGTTCTCTTTTCTTTAGCTGTCGGGAAAGAAGACCGAAGCCTGCCGTCCCTATCGGGAGGTAAACCTGACTCGGCAGAGGCAGGACCGAAGTAGCGGGCCATTTTGGCAATCACCCCTCATTGCTTTACAGGTTCTGTTGTGGATTAAATATAATTTCTATGATAACTCCTAGAAGGAAATTCTGTTCGGGACAATATCCAAGTGAACACTGGCAGCACCTCAACAATGAAAAATGGCATCCCTATTCACAAAAAAAGCCGGAATATCAATTCCGGCCTAAAATTTCCAATTTTATAATATCAATGCACAGATGGATTTAGAATAACGTTTGGGTAAGTACAAATCTGTCTTTTTCGATAGTCCAACTAAGTGTAAATCCGAGAAAACTCTGTGTCCTTTTTTTAGGAAGACGTTTTCCGTCTCCCGTCTTCGTTCTTTTGGCTATTTAATTAACTCAACCACGCCGCCCAGGGTATTCTGGACAAAATCAGTAGGAGGCCAATGCCGTAGAACACATAGATGCTTCTGTACCTATTTCTGGAAACAGAGATCTTTTTAGCCCTGCTATAACCTACTGTAATCAGGATAACTGCGATTAGCCCTACCAGTGGGTGCTCTAAAGCGTAAAGTCTAGAAGTAGCATCTCCCATGGTGTGGCTTCCGAAATTGGAAACACCCAGTGGGCTGACAAAATACAACACCAAGCCAGCTAGAAGCTGAATGTGCGTAGGAATAAGGCCGAACAAGCCGAATTTTTGGTCTTTAGCTGTAAATTCTCTGTTTGAGAGAGCTCCAAACAGCGCATATAGAAAACTGATGGTAATGCCAATGATGACCAAGTAAGCCAAGTAGGAGTGAAGGTGCAAAAATCCTGTATACATCTTAGTTGTGTTGATTAAGGCATAAAAATAAGTGATTTTTTCCAAATACCTTAATCACTTTTATAAAAGGCGGTTTTTATCCTCCGGCTCTTCGATGTCTGTTTGGCTAAACAGATAGCCAAAAGGGTTTAATACAGGCACATGGCGGCAAATTACCGTGATCATTCCAAAAACTGGTATGGCCAGCACCATGCCAATTACCCCCCAAAGCTCATTACCCAAAATCACCGACAGGATGATAAAAAAGGGATGGACATCCACCTTGTCTCCCAATATTATGGGCTGCAGGATGTAGCTGTCCACAAATTGGGCAATGAGGAAAGTGACCGTAATTCCTATGAGCGTGCCGGATCCTCCATCAGCCAGCAATCCCAAACTCAAGGCTATCACATAACCGATCATGTTTCCAATAAATGGTATGATGGAAAGCACAGCTGCAATCAAACTGATAACAAAGGCATTTTCCAAACCTGAAATCAACAAGCCTGTGAAATACATCCCCGTCAGTATGGCCATCAATAGCAGCCTTCCGGCCAAATAATGCCTGCTCACTTTGGAGCTTCTAGAAATGATTTTGGAAACTTTTGATCTTTTTTCACTAGGGATAAAGCGAAGAATAAATTCCTTAAATCGTCCCCTAAAATGGATAAACATAAAGACATAGACCAAGGTCAGCAACACGTTTGTAAGTGATGTCATGATGGTGGATACCACACTCATGGCCTGCTCTGCTGTTTCCTCCTCTTCGCTGGGATCAGATTCATCTTCACCTTCTTCTTGATCTTTTTCATCCTCAGGTTCTGGAGTTACCTCATCTATTTGTTCTTCCTCAAGCATGGTATTATCGGCTAGATAGGTGCTGAATTCCTCCATTTTTTCGAACATGGTGGATTTCATTTCTTCCCAATCTTCTGCAAAGTCTTTTATCTGAAGAAAAATCAAGGCAACTATGCCACCGCTTACCAAGACCAAAACAAGCGTACTGCTAATGGTGGCCCACACTTTTTTCATCCCCCACTTTTCAAAAGCATAGGTGATGGGAAGCATCAGAAAGGCCAATATCATGGCAGTAACCAAAGGAGCCAAAAATGGCTTGGAATATGCAATTCCTTGGAATAAAAAATAGGTGCCGACAATGAATAATGTTGAATAAAAAAGTACTTTTTTTCCTTTCTCCATAAATTAAAAATGAGTGACACTACATGTTTCTATAGAAAATAAGTATTGTCAAATGGAATTTGTTTGATTTGGGTTATTTTTGAGTTTAATAAAAAATAGTATGTACAAATACTTTGCAAAACTTTTCGGTTGTTTAATACTTTTTGGAATCAGCAGTTCGGCATACTCCCAAGTGCCGGGGCGTGCCACCGAATTGGACACGGGAAGGATCATGGAATCCATACCTTTGGCCTTTTCGGAGGTCCCATATTTCACCTATGGACAGGGGCTTGGGATCATGGCTCCTGATAGTTTATTTGCGATGAATATTCGTTTTAGGATGCAGAATAGAGCAGGTTTTACTTTTCAGGAAGACCAGGCCACCCAGATTGAAGCGCGTGTCAGGAGACTAAGACTGCGCTTTGATGGCTTTGTATATAATCCCAGGCTGAGTTATGTGCTGCAGCTTTCCTTTACACGGGGGGACATGGACTGGGAAAATACCGAATTCCCCAATATAGTCAGGGACGCCATGATTTTTTACAGGTTGACGAATAAGCTTGTTTTGGGCTTTGGACAGACCAAACTTCCTGGGAACCGCCAAAGGGTGAACAGTTCAGGTGATTTGCAATTTGTAGACAGAAGTATTGTCAATGCTACCCTAAATGTCGATCGTGATTTTGGCCTGCAGGCTGCCTATACGGACCGCTTGATCAATAATTTCCATTATGTGCTAAGAGGTGCTGTCAGCACTGGAGAGGGCAGGAATATTCTTGCCACGGACGGGGGATTGGCTTATACGGGAAGGGTTGAAATTCTTCCATTCGGGATGTTTGAGCGGTTTGGAGATTATTTTGAGGGAGACCTAATTCGGGAAAAAACACCTAAACTATCCATAGGAGTAACTTCCAGTTTAAATCGCAATACGTTAAGGACAGGTGGACAGATTGGGACCTTCTTATATGAAAGAACGGATATGGATACCTATATGACCGATTGGTTTTTAAAATATAGAGGTTTTGCCTTTGCCAGTGAGTTATTGTATCGAACCTCGCCCAATGCTTTAACTTTTAACCCTGAAGGGGATATGAGATACGTTTATACCGGACTTGGGCAGAATTATCAGGCCAGTTATATTTTTTTCAATAATGTAGAAGTTGCCGGAAGATACACGCAGTTGGCTCCACGATCCCAGATTGATGAGCTGGAGCCTTTGGTGCAACACTACACTGTTGGGGTCACCAAATATCTTAAGGGACACCGGGTTAAGGTGCAAACTGACTTGACTTATGAGGATCGGCAATTTGTAAACCCCAGCAATAACTTCAATAACTGGCAATTACGCTTCCAGGTTGAATTGGGTATCTAATTATAAAAGAAATGGTCATAATGGGCAGGAAGTTTTAAAAGAATTTGCACTAAGTATCTATATAAACCAAAAGCCCACTCTTTTGAGCGGGCTTTATATATTTATTTCGTAAGTAGACTTTCCAATTGTTTTTCCATTTTTTCAAATTCAAATTTGGAAATTGCCTGGTCCATTTTCTTTTGGATATTAGGTAGACAAAGGTTACCGATTGACCCCTCATGGGTGTGTTTTACATCCTTTGGCGGATTGTAAGTCCCGTTTTCAATGCTCATACCCACTTCTTTGTAGGCATCCCTGAAGGGCTTTCCTTCCAACACCATTCTATTGACTTCTTCTACGCTGAATAGATGCTGATAAAATGAATCCTTCAGAATATTTTGCTTAATCTCAATATTTTCAAGCATTAACCTGGAAATGCTGATGCATGATTTTAGTTTTTGAAGATCAGGGAATATAGTTTCTTTCATCACCTGGAGGTCTCTATGATACCCTGTCGTGAGATTGGTCAATTGCATGGCCAAGGTATTTGGGCTGGCCTGGATCTGGTTGGTTTTGGCCCTTACCAGTTCAAAAACATCTGGGTTTTTCTTATGGGGCATGATACTCGAACCTGTTGTGAGTTCATCGGGGAACTTGATAAAACCAAAATGTTGGTTCATGAAGGTGATGGAATCCGCGGCCAGTCTGTTCAAGGTGCCAGCTATCCCTGCCAGTGCAAAGGCTAGCGTTTTCTCGGTTTTCCCACGGCTGTTTTGTGCATTGATTACATTGAAATGCATTTCTTTGAAACCCAACAATTCCGTAGTCATCGATCGGTTGAGCGGGAAGGAGGAGCCATAGCCAGCCGCAGAACCAAGAGGGTTCCTATTTACCAACTGATATGCCGCATGCAAGAGGTCCATGTCTTCGGAAAGGCTTTCGGCCAGGGCGCCAAACCACAACCCGAAGGAGGAAGGCATGGCTAATTGGGTATGAGTGTAGCCAGGCATCAAATCAGCTTTATGCTTTTCTGCCAATTTTACCAAAAGGTCAAATAGTGACTTTACCTCACCAATCAAAGATTTGATTTCCGCCCTGTAGTAAAGTTTGAGATCCACCAAAACCTGGTCGTTTCGGGATCTTCCGCTGTGCAACTTTTTGCCCACATCCCCAAATCGCTTGGTCAAGATAAATTCTACCTGACTGTGAACATCTTCTACTCCCTCATCAATGGTAAAGGTGCCATCTTGGATTTCCTGATAGATTTCTCTTAGTCCTTGTTGCAGGGTTTTAAACTCTTCGGCTGTCAGTAAACCGATGCTTTCAAGCATTTCCGCATGCGCCAATGAGCCTAGAACGTCAAAGGGGGCCAATAAAATGTCATATTGAGGATCATCTCCAATGGTAAAAACCTCAACTTCCTTGAGGTTACTTTTTTCCTTTTGCCAAAGCTTCATGTCGTATTTTATTTGGTTGATCGCATCGCTGCGTAGGTTTCAATTAATTTGATATAGAGCGAAATCCCGTCTTTGATTTCATTGTCGTAAATATATTCGTCTGCAGTATGGGACCTTGCCGAGTCCCCGGGCCCGATTTTTACAGAAGGAAAGGGTATCAAGGCTTGATCCGATAGGGTAGGGCTGCCGTATTTTTCCAGCTGTAACTCGTCGGCAGCTTTCAAAATAGGATGGTTTTCATCTATTCTTGAAGAGTTTAACCTCATGCTTCTAGGAACCAGTTTAGCCTGTAGCTTGGACTCAAGTTCAGCCAATGCCTCTTCCAAAGTATAGGCATCGGTGACTCTCACATCGATGCAATAGGTGCATTTGTCAGGCACTACGTTGTGTTGGCTGCCGGAATTGATAATGGTGACCGTGGCTTTACTTTCTCCGAGAAACTTGGAAACTTTTTCAAACTGGAAAGTTTTCAGGATATTGAGATCCTCCAACGCCTTATAAATGGCATTTTCCCCTTCGTTTCTGGCTGCATGACCTGCTTTTCCGGTCACTTCGGCATCAATTACCATTAAGCCCTTCTCAGCCACTGCCATCTGAAGCAGGGTAGGTTCACCTACAATCGCCAGCTCGATTTCGGGTAACTCAGGCAGTATATACGCTATCCCATTTTTCCCGCTGATTTCCTCTTCTGCTGTCGCAGCCAAAATCAGGTTAAAGGGTAAATCCCTGCCATAAAAATGATAAAAGGCAGCAATCAGAGAAACCAGACATCCCCCCGCATCATTTGAACCCAAACCGTAGATTTTACCATCTTCAAGGATACAGGAAAAAGGGTCTTTAGTGTATCCGGCATTCGGTTTCACTGTGTCATGATGACTATTGAGTAGGATATTGGGCTTCTGGGGATCAAACTTTTTGTTTTTCACCCAGATATTATTTCCTTTTTGGAAAAAGGGGATGTTCTTATTTTGAAAAAACTCCGCTATCAAAGCCGCAGTTTTATCTTCCTCTCGGCTAAAGGACGGGGTTTCAATAAGGGACTTTAACAACTCTTTGGCTTCAAGGCTTAAAGTATGTGGATCCTTTTCAGTCAATTTTTTAAGAGGTTTGGGTTTTTATAAATGTTCCTTTGGATTTAGAATTGATGGCTTTTCGCACATCTTCTGCTTTGCCCAACCATACTTGGCTGATGCCTTTTGAAATGGCTTTGAATGCATTATCCAGTTTGGGAATCATGCCCGAATGAATGGTTTTTTCCGCCTGCAAATCCTGATATTTCTCAAAATTGATTTCTGAAATATTGCTCTGGTCATCATTGATGTCTTTCAAAACTCCATTTTTATCAAAGCCGTAGAACAAGGACACATCATGATGCCTAGCCAATCCCAATCCCAACTCTGCTGTGATGGTGTCAGCATTGGTATTGAGCAACTGTCCATTTTTATCGTGGGTAATTGCCGCTACAATAGGCACATAATTATGGGATAAAATGGTTTCCAGCAGGGGCACGTTGACAGCTACAATATCTCCGACAAATCCATAATCGATATCTTTTACTGGCCGCTTTTCGGAGGTGATTAGGTTACCGTCAGCGCCGCTTAGGCCAATTGCGTTTTCACCCTTTGCCTGCAGTAAAGCAACAATTTTTTTGTTGACCAAGCCAGCATAGACCATGGTGACCACGTCCAGGGTATTTTCATCAGTTATTCGGCGTCCATTTACCATTTTGGGTTCGATACCCAGTTTTTCGCTCAAGCGGGAAGCCAACACTCCTCCACCATGTACCAAAATTTTGGGTCCCTCAATTTGGGAAAATTCTTCCACGAAAGTCTGAAGGGCTTCGGGGTTGTCCACCACATTTCCTCCGATTTTGACGATATTTATCTGCAGTTTTTCTTCCATTCTCTAAACTTTTTTGTTTGGATGTCCGGCCTGCGTGTTCAAAATCTCACTTATGACTGCCTGGGCTGCATAAATCCGGTTGTTAGCCTGTTCTTGAACTAGACTTCTTTTGCCGTCCAGAATTTCATCGGAAAGCTCCAGATTTCTCCTCACTGGCAGGCAGTGCATTACTTTAGCATTGGGGCTGTTGGCAAGCTTTTGCTCGTCCAATATCCAATCTTCACCTGCGTGAAGGATTTTGCCATAATCATTGAATGCACTCCAATTTTTTACATACACAAAATCAGCATCCTTTAAAGCTTCATCTTGATCGTGTGTGATAGTGGCTCCGGCAGTGAATTGCTCATCGAGCTCGTAACCTTCAGGATGGGTGACTGTGAGATCATAATCACATCCGAGGGCCCATTCGCAGAAGGAGTTGGCCACAGCATGAGGGATGGCTTTAATATGGGGGGCCCAAGTCAGGACCACTTTTGGCCTTTTTTCCTGGGCGTTTTCCTTAATGGTAACCATGTCAGCCAAGCTTTGAAGCGGGTGACGGGTGGCACTCTCAAGGCTAATGATAGGCTTACCGGTGAACTTGAGGAATTGGGTGAAAATATATTCATCCACATCCTGTGATTTGTCGGTCAAAGATGGGAAAGCCCGAATAGCCAAGATGTCAAAATATGAACCCAAAACCGCTGCGGCATCTTTGATGTGCTCCACTGTGTTTTTATTCATTATAGCGCCTTCTTTCATTTCCAGCGCCCATCCATCTTTATCCATATTCAGCACAATGGGTTCCATTCCCAAATTGCTGGCTGCAAGTTGGGTGCTTATCCTTGTTCTCAATGAAGGATTAAGAAATATTAATCCTATCCTTTTTCCTCTTCCCAGATGCTTATCCAAAAATGGGTCTTTTTTATACTTTAAAGCCAGGTTGATAAGGCTTTGTGCCTCCGAAAAATCAGTGAATGAGGTGAAGTTTTGCATTTTTATTAACTTTGGTTTAATGAGTTTGAGCTGAGGTAGATTGAATGACTTGAGGTAACGCCTCCAGGAATATGTCTAATTGTTCCTTGGTTATGGTGAGAGGAGGCAAGATTCGGATGGTGTTTTTGGTTGAAGCGTTTCCTGTGAAAATATGGTGTTTTTCAATCAGCTCCTTTCGGACTGGGGCCGCGTCTGTTTCCAGATCTACTCCAATCATCAATCCTTTGCCTCGTACTTCCTTAATACCTTCCATGCCCTGAAGTTTTTCCATCAAGTAATTTCCAAGTTCGTCAGCTTTGGAGCATAGGTTTTCCTGATGCAATACCTCCAAGACGGCCAGGGATGCCACACAGGCCAAGTGATTGCCACCGAATGTAGTGCCCAACATTCCGTATTTTGCCTCCATTTCAGGATTAATGAGAACGCCACCAACAGGGAATCCGTTACCCATTCCTTTGGCAATGGTAATGATATCCGGCTTCAAGCCTTCTACCCATTGGTGGGCAAAAAACTTACCTGTACGGCCATAGCCAGACTGGACTTCATCCAAAATAAGTTTGACATTATAACCTTTGCTTAGTTTCTGAAGGCCTAATAGAAATTCCTCAGAGGGAGTATGGATACCTGCGATGCCCTGGATACCTTCAATAATAATCCCGGCGACATCATGCTTTTTCAGACATTCTTCCACTTGCGCCAGATCCATTTCCAGGATGTGCACCTCATGGGAAGCATTGAATGGAGCAACTATTTTCGGGTTATCCGTTAAGGCTACCGCTCCGCTTGTTCTACCGTGAAATCCCCCTTTGAATGAAATGAAGCCTTTTTTACCGGTTTTGAATGAAGCAAGTTTAAGGGCATTTTCATTGGCTTCTGCTCCTGAGTTGCACAGGAAAAGGTCATACTCGTCATAGCCTGAGACTTTTCCGAGCAAATTGGCCAGTTCTTCCTGTTCTGGGATTTGTACCGAGTTGGAGTAAAATGCAATTTTATCCAGTTGCGATTTGATTCTATCGGTGTAGTGGGGGTGGTTATGGCCGATGGAGATCACGGCGTGCCCCCCATAAAGGTCCATATATTCCGTTCCGTTTGAATCCCAGATTTTGCATCCCTCCGCTTTCACGGGCGTGATGTCCATAAGGGGGTAAACTGCGTAAGGTTTCATAATTAAAGAGGTTAAAATGCGATACTTTTCAAATTGAGGCCAGCTTTTTCCTCCAATCCAAATGCCAAGTTCATGTTCTGAACAGCCTGTCCGGCGGCTCCCTTCAGAAGGTTATCTATAGCGGCATATATCACCAACTGCCCTTCTTTTTCCTGCAGAGAAATTAGGCACTTATTGGTGTTGACCGCCTGCTTAAGCATGATTTCCTTGTCGGACACATGCGTGAATGGCTCATCGGAGTAGAATGCCTGGTATTTATCCTTCACTTCCTCAAATGATCTGTCCAAGGTACCATAAGCCGTGATCCATATTCCTCTGGAGAAATTACCACGGTAGGGGACAAATAGGAGATTGTTTTTAAACTCCATGTCCAATTCGTGAAAGGTTTTCTTTATTTCCTTGAGGTGCTGGTGATCAAAAAGCTTGTAGATAGAAACGTTCTGGTTTCTTTCACTGAAATGGGTGGTTTCACTAAGTTTTTTACCAGCTCCGGTGCTTCCGGTAATCCCGTTGATATGGATAGGTCCGTCGATGAACCTATGGGCGATCGCTGGGGCAAGTGCCAACTGTATCCCAGTGGCAAAACATCCAGGGTTAGCTATTTTTTTGGCTGTCATAATCCTGGATTTGTTGATTTCCGGCAAGCCGTAGACGAAGTTGTCGCTCTCATCCCGGAAATCAGTGCTCAGATCTATGATGACTGTGGATGGCAAAAACTCATTGTTGTCCAAAAATCCTTTGGCCTCCCCATGGGGTAGGGCCAAAAAGAGCGCATCCACGTTTTTGTTTATTTCATCGGTAAACACCAGTTCCGAATCTCCCAAAAGATCCTGGTGCACCTCGTATACTTTTTTTCCTTTTTGGCTATTGCTGTGGATGGATACCAATTCCACCTGCGGGTGAAAAAGCAACAGTCGGACAAGCTCTCCGCCGGTATATCCTGCTCCGCCAATAACGCCAACTTTAATTTTATCCATTATCCAATGTTTTGTTTACTTGGTGAAAAATTGCGGTTTGATTACCGAATATTTTGGTGAATCCCTTCACGTCCTCGGCAGTCCAGCCTTTATTCATCTCCCCATATGCCCCAAATTTATTGGACATCAAATCGTGCTCGGAACTGATGCCGATAAGTTTGAAATGGTAAGGCATCAGTTTTACATTTACCTCTCCTGTAACAAAATCCTGTGTGGACTGCATGAAGCTTTCCAAGTTTCGCATGACAGGATCCAAATAATGGCCCTCATGTAAGTGGGTGCCATAAAATTCAGCCATTTGATTTTTCCAGAAGGATTGCCACTTGGTCAGTGTATGTTTTTCGAGCAACTGGTGCGCCTTGATAAGTATCAATGCCGCCGCGGCTTCAAAACCAACCCTACCTTTGATACCTATAATGGTATCGCCTACATGGATATCCCTTCCTATAGCAAAAGGTCCCGCCAGGGCCTGGATCTTTTGAATGGCTTTTACAGGATCCATTTTTTCACCATTTATGGCTACAATTTCACCTTTTTCAAATGTTAGCTTTAAGTCTTCAGGCTCCTTCTTGGTTAGCTGAGTAGGAAAAGCCTCCTCCGGTAAGGTGTCATGGGAGTTCAGGGTTTCTTTTCCTCCTACAGATGTGCCCCAAATTCCTTTATTGATGGAATAAGCGGCTTTTTCAAAATTCATTTCCACCCCATGTTCTTTCAGAAAGGAAATCTCCTCCTCACGGCTGAGCTGCATATCCCTGATGGGGGTGATAATTTCAATATTGGGAATTACCGTTTGGAAGATCATATCAAACCTTACCTGGTCATTTCCCGCGCCTGTGCTTCCGTGAGCAATGGATTCGGCGCCAATTTTTGCGGCATAATCAGCCAGAGCTTTGGCCTGAACGATTCTTTCGGCACTCACAGACAGGGGGTATGTTTGATTTTTGAGCACATTGCCAAAAATCAAATACTTGATGACCTTCTCATAATAATCCTGGGTCACATCCAAAACCTCAAAGCTTTTCAGCCCCAGTTTTTTAGCTCTGGCCTCTACTGTTTCCAACTCCTCTTTTTCAAACCCACCAGTATTCACCAAAACGGCATGGACTTCATAGTTTTTTATTTTACTTAGATACAATGCACAGTAAGTGGTGTCCAGGCCTCCACTGTAGGCCAGTAATACTTTTTTCATGGTTGAAGATCGAGTTTTAATGCTTTGTTGAATTTTACTAAAATACTTTTCTTAATTTTTGTCCAGCGCTCAAATAGATTGAGGTTGCCGTAAAAGTCTTTTCTTAATCTTTGTTTGTTTGGTTGTCGTTGGTCTTTCGGCACATAGAGCATGGCCGTGCAAAGACAGTTCTGACGGTTTTTGCTGGTCAGGATGGCGTAGTTTACGCAGCTCTGGCAGCCTTTCCAAAATTGCTCATCATCGGTGAGGTCAGAGTAGCTGACTGGGTAATAGCCCAGCTCCGAATTGATTTTCATCACAGCCGCACCCGTGGTAAGGCCGAATATTTTGGCATTTGGATACTTTTTGCGGCTAAGTTTGAAGATGGCATGTTTGATTTCTCTAGCCAGTCCTGATTTTCTGAAATTTGGGGAGACAATCAATCCGGAATTGGCCACGAACTTTTCATGTCCCCACGCTTCAATGTAACAGAATCCTGCCCACTCGCCTGTCTTGCTCAGGGCAATAACGGCTTTCCCCTCTCGCATTTTCTGCATGATGTACTCTGGGCTACGCTTAGCTATACCTGTACCTCGTGCTTGGGCGGAATTGGCCATTTCCTCTACGATGGTGTCGGCATATTTCAAGTGTTCTTCTTGGGCTACTTGAATAACAAATTGCTTGTTTATCATATTCATGATAATTGTGATATGGTTTAGAACCGACCAATAAAATGATCAGCTTTCAAGCGTCTGAAATGAATTATCTTGGAAATAGAATCGGAAAGCAGCAACCGCATAGGTTGCCATAAATATAGCAGGGACTAGGCCCTATAAAAGTTCCTTGTCCTTATTGAAAAATTCATAACCGTGATTTCCACCTGCTGGTGTGCAGGGGCCGGGCAATCGGCGGATATGTTGATCTTGTAGGACATTGTATGATTCTCAAGACAAAGTTTCAAAACAAAAATTTTAAAAACAAACAAAATTTTCAATTCTTTGTCAAATTAGTAAAAACCTTCACAGGGGTTTAACAATTTTTCAATTTGAATAAGTTCTGTTTTGGTAAATAGTTCAACTTTTATGCCATAAGTAACTTGTGATATCTAAATATGATAAGCGGGAACTCATAATTATTAATTATCCTTAGTTAAGGAAAAAAAAGATGAAAGTAGAAATATGGTCCGATGTAATGTGCCCTTTTTGTTATATCGGAAAAAGAAGGTTTGAAAAGGCTTAAAACAATTTGAAGGTCAGAGTGAAATAGAAATTGAGTGGAAAAGCTTTTTGCTCAACCCAGATCTTAAAACGGACACATCCCTTTCCCCAGTGGAATATTTGGCCAAATCCAAAGGCATGGAAATTTCCCAAATCGAACAAATGATGGTTCAGGTTGAGGAAATGGGACGCTCTGAAGGTTTAAATATGGACTTAAGCAATACAGTAGTTGCCAACTCCCAAAATGCCCACCGCCTGATCCAGATGGCAAAGGTTCACGGGAAAGGCGATTTGGCAGAAGAACTCTTGTTTGAGGCCCATTTTGACCAAAAAGCCAATATCGATGACCCGGCAGTACTTTTGGAATTGGGGCAAAAGTTGGGATTGGATTCCAATGAAGTAGAAAAGATGCTTAATTCAGATCAATTTGTGGAAAGGGTAAAACAGGAATATGCCGAAGCCCAGCAGCTGGGGGTAAGAGGGGTTCCGTTTTTTGTTTTTGATAGAAAATATGGCCTTAGCGGTGCCCAATCATCCGAGGTTTTTCTTCATGCATTGAATCAGGCGTATGAGCAGCAGTCCGCCAATTCCAACTCCTGTGATGTGGACGTGAACTGTTAAAACTTTCTCTGGAGTATCAAGTTGGGTTTACTAAGTTTTAAACCATTTTGAAAACGAAAATTATGAAAGGAAACGTAGCATTGATTACCGGTGGGAGTTCTGGTATTGGGTATGGAATTGCACAGGAACTTCTCAAAAAGGGTGTAAATGTTGGTATTACCGGAAGAGATAAGGGTAGGATAGAGGAAGCGGCCAGAAAACTAGAAGGATTGGGTGGGGAAGTGCTTCCCATTCAGGCAGATGTGAGGGAGTTTGAAGCCCAGCAAAATGCAGTCAAGGCGGTAACCGACAAGTGGGGCCGTTTGGATTATTTTGTTGCCAATGCCGGCCTGGGGCATTTTGGTAGCATTGAGGAACTGACTCCCGAGCAGTGGAGCGAAACTATCGATACCAACCTGACTGGCGTATTTTATAGCATCAAGGCTGCCCTTGAGCCCCTGAAGGCTTCCAAAGGCTATTTTATCACCATTTCAAGTTTGGCAGGCACCAATTTCTTTGCAGGCGGATCTGCTTACAATGCAAGCAAGTTTGGCTTGACGGGCTTTACCCAGGCTATCATGCTTGATCTTAGAGATGCCGGTATCCGCGTGAGCACTATCATGCCGGGCTCTGTGGCCACCAACTTCAACAATCATAAAGTGAGCGATGAAGATGCCTGGAAGATACAGATTGAGGATATTGGAGAAATGGTCGTGGGATTGTTTGAGCTCAATTCCAGAACTCTGCCGAGCAAAATTGAAGTGAGGCCTTCCATGCCACCTAGGAAATAGAAAAAGCGGGATTTCCCGCTTTTTCTATTTCTCGACCAACAATCCTCTTTTTTCCAATTCCTCCACAAAGACTTCCTTGGGTTTGTGATACCCTTTTTTGTCCTTATAGGTCGTTATCCAATTGTTCACATAGTGGTTGAGGTATTCCAGTTCCTCCTTTTTTTCAATTAAGTAGTGTTCGATTTTTATCACATGCTCACACATATCCTTCAACTGGCTGAGATGAGCCATGGCTGAGCGGTTGACTACCGTATCATGGGAAAAAAACTCCCAAGAACCCGAATAGATTTCCGGATCATGATTGTGGTGTTTTAATGCCTCCGTGAGATAGTGGCAGAATTTTCTAAAAAAACTTGATTTCTTTTCTACCCTAAAATCGGGAATGACAAATGAAAACTTTGTCAACCCATTTGAAAAGATCAAGTATTTTTTGCGGTTGACATAGAAGATGTCCCCATACCATCGGTAAAACTCATCCGTAATATTGTCCTCAGGCACGGTAGCCATATCAAAAAACTCCGTCCCAATCATCCCTTTCAACTTTTTTGAAAAATAAAGGCTAACGATGTCTGATTTTTCCTGCATATTTTAAAGTTTTTAGTGGTTAAAAATTATTTTGTAGTGGATTTCTTTTCCTCGGCGGCATGACCGTGGAAATCCTTCATTGAGCTGTAGACCCCAAGGTAACCGCCTACCAATTTGTCAAACCAGCGGATAGGCAAAAGTCCTTTTAATATTGGAGTCAAATAGACCGATTTTGGCATTCTGACGAAAATGCTATTCTTTTTGATTCCTTTTATAATCTGTTTGGCGGTTTTTTCTGGGGTAAGGATTGGTTGGATCCAGTGGGTCTTTACCCCCTCAAACATACCTGTGTTGATATAACTAGGGGTTATGGTAGTGACTTTCACTTTTGATTTGACTTGCTCCAGTTCCAGCCTGAGTGATTCCGACCAACCCGTAACGGCCCATTTGCTGGCGGCATAGACGGCCATTTTGGGATTGCCTATCAAGCTTGCTGCAGAAGAGATGTTGACGATGTGCCCATGATTTTTGGCCATCATACCAGGGAGGCATTTCAGTGCAATATGCATCAAGGCATTGGTGTTGATCAGCATGGTTTTTTCAATATCCTCATGGGAATTCTCCCAAAAATACCGCCCCACAACTATTCCTGCATTGTTGATCAAAATATCAATGGCCAAGCCATCTTGCAGCATCTGATCAAAAGCTTGATTAATTTCATTTAAGTCGGCTACATTGACTTGGTAAGTATGAACGCTTCCGATTTTCCCCAGTTCAGCTGCTGTTTCCAGCATCTGACTTTCATTGATATCCCAAATGACAAGGTGGGCAGCACCCTCTTCCAGCACGTTGCGGCCCATCAGTTTGCCAATTCCAGCGGCACCGCCTGTGATGAGTACGGTGGAATTCTTGATTTTAGTCATACCTGGAAAATTTAAAAGTTAGCAAGCGTATTTTTCAAGTAACAAAGCCCATCCGGTTTTGTCCTTCGAAGTATGCTAATTTCGGAAATAAAAATCTCTTTCCTGATAATAATCATACTTTGTTCAGCGTAAATGTGTGAGTTTTGTCAGTAAATAACTCGTTATGCATACCAAATATCAGAAGTCAATCTATTTCTGGCTGCAATAAATCCACATTAAAATGCAGGGGATTATAATTTATACTATATGATTCTTAATTGAATATGTTAAACATTTGATGAAACCATTTTTAATGATAGCCACCTTCCATTACCCTGAAAATGTGCAGAATGGCGGGGAAAACGGCATCCATGGATTCTGAAGCGCCATTGGTAGAGCCGGGCAATGCCAATACCAGCGTGTTTCCGATCAATCCGGCCACGCTTCTGGACAGCATGGAGTAGGGGGTGCGCTGTTGTCCATAATTTCTAATGGCCTCTTCAATGCCCGGCACTCTTCTTTCCAGCAGTGGGATAACTGCCTCAGGGGTCACATCTCTTGGGGAAAGCCCCGTGCCACCTGTCAGAATCACCATTCTTACTCCCGCTTCACCGTAGTTTTTGACCTTTTCCTGGATGATGTCATGCTCATCTGGGATCACGGTGTAATCCTGGATATGGACTTTAAATTGCTCTAGCTTGGCTATAATAGCTTTTCCCGCACGGTCTTCTTTTGTCCCTTTGGAAATGGAATCCGAACAGACAATCACGGCCGCATTGAGGTTTTGCACTTCTTTTTTGTTGAAATCGGATTTGCCACCCTTCTTCTCCAGAAGCTTCACCTCATGGATACTCACACCCTTATCAATTGGCTTGAGCATATCATACATTGTTAGGGCCACCACGGAGGCGGCGTGCATGGCCTCTACTTCTACACCGGTTTTGTAAATGGTGTGGATTTCCACCATCACCTGCACTTCCATATCCCTAACCTCATAGCTGATTCCGGTGAACTCAATGGGTAAAGGGTGGCAGTCTGGAATCACATCGCTGGTTTTTTTGGCAGCAAAAAGGCCCGCTGTTTTGGCCATTTCGAGCACATCACCCTTGGGAACCAGCCTGTTTTGGATAGCATGTATGGTTTCGGATTTGCTCACTTTCACAATTGCCTGAGCTATGGCCTTCCGCAGGGTGCTGTTTTTATGTGTAATGTCTACCATGTTAGATGTTTGTTGTGGGATGTCCGATGTCGGATGTAAAATGGGACACAGAGTAGCTCAGAGTTTTAAACTGAGTTCAGCAGAGTTTCCGAATAGCGGGCATAACTATTTTGTAATAAAAATTTGCCGCGAAGAAGCCTCTGTGGACCTCTGTGGCAAACTCTGTGTCCCCTTGTTCCGTCTTCGGTCTTCCGTCTTCCGTTTTAATTATTTTCCTTCCAGACCGTTTGATCTTGATCAGTGACTTCTTTTCCCCAGATGGGCAGTTCTTTTTTTATTCTTTCCACCAGTTCTTCGCAGGCGTCCATAGCCGCTTTTCTGTGTTTGGAGGAGGTGAATACAAATAGGCAGATTTCTCCGGCTTTCACTTTGCCCAGACTGTGGTAAATGTGCATGCAGGTAAGCGGGTATTTATCGAAAATTGCCTCCCGGATTTCAAAAGCCTTTTCCAGGGCCATTTCCTCGTAAGCAGTATACTCAATGGCGGTCACATTACCTTCCGGTTTTTCATCGGCCCTAACCTGGCCAAGAAAAATGCTGTGCCCCCCTATACCCGTTTTGGTGCTATGGTTGGCAATGGAGGTGGCAATTGCCTCTGGGGTGATGGGGCCTTGGCGAAATATGTTTTTGGGTGTTCTTTTTTTCTCAGTCATTGTGCAAATATTTTTCTGGCAATGCATTCACACCGCCTTTTACAGAATAGAATTCTTTTCCTATTAGCTGGCCACTCAGCTTTTGGGCCGTTTTAAGACTTCTTATCCCAGATTGACAGCAAATCAAAATGCGGTCCTGCTGGGCAAATTGATCAAGTTTGGTTTCAACCTCGGCCATGGGGATTTTCATATGTTCTATTTCCTTTATTTTAGGCTGTTCATGATCCTCCCTGATATCAACCAAAAGGTTGTCTTGCTGAGTGAGCATTTCAACTGCATTATCCCACGAAATTTCCTGGACAGTGCCGCAAGAAAGGGAGTAATCCATTTCCAGAAACTCCTTTTCACTTTTTGGAATAAGCGCTCTGGATGCCTCATTTATTCCAACATCAAAAACATTGGAAATTTGGCTTAAAAGATCGTAAACGAGAAGTTTCCCAGACAAAGTTTGGCCAAAACCAGCGAGGAGTTTGATGGCCTCAGCAGCTTGGAAGGTTCCGATTATACCTGGAAGAACACCCAGCACGCCAGTTTCACTGCAATTGGGGACTTCATGTGCTTCTGGGGGTTCTGGGAATATGTCCCTGTAATTTGGGCAAGTTTTCCCCTTGCCATTCAACACTGAAACCTGACCTTCATTTTGAAATATGGAACCCATGATCAGGGGTTTCTCCAGTAAATAACAGGCATCATTGACCATATATCTGGTCTGGAAATTATCCGATCCGTCAATTACAACATCGTATCTGGAAATAATATCAAGGCTGTTTTCCTGTGTTAAATAGAATGGGTAAATTTCAATTTGGAGGTCAGAATACTTCTTTGAAAAGTAGGATTGGACCACTTCTACTTTTGGTTTCCCCAGATCCTGCTCGCCAAAGATCACCTGCCTATTGAGGTTGGAAAGAGAAACCTGGTCGCCATCGGCCACCCCGATATGGCCAATTCCGGCTGCTGCCAAATAAAGGAGTGCAGGGCAGCCCAGTCCTCCGGCACCCACTACAAGGATTTTTGCCGATGCGAGCTTCTGTTGCTTTTCAAGCCCAAAACCGTTGAGACTATATTGTCTGATGAATCTATCCATATCATCCTCCAGAGAAAGGTGGAAGCAAGGCAACTTCATCATCCGGCCCTATAGCTTTGTCCTCGCTAACTACTTGCTTATTGAGCGCAATGGTAAACTTCAATGAGGCTAGCTGCGGATATGTGTTTAAAAGGGTCTCCCTAAGTTCTGATATGTTTTGGGGTTGCTCAATTTTGAGTTCTGCTTGGCCCAACTTTTCGGCAATCACTCCAAAGGCCATTATTTTGATCGTCTGCTTTTCTAACTGCATTTCTAGCAAATCTTTTTTTGTATTGATATTATAAAACTCCTGGTCAGAAGCAATTTTGTCCGTATCTATAAATTGGTGAGGAGAATCCTGGATTAACCTCTGCATTTTCAATCTTCCCATTTCAAGATTGTTGGCGACAATTTGAAGCAAAGTTTTAGGATAAATACCTATCAATATATATTTTACCTTTATGTCTACAAACATTGGTTTTGTGCGCTTCGCTTTGAGCTATCAAATAGGTCAAGGTTTGACGACGGATATTGGGCGTGTCGCAACTCAAGAGCATCACATGATTGGCTTGAGTCGCAGATAAGGCGGTAAATAGTCCACCCATTGGGCCCATTTCGCGTATTTTGTCCTCCAGCACCGGAAATCCCAACTCTAAATATTCAGCATCATTTGCGATGATTTGGGGGCTGTAACCAACCTGCTTGACCGTATCCAGGATGTAATTGATCATGGGTAGACCATTGATTTTTAGCAAACCTTTGTCCTCACCCATTCGGCTGCTTTTTCCTCCCGAAAGAACAAATACCTCAATTGATTCTTTCATGTCCAAATCAATTTGACCGATGCGATTAAAAGGACGGTGGTAAGTAAATATTCCACGGTTTTCACTTTAAATCTCTGTGCACCAAAGAAGGCCCCAAATATCCCGCCGATGATGGTGACCCCAAGGATAAGCCATAAATCATTTGAAATCATCAAATTCCCTGTGGCAGAACCCGTCAAGCCAGCGATTGAATTTACAAAAATAAAAATGGAACTCAAGGTTGCTGTCACTTTCATGTCGGCCCAGCCTAGCATCAGGATCAGGGGAGAAAGGATAATGCCGCCACCGATACCAATCAGGCCGGAAAGAAGGCCTATTCCAAGGCCAATCAAAGCAATGATTGCTATGGAGGGACTTATTTTGAGCACTTGGGATTTTGGAAATACATTCAAAAATCTCAAGACTGGCAATAAAAGCAATACGCCCAAGATCCTCTTGTAAATATTTGGATCAATGCTGATTGTTCCTCCCAGATATGCTGCAGGAATAGAGAAGGCTACCAAGGGCCAAAAAAGCCTGTGGGGGAAGGTTGTTACTTTGTTGTAGGAAATGAATGCGATTAGGGAAACGGCGATATTCAATAATAAGGCTGTGGGACGAACTTGGTCGGGGATAAAGCCTGCAAGCGTCAAAAACATCAAATAGCTACTCGCGCCGCCATGGCCTACCGAGGCATATAGAAAGGCAACCACCGGCATGGCCACCAATAAAAGAATTCCATAATCACTGCTGAGCATATTTTACCAATTGTAAACTTTTAAGATATGACCAGGATTGACTTGGTTGCAGTCCTCTGGTATTTCCACAAATGCATTGGAAATGCCAAAACTAAGCAGGTTGAATGATTCCTGTCCGCCCAAGATCTCAACGCCGTTTTTGGATTTCAGGGCTTTGAGGAAAAAGGTCAAGGGAGGCTTTTTGGAAAATGAATTGGTACAGGGGAGAAGCTCATAGTCTTCCCACACCTGTTCAAATCCCAGATAATGTTTTAAAGTTGGTCTCACGTATTGGTTGAAACAGCTGATTACGGAGGCGGGGTTGCCAGGTAAGGCAAACACCAGTTGGGTTGCGGTTTTTCCTGCAAAAAGTGGTTTGCCTGGCCGCTGTTTGATTTTATAGAAAAGTTCTTCTATTCCATTTTCTTTCATGGCTGTTTTGACAAAGTCATATTCCCCGACAGAAATTCCTCCGGAAAACAAGATAAAATCGAACTTTACTAACACCTCTTTGACCAAAGAAGACAGACTTTCGAGCTTATCAGGAGCCTGAAATTCTTGAACTTCCTCAATGCCGAGTAATCTCAAATAACTTTTTAAAGTAGGGCCGTTGGAGTTATAGATTTCCCCATATTCCAGGTCTTGACCGATTTCTTTGAGTTCATCGCCCGTGACGATGATGGCCACCGAAGGAGCCGCATACACAGGCACCTGGCTGATGCCAACTGAAGCCAACAAACCGATTGTACCTGGTGTGATGGAAGAATGTTTTTTTAAAATCAGGTCTCCCTTTTTATTCTGGTTGCCCTGATACCTGACATTGGAGCCTTTTTGGAATTTCTCCAAATCGAATGAAAGTAGGCCATTTTCCAATGTTACAAATTCCTGCGGAATAACCGTGTCGGCACCTTTGGGCATGGGTGCGCCGGTAAATATCCGAAATGCACTTTCAGCCGGTAAATTGCTGCAGCCCGTAGGTCCAGCTTTTCCAGATATTTGCTTGTCGAAATGGCGGAAATTGTTTTCGCCGTTCCATTTGATGGCGTATCCATCCATGGCGGAATTGTCGAAATGGGGGACATCACATGGGGATGTAATGTCTTCAGCCACGATTTTTCCCAAAGAATCTATCAATGGAACATTATGTTTGGTCCCTCTCATGGCGTTTGCCATTAGAATTTCTTTCGCTTCTTGTACTGAAATCATAGGGAATTAGCCTCCAATTTTAATCATGCTCCGGTTTTGAAGCGAAGTGGTGGAAGTGTTTTGGTAACCTTCAGAGAATTGCCCGCCCATCACCTTATGCTTAGATCTTATGGAGGCTATGATCAAGGGAAGTAATTCGTTGCCTTTGCGAAGCTCTCCCAATAAATCCATTTCATCACTTCCAAATAGGCA
The DNA here is from genome assembly GCF_018449405.1 of Litoribacter ruber. Lineage (NCBI taxonomy): Bacteria > Pseudomonadati > Bacteroidota > Cytophagia > Cytophagales > Cyclobacteriaceae > Litoribacter > Litoribacter ruber. The sequence continues at coordinate 43,661 of NZ_JAHCMY010000005.1, forward strand.
GTTTTTCATTTTGCCATCAGCTGTTAGGCGCATCCTGTTGCAGCTCCCGCAAAAATGCTCACTCATGGTGGTGATGAAAGCAAAAGTGCCTTCATGGCCAACCGCTTTGAATTTCTTGGCCGTGGCGTGGGGTTCATCACGTAGTTTGACTATATCGTATTCCTCCATTACCGTTTGAAGCATTTGCTGGGCGGTCACCACTTGGCTGCTGTCCCAACGATTGCCGTCAAATGGCATAAATTCGATGAATCTGACGTGTAAGGGTAGTTTTTTGGTGATTTGGATGAAATCCAGCAGTTCTTTTTCCACCTTGCCTTTAATGGCCACTACATTTATTTTGACCCTGAAATTGTGCTCAAGCAACAAGTTGATATTCTCCCAGACTTTATCAAACTGGTTTCTTTTGGTGAGCGTGAAAAAAGAATCTTTGTCCAAGGTATCCAAGCTGATATTGACACTTTTCATACCTGAGGTTTTCAGGTCAGCTAAGTATTTATCAATCAACACCCCATTGGAAGTCATGGTCAATTCGACTGGGAGCTTTGCCAGTTCCTTCAAAATGGAGGCAAAACCCTTTCTTACCATGGGTTCTCCTCCCGTCAACCTGATTTTGGTCACCCCAAGGCTGACAAACACTTTCGCAATTTGGATTATTTCATTTTCGCTCATCAGATGCGACTGGGGCAGACAGGGCGTGTCCTCATCAGGCATGCAGTAGCTGCATCGGAAGTTGCAGCTATCGGTGAGTGATATCCTTAAATAATCGTGAACTCTATGGTGTTTGTCTATTAGCATAGGCTATTTTCTTACCTGAATGTTAAATTTAAAATAAATATCTTGATAGCTCCTAAGTAAGTATCAAAAGAATATTAGTATCTATAATAAAAACTAAAGCGTATCCCGCGTAAAAGGCACAAACCTCACCGGAGCCACATTGCGGGTTTTTATCTTGCCGTTCTTCTTTTCGATGAGGGTAAGCTCTTGGATTTGGTTTATTGGGCCGATGGGTACGACCATTTTACCGCCCTCGGCTAGCTGGTCTAGGAGTGGTTGAGGCAGCCTATCAGGTGCTGCCGTGACGATGATGGCATCAAATGGTGCCTCCTCAGGCCATCCTGCGTAGCCATCACCTATGCGCACGTGGATGTTGTCATAGCCAAGTTCCTCCAAGTCTGCTTTAGCCTTTTCCCCCAGGGAGTGGATGATCTCAATGGTGTACACCTGGTCGACCATTTCGGCAAGCACAGCGGCTTGAAAACCGGACCCAGTGCCTATTTCCAGCACCCTCATGCTTTTTTTGGGTTCGATAAGCTGGCTCATAAAGGCGACTATAAAGGGCTGTGAGATGGTTTGCCCGGCACCGATGGGCAGGGGGCGGTCCAAATACGCATTCTCCCGCTGGCTTTCAGGCACCAACTTGTGACGGGGAACTGCACGCAGGGCCGAGAGCACTTTTTTGTTGTGAATACCCTTGGACTGGATATGGTCCTTTACCATCCGCTCCCGGGCTGCGGTGTATTTGTCCTCCTGAGGGAACATGGAAAATAACAGAATGAAAAATGACCAAAGCATCGGCTAAAGAGTTGGTGTTTACGAATTTAAGTTACGTGATTACAGTGGCAATGTCAAGGAAACTAAGTTGTTAACAGCTCGTGTAAGGGGATGTGTTTTTTTTTAACCAGCTCAAAAGGCCCTATTTCAATTAAAATCAGAGCCTTAATTCCAATTTGGTATCAAATACTGATAATAATCATATTTTTCTGTAACCGGGGTCATAACCTAGGCCCTGCTTCCTGCCTAGCTTTGTAATGTTGAAAGAGAGAAAAAATCAACATTCACCAAAAGAACAAAGCTATGAAAACTGTCAACCGAACCTTCCAAACTTTTCTGATAGCCTTTCTTCTGTTTACCGGCTTTACGGTAAACGCACAGGAGACGCTCACCTTAAATGGCAAATCGGAATTCAAGGTTTCTGGCACCTCCACCATCCATGATTGGGACATGGTTTCTGACAATGGACAAAAAGGAAACGCTAAAATCAAACTTGACAATGGTAAGATTGCTTCCATCGAAACTTTGAAAGTAACCATCCCAGCAAGCACACTTAAAAGTGGTAAGAACGGAATGGATAAAAATGCTTACGAAGCACTCAATGTCAAGAAGCATCCAGAAATCCTGTTTGAGCTTACTGAAGTATTGGACATCACCGACAAGGTCATCAAAGCCAAAGGCAACCTTACCATAGCAGGAAAGACCCAAAATGTACCCATGGATGTCAACTACACAGTGGACGGCAAAAAGGTGAACTTCACAGGTAACCAAAATATTAAATTCACTCAGTTCAACATAGATCCTCCCACTGCGATGTTTAATACTATCAAAACCGGAGATGACCTAAAAGTAAGTTTCAACACAACATTCAACTAATTTCTTTTACCCCATAAGCTATGAACACTTATAAAAACTTGTACAGAGCGGGTCTGTTATCAGCCGCGGTACTAATGGCAGGCAACGTTGTGGCCCAGGATATCCAGAGAGACACCGATCTCCAGTATTTCCGACCAAACAACAAGGATGGCATCAACATGTTTGAGGCGCCAAAAGAAGCGAAAGGAACATTTGAAGGCGTGAGAGTAAGAGTAGGGGGAGATTTCGCACTTCAGTTCCAAGGTTTGCAGCAAAGCAATACCATGAACAACCTGGTGGATATGGAAAGAAACCTAAACCTTCCTGCTGCCAACTTGAACTTGGACGTACAACTTCACCATGGTGTGAGAATGCACTTGAGAACATACCTTTCTTCCAAGCATCATAATGAGGCATGGGTAAAAGGTGGCCACTTGCAGATTGACCAATTGGACTTCATCAAGCCAGGCTTTTTGGAAAACCTTATGCAGTACACCACCATTACAGTAGGTTTGGATGAATTCGGCTACGGTGATGCGGTTTACAGAAGATCTGACAACGCCAGAGCTATTTATAACCCTTTTATCGGCAACTATATCATGGATGCATTCACCACTGAGGGTTTTGGCCAGGTGATGTATAGAAGAAGCGGTTTTATAGGTATGGCCGGTGTGACCAACGGTAAAATGAACCAAACCGTGATCGTGAATGAGAACACTGACAACAGACTCTCTTTCTTCGGTAAGTTAGGTTACGATGACTATATCATGGATGATTTGAGAGTGAGATTCACCGGATCGATATACCAAAACAACGGTACCACTACTGGTAGCAGCCTTTTCGGAGGTGACAGAGCAGGCTCTAGATACTATGCGATCATGAGAACTGTAGAAGGTGACGGCACCAACTTCGAGGGTAGATTTAACCCAAGATTTACTCAAATGACTGCGGTTCAATTCAACCCATTCGTGAAGTATAAAGGACTTGAGTTCTTCGGTATCTACGAAATGGTGAACAACAGCTCTGAGCAGGGCAACGGTAACTTCAACCAGATTGCAGGTGAGTTGCTTTACAGATTCGGTAACACGGAGCAATTCTACATCGGTGGCCGCTACAATGAAGTACAAGGCAAGATGAATGAGAATGCCGGTGAGCTTAAGCTTACAAGATTGAACCTAGGAGGTGGCTGGTTTATGACCAAAAACATCCTTACCAAACTTGAGTATGTGGACCAAAGATATGAGGGTTTCGCAGCTACCAGCAAATACAATGGAGCTAGATTCCATGGGGTAAACATAGAAGCTGCAATTAGTTTTTAACAATTCACCAGAGGTGGGGACAAGTAGTCCCCACTTCTATTCCTTTAAAAAACCAGGCAGCCTCCCAAACCGGAGGATTTGACATTCCCAGAAGATCCAGTCCACTTTTTTATTGAATTAATTAATGATTAAAAAGTGTAGAAACCATGGCAAAGCTATTTATACTTATTCTGATTCTTGGACAGGCAGTGTTGATGCCAACTGGTACCATCGAGAGGGCAAAGTGGAAAGTGTCTGAGCATAGCCGGCTGGAGATCAATGGGAATACCAACGTCATACCATTCAACTGTGTGTCAGTGGATTATTCTGGCAATGACATCTTGTTTGCCAATGATATTAAAGGGGCCCAAAACCTCATCTGGTCTGGGGAAATTGTCATGAAGGCCAACAACTTCGATTGTGCCAATAATATCATGACCAAGGATTTTCGCAAAACCGTGCAGGCAGAAGATTATCCCGAAATAAAAATCAAATTCATAAGCCTGCAGCAAAACCCAAAAAATAACTCCAAAGAACTATTTGAAGGCAAAGTGGAGATTTCTTTGGCCGGGGTGGCCAACCAGTTTCCGATAACTTGTCAACTTAAAGATCCTGGAAACGGCAAGAAAAAGCTTACCGGTGAGCAGACTTTCAGGTTTTCTGATTTTCAGATCGAGCCCCCCGTCAAATTTCTGGGAGCGGTAAGGGTCAAAGATGAAGTCACTGTCAATTTTGACCTCATTTTAGAAGCAAACTGAATACACCCAATAATCAACCATAAGATGAGAGATCCCAAAGAAGCCTGTGAAATCTGTCTGAGTAGAAAGCTGTCCATGTTTGCCAACCTGACCGAGGAGGAGCTGAAAAAGATTACAGCAGCCAAAAACATGATTTCCCACAAGAAAGGGCAAACCCTGTTTTACGAAGGTACCAAGCCTCTCGGGATCTTCTGCGTTCGGTCTGGTGTGGTAAAAACAGTCAAAGCAGCTTCAAACGGCAAGGAGCAACTCATCCATTTGGCCAAAGAGGGGGATTTTTTGGGTTATACCTCACTGTTGAGCGATGATGTGTACTCATCCACTTCTACTATTGTCAAGGATGCAAAAGTGTGCTTTATTCCAAAGGAGGCTTTTTTGGAAGTGCTGCGCAATGATGTGCAGTTTCACTACAAGGTCACTGAAAACATTTGTCGTGACTTGGGCAGTATGGAGGAAAGGCTTACCGATGCCAACCAAAAATCCATCCGCGAGCGCCTGGCTTTTGCCCTGTTGAAGTTGGTCCACACTTTTGGAGTGGAGGACGATAGGGGGGAGAAGATTGATATCGTATTGAGCAGGGAGGAAATAGCCTCGCTGGTGGGTACGGCCACAGAGACCATCATCCGCTTGCTTTCCGAATTCAAAAAAGACAAACTCATAGCCCTTCAGGGCAAATACATCCACGTGCTTGATAAAAAGTCCCTATCCAAAGTGGCGGATTTTTATCAATAGATCATCTTAAAAAACTGACAATAATCACTTTTCCAACAGGGATTCGTCATAATACTTTTTCTCCTTCTCCTGTAGATTTGCATAAACCTTAAGAAACTATGGCAACGATAACAGAGACACCACCTCAATTTGAAATTCCTGAAAACATCCTCAATTTTCACGATCTAGCGTATGTTCTCGAGGATTTTGATCCAAAAAGTGGCGTGCAACATGTCATCGAAAACCCCACCCTTATTACTGCCAATCTACCCCAGGTTTTGGAATGGTTGCACAACATGGATAAGCCCAGAGAACTTGAAAAAACACCCTGTGGCATACCGTTATTGTTGTTTGACCAAGAAATAAATACTGAGAAAGTACTTTTCCATTACGACGGCAGCGAAGGGTCAGCCCAAATTATAAAGGGATTCATAAATCTTTTTGGTGCCAGATTGAAAAACAGCCAAGCAACCATCATTTCTCCCGGATTCATTCCAAAATCAAAGCTATCAGAGGAAAAAGAGCTGGTTTCCTTGATCAACCAGCACTTTGAGGACACTTTCTTTATCAAGTTTAACTTTAGAAAGATTGCCGACTTCTGGTCATATGCCACCCAGACCAAATGCAACCTGATGGTGACCTCCAAAAAATACCAGGCAGAGCTGGCCAAAGTCCTTTACCACTTTTATAAAGGTGAAAGGTGGTATGACAAGTTATCCATTTATTTATCTAAATAGATTACCTGTCCACCACCTCAATGTTGGGAGTCGAAAGGCTCCTCAAATCCTGCAAGGTGGAGGAGCTACCCATTTTTCCGATGGTTTCCGCATCATTTCTGAACTGCTGAATGTAGTAAACACCTTTGTATCCAATTTTTTCAAGGTAGCTTACCATCCGTTTAACTTCTTCCCGGTCAATCAGCTCCGAGTGAACCGTGGTCCGCACCTCAAACTCCACATTTGATCCCATCAGCAACAACAGCGTGGTCTCGAATTGCTCGAATAGATTCGATCCGGTGATGTGCTGGAAGTTTTTGGGTAGTGATTTGAAGTCCAAAGCCACATAATCAATAAGCTTTTCTTCCAAGAGTTCGTTGATCCTGGAAGGTAAGGCCCCGTTGGTGTCGATTTTGATCTTCAGTCCAAAGGTTTTGATGATTTTCGTCAAGGGGATAAGATCACTGTGAAGTGTACATTCCCCTCCGCTCAGGACCACTCCGTCCAGCAAGGTTCTCCTAGAATAAATAAAATCCAACGCCTGTTCCAGATACAGTTTGCCTTTCCCCGTCACGATTTGGGGGTTGTAGCAATACAGGCAGCGCATATTACAGCCTGCAAACCAAAGGATGCAGGCTGTGTGTCCAGGGTAGTCTAAAAGGGTGAATGGCGTGATATTGAATATCGGCCTAGCAACTCTGTCCTTCTTTAAAATGTGTTCTCTGTCTATGCTCACCTTTCTTTCCTATGTTAAAGCTTTCTACTGGCCTGTGGTAACCCATCACACGGGTATACACCAGGCATTTGGTTCTCTTGTCCTGAAGCTGGGCTAGGAATGTGTCATTGGATGTTTTCATGGTCATTGATTTGATTATCGTTTAATTGATTGATAAGGATTTCATCGCATTTGGGGCAGTACTCATGTTCACCGTTCAGGTAGCCGTGCTCAGGGCAAATGCTGAAAACGGGTGTCACGGTGATATAGGGAAGTCTGAAGTTGCTTACCACCTTCTGTACAAAGCTTCTGCAGGCTTGGGGGCTGCTGATTTTTTCGCTCATGTAAAGGTGCAAAACCGTGCCTCCGGTGTATTTGCACTGGAGCTCATCCTGAAGGAAGAGTGCCTCGTACGGGTCCTCTGTGTAATTGACCGGGATTTGGGAGCTGTTGGTGTAATAGATGTTTTCTCCTTGCCCAGCCTGAAGGATGTCTTTGTACCGCTTTTTGTCTTCTTTGGCAAACCTGTAAGTGGTGCCCTCCGCCGGAGTGGCCTCAAGATTATAAAGGTTTCCGGTTGCTTCTTGGTAGATTTTCATCTTTTCACGGATATGCTCCAGTATTTTTGAAGCAAAGTCAATCCCGAAATCCGATGTAATATCCTCCTGTTCAGAAGTGAAGTTTTTGATCATTTCATTCATCCCATTTACCCCAATAGTGGAAAAGTGATTTCTGAAATGGGGGAGGTATCGCTTGGTATAGGGGTAAAGTCCCCGGTCGTACATTTCCTGGATAAATGCCCTTTTCTTTTCCAAAGTCGATTTGGAAATCTCCAGCAACTGGTCCAGCCTTTCATAAAGGCCCTGTAGGTTGTCCTGATATAAATACCCCAGTCGGGCCATGTTGATGGTCACCACACCTATGGATCCGGTCATTTCTGCACTGCCGAAAAGGCCGTTACCCCGCTTCAGAAGCTCCCGCAAGTCGAGCTGCAGCCTGCAGCACATACTTCGGACCGCATTAGGCTTGTACGCTTCTGGGTTTTCGACACGGTTGCCTTCTTCATCCAGGATGTATTGGCTCCCCACAAAGTTCTGGAAATAGGAAGAACCGATTTTGGCGGTGTTTTCAAAGAGCAGATCCGTATTTTCTCCATACCAATCGAAATCCTCCGTAATGTTAACAGTTGGAATCGGGAAGGTGAAGGGCTGCCCATTGGCATCGCCTTCGGTCATCACCGTGTAATAGGCCTTGTTGATCAGGTCCATTTCCTTCTTGAAATGGCGATAGGTTAGCCCCTCTGGATCAGGGGCGCCTCTTTCCTTGGCCCGCTCATACAAGTCAGGGCTTTTATTATCTTTGAATAGATGCAGGTCATTCTTGGTCGGGATCTGGTCCCTCAAGTCTTCTGGCACCTCCCAATCGATGGTGATGTTGGTAAAGGGAGACTGCCCCCATCTTGCAGGCACATTCAGGTTGTATACAAAACTCCGAATAGCTTTGAGCACGTCTTCATAGGGTAGGTTGTCCTTGAACACATACGGGGCCAAGTAGGTGTCAAATGAGCTGAAAGCCTGTGCGCCTGCCCATTCACTTTGCAGGATGCCCAGAAAATTGGCCATTTGGCCCAATGCTTCCCGAAAATGGGAGGGAGGGCGGCTTTCCACCCGGCCACGGACACCATTAAAACCTTCATTCAAGAGTACCCTCAGACTCCAGCCCGCACAATAACCAGTCAGGCAATCCAGATCGTGGATGTGGATATCCCCGTTTCGGTGGGCATATCCTTCTTCTTTGTTATATACCTTATCGAGCCAATAGTTGGCAATTACCTTTCCGGCCACGTTGTTCACCAGCCCGGCATTGGAGTAGGAGGTGTTGGCATTGGCGTTAATTCTCCAGTCGGTCAGGCCTATGTATTCCTCAATGGTCTGGGTGCTGTTTACGTAGGTAGTGTCTTCGGTAAGCCCTTCCACATGTTCCCGCTGCATCTTGCGGGTATGGCGATATAGCATGAAGGAGCGCATGACTTCAAAGTACTTTTTCTCATATAGAGCTTTTTCTATGATGTCCTGGATCTCCTCCACTGCCCAGGTGACTTGGTTTTCTATCTTAGCGATAATGGATTGGAATAAATCCTCGTCAAATTCCTGGTGGACACTTTGGAAGCCTTTTTCCAAAGCATCCTTGATTTTGTATGCTTCAAACGGTTCGTAATTGCCGTTTCGTTTTATTACATAATGTTGCATGGCGTAGTATGATTTGCCCTAAATTAAGTAGTTCCATCATGGTAATTGCTGACTTTGGTCAGGTGCATATATGATAAGAATCATACCTTTTTGTCCTAAATTAGACGGCTGATTTATAGGGTTCTTCAGTATAAAAGGATAATTTTGTCCCGAATTTTATTGACAGGTCTCCTAATAAATAATGAGTGTTCAATATGCTTAGCATTACCAAAATCTTTGAATTTGAAGCCGCCCACCGTATTTCCAATTATAATGGAGCTTGTAAATTCATTCATGGGCATACGTATAAGCTTCATGTAACCCTCACTGGAAATATGATAGAGGGGGAGGATATGGTGATGGATTTCAAGAAGCTTAAAAATATAGTAAGGAATTATATTTTAGAACCCATGGACCATGCCTTGATCCTGAAGGACACGGAAGAAAACAGGGACAACTATCAAAATACCGATGGGAAAATCTTTTGGATGAATACGGAGCCCACTGCCGAGCGGATGATCCTTTGGATGGCTGATATATTGATCGATAAGCTTCCCGATCGGGTAAGACTACAAAATTTGAAGCTTTACGAAACTTCCACAAGCTTTGCTGAATGGTCTTTTGGGCCTGTTTTTGCCTGAAAATTAATTCGGACAAAAAAGTCTAAAATAAATAAAGGACTTATTTGTCTTATTTGTATTTTGTCGTATATTTGAACCATAAACGATCCCCAATCGAGATGTTTTCTAAAAAATGCGAATACGGAATCCGGGCCACCATCCTCATAGCAGGGGAGTCCCTAAAAGGCCAAAGAATTAGCCTTAAGTATATCTCTGAGCAAATTGGTTCCCCAAATGCCTTCACGGCAAAGATCCTCCAAACCTTGACTAGGGCTGGTTTGGTAGATTCCCAGAAGGGACCAACTGGCGGATTTGAAATTCCCATCGAGAAACTTTCTCAAATCACCTTACACGATATTGTAGAGGCATTGGATGGCAGTCAGATTTACAATGGCTGTGGTTTGGGGTTGGCTGAATGTTCCGAAGACCATCCCTGTCCGATACATGAACATTTTAAATTGGTAAGGGCGGATCTGAAAGCTATGGCCCACCGAGCCAATCTTTTAGATCTTTCCACGGGGTTAATCAAGGGATTTACTTATTTGAAAACAGCTTGTCCAAAAAAAATTAAGCTTGTAAAAGATAAAAAGGTATTAAACTCAACAACTGAATAAACATGGAAATTACAACACAAACAATAGGGGAATTGGTCGCAAAAGATTTTAGAGCCGCGACTGTATTTGAAAAACATGGAATAGACTTCTGCTGCAAAGGAGGAAGAACTATCGAGGAAGCCTGTGAGAAAAAGGAAATAGACCCTCTGGCTGTGAAGGAAGATTTGAAAAAGATATTCAACACCAAGGATGAAGGGCACGTGGATTTTGAGAGCTGGCCATTGGACTTGCTGGCTGACTATATAGAGAAAAAACACCACAGATATGTGGAAGCCCGCATCCCGCTATTGCTGCAATACTTAAACAAACTGTGCAAAGTCCACGGCCACGCCAATCGCGAATTAATTGAAATCAACAAGTTATTCTATGACACCGCGCAGAATCTCTCTGCACACATGAAGAAAGAGGAGTTGGTATTGTTTCCTTTTGTGAGAAAAATGGTGAAATACCATCAGGAAGGCAAAAGCATGAACGAGCCCCACTTCAGAACTGTCAAGAATCCGATTATGATGATGATGGATGAACATGAGTCTGAAGGGGAGAGATTTGAGAAAATCGCTGAGCTGAGCAACAACTACAACCCTCCAGCCCATGCCTGCAATACTTACCAAGTGACTTACAAACTTTTGGATGAGTTTGAAAAGGATCTTCACAAGCATATCCATCTGGAAAACAACATCTTGTTTCCAAGAGCCATCAAAGCGGAAGCTGAAACCCGGTTTGAAGTGGAAAATACCTAGAATTTAAATAGAGTGAACGGTGGTGAGCGGCCACTTGGAAAACCCGTGGAGTCGGGTTTTCCCTGGCCGTTCTAATGTCAAAATGGAAAGGTTATGCGTAATACTTGGATCAACATATCGCTCTTGAATTTCCTGATCGCCACACTGATGGGGTTGATGCTCAGGTACGCTTTCATTGGTGAAATCCCCGGGATGGACTACAGAAACATGCTGCACGGACACTCGCATGTGGCTATGTTGGGTTGGGTTTATCTGATCCTATTTACCTTGCTTCACCATTATTTTATCCCTGAAGACAAGAAAAAGACTTCTTTTTACAACCGTTTATTTTGGTTTACCCAAGCCACTGTATTCGGTATGATGGTGAGTTTTCCCATCCAGGGTTATGGGGCGGTCTCTATCATTTTCTCCACCTTACACATAATTGCAAGCTATATCTTAGCTTACTGGCTTTGGAAAGACCTTTCTGCAGCAAATTTCCCATTTATAAATCTATTGGTTAAAGCCAGCCTTGTCGCGATGGTTTTTTCCACCATTGGGATCTGGGGCATGGGCCCCGTGATGGCCATGGGGCTGAGAAACACGTCCTATTATCACTTAACTGTCCAATTTTACCTACATTTCCAATTCAACGGATGGTTTGTGTTGGCTGTGATAGCACTGTTGGTCCAGCTGTTTCAATCATGGGGAATAATCATTTCACCCAACCAACTTAAAGGTTTTCTCAATATATATCTAATTAGCCTTGGACTGACATTTTTCCATGTCCTCAACTGGGCTTTTCCACAAGTACTTTATCTCCATTTCAACAGTGTGGGTGTAATCCTTCAGGTGTTGGCATTTGGATATTTGCTTTGGCCGATATGGAATAAGATCAGGGAAAAAATGCGGCTTCAGGCTCCTATTTTGAAAGTGTTCTTTCATTTCGGCCTGCTTTCCCTGGTTTTCAAGTTGCTCTTCCAAGTCAGTTTAATAGTGCCAGATATCGCCAATATCTCCACTACCATCCGCCAATTTATGATAGGCTATATCCATTTGACCATGCTCGGATTTATCACCGGCTGGCTCCTTTGGGTGCTTGCCCATAGCCACAGTTTTGGAACAATGGGCGCGGCCATCTTTATCACTGGATATGTGGGTACAGAAGTGCTTCTCTTTGTTCAAGGAGTCTTCTTTTGGGCCAAATGGGGGAGCTTGCCCTATTATCACGAAATCCTGTTCCTGTGTTCGGCGCTATTGCCCCTGGGGCTCGGACTTATGGTCCTGACTTCCTTGTACCAACGGACAATACCCAAGTATAATCACATAAATACCTGATTTTGATCATGGTTTTCGCCTTTAAATCAACCTTAATTTACAATTCTAAATAGTACAAACATGAAAGTTTTACAAATCCCAATCGCACTAATGTTCGCCCTCTTTCTGGTAGCCTGTGGCTCTAGCACCAATGAGACGGGAACCCGAGAAACGGCCGCAACCAAGCCTGCTGCTGCGAAATCAGAAGTCCCACAAACCGTCAAAGAGGGTAAAGGCATAGGCCAAACCACCCATGTGGAGTTGGCTGCTAACCTGGATGATGGCATGGTGGCTGACGGAAAATCAATATTCGATATGAAGTGCTCTGCCTGTCATAAGCTAAATGATAAAAGGGTAGTGGGGCCCGGTTTCGAAGGGGTAACCAACCGCAGAAAGCCAGAGTGGATCATGAATATGATCACCAACGTGGACGACATGTTGGACACCGATCCGGAAGCCCAGAAGCTGTTGGAAGAGTGTCTGACAAGAATGCCTAACCAAAATGTGTCTTTGGAGGAAGCCAGAAACCTGCTCGAGTACATGAGACACAATGACAAGGAAAGAACAGGGAAGATGGATGGTGCAGTGAATAACTAAATTAGTTTTTGACAATCCCAATCAACAGATCAATATGAAAATCAAACAAGCAATCAATCTAACGGCCATCTCTGCTGCGGTATTGGCCCTGAGTTTCTCTACAGGCTGCCGTCCGGAAACGGCTGGCTCTGTGAGCGTGGGTGATGCCGCCTCCAAGGTGTATGTGGCCCCCGGCCAGCATGATGAGTTTTACAACATCGTGTCTGGAGGATTCAATGGCCAAATGAGCGTGGTGGGGCTCCCTTCGGGCAGGGTGTTGAAAATCCTTCCCGTGTTCTCCGCACATCCTGAAAACGGCTATGGTTATACTGAGGAGTCCAAGCCGATGCTTAACACTGCCCACGGCTTTGTGCCTTGGGATGATTTGCACCATATCGCCATTTCCACCACCAATGGTGAACATGATGCCAGATGGGCCTTCGGGAATGCTAACAATACCCCTAGAATCGCCAGAGTGGACTTGACTTCTTTTGAGACGGTGGAGATTCTGGAAATACCAAACAGTGCCGGTAACCACTCTTCACCATTCATCACCGAAAACACGGAATATGTGGTAGCCAGTACCCGTTTTTCCGTACCTGTGGGAACGGATGAGGAAAATGACGTGCCGATTGAAACTTATAAAGAGAACTTCAAAGGAACGGTCAGCTTCATCAAAGTCGGTGATAAAGGCGATATGAGCATCGCTTTCCAGCTGGTGACCCCAGGAGTAAACTTCGACTTGGCCAGGGCCGGTAAGGGCAAATCCCACGGCTGGTTCTTCTTCTCGACTTACAACACGGAGCAGGCCCACACCCTTCTGGAAGTAAATGCTTCCCAGCGGGACAAGGACTTTATCATGGCGGTCAACTGGAAAAAGGCCGAAGAATATATCAAGGCTGGCAAAGGCAAAACGGTAAAAGCCAAATATGCCCATAACAAGCTTGACCATGACACCCATATGGCGACTTCCACCATCATGGAAGAGGTGCTGCAACTAGATCCAAAGGAATTGAAGGACATCATCTATTTCATCCCTTGTCCTAAATCCCCTCATGGAACAGACGTAGACCCTAGTGGTGAGTACATCGTGGGTAGTGGCAAACTTGCTGCATTGATCCCAGTATTCTCTTTCACCAAACTCATGGAAGCAATCGACAACCAGGATTTTGAAGGCGAATATGACGGATTCCCAATTGTGAGATACGAGTCGGCTCTTCATGGTGTGGTGGAAAAGCCTGGTCTTGGTCCATTGCATACCGAGTTTGACGGAAGAGGAAATGCTTATACTTCTATGTTCGTATCCTCTGAGGTAGTAAAATGGAGCATTGAAACGCTAGAGGTTTTGGATCGTCAGCCTACATTCTATTCTGTAGGTCACCTATCCATCCCCGGTGGCCCTACAGCCAAGCCACACGGCAAGTACCTAGTAGCTTACAACAAGATTACCAAGGACAGATACCTGCCTACAGGTCCAGAATTGGCCCACTCAGCCCAGCTGTTTGACATTTCTGGGGATAAGATGCAGTTACTTCTTGACTTCCCTACTATAGGTGAGCCCCACTATGCAGAAGCCTTCCCTGCCCATCTGATCAAAGACAAACAGGTCAAGATCTACAAGATTGAGGACAACAAGCACCCTTATGTGACCAAAGGCCCGGGAGAGGCCAAAGTGGTCAGGGATGGAAATAAAGTTCACGTCTACATGACTTCCATCCGATCTCACTTTGGACCTGACAACATCGAAGGGGTGAAAGTTGGGGATGAGGTGTATTTCCACGTCACCAATTTGGAGCAGGACTGGGACATCCCGCATGGATTTGCCATCAAGGGAGCCAATACCGCTGAACTGTTGATCATGCCTGGGGCTACCCAGACCTTGAAGTGGACGCCAGACAGACCGGGGATCTTTCCATTCTACTGTACGGACTTCTGCTCGGCATTGCACCAGGAGATGCAGGGGTATTTGAGAGTTTCACCTGCTAACAGCACCGTGGCCCTTAAATATTCAGTAGGAGACACTGAGGAGGATTAAACCTAAAGAGCGGGGCCTGGGGCTCCTAGGTCCCGCTTATTAAAACCATAATATGGGAAAAATTACACCCTTATCGAGAATTTTGATGGCCTTATCGGCCCTGTTGATGATCCTGATCTATTTTGTGCCTATTTGGAAAATAGAGATGTGGGCTCCGCAGTATCCGGAATGGCTTAATATGAAAATCTGGATCAACGACATCACCGGTGATGTGGCCGTCATCAACGGGCTAAACCACTACATCGGCATGAAATACATCAAGGTGGAAATGTTCCCCGAGTTTGAAATAATGCCTTACATCCTGGCTGCCATAATCGGAGTAGGGTTGGTTTTGGCCATTATTGGGAGAAAATTTGCCTTATGGAGCTACTTGGGTATCCTGCTGTCAGCAGGCATAGGGGGCATGCTGGATTTCTATCTGTGGAGCTATGATTATGGCCACAATCTCGATCCAACTGCCGCTATAAAAGTACCCGGAATGAGCTATCAGCCACCATTGATTGGCTCCAAAGAACTATTGAACTTCATTGCCTACTCAGCACCGGATGTCGGCGGATTCATTGCTGCTGGAGCTGGATTGTTGGTAATCATTGCCATAATCATTGAACAAAGGAAATCCTCCTTGAACAAAAGGGCCTATAGAGGCGCCAAATTATATACTTAAGCCTATGAAAAAGTTATTTGTATTTCTCGCTCCCATTTGGTTGCTGTTGGCCTGCCAAGCAGATCCAGAGGCCATATATTTTGGGAAAGATGCCTGCCATCACTGCAAAATGACCATCATGGACCCAAAGTTCGGTTCTGAGATCGTCACCGACAAAGGGCGGGTTTACAAATTTGACGATATCAATTGTGTTCACAGCTTTATGGCAGAATCCCAGCTGGAACCCGATGATATCCGTCACCTACTTGTGATTGATTTTAGCCAGCCCCAAGAGCTGATCAATGCCTACAATGCCACTTATGTACTTTCAGAAGATCTGAAACCCCCCATGGCCAGTAATTTTGCGGCATTCAGTACCCAGGAAGCAGCAAAAGAATACCTGGACCAACGCAGTGGGGAATTGATGAATTACCAAAGGATGCTTGCCAGACTAGACTGAAGCCTGCTTTCTCTTGAGTGACTTTAACGCCTTATGAATATGAAAAGTCTCCTAACAATATTACTTACGTTATGCATTCCCTTGCTCACCTTTTCCCAATCAACAAATGGAAAAGTAAGCCAGGGGGCCAGCATACAGTTGGCTATTGACTCGGCTGCTCCTGGTGACACTTTATTTATAAGAGCTGGAAAGTACCTTGAAAATAACCTGTTGATTCAAAAACCGCTGACCCTTATCGGTCTTGATTATCCTACCATTGATGCTGACGGGAAAGGGGAGATTTTTATAGTGGCCGGAAAAGATGTCACTATACAAGGCTTTAAACTAATAAATACTGGTAGGTCAAGCGTGGAAGACCTTGCTGCCATCAAAGGGCTAGATGCCCATGATATCACCATCCGCGACAACCGCTTTGACAATACCTTCTTTGCCATCCATTTGTCCAATACCAATAGGGCTCTGATCCAAAATAACCACTTGAAAGCAGAGGCCGAGCATGAATATCAGTTGGGAAACGGTATTCATCTTTGGAAATGCAAGCGGGCAAGAATCTTAGATAATGAAGTGTCGGGCCACCGTGATGGGATATATTTTGAGTTTGTGACCAATTCCACCATTGAGCGCAACCAGAGTGTAGGAAACATGCGCTACGGACTACACTTCATGTTTTCCAATGAAAATGAATACCTGGAAAACACCTTCAAAAACAATGGGGCCGGGGTGGCGGTGATGTATTCCCATGGTATGAAAATGCGCCACAACAACTTTGAAGACAACTGGGGTACAGCTTCCTATGGACTTTTGCTCAAAGACATGCGGGATAGCCAGATCATCGGTAACCGCTTCACCGGCAACACCATCGGAATCTACATGGAAAGCACCAGCCGCAGCACTTTTGAAGACAATCTCTTCAAGCAAAACGGTTGGGGAGTGAAGCTTCAGGCATCTTGCGATGACAACAGCTTTTCCAAAAACAACTTCATCGCCAATACCTTTGACTTTTCCACCAATGGCTCATTGGTATTGAATAAAGTCAATGGCAACTATTGGGAAAAGTACCAAGGCTATGACCTCAACAAGGATGGAGTAGGGGATGTGCCCTTTCATCCCGTTAGCATGTTTTCCGTGATTGTGGAAAAAGTCCCTTCGGCCATGATGATCTACCGAAGTATGCTGGTAACCATGCTCGACAAGGCCGAAAAAGTCATTCCTGCCATGACTCCAGAAAATTTAAAAGACAACTATCCAAGTATGAAGCCTTATGATCTCTATAGGAAAAGTAAATAAAAAATTCGGCAAGTTCACCGCCCTGAACGACCTGACTCTAGAGTTGGAGTTGGGGAAATCCTATGCCCTCGTAGGTCCTAACGGCTCTGGGAAAACCACCTTGATCAAAACCATCTTGGGCTTGGTAATTCCTACATCAGGTGATATCACCATTCAGGACAAAAGCATCCTGAAAGAGTGGGCTTATAGGGAAAAGATTGGTTACATGCCGCAAATTGGACGGTATCCAGAAAACATGACCATCGGTCAGGTTTTCGAGATGATTAAAAATATCAGAAAGCATACAGGTGCTCTGGATGAGGAGCTTATCCAGAGTTTTGAGTTGGAGAAAATGTATGGAAAGCGCATGCATACCCTTTCTGGAGGCACTAGGCAGAAAGTTAGCGCCGCCTTAGCCTTCCTTTTCAACCCGCCAATTTTGATTCTTGACGAACCCACGGCCGGACTTGATCCCGTCTCTGTGGAGATTCTCAAAGACAAAATCCTCAAAGAAAAGGAATCCGGAAAATTGGTTATCATCACCTCCCATATCATGAGTGACCTTGATGATTTGACCACTGATTTGGTTTATCTTTTTGAAGGTGACCTGATATATAACGACAGCATTAAAAACCTTAAAAAAGAAACGGGGGAAACCAAACTAGGCAAAGCGATCAGTTGCTTGATCACCCAAAATAAATGCTTAACTGAACTGATAACCTCATGACCAGAATCATCAAATACATCCTGTTTGATATGTTGCGTACCCGCTTCATCCTATTATATTTAGGGTTTTTGCTCCTCAGCACCCTATCCATGTTCATGCTTGATGGCGATAATGCCAAGGTAGTGCTCAGTCTCTTGAACATTGTGCTGCTGGTGGTGCCGCTTGTGAGTGTGATCTTTACCACCATTCATTTCTACAATTCCTATGAATTTATGGAAATGATGCTTTCCCAGCCAATCAACAGAAAAACGGTCTTTCTAAGTCAATACCTAGCCGTCATTCTGGCTCTAAGCTTGGCTTTACTGGTGGGGGTTGGTTTGCCGATTTTCTTATATGGAGCTAGCGGCTCCGCACTGACATTGCTTTACGCTGGTCTGATGCTCACCTTTGTATTTGTCTCTTTGGCTTTTCTGGCTGCGGTATTTACCCGCGATAAGGCAAAGGCTATCGGCGTGGGCCTGCTTTTCTGGTTTTATTTCGCCCTTATCTATGATGCCCTGCTGCTGTGGGTAGTCTATCAATTTGCCGACTATCCTATCGAAAGGGCCACCTTGGCCATGATTTCCTTTAATCCCGTGGATCTGGCAAGGATTCTCATGCTCTTGCAGCTTGACATCTCGGCCTTGATGGGGTATACGGGCGCATTCTATAAAGAATTCTTCGGGTCAAATATGGGGTTTGTTTACTCCACAGCCATATTGCTTCTCTGGACATTGATTCCTGTGACTTGGTCCATGAGGATTTTCAAAAGAAAAGACCTTTAAATGCAGTGGGGTATGGGTAAAATGCTGAAACCTCAATGGTTGTTGCCCTTAATACTAGTAGGGTTGGTGATGGGCATAGTGGGAGGCTGGACCAGGTTAGGCTGGTCTGGATTCCCTAATGTAAACTCTGCCATTAATCATGGTTTATTGATGACGGGCTGTTTTATGGGAACCCTTATTTCATTGGAAAGGGCTATTGTGCTGCCATCAAAAAACTGGCTTGCCGTCCCCTTATTGGGGGTTTTGGCGACCATAGCTATCCTGGCAGGCCAGCAGACGGGCTTGGTGGTTATTCTATATCTGCAGGCATCCAGATACAAGCTGGTGGAGCAATGGATCTTGTGCCTGGGGGCTATTGGCTGGCTGATTGGAAATTTGCTGGTTATCAAAACCGAATTTGTGCCTGCTGCCACGACCTGGTGGATAGGGTTCATTCTCTTTACCATAGTAGGGGAACGACTGGAGTTTGGCAAGTTTCTACCCAATCCCCCTTGGAGCAAATACCTGCTTTATGCCCTTCTCATCCTATTTTTTCTAGGATTGTTGATCCCTTTCCACGAGGGTGGCAATCTCCTGCAAGGCTGGGTGGCATTCCTGGTAGGTCTGTGGTTGATCAAATTTGATATGGCCAAAAATTCCATTAAGAAAGCAGGATTTCATCAATATGTAGGTATTGGACTTATGGTGGGTTACTCCTGGCTGGGGGTCTTTGGGGTGTCGCTTCTGCTTTTGGAGGAACACCCGCTATTCTATGATATTTTCCTTCACACCTACTTTCTTGGCTTTGCCTTCAGCATGATCTGGGCCCATGCACCTGTCATCCTTCCTGCGGTATTCAAGAAACCTGAAACCATTTACCATCCTGTGCTGTGGTGGGGTTGGTCATTCTTCCAGATCACTTTGCTAGGAAGGATGCTTGCAGCTCTCCTGAAATATCCCGAGGTACGGCAAAGCCTAGGGATAATCAACGGATGGATCGTATTGGGAATGTTTGTATTGATGGCTGGAATAATGGTTTGGAAATTATACTTCAAAGCTTTACCCCAAAATTCCGCACAAAAAGTGGTATAACTTTTTAAATTTTCATAAGGCTAATTGATAGCAAAGACCTGTGGATTTTTGATTCATGGGTCTTTTACTTAAAATAAGGTACAAAGTACTAGGTACCAAGTACGAAGTACACCGCAGGGTATGATGCTTTTAGGAGTAATTTGGAGGCTTATGTAATTAATTGTCCTTATTCACGGAACCCTCCCTTCGAGCTTCGCTCTTAGGATGGGGTGGGGTATCAGTTAAACGAGAAGAAGTTTCATTATTCTTACCATGGCGGGCAATCATAATTTGAAATTCATCATTTTGGAAAATGTAAAATGTTTGCTAAATATTCACGTCCTAATTTTTCTTGTGTATATTCTCCGCGATGCGGCTCTGTGAAACTCCAATAAAACTCTGCGAAACTCCGTGTCCCTTTTATTCCCGCTTGTCCGAACGCCTTCTCCCGTCCTCGGTCTTCCGCCTAATTATCATTCCACACATCATGGCTGGTTTTCCAGGAGCCGTCCTCCTGTCTTTTCACGATGTTGAGGTATTTGGAGCTGCTTTCGGTGGTGTCGGCGGAGGTTTTATCTATCAAAGTGACCCTTGCCTCGCCGCGCCCGAAGCCCATGTCGCCGGAAACCTCTATTTCCTCATACCAGCTGTCCAGTATAGCCTCATATTCTTCAAAGATTTTTGCATAATAGGCTTCAATGGCCTCCGTGCCGGTGGCTACTTCTTGGCCGGGGGCCATGAGGACTCCATTTTTGGTAAAATGTCCGGCAATGGTTGCCGCATCTCCTTCATTAAAGGCCTTTGCCCTGGCCTTGCTCATTTCGGTGATGGCCTGGGCGTCATTGTCATCGGAAGAAGTTGGAGCCTGAGAACAGGCGGCGAGAAGGGCAAGGACAATTGGGAAAATGAATAATCGCTTCATCTTGTAGTATCTTGTGGACTATAAAGGTACTCATTCCCGCTTGTAACCCAACTTTGGCCCAACACTCACCCGACCTTGACCCAAGAAAACTTTGGGTGAGGAGTGGGCAGGTGCTGGGCCAAGACTGGGTGAAGGTTGGATATGAGACGCTTCATACACGCTTCATACTCCCTTGGTACCTGAATAGGCTAGGGCTTACACCACCAACCTTTTCTTTTCATCATCGCCAAGTTTTTTATACTTCATCCAGGCGATCACAGAGATTACAAGTAGAACGGCTACAATCCAATATACCCAATGTGGCACCGGTACCGGATCACCGGCGGCGTAGGAGTGCAAACCCGATAGGTAATAGTTGACCCCAAAGGAGGTCATGATGATGGTAGAGAAACCCCAAAGACTGGCCAAATTATAAAGCAGGCTGTTTTTCAATGGAGGAATCAATCTCAAATGTAGGATGGCCGCATAGATGATGATGGAGATCAACGCCCAGGTTTCCTTTGGATCCCAAGCCCAGTAGCGGCCCCAGCTTTCGTTGGCCCATACGCCACCAAGGAAGGTGCCAATGGTCAGCAAAAACAGGCCGATGGTGATGGACATTTCATTCACCACATTGAGTTCCTGCATGCTCAGCCACCATTTGGCTTTTGGTGCGGTAGGCTTGAAGATCAGCAGCATCAGGCTTAGCAAGGCCATGATGGCGGAAAGTGCCAATGGCGCATAGCCACTTACTATTACTGCCACGTGAATTTTGAGCCAGTAGGAGTGGAGCACCGGCATCAAGTTGGTGATTTCAGGGTTTAGCCAATCCAGAAACCCCACAAAGAGGAGTGTGCCTGAAAACAGAAGCCCGAGTGGCACAGTAAATTTTGATTTATCGGAAAATATCAAACCGAAGAATAGCACACCCCAGGCCACGAAGACCAACATCTCGAACCCATCACTCCAAGGCGGGTGCTTGGCAATGTACCATCTCAATCCCAAGTGAAAGGTAAACACCAACAAGCCGATCCAACCCAAAACATTGCCTACACTCCAAGCGATATGTAAGGGTTTATTTTCCTTGAACAACATGGTAATTCCCAGCATCAGCATGCATAATCCAATCAACCAGAAGGGACCAAACATTCTAGTGCCTAGGTTTAATCGGTTGTATAGCACTTCTGCCATGATCAGGTTTTCACTAGGATAGACTTCCTTGCCCGCATATTGCTGGAAGACATTGATGTAGTTAAGCGCTTCATAGGCATCTTCCCAGTTGTTTTGCTCCAATCCTTTTTTCACGCCGTTCAGAAAAAGTG
The DNA here is from genome assembly GCF_018449405.1 of Litoribacter ruber. Taxonomy (NCBI): domain Bacteria; kingdom Pseudomonadati; phylum Bacteroidota; class Cytophagia; order Cytophagales; family Cyclobacteriaceae; genus Litoribacter; species Litoribacter ruber. Next base: position 65,507 of record NZ_JAHCMY010000005.1, read on the forward strand.
GGGTGATATTTTTGACAAAAATGGCATCCTCCTCTTCAAACCCCTGCTGGTGTTGCTGACTGGTAAACCAAGTGTTATTTTCATCCAATTGGTTTGGAAAAATTCTCAGAAAATCACCTGTCAACAGGGCATAGAAGATATTGAAGCGTTCATCTGTTTTGAGCAATTCTTTATGGCTTTCATTTCGCTCAGATGGCTTGAGCATATTGGCAATTTCCACCAATTCATAAAGTCTGTATTCCCCGTCATCGTTCAGGAAATCCCTGAAGCTAATCCTGTCAGTTGGCTCCAGGTCCAATGCTGCAAATGCATGTAGGGATTTTTCACTGTCTATCTTAATAATCGGCAAATGGCTATAACTCACAGGATCCAGCTGTATGGCAAGCAAAAATTGCTCTGCCGTCAACCTTTCTGTACCAGCATCGGTTGGAATGTCCACATAAGATTTTCCCGCCACTTTCCTCACAATTTCATTGGCAAGGGTATTCAAAGGCTTCATTCTACCGTCAAGATCCTGTACGATCAGTTTACCATACTCGTCAGCTACCTCCTTGGGTACAATGCTTTCTGGCGCTACTGTAGGTACTGGCGTTTGGGCCTGAAGGCCTGCGATGGCGAATAAAAAGAGGGGCAGAGTCACCATGGCTTTTTTCCTCAGCGTCCCCAGTTTTCTATTCAGCATCTGGAAGCGGCTGCCTTTTACAAATAGGGTCATAAACATACCCAGGGTCATTAGGAAGTAGCCAAAGTAAGTCAAATAAGTGCCTGGCCGATCCTGATTGACGGAAAGCACCGTGCCCATTTCGTCTGTATCGTAGGAGGACTGATAAAACCTGTATCCCCTGTAGTCCAACACATTGTTCATAAAAATCCGGTAGGGGAATTCATCTCCATTATCCCTCACCATCACCTCACTGGCATAGCTGGCTGGGCTTTGGCTACCCGGGTAGCGGTCCAACTCGAAGGCATTTAAATATAATTCAAATGGGAAAGAAATAGCCTTGGGGCCATATGTTAGGCTGAATTCCTGCCCATCATGTTCAAAGGAATGCCAATTGGGCTTTAGGCTGGTGAGCTTAAAATAGGCGTTAGAAATAGGATTGTCATCTTGATCTTTGATGGCAAGTTTGATGATGTCCGACCTGTTTTTTGCCACCTCAGGGTCTGGCTCCGGCCCGTAGTGTAGCTGTGCGTTTTCCTCGATTGATTTCACTATAAAAGCTCCCGCATCCCATTGATATAGGGATCTGTAGCGGATGGGCTGGGTTTCCCCGGCATGCATCACGCCCATCTGCTGGGTATTCATGTCCATCAGCTGTAGGTGAATGTTGGTGTGGATCATCCAGGAAGAATCTGTTTTGAAGACTTTCACAGGACTTTCCGCCTCCAAAGTAGTTCCCAGTTCAAAGTCCCCCAGTTTCACTGTCTGACCCGGGTTGACCAGATAATCCTCCCTTCCGGATCCCACTGCCACAGCTAGACCGATATAGGTTTGATCACCTTGTTCAAACTCCTCCCTGCCGCCAATGATGTAATCCTCAAAAGTCACTTTGAAATTGGGCTCATTGAAGTTTACCTTATGGGTTTGTGGTCTGAATTTATGACCAATCAGGGCAATAGGCTTCTCAAAACTATTTCCCTTCTCGGCATTGTGGTTTTTCACCTGCAGGTAATGCGCGGTAGTGTAGAAGGTATTTCCAGTTTCACCTTCACGGATGTGTATCATGCCTTCCTCACTCATGTAGCGGGTGATACCCGCTCCCAATATGGTGATTACAAAGGCAATGTGAAACAATCCTATCGGCCACCTCTTGGCGCTGAATAACTTGTAATGCTGGATGTGCCCCAAAAAATTGAAGGCCAACCATATCAGGATGATTTCAAACCACCAGGAATCATAGACCATGCCCCGGGCTACGGCTGTCCCGTGATCATTTTCTATAAAGGTGGCCCAGGCCATACTTCCAGCAAAAGCAATCAACAGCACCAAGGTAACCTTGGTGGAAAATACTAACTTCACTAACCTCATTCTTCCTACAGTAATATTCCTATAAATTTATTCTTCATATTGGGCCTAAAGATCATCATGAGATAGGCCCAGTTTTGGGTGTCTCTTAGGTTACGGTTGCCCTGTATGGCGCGATAAGTATCTGTGTGGAAAAATTGGCTGTATCCCCCCTGAAGGGAAATCGCATCGGTGAATACATAACCAAAACTCAAATCCAGCTCGGTTCCCATGAAGTTGCTCAAAGGATCTGGACCTCCTTCAGGTCCGAATACACTTGCATAGGAGTAAAACAAATGGGCATCGCCTTGAAGGAAAAACCTTTCATTGAAATCATATCGGCCTCTGAGAAAATAATCCTGAAGGCCCACATTGTTTTCATGGGCTCCGCCTACGTAAAACAGATCCATGTAACCGTTAAATAGGTGGTTGGTACCATAAAGCGGGGAGTAGGCATTATTCGTCAAAGAGTCCACCCCGCCGCTTAGAATCTCAAAGCCTCCGACAAGTCTGAACTTTCTGCCTATCTCATTATTGATGTCAAACTGCTGGGTGACCTGGGCACTTACATTATAGGCATTGATCCTTCTTCTTTCCACGCCAAATCTATCTCTTCCCAATTGGTGGTAATAGTACCCTGTAAAGGTGGTGTTGCCCATTTGGTATTTCAATGTGGGGAGCCCAATCGTCTGTCGGAAATCCACTCCCGTGGTGGAGAATTCTTCATCTTCAACTGTCCAAAACTGCCTGCCGTCATTCCAAAACATAGCCGAGAAATGAAAATCCCCGTACTTGTTTTCATATCGGGCCATTTGGGCTACCTTATATTGGTTGGGAATAACGAAGGTAGTCTCAAAGAGGAACTGGTTTTCTTGGTTGAATCCCCCTCCAAAATGAAGCTTCATGTCTTCTTTTTCATATTTGACCAGTGCAAAATCATGTGCCCTGGCTTGGAGCGCCCAATCCAAATTACCCAAGAAGCGGGCATTATCGTAATTCAATTCCTGCCGGCCAAGCTTGATTTTCCACATGGGGCCCATATCCGCCTCAAGCCAAGCCTCATGGACGGATAAAAAATTGTCGGTTAGCTTGACCTGAGTGGTATTGCCCCAAGTCCGGATATCCTGTACACTCATGAAAAAATTAAAGCCATCCATTCGGTAACTCGCCTGTAGTCGGGCCCTATGGGCAATAAATGCTGCTGGGCTTTCTCCTTCCCCAATGGGTCTGCCGAAGCCATTCCGGTATTCTCCCCGGGTTATATACTGGCCGTCAATGCTAAACTGTGCCATCGCACTGTAGTAGGAAAGTATCATTATCATGACCAATCCAATGGTTATCCATTTTTTCATAACATTGATATTTTAAAACTGAGTAAAGGTATTGTTCAATATATTTAACTGATTTATAGTGTAATACACGAACAATATAAGTGCCCTATTTCTCAACCCAATATCATTTATTGCTAAGTACTTTTACTTCTTTTTGTGCCTCTCTGGCCCTGCCTTCCTTCAACCATCTCGGTACCACCTGCTCGAGGAATTTCCCTTTAGCCTCAGTTTCCTTTTCAAGGTCAATACCTATATAGGCCTGAAGTGCACTTTTGCTGTTTAGGTCTGGGGTTTTCACAGGCTCATTATGTCCCAAATCGGCCAGTACTCGGGTCAGTTTGATGCGGGTTTCCTGGATAATATCCGTGGCGGAGGTTACAATTCTACTGGTTTCAAGCGGAGCGTGGAAAGCCGCCCCATGGGAGGCCACTGCATAATCCCATCTCCACTGGGCATGTCTGATGCCGGTAAGGATGTCTTTCATCTGTTCTTGGGTGGCACCAAGCTCCCAGGCCTTCTCTGCCTCAAAGTGGGCCATGGCTATGATCCTCCTTAATTTATTGGTGCCTTCCTTGATTTTTCTCTGTCGCTCATAGACATCATTTACCAGATCGGAAACTTTTTCTCTGTGGCACACAAAACAGCTGTTTTCCACATTGTTTAGGGGGGATCCTATGTGGTGGTCGGTAAATTTCTGACCGCCCTCAGTTCGGTAAGGCATATGGCAGTCCGCACAACTTACGCCTCGTTGGGCGTGTACGCCCATGGAGAACAATTCGTAATCCGGGTGCTGGGCTTTCAGCATCTTGGCCTTGCTCATCGGGTGGATCCAGTCAGCAAAGTCAATGTTGTCAAAGTAAGCTTCGATAGACTCCACATCCATCCCATCTTTCCAAGGGAAAGTCAGGTACTGGGCGCCTTCCTTGCCAGGCTTATTTTTGTCAAAATAATACTCCACGTGACACTGCGCGCATACCAGCGAGCGCATTTCCTGGTGGGTGGCGTTGTTAATATCCTTGCCCATGGCTTCAAATGCCTCGATCAGTGCCGGTCTGGTAATGGTCAGATTCATGGTTTCGGGATTGTGGCAATCCGCGCATCCTATTGGGTTGATCACTTCAGGACCCAGGTCAGAAAGCTTTTTGCTGTAATACTCCGTCACACCCATTTCGCTCATCAAGCGGGGCACGTCGGGGCTTTTACAGGTCCAGCAGGTGCTTGGCATCACGCCCTCACCAGCCTCCATAGGCGCACCGATCCTGACGGAGTGCAGCACGTCGTGCACCGCGTAGGCATGCCCCCTTGGCTCGTTGTAGCCCTTGCTGAATGCATAGCCTGCCCAAAGGATCACCATTTCCGGCTGGTCTTCCAAGGCATCCCGTAGGGCGCTGGTGTTGTATTTACTGGTAAAGGTGGTGTCGGCAGTTCTTTGATAGGATTGATACTGTCGGGGGTAATTAAGGCCCCAAATGGAATCGCGCGGTTCGATACCATCAATTTGAACCTTGGGCTGATAGGCAAATTTTGCCTCAGCTTTCCTGTCCATAATTGTATAGGCCAGCATTGCCAATAAAAAGACGACTATGATGGTGCCAATGAAAAGAATCCAATTTCTCATGGTAAATGGTTATTTATTAGTTGTGGACGGTGTGTTGCTTTTTTTATCTTTCATGGTATCTCTCAACCATTTGGGTACAATTTGAAGATCAGAAGGGGCATGGGCCCGGATGGGCTCAATTTGATGGCCCACAGATGAGAGACTTTTTACCCTGCCATGGGGCACTTCCCTGTGGCATTCCCAGCAGAGGCGGTCGGTGCGTTTAGCATGGTGGTCCTCTACGAACCCCGAAAGCTTGGCATCTGTCACCTGCGGGGTGTGGCACCGGATGCAGTTGTTTTGAATCACCTCTACAGAGGGCTCGCGGGCCTTGATTACCTCCGGCTCCGCTCTCAACGTGAAGATGGCAGAATGGTAAAGCCCATCCATGGCTTTGAAGTAATACTTATTGAAGACATTATCGTGGGGGACGTGGCAGTCATTGCAGTGGGCTACCTCGCGGTGGGCACTGTGGTTCCAGGTGATATACTGGGGTGTCATCACGTGGCAGTTGACACAGGCTTGGGGATCGTCCGAAAGATAGGAGGCTGCATTGCTCAATTTCACCATGTACAGACCCAGACCAATGATTGAGGCAACCAATACGGTAGCGGCAGGCCGCCATTTTCGCGGGGGGATCAGGGAGTAGCGGAACATAAACCGCTTGAATTTGGGTAGTCTGCCCATAAGGAAAAGATTTGATTCAAAAGTAGGTTGACTGAAAAATCCAAACTATGACATAAGTCATAATTTAGTATAAATATAAAAATATTATAGGTTACACAAAAATGTCAGTTCTTCAACCCCTAATTGGGATAAGATTATCCGAATTATGAGTATATTTGACATGTTTATCAATCCAAGAAGAAAATGGGCAAACCCTTGAAAAGACACACTGCGCTGGTTCCGTTAAGCCAGGACCACCATTTTGGTTTGTTGCTTTCCTGGAAAATCAGGAAGGGGCTAAAAGTAGGCTTTGAAAAGGAAAGGATTGTCCGCTATGTGGAGTATTACTTTGGGGAACATCTGTCAACCCATTTTGAGCTTGAGGAAAGGCATATATTTCCATTTCTCGATGAAAACCATCCCATGCGGACCCTTGCTGAAAAGCAACACAGGGAGCTTCGGGCTTTGGTGGAAGAAATCAACGACTTTCCTAAAGGAAAGGGGGAGGAGCTGGAAACTTTCGCCGAAAAGCTTGAGCAGCATATTAGATTTGAGGAAAGGGAGTTGTTTGAACATATCCAGCAAGTGACCCCAGAAGATAAAATGGAGGAATTGGAGGATAAACTTGCCTACATCCACCGCAAAGTAGACGACACCTGGACGGACCGATTCTGGGAATAAAGGGAGCGCTGGCAGGAACAGACACCCGACATCTAAATCTAACATCGGTCATCCGACATCCGACATCGGACACCCGACATAACACAATAAAAATGTTTTCAAAAGCAGCAGAATACGGCATCAGAGCCGTGATTTACGTATGGGGCCAAAGCAACAAAGGCCTGAAAATGGGTGTCAAAGACATCTGTAAGGAAATTGACGCACCTGAGTTTTTTACCGCAAAAGTATTGCAGTCCCTTGCTAGACTGAATATCATCAGTTCAGCAAAAGGACCCAACGGGGGCTTTTATATCGATGAGGAACAGGAGGAAATAAAACTGATCGACCTGGTAGTGGCCATTGATGGGGACGGGATCTTCCGAGGATGTGCCCTGGGACTCAAGCAGTGCTCCGAAACAAATCCTTGTCCGATTCACAAGGACTTCAAAGCCATCCGCGACGATCTCACCCACCTCCTCCAAACCCGAACCATCAGGGAACTCGCCCAGGATGTAGATAAAGGTCTAGCTACTTTAGTGAGGTAAAAATAAACTCACCGTAAAGCCGTGTATCAGTTTAGAAGGTTATTTCCCGATAACCGCTTTGCGGATCGGGAAGTTTAGGAGTTTAGAAATGAGATCTACTGGAGCAGCTTTGCTTTACCTTAGTTTTCTTCGCGTGAAACCAACGCCTCACCCCTGTCTTCTCTTTGCGTTTCTAAACTTCTAAACTAGGCCGCAGGCCGACTAAACTTCTAACCACATTTTTACCCTCTCATCTTAATTTGTAGACCTCTCAGGAAATTGCGCAGGACTTGGTCTTTGCATACTCTGTATTGAGATTGTGAAGGCTTGCGGAAAAGGGCCGAGAGCTCGTGCTTGCTGAAGCGGAAATCAGCCAAGCCCAATATCACCAAGATATCCTCATCTTTGAGTTCAAGGGCAATCTTAAGCTTGCGGAAGATCTGATTGTTGTTCAGGCTTTTTTCTGGAGCGGGCTGCTCACCGTCTTTCTTGCCCCGTTTTTCGATGATGAATCCGTTGAGAAAAGCAGCCAGTTCCTTGTCATATAAAGGTAGGAAAGATTCATCGTCCTCTTTTTTCATCCAGTCACTTACCTCAGACCTTGTGGCCTCATAGCCTCCCTGGGCAAAAAGCGCCATCATGGAGTCATCATTGAAATCAAAAGTGTAGCGCAATGATCGCAATATATCGTTGTTGTTCATAAAAGCTTGGTTTCAGCACGCAAGATAAGAAATTACCCTTTAGAACTTGAGGATAAACTCCTGAAGGTTTTCCGAGCGCTCCAGCTGCAGCTTTTTCCTCAGTCTATATCGCGCGATCTCAATGCCCCGGGTAGAGATATTCATCAGGTTGGCTATTTCCTTGGAGGAAAGGTTCATCCTAAGGTAGGCGCTGAGTTTGATTTCCTGCGGACTGAGGTTATCATATCTTTTCTTAAACCTATATAGAAAATCCCCGTGAACCTGGTCAAAATGAATCTCAAACTGCTCCCAATCCGCATCGGCAGCTATGTTTTTCTCTATGCTCTGCACCACCTTTTCCAGTTCATGCTTAACCTCTTGGTTTTTGGTCTTCTTGATTACGGAAGTCACACCGGTTTTAACGTGATTGATAAACCCATTTTTATTTATCAGGTGCATGGTTGCTGAGGCCAGTTCCTTATTCTTGCTCTGTATTTGATTTTCCAGCTTCTCGGTTTGGAGCCTTTCGATCTCCGCCTGGGAATCCTGCAAGGCCATTTCCTTTTGCTTCAAGGCCTGCCTTTGGGCAGAGGTAATCTTTGCTGTCTTGAGCTTGTTCCGTTTTTCAATCCACTGATAGGAAGAATATATCCCCGAAATCACCATCAGCCCATAAATGATATAAGCCCACGTGGATCTGTACCAAGGAGGAAGGATGGTAAAGGCAAACCTGGCCTCTTCTCCTAGTTCCCCATAGAGGTTTTTGCTCCTCACATGAAACACATAATCTCCTTCCCGCAGATTTGTATAGGCGCGGTCCCGCCTGTTGGACCATTCTCCATACTCGCTCTCCAGTCCTTCCAGCCAAACCTGAAACTGGGTTGAGTTTTCCTGGTTGGGTACGGGGTTGCTGAACTCAAACCTGATGTTGCCATTTTCATAAGGGTAGGAAATGCTCTCGTCGTTATTAGAACTATTATAATTCCCGCTATAAATCAAGGAATCCGATGGATTGGTCAGGTAAATTGATCGGATGAGGGTAGGGTAGGCCGGAGTCACGGGTTTGCTCTGATCAAGTCTGTACCAGATAAATCCCTCCTTGGCGGCAAAGAGCACCTCATTGGACTGGATCAGCGCCAAATTTTGAAGATCATCGTTGAGTAAAGGCTTGATCTTGTTGAAGACTTGATGGTTTTTGAGGTAACCACCGTTGATCTGTTTTTCCAAAACGCCAACTTCCTGGCTGGCTATGTAAAAGATGTTGCCCAAGGGATCCTCTGCCATGCTGGTGATAATGGTGCCTTCGTCAAAATAGGCGCTGAACATGCCATCTTTCTCAAAGCTGTCAGAGGACTGATTGTAGGAATACACCCCAATCTCTGTAGTAAAAAGAATGCGGTTGTTGATTTTCCAGACGCTGTTGAGCAGGTTGGAGGGTAGTCCCTGATCTTTGCCGTAATGCTGAACAGTCACATTTTCCAGTTTATCATCCAGCAGTAATTTATAGACACCCTTATAACCGTGAGCCATCCATATGGTGCCATCCTCATCCTGCTCCACTATACGGGAGCTTTCATTGAATCCTTGTAGTTTACGCTTGAATCTCAGCTTGCCATTTTGGTTTTCAAAAAGAAACAAACCGTTATACCCACCACTGAGAACTAGGTTTGGGTGGTTTTTCAAGGGCTGAAAGTTCCAGATTCCACTAGTTTCCTGGGTTTTGTCCAAGCGGTCCCCATCATACACAATGGCACCGTCATTATGGCCAACAAGCAAATCCCCCTGATAGTCGGAGATCCAATAAACCTGTCCCTCAGTTTGGGAAAGGGGAGATACATTCCTGCTGGGGGTGTTGAGGTTTTGGGAATAAACGCCATCATTGGTACCATAATAAAGCCTCCCTTGCAGCAAATGGGCATCATATCCTGTACCTTCCAAACCGGAATATTGGTCAATTTTTCTGAAGGGAAGGTTCAATTCCAACAGCGTGATTCCATTGTTGTGCCCCATCCAGAGATTTCCCCCTATGTCTTCAAAAAAGGATAGGATGGTGTTGTTTTGGATCCCGTTGCCTTTGTGAAGGTGTTGGGTGACACCCTCCAGCTCATTGATCAGGTACATGCCATCATTCTGAGTGCCCACGGCGATGCTTCCTTCCTTGAGCCGAAATGCTTTGTTGATTTTGGAACCGCCCTCCAACTGGTATCTCCATTTTTTCAATCCAGAGACAGTGTGCAGGTAGATTCCTTCATCCCTCGTGAACACCAAGCGCTGATCTTGAGATAGGGAAATGACTCCAGATAGCATTTTTCCCGCAAGATCATTACCGCTTGCCAATGGCAACAAGCTGTCCTTTGAAATAATATGAAGGCCTTTCTCCCATTCGTTTATATAAATTTGATTACCAGCTAAATGATAGCTTTCAAATGAACTATAACTTTTAATATTTCCCACATACTCAAAAGCATTATTGAAGATGAAAATGTAATCCACTGTGCAGAAATAAATGCGGTCGTGGGCTTTAAAAATCTTCCAAACCTCATTGATGTTGCGCAGCTCACTGGGTAATTTATCAATAAGAGAGAAAAATTCTAGACTTCCTTTTTTGTCAGAGGCAAAGTATCCAAAATCAGCCTGACCACTTGTCAGGATTCTACCTGAGTCATCAATGACCACATCCCTTACTTTTGTGGAGTTGGGCAGGGAGTACTTCCTCCAGCTGGTTCCGTCATATTCCAGCAGCCCAAAATTATTGGCCACGTAGATCAATCCTTTTTCACTCTGCGCAATGGAGAAATTCTGAATGCCCCCTTGATATTCCTCACTCGAATAGAATTTGGAAAAAGGAAGGCCCAAATTCTGTGAGGCCGCAGGTAAACCAAGGGTTAAGAAAAGGAAAAAGATTAACGTGTACTTCATTTTCTGGAATTGAGAGGACTAAAGTAGTAATTTTTTGATGATGTAGTGGTGTGTGGATAAAAGTTAGGATGGTGAAAAATAAAAAAAGCACTCCCATATAGCCTATAGACAGCTTTTTGGCTTAAATGATGTGTTTTTGTGAAAAGTAAAAATCGAAGGTGATGTAGTATTGTAGTAGCCTGTTTTTTTGCAGTAGAGCGGTAAATGCTTTGATTTCGGGGATTAATTTCTAAATCCAAAATTTATCGCATGAAAAAAATTTTATGGTTTTGTCTTGCCATGTGTATCAATTGTAGCCTTTGGGCGCAAACGATTGCAATCTCTGGCACAGTCACGGACGAAACCGGGGAACCGCTCCCCGGCGTCAGTGTCTTAAAAGTAAACAGTACCGTGGGTACGGTCACGGATCTGGATGGAAGGTATTCCATCAATGCCGATCAAGGTGACCAGTTAAGGTATAGCTTTATAGGCTTTACCACCCTTACCAGAACGGTAGGTACTTCCACGACAATTAATGTGGAAATGGAATCCGATGTTTCTTCTCTTGATGAGGTGGTAGTCGTAGGTTACGGCACGGCCAAGAAGAAGGAATTGACCGGAGCAACTTCCCAGGTAAGAGGGGAAAGCATTGAGAAGATGAACATGCCGCGTGTGGATCAGGCCCTACAGGGTAAGATCGCAGGGGTGAACATTTCTACCAACTCTGGTGCTCCAGGGGGAACTTCCAACATACGTATCCGTGGTATCAGTACTTCAGGCCAAAACAACCCCTTGATTTTGGTTGATGGGGTGATTTATGATGCTGAGGGTTTGAACGCATTGAACCCAAATGATATTGAGTCTGTAAACGTCCTGAAGGATGGTACTGCAGGTATCTACGGGGTGAGAGCGGCCAATGGTGTGATCTTGATCGAAACCAAAAAAGGAGCTGTGAATGCCAAGCCTTCATTTAATGTTGGCGCTTATTATGGTGTTCAATCTACTGCCCGTCAGCTGGACCTGCTTAACGCCAGAGAGTATGCCATCTTGAAAAACGAGGCTTTTGCTGCAGGTGGACAGGCAATGCCTTTCAACAATACCAATTTGGGATTGGGTACTGACTGGCAAAATGCGGTATTTACCGAAGCGCCTATCCAGGAATACAACATGTCCGTGACCGGAGGAACAGCCAAATCCAGCTACTCCATCGGAGGTTCTTATTTTGCACAGGAAGGTATCGTTGGCGGACCTAAAGCCAATTTTGAGCGATACAATGCCAGAATCAACTTCACTACTGAACTGGCGCCAAGAGTTAGACTTACCAATGTATTGCTTTATACGCACGAGCAAAGTTCAACAATTCCTCAGGGAGGCATTGGATCGGTGCTTTATAATACCGTGAATGCTTATCCAACTGAGCCACTTATGGTGGATGGGAGATATTCCTACTTGGATAATGTAAACGACATCATCAACCCATTGGCTCAGATGGCCAATACTTATAATGATGCTTGGGTAAATAAGATTGTGGGTAAAGAAGAAATCTCCTACGAAATCAACAACAGATTTACAGCAGTAGGTAGAGCTGGTTATAACTACAGTTTGGTAGATACCAAAAACTTCAATCCACTTGTATGGTACGGTACCGGTAAGGCGCCAAACACAGCAAGGAATGCCAACTTGGATCCAGTGATTGTAAATATTGGTGACCTTGAAATCGAAAGAGGTGCAAATGTGGCCGAAGCGAGAAATACATTCTTTGACTACAACCTTGAAGCCTTCTTAAATTACAGCGAGACCTTCGACGAAGATCACAGAGTAAGAGGAACAGCGGGTGTTTCTTACATTGGAAACAGAAGCATGGGCTTGAGCGGTGTTGGTTTTAATATTCCTAACAACGACCCTGCTTTGGCTGATATTTCTGCCAACCAGGCTTCCGGTGGATTTTTGAACAATGTGGGTTCATTCCAGAACAGACAGCGTTTGACTTCCGTATTTGCAAGGGCTGAATATGACTATAAGCAGCGTTACTTTATCTCCGGAATTGTGAGAAGAGACGGTTCTTCCAACTTTGGGGCCAACAACAGAATCGGTTATTTCCCATCCATTTCAACTGCTTGGATTATCTCTGAGGAGGATTTCTTCGGCACGAGTGCCGTTGACTTCTTGAAATTAAGAGCCAGTTACGGGGTTTCCGGCAATGATCAAATCGGCCTTTTCAGATATAGAGGACTTTTGAATGGTACGGCAAGATATGTATTTAACGACCTGATTGTAAACGGTGCGGCCATCGGAACAACCAGTAACCCTGATTTGAAGTGGGAGACTACAGAGCAGACCAACATTGGTGTCGATGCGACTTTTTTTGGCGGGATAGATTTCACGGCCAACTATTTCATCAAAAACACCAGAGACCTATTGTTCCAGCCGGAAGTTTCTGCATTGTTGGGTTCTTATGGAGCTGGTGGATTCCCTCCAGTGATCAATGCGGGTAACGTGCTGAACAGAGGTCTTGAACTTGAATTGGGCTATGACCTAAGAAGAGCATCAGGATTGAATATCAGATTGGATTACAACGTGACATTCCTTCATAACAGGGTGACCAGTGTACCCACTGGACTTGATTTCATTCCAGGTGCTCCATTTGGGGTAGGGGGAAGCGTGGCTACCAGATTTGAAGTAGGTTACCCAATCGGTTACTTTGTAGGTTACCAGACCAACGGTATCTGGCAATCTGAAGAAGAAATTGCCTCAAGCCCGGTTTCTCAGCCTGGCGCACGTCCAGGGGACCTGAGATTCGTTGACCAGAATGGTGACGGGGTGATCAACTTCGGTGATGATTCTGACAGAACAATGATCGGTTCCCCAATTCCAGATGTGATCATGGGCTTCAACTTGGGTATGGATTTCAAAGGCTTTGACTTTTCTGCCAACGTATATGCCGCACTTGGTCAGGACATCATCAGAAACTATGAGCGTCAGCAGCCTTACGCCAATATGCTTTCTTACAACTTGGAAAGATGGACGGGTCCAGGAACAACCGATGTTTACCCTAGATTGACTACTGGCCAGACCAGAAACACGGTATTCTCTGATTTTTATGTGGAAGATGGATCATTCGTAAGGTTGAGAAATGTGACCCTAGGCTATACCCTTCCTAGAACATTGACTGAAAACCTTAAAATCTCATCCGTAAGGTTTTATGTAGCAGCCAACAACCTGTTTACGCTGACTCGCTACATGGGCTTTGACCCGGATGTGGGAGCTGGAAACCCGCTTTTTGCCGGTGTTGACAACGGTATTTACCCACAAGCGAGAACCGTAATGGGAGGTCTAAACATTAAATTCTAATTGAGATGAGAAAAATATATTTAACCATAATATTGGCAATGGGGTTGATGGTCACTTCCTGTGATTACCTTTTGGACATAGAGCCGGAATACACCCAGGATGCCGAAAACTTCTTTGATACGCCCGAGGATTACGAAAGGGCTTTGGTAGGGGTTTATGATCTGCTTCAGACCAGCTACCTCCATATTTGGATTGGGGAGATTGCTTCCGACAATTCCATTGCGGGGGGAGAAAGTGTGAACGATTCACGGGGTCTCCACGAAATCGACAACATGACCCATGGGGGCGTAAATACCGAGTTGAGGGACATCATGAGATGGAACTATGCCGGTATTGCCAGGGCCAATTATATCTTTGAGCATAAGGATAAGATCGATTTTGAGGGTAAGGACCAGATTCTAGCCGAAGCCAAATTCCTTAGGGCGTATTATCACTTTGTATTGACTACCTATTTTGGTGATGTGCCATTGGTAGTGGACAGACGACTTTCTCTTAGCGAAGTTTCCGCTAGTGAAAGAACTCCACGCGTGCAGGTGTATGCCCAGATCGAGCAAGACCTGAACGAAGCTATCAACGTGCTTCCTGACCAACAGGCAGAAACGGGTAGAATTACCAAAGGTGCTGCTATTGCGCTTTTGGGTAAGGTACAGTTATATCAGAATAAATTTGGTGATGCTGCCCAGACTTTGGACCGTATCATTAGCCAAAATGCTGCTGGGTATGACCTATTCCCTGATTTCTCCACGCTTTTCTATGTGGTGAATGAAAACAACAGTGAGGATGTATTCACCATTCAGTACTCTGGCCAGCAAGGTGGTGACTACGGTTGTTTTGTGTGCCTTCAGGGTAACCCAGCAGTTGGTTTCCATGGTGTCAGACAGTACAATGGTCCGCTATACGGTGATGGCAATAGCTACAATCTTCCTACCCAGGATCTTTATGATTATTTTGATGGCAATGATCCTAGGAGAGAAGCTACGTTGTTGGATATCGATGCCTTTATCGCTGCCCAGCCTAATTCAGGAGATATTTCCTATGCTGTTGGTGCGGGTGGACACACGGGGTATTACAACAACAAATACATCAAAAGGCTGGACGAGAGAGGCCTCCCAGATGATGATTTGACCAGCCCACTTAATTACAGAGTGATCCGTTATGCGGACGTGTTGCTAATGGCAGCTGAGGCCTTCCAGCAAAGCGGGAATGATGATAGGGCTAGAACTGAGCTGAACAAGGTGAGACAGCGCGTAGGCATGCCGGCTATCAACAGCTCTGGAACCCAATTGTTGCAGGATATCTACAGAGAAAGAAGACTGGAGCTTTCCGGTGAAGGATACAGGTTCTTTGATTTGGTAAGAACCGGAAGAGCGGCGGATGTGATCCAAGGCTTTGTACCGGGCAAGCATGAGCTATTCCCAATCCCTCAGGTAGAAATTGACCTTGCGGGCGGCAACTGGCAGCAAAATCCTAACTATTAATTTTCAGAAAAGATGTTAAAGAAATATTATAAGTACTTATTCCTGCTGCTGCCATTTGCATTTATGGCAGCCTGTGTGGAAGACTATTCCCTTGAGGAGAATCCTCCTACGGAGCAGGACGCAAATTTCACCTTTCAATCCACAGAGGAAAATGAAAACATCATCAGATTCACTGCATCGCAGGAGTTTTTCATGATGAACTGGGACTTTGGCAATGGTGCCCAGTCCTCAGGAAGAACGGTGACGGCAACCTATCCAATGGCGGGTACTTACACAGTCACCCTTACCGTATTCAATAAAGGCGGTAGTGCGACCTACAGCCAAGAAGTAGTAATCGAAAACACTGATCCACTTCTGCTAGACAAGCCGCTTTATAACATGTTAACAGGTGGTGTGGACGCTACAGAAGGTAAGACTTGGGTGATTGATGCAGCTAGGTCTGGACATTTTGGTGTGGGGCCAAACCCATCTTCTGGTGCCGGTGACGTACCAGAGTGGTATCAAGCAGGTCCATTTGAAAAAGAAGGCGGGGGAATGTACGACGATAGATACACTTTCTACCTTGCAGATTTCAGATATGTAATGGAAACCAATGGCAATGTGTATATCAATGCCGCTCAGGCAGGTAACTTCCCAGGTTCATTTGAGTCTGAAGTGGGTGACTTCACTGCACCATACACTGCTCCTGATGGTTTGACTTGGTCGATGGCAGAGCCTGAAGGTTCTTACCCAGAATTGACAATTTCTAACGGTGGTTTCATCGGCTATTTTGCAGGTGGAAGAACTTATCAGATCGTTAGAATCGAAGAGAATGAGCTATTCTTAAGATTTGTAGATCAGGCTAACGATGGCTTGGCTTGGTACATTAGATTAGTGCCTGAAGGGTTTGATAGCGGCACAGAGCCGGAGCCGGAGCCGGACTTGAGCGAAGTGGCTATCACTTTGGGTGATTTGATCGGAAATGGCCAGAAGGCATGGAAACTTAAGGAAAGTGCTGGTGCATTCGGAGTAGGTCCTGTGCTAGGCAGTGATGAGTGGTACCCTGGCGGAAATGATATTTCTGGTGATAGACCATGTTTGTTTAATGACCTTTTCATTTTTGGCGAGGGTGGTTATTACGAGTATGATCCCCAAGGTGACTTTTTTGGAGAAGGCTATATGGGCGTGGACGAAGGATGTCAAAGCGTTGATAATCTTGCCGGTACAATTGGTGAGGCTTGGGGCCCAGGTATCCATGAGTTTGCTTTCCAGCAGGGAACTCCTGATAGCCTTCCAACCATCACGGTGACAGGTACGGGCGCATTTATCGCCTTACCTAAAGCCTTCAATGGTGGAGAGTACGAAACAGGCCCTCCAACTGCAAATAAATCAGTAACTTACACTGTGATTAATTTTGATGAGGCTTCGCAGGAGATGACAATTACGATTGATATCTCCGGTGATGGTGGGGTGTTCTGGACATTTGTGTTGGTTCCAGCTGAGTAAATTAGAGAATGAAAAAACGGATGAAGTTTATATTAATAATGTTTATCCTCCTTACGGGGGCAAATAGCTGTCAGCAGGAACAGTCAGGGGAAGTGGTCACACTTCCCACTGACCTGACGGTTCAAATAGAGGAACTGGGCAATGGAAGAGTGAAAGCAATTTTCTCTGCCAGGGATGTCAACTTCTATAGGATTGATTTTGGTGAAGCCAAGTCCAACATGCAGCGGGTGGAAGGCCAAGAGGCCACCCACAGCTACAGGACTCCCGGAAACTACACCATTACGGTGCAGGCCCATACTACGGAGGATGCTTTCATAAGTGAGGAGACACAAGTTGAAATCACCGAACAGGCACTTGGTCTTGGTATTCCTACCGAAGGATATGAAAGCCCAGAGAGCTATGATGGCTATACCTTGGTTTGGAGAGATGAGTTTGAGGAGGGAATTTCCCCTGATTGGGTGTATGAAATCGGGGATGGCTGTCCCAACCTTTGCGGTTGGGGAAACAATGAACTGCAGTTTTATCGAAGAGAGAATGCGGAGGTTAAAGACGGAATGTTGGTAATCACCGCCAAGGAGGAAAACTTCGGTGGAAAGAATTATACTTCCACAAGGATGAAAACCCAGGGCAAGCAGTCTTTTACCTTTGGCAGGATTGACTTCAGAGCCGTATTGCCCAAAGGCCAGGGTATATGGCCTGCCTTCTGGATGCTTGGCGAAAGCATCACCGAAGTTGGCTGGCCGGCATGTGGTGAGATCGACATCATGGAGATGGTGGGCGGAAATGCCAGCGGCAGGGACAATACCACTCACGGTACCCTTCACTGGTCAAACAACGGTACCTATGCAACATCTGGAGGCAAGTCCAGTCTTTCTGAGGGGATTTTCAATGACGCATTTCACGTATTCTCCATCATTTGGGATGAAGAGAAGATCGTGTGGCTGCTTGATGGCCAGGAATATCATACCATTGATATCACCCCAGCCCATATGGATGAGTTTAGGGATCCACAGTTTATCCTGATCAACTTGGCGATAGGGGGCAACTGGCCCGGCAATCCAGATGATTCAACCATCTTTCCACAGCAATTGGTAGTGGATTATGTGAGGGTGTTTCAAAAAGACTGAAGCATTTAAAATGGCCAAAGGACACAAAATAAGAAAATTAGGACCGGAGACGGAAGACCGGAGAACGAATAAATAAATAACCTATAAAACCTATTAAACCGAAAAGCCCGAGGATGATGTCCTCGGGCTTTTTTAGTTAAGCGATTCTTTAATCAATCAGCTATCACATAAATATCAACTGTATTTTTTTCGCTGTTGATATGGATTTCCTTGGGATTTAGATTGGAAGTTCTTTCATCTCTTTTCAAATCCAGCTCGTAATTTTTACGGTCGTACTTCATCAAGGCCCCACTCGCGGCATCAATACCCCACCCCAGTAAGTTTCCAAGATTAATAATGCTAACCACATTAAATTCTTTATCCAAGCTGAACACCCTTGCTTCATACCCATCAAGTCTATACTCGATATCGGTATCATTAAGGCTTCTCTTTACAGGGACCCGGCAAGGTGTTTTGCAAATTTCAAGTCCATCTTTGTAAACCGTGGCTCCTTCAGGATTAGAGTTGAAATGGATGGTGTCTTTCGTCCCGGTAAAAATGGTTGCGCAGCTAGAAAGCATTGCTGTCACCAAGGTGAGTAGTAATAATCTTTTCATTATTAAGTAATTAGGATATAAAATACCTCAAACCTTTTAAAGTCTTGGGAGGCCATTCTGGACTTAATTCATAACGGCACAAACCTATAATTTATAATTATATCAAACAATACCGCAATTAGGGTATTTTTACTTTTGAAAAAGAGAAGTAAATTATGGCGAAAAGTATTATATTATTTCCTGAAATCATTTTTACATAAAACATTTACATAATGAGCATTACATTGAGAAATGTCATTGGAATTATTGCAGGTATAGTAATCGGCAGTTTGGTCAATATGGGGATAATAATGATCAGTGGATATATAATTCCACCACCTGAGGGTGCGGATGTTACCACTAGGGAGGGTCTTCAAAACTCCATTCACCTTTTTGAGGCCCGCCACTTTTTTATGCCATTCTTGGCTCATGCCCTTGGAACCTTCGTGGGCGCCTTTGTGGCAGCTTATATGGCTGTGAGCCACAAGCAGAAGATGGCCATGTTTGTAGGGGTATTTTTCCTCCTTGGTGGGATTATCAGTGCGGTATTGATCCCAGCGCCCATGTGGTTTATCTTGGCAGACCTGTTTTTGGCCTACCTTCCAATGGCGTACCTGGCCGGCGCGTTGAACCGTACCCAGGTGCCGGTGGTCTAGGTGAAAGCAATTGGTCAATACGGGAGAAATTGGTCACTAAGGGCACAAAGCTTACACGAAGTTGCGCTACTTGTCCCGAGTAGCAAAGTGGATCGGGAAAGGCCTCTTCGCGGAGTATTGGGTATGGCGGGCGGTTAGAAGTTTACTTCCCGATCATCGCTGCGCGGATCGGGAGGTTTAGGGGTTTAGAAACCACGAAGCAACGCTAAAATGACATTGGTCAGTAAGGGCACAAAGTTTACACGAAGTCACTCTACTTGTCCCGAGTAGCAAAGTGGATCGGGAAAGGCCTCTTCGCGGAGTAGTGGGTATGGCGGGCGGTTAGAAGTTTACTTCCCGATCATCGCTGCGCGGATCGGGAGGTTTAGGGGTTTAGAAACCACGAAGCAACGCTAAAATGAAATTGGTCAGTAAGGGCACAAAGTTTACACGAAGTCACACTACTTGTCCCGAGTAGCAAAGTGGATCGGGAAAGGCCTCTTCGCGGAGTATTGGGTATGGCGGGCGGTTCGAAGTTTACTTCCCGATCATCGCTGCGCGGATCGGGAGGTTTAGGGGTTGAGAAACCACGAAGCAACGCTAAAATGACATTGGTCAGTAAGGGCACAAAGTTTACACGAAGTCACACTACTTGTCCCGAGTAGCAAAGTGGATCGGGAAAGGCCTCTTCGCGGCGAAAATATTCTTAGATGATCAAAAGGTATAAAACGAGCTCTGTCCTAGGATACTAGTACCTAGTACTTCGTACTTAGTACCCAGAAAATATATCCCTAATAATTACAGTTTTCTTTCAAATATCACGCTGCTGTCATATTTTCGTAGCAGAAAAAATTTGATTCCCTTGGAACTAGTTTGAAGCTTAAGTGGCTATAATCCCAGATGTTACAAAGATTCAAAACTAACCGATAAAATCCCTTTATAATGAGAAGATTCACATTTGCATTATCCACCCTTTGTATTGCGTTTCTATTTTCATGTTCCCAAAACTCTTCCCAGGAAGCTGACGCTGTTTCAAGTGCGGAAACTGAGGAAGTATTTAAGCACCATGATGCCCAAAATGCTCCCATGGCTGCCAGCCAAGAGACTTTTGAAGCAGAAATGCACGAAGATGGCCTAGAGAAAGAATTGGTTTGTATGGTAAACAACGCCTTTATGGGTAAAAAGCAGTTTCCGGTGGAGTTTGGAGACAAGATGTATTATGGTTGCTGCGAGATGTGTGTAAACACTATACAGAACGACAGGGATGTCAGATATGCCAAAGATCCCCTGACGGGCAAGGAAGTTGACAAATCCCAGGCCTTCATTGCTCCTGAGCCAGGTCATCCGTATGGGGGAGTACTTTATTTTGAATCTAAAGAAAATTACGAGAAATACTCGAAGAAGTCCTAATGGATTTTTTTACTTAACATTTACATGTCTGCTTCCAACCCACCCATTCCGCTCAATGAGCAGGAAAGACTTCAGGCTCTTCGAGAATATGAGATCATGGATACTTCTCCCGAGGAGACCTTTGATAGCATAGCCAAACTTGCCTCTTACATCTGCGAGGTTCCCATCGCTCTGATTTCCTTTATAGACGAAGACAGGCAGTGGTACAAGGCCAAAGTGGGCATGGATGTCCAAGAGATATCCCGTCCCTTGACTTTTTGCCAATATGCCATATTGGACGACAAGCTTACCTATGTGCCCGATGCGGAAGAACATTCTGTGCTAAAGGACAACCCATCTGTGAGGGAAGGAAAAGTGAGATTCTATGCAGGCACCCCGCTGACTACTCCAAGCGGTTTTCACATCGGCACCCTTTGCGTGGTGGACAGTAAGCCCAAAGAGCTGAATGAGGACCAAAAAGCAGCTCTGGAGACGCTAGCCAACCATGTAATGGCCCATCTAGAGCTTAAAAAAAGAAACAAAAAGCTTAAAAATGAGGTGAGTAAGCTGGCCGAAAAAGCCCTTGACGGAATTGCCAAGGAGCTGGATTACTACAAAATGGCCATTGACGAAACCTCCATCGTATCCATCACTGATGAATCCGGGGTCATCACCTATGTCAATGATAAGTTTTGCGCTATTTCCCAATTTCGGCGTGACGAATTGTTGGGTCAGACCCACAAGATCATTGATTCCGGTTTTCATAGTAAGGCTTTTTTTGAAAGCCTGTGGAAAACCCTGCTAGCTGGGAAAGTTTGGAAAAACGAAATCAAAAACAAAGCAAAGGACGGGTCTTACTATTGGGAAGACATGGTGGTGGTGCCCTTTTTAAATCCACACGGCAAGCCATATAAGTTTGTGTCCATCAAGAGGGACATCACCGAAGAAAAACACAGGAAGCAGAGAATTACGAACCTGCTGAAAACCCAAAGCTCCATCATTGATGGGGCCAGCTACAGTATTGTGTTCATGGATACCAGGGGTATCATCCGTAAGATCAATAAATCGGGACTTCAGCTTTTGGGTTATAAAGAAAGTGAGGTGGTCAATGTCAAAACCCCGCTGATTTTTCTTGATGAGCAGGAGTTGGAAAAGGTCAAGAAAGAGCTTGAGAAGGAGTATTCCAAGACTTTTGCCAAAGACCTGGATGTCTTGGTAGATAGTGCCCGCACCAACAATACAGCGGATTCGAGGGAATGGACCTACATCACCAAATCCGGCAAAAGGATCCCGGTGTGGCAGACTATTACCTGCATTTACGATGATGAAGGGCAGGTACAGGGATATTTGAGCGTAGCGGAGGATTACAGTTCCAAAAAGAAAGTGGAAGCCAAGCTGATCGAGGCCAAACAACTTGCCGAGCAGGCTGTAGCCATGAAGGCAAACTTTTTGGCCAATATGAGCCATGAGATCAGGACCCCTATGAACGCCATTATTGGTTTTACCGATCTGATATCGGAGACCAAGTTGGATGATACCCAAACCGAATATGTGGGACATGTGAAGATGGCCGGAGAGAATCTCCTTTTATTGGTCAACGACATCTTGGACCTTTCCAAAATTGAAGCGGGTAAATTGGTGATTGATCCACAGCCCTTTAATATAAAGGCTTCACTCAAGCACAATTATGAGCTTTTGAAAATCAGGGCCCATGAAAAACTGATTGATTTCAACCTTTTACTAGATGCCGAACTACCTGATATGGTGGTCGGGGACAAGGGGAGGCTTAATCAAATCATGATGAATTTGGCCGGCAATGCCATTAAATTTACCACTGATGGCGAGGTGAATATAATGGTTAAGAAAGTAAGGGAGGATGAGGAAAGCATTGAACTGAAGTTTAGCATTAAGGATACCGGAATTGGTATTCCAGAGAGTAAACTGGCCACCATATTTGAGCGTTTTTCCCAAGGAGAGGAGAGCACTTCCCGTAATTTTGGGGGCACGGGCTTGGGGCTGAATATCAGTAAGCAGCTCATTGAACTTCAGGATGGCAAGTTGGAGGTTAAGAGTAGAGTCGGCATAGGATCCGAGTTCTATTTTAGCCTTATATATCAGAAGGTCAATGATATAGATGTTAATATTAATAATAAGGTTGAACTGCCTGAAATTAATAGGAAAGTGTCCATATTACTCTGTGAAGATAATGTAATCAACCAGAGGTTGGTTAGAAATGTGATTGAGGGGTTTGGGTTTGAATTGGATATTGCCCACAATGGCAAAGAGGGAATTGAAATGTTTTCCTCCAAGGTGTATGACTTGGTGTTGATGGATCTGCAGATGCCCTTAATGGATGGCTATCAGGCAACGGTGCATTTGAGAACCGAGGTAAATTCTGATATCCCTATCATCGCAATGACGGCCCATTCGTTCATAAGTGAAAGGCAGCGATGCTTTGATTTGGGTATGAATGCGTATGTAAGTAAGCCCTTCCGGAAGGAGGAATTATATGCCAAGATCTTAGAGGTTTTGGACAGACACGGATTAAAGGAAAAAGTGGAAGAAAGAAAAGTTGAGGAAGCAGAGGCTGCGGTCAGTGTGGGATCCAAGATCAATTTGAGTTATCTGAGAGAGCTTTCAGAAAACAATAAAGAGTTTGAAAAAGAAATCATAGCCATGTTTTGCCAAAAGGTGGAAAACGAGATTGAAGTTTTGGAGAAGGCCATGCATGAGCAAGATTTCAAGGAGGTAAAGGAATTTGCGCATGCCATGAAATCCAGTGCATCCCTGTTTCTTTTGGAAAAATGTGTTTATATTTTGAACCAAACCGAAAAAGAAGCCACTGAACTCTGGAAAAATGGGGGCACTGAGCTCTCAAAGGAAGTCTTTGAGGGGATAAATGAGTTGAAGCAGCTACTGGGAGAGGCTACGGAGGAGTTAAACGACCTACTTGAAAAGGAATATTGAGGGTTAGTTAGCCACAAAGGCCCGAAGGCGGAAAGAAAAAGTAAGGGAATTGAGATTGGCCACAAAGGACCGAAGGCGGAAAGAAAAAGTAAAGAAATTGAGATTAGCCACAAAGGCACGGAGGCGCAAAGAAAAAGTAAGGAAATTGAGATTGGCCACAATGGCGCGGAGGCGCTAAGAAAATATATATTAAATCACCCCGTCCCCAATGAGTCTAGCGAATTGGTAGGCGGCCGAAGAACGAAGGCATTAAATAACCGGAATGTTTATAATTGGCTTCTAATGACCAAAACACTAATTTTACATAGTACCTAGTATACCAAAACCACCCCAATTAAATGAGACTAATTCTAGCTGAAGACAACGATTTATTGAGAAAATCTCTTTCTTTTTTTCTTACATCCAAGGGATTTGAAGTGGATCAGTTTGAAAACGGCAAAGAGGCGCTGGAGGCTATTAAGGTAAAGGAATACGATATTATCCTCACGGATATTAACATGCCCGGCATCAGTGGAATGGAAATGACACAGCATGTGAGAACCGAATTGAATCTTGATACCCCAATCATTATTTTTACATCATCTAACGTAGAGCAGACCGAACTGGACTCCTTTGATATTGGGGCCAATGAATTTATCCCAAAGCCTGTGAGCCCTGCAGTATTGCTGGTAAGGATGAAGAAACTGCTTAAACAGCTTAATTGATTAATTGGATACTGTTGATGGAAAGACTTTGGGGTTTTTATACGGATAAGACTTGGGTAGAGCCTTTTTTGGTTTTTGCCATTGCCTTTTTTGCAATGGGCACAATTATGATGTTTATGGCACTTGTCTTCATCCGATATAGGCGTATAAGAAGGCAGGAGCTGGTGAAAGAATATCAGGCCACCGTTGAGGAAATCCTCATGGGGGTGATGTTTACCGACAGCATATTTGCCACCATAGTCAATGACGAAAAAATGGCCAAGCTTTTCAAGAGCCCACTTTTCCGGCAGACGCTTATGGATGGAACCCTCAACCTGCACCGCAATTACGAAGGCCAGTATGCCGAAAATCTGGAGAAATTCTACGCCGAATCCCACCTGATCCGAGATTCCTTCAAGAAGATTAAAAGCCTTAATTGGGCCAAAAAGTGTTTGGGAATAGAAGAACTTGCTGAAATGCAGGTAACCCAAGCCTTTGATACCTTTGTTGAGCTTTCCAAATCCAGCGTAAGGCCACTTAAAATAGCTGCTATTCGCGGCTGTATCAAATTAAACGGTACACAGGGACTTGTGCATTTGGTCAAACATAAAGATCCCATTGATACCTGGACGCAGCTTTCCATCATTCATGCCTTGAAAAAAGGCGATATTGAAACCACGAAGGGGATAGAAAAACTATTGACCTCTTCAAATAAGTCAGTCGTTAGTCTGGGTTTGAAGGTAATCCAAGCCCTGAAACTCTCCGATAATTTCCCGGCTGTGATCCAATTGCACAGCAAAACCCAAAGTGACCTAATTAAAAGTGAGGCAAGCAGGGTGATGGCCAAACTTGAAAACTTTAACTGATGCTGGAAGCGATAAATTTTGGATCCCAACTGAGCATGGCAGTAGAAATCTATCTAGTTTTGATTCTGCTTTATGCGGTTACCATCATGGGCTCCTACTTGGTGTTGGGGTATCTGTCGGTGAAAGAACTGAAAGATTACCTTACGCGAAACAGTTTTGTAAATTATGAAGTATTGCTTTCGAGCGAGTTTTCACCCAAACTTTCCCTAATTGCCCCGGCCTACAATGAGGGTTTGACTATAAAAGAAAATGTCAAATCCCTGCTTTCCCTCAACTATAACAACTATGAGGTGATCGTGGTCAATGATGGGAGCAAGGACAATTCCATGGAAATCCTGATCAAAACCTATGATTTGGAAGTAGTTGAAATGGATCTTGATATTAAGTTGATAACCAAGCGGATAAGAAATATATACAGATCCAAAAACCAGGCATATAAAAAGCTCCTGGTGGTGGACAAGGATAATGGTGGTAAGGCCGATGCCTTAAATGTAGGCCTTAATATTGCCCGCAATCCCTATGCAGTATGCATTGATGTGGACTGTATTTTGGACAAGGATTCCTTGCTCAAATTGGCCAAGCCTTTTATGGAGAATGACGGCAAGCGGGTGATAGCTACTGGGGGAGTGGTGAGGATAGCCAATCAATGCGTGATCAAAGATGGTCGCCTGATTGAGGTGAACGTACCTGACCGCATGCTGCCCAGAATCCAGGTTCTGGAATATTTGCGTGCATTTTTGTTAGGGAGAATGGCTTGGGAAAGGCTTGATGGGCTATTGCTGATCAGTGGGGCATTTGGTGCTTTTGACAAAGAAATTGCCATCCAGGCCGGCGGATATGACACCAAGACGGTGGGGGAGGATATGGAGCTGGTGGTTAGAATGAGGAGATATATGTTGGAAAACAAATTGCCTTATACAGTATCCTATATACCAGATCCCCTCTGCTGGACTGAAGCCCCAGAGAATGCCACCATCTTTAAAAAGCAACGTAGCCGCTGGATGCGCGGGACTATTGAGACTCTTTTTATCCATAAGAAGATGTTCATGAACCCCAAATACAAATTACTGGGCATGGTTTCCGTGCCTTATTGGACATTTTTTGAGTTTTTGGCCCCGCTCATCGAATTTGTTGGAATACTTATTACCTTAGTATTTTTAGCTTTTGGTCTTTTAAACTGGAAGCTGTTTCTTCTACTCATTTTATTTGTGTATGTTTTTGCAGTGATGTTTTCAGTACTGGGATTGCTGAGTGAAGAGTTGACCTACCATAAGTATCCCAAAATCAAAGACTTCCTTAAGCTTTTGGGCGCTGCCTTGATAGAGCCAATATACTTCCATCCTCTAGGCGTTTATTCGGCTTTAGTGGGTTATTGGGAAAAGCTGATGGGCAAAAAGACCTGGGGAGAAATGACCAGGCAGGGTTTTCAGAAGAAACCAGGGAGTTGACGAAGTTCGGCGAACCAAGTGCGGAATACGAAGGACGAACCAATATTATTTAAACAACAAGGCTTCGTAAACATCCTCAAAGGTATCATAATCACCTTTCAACATGCTGTTGTCCAATACTACCGCATAATTGTTGGCATAAGAGTATTGAAGGAAGGATTGGGCTTTTGGGCTTTCTTCGGCAAGGTTGATGTCGAGGCGTTTGATTTGAAAGCAGCCTGTTTCATCGAATTTCACGTAGTAAAAAACAGCATTGTAATCCAAAAGAGAATACAAAGGTCCGGCATCGGGAGTTACGGCATTGTAGGTATGGTTTAAAACGAGCAGATTAAAGCAGGCCTTCGTAAAAGCTTTATTTGGATGGGAATCTATAGCCTCAAGAAAATTCACCTCACAGCTCTTGCTGAAGTTTAGAAAGTCTTGCTTACCGGAAAACCCCGCGTCTTTATAGCGATCCCTGGGTTCATCTTTTCGGTTGCTATATCTATAGTATCTATTTAGACTCAAAAGGCAGAATTCAGTGTTTTAAATACCAATCTGCAAATATGGCTTAAATAAAATTCAATTTTATCATGCTTAAGTTATTTTTTAAGTATAGAAATGATGAACAGCTCAAAAAGTGTGATGAATGGTTAATTTAAAAACATTAATTACTCAAATAAACCCGTCCATGGTTGTTTTTAGGCCGTTCATTTTCTAATGACCTTATAGAAGGCTTTAAAGTTTATTATTGTCGGCAATCTTTTCGATAGCGACTGTCGTATCCACATCGTAGGCAGCAAGGGGAAAAGGCACACTCACCACCTGATTACCAAGTTCTGTAATGAGATTCTTGGCACCGGTATCCCCGCGGAGTTCCAATAGTTTTGGAAATAGTGAGCGATGAAAAAGGGCTGGAACCCCTTTTCTGCCTTCATATAGACTGGCCACTACTTTTTTGCCGGTTTTTTGCTGAGTGTCTATCAGCGTTTGTAAATGGCTGCTTTCTACATAGGGCTGATCGCAGAGCATAATTATAAGGTATTCCAGATAAGGGTAATGCTTTAGTATATGGTTGATTCCAGTTCGGATGGAACTTGCCATGCCTTCTTGAAAATCTGGGTTTTCCACCATTTCTGTTTCGGTTATGGTGGCTAGGTTCCTTTGTTCGTCTCCCGCTGATATTACTGTCAGGGTTGCGGCGGTTTTTAGAGCCGCGGCTTGGGTGATGGCGTGCTGCAGCAGTGTAGACCCCTTGAAGGGTACGGCCTGTTTTGGGAAACCCAGTCTTTTGGATTGACCGGCTGCCAACACTATAATACCATAACACTTCTTGGATGGTACCAATCCCATTTTTCTATGATGAATATGGCCATTAAGATTTCTCAATGAGCTTCCAGTATTTCCGGTAAAGATACCTTGTATCTCCGCAATGATGGAAAGGGCAATTTCCTCAGAGGTTTCCGCCCCAATCTGCAGACCGGTGGGCGCAAACAAATTTTGCGGTATTCCTGTGTCCTCGGGAATAGCAACTCCTTCCTCGCCCAATTCCTGAAGTATCCTGTCCCTTTTTTTGGTGGGCCCCAAGAGGCCTATATATTTAACTGGACTATGGAGAATCGTCTTTAGTATAGCTTTGTCATAATCGTAGTTGTGGGACATGAGCACAAAGGCAGTCCGCTCGTCAATATTTACCTTCCCAATGGCATCTTTTGGCTCTGTGAGCAGCAACTGACAGGTAGGGAATCTGTTTTCATTGGCATACATGGGGCGGCCATCCACTATGGTGATTTCCCA
Organism: Litoribacter ruber; assembly: GCF_018449405.1. Taxonomy (NCBI): domain Bacteria; kingdom Pseudomonadati; phylum Bacteroidota; class Cytophagia; order Cytophagales; family Cyclobacteriaceae; genus Litoribacter; species Litoribacter ruber. The sequence continues at coordinate 93,648 of NZ_JAHCMY010000005.1, forward strand.
GCCCAGGGTTTTGGCTATTTCAACTAAGGGAAAGACGTCATTGCCAGCTCCCGCGATCACCAAGGCAGGTGATGGCTCCAGATATTCCATAAAAGCGTGAAATGATGCAGCATTATTGGCTACATCCGGAAATCTGATAAATCCCGAATGATGCTGTTTCCAAGTATTTTGAATATCTGCTTCTATAAATGAAAAGCCGAAAGGTAGATGATCTTGATCTGAAGTTACCCCATTTGGAGTAAAAAGAAGTTTGGTGCCCTGCAGGACATGCTTCTTGTCATCAGGTGAAAAATAGGTCACTAGTATTGCCTTTTGCCTTTTGGAAATGGCTTTTTCCAAAAGCTTTATGGGGTTATGATCATTCTTTTGCTGAATGGGTTCCAGTAGTACGCGGATGATGCCATTGCAACCCAGGTTGACAGAGATGATGTTGCTCCCTTCATCCGAGGTATCGTAGGTGACCAGCAACGGCTTGTTGGTGGCCATCACCATAAGGGCTTTGCGTAGGATATCGCCTTCCAGGCACCCCCCGCTGATCGCACCGGTAAGCATGCCGTCATCCCTCACCAACATCCTGGCTCCGGGTGCTCTGTAGGATGAGCCTTCTATATGAACCACAGTAGCCAAAACGGCCTTTTTCCCGTCAGACAGAGCTTGGTGATAGGCTTGGATAATTTGTTTGATTTCCTTCATGAGATCAATGTGTAGGTGAAAAAGAAAGAATCCCAGCCGTCAATTTTTCAATGACCAGTTCCATTTCAACTTCCTTAGTAAACCTGCCCAAACTGATCCTAATCGAACCAAAGGCTTCCGCGTCGCCCAAACCCATGGCTTTCAACACATGGGATGGTCTTTGCACATTGCTGGTACAGGCGCTTCCCCTGCTCAAGGCCAAATGCTGGGAAAGAGACAAGAGGAGGTTTTCGGCATTGATTTGGGGAAATCGGATGTTGCTTACATGGGACAGGCGGTTGGCAGAGCCGTTTACTTTAGTTTCAGGTATGGCATCCATCAGAGCCACTTCCAGCTTATCTCTCCAATTTACAAGGTTTATATGCTCCATGGTCATTTCTTGGGCACATACCCTAGCAGCCTGTCCAAACCCCACTATCCCTGGAACGTTTAAAGTACCACTTCTTAAACCATGTTCATGGCTACCTCCATTCAAAAGGGGTGATATCTTTGAGAGATGGGACTTTTTATTTAAATATAAGGCTCCAATCCCTTTAGGACCATACATTTTATGGGCAGAAAAAGCCATCAAAGTAATGCCTGCCTCTTGTGCATTCACAGGAATTTTACCCACTGCTTGCGTTGCATCACAAAAGAAGGCCACATGGTGTTTTTGAGCCAAATGGCCAATTTTTTCAATGGGATGAATCACCCCGGTCTCATTGTTGGCCCACATCAGGGAAATGCAGAGGGTTTCAGGTCGAATCGATCCCTCAAGCTCCTCCAAAGAAATGTTTCCTTCTTTATCCACACCAAGATAGGAGACGGCAAGCCCTTTTTTTTCAAGATATGCACAGGTATCAAGCACCGCATTGTGTTCTGTATGGCAGGTGATGATGTGGTTTTTGCCAATTGGGGCCGCAACGGCCAAACCTTTAAGGGCCATGTTGATAGCCTCGGTAGCTCCTGAGGTAAAAATGATCTCTTCCGAATGGGCGCCTACCAAGGCTGCCACCTGCTCCCTTGCCTCATCTACTGCGTCCTTGGCCTTCCAGCCATACAGATGGTCCCTGCTAGCCGGATTGCCAAATTCACCGCTGAAATAGGGAAGCATAGCTTCCACCACTCTTGGGTCGCATGGGGTAGTAGAGTTGTAGTCGAGGTAGATGGGTTTGCTAATCATAGGGTCAATCCGCTTATCTATCAAATATTGCCAATTTCCGTTAAAGGAGCAAGATTGAAAAGGAGATTCGATTTGGATTGAAGTATTAAAGTTTACCATAAAAAGGGTAAAGGAAGATGATTTTATACTTCTACCCAAAAGCATTTAGCATTAAAACTTTTGAATACCGCAGGTTCCGGGGGGCGAAAAAGAGGAGACTTGGCTTAACCGGGCTTCTAGATGAAGTGATGAAAGTAGATCCATAGAATCATGGCCAGCATGATGATCAAGGGTAGGATCAGGTGGCGGATATCGCGGTACCAGTCCTTAAGGGAACGATAGGGCCGTTTGTTGTCTTCGTCATAGAAAAAATCCCATTTCATGGAAAGGTGTTTTGGTACTTTACAAAGTAAAGTGGTAGGGAATAACCAAAACATCAATTTTGCCTCTTCAGACATAAAGATTTTATAAACTATTGGAACCGATACCCCACCCCGCTTTCAGTAATGATGTGTTGGGGGTGATTGGGGCTTTCTTCAATTTTTTTGCGCAGGGTGCCCACAAATACCCTCAAATATTGGGTTTCTGTCTGAAAACCTGTCCCCCAGATCTCTTTTAAGATAAACTGATGGGTGAGTACCTTATCTTCATTTTTGGCAAACAGGGCCAAAAGGTTATATTCCGTTGAGGTAAGCTTGAGGATTTCGCCGTTCTTGCGTACCAGTCTGGCGGTAAGGTCAATTTCCAGATCTCCGGAGGTAATTATGCTCACATTATTAACGTTTTGGCTTCTCCTGAGGGCAGACCGGATCCTTGCCAAGAGTTCTCCGGTTCGGAAAGGTTTGGTCAGGTAATCCGTGGCACCACTGTCCAAAGCGGATACGATATCCGCCTCATAATCTTGAACGGATAGCATGATTATGGGCTTATTGTACCACTCTTTAAGTTCAACAAGTAGCTCATGCCCGCTTTTGTCAGGAAGTCCTATATCCAAGAGGATAAGGTCGGGCGGATGACTGGCTGCCATGATAAGCCCCTCTTTGGCTGTAGCAGCCTGGAGCACTTTATAGTCATTGCTTTCCAGATTAATCTGCAGAAGCTTTCTGATCTGAGGTTCATCGTCGATAATTAATATTTCGGCTTTATTCATTCTCAATATCGCTTATGGATGAGGCTTGGGCTGGGATATCTATGGTGAATTTTGCTCCGCCAGTCGGCAGGTTTTCCAAATGGATGCTTCCATTCAAGGCTTCCGCAAACCCCTTGGCTATGGACAGTCCCAGTCCAGTGCCGCCTGTGGTGGAATTGGGCAGGCGATAAAACTTGCGGAAAACCGACTGAATCTCCTGCTCAGGAAATCCCTTACCATTGTCGGAAAGCACCAATCTGAATACCCCGTTTTGGTGTTGGGCACGAATTTCTATAATAGTGCCTGGAGCAGTGTGCTGAATTGCATTAAGTAGGATGTTATGGATTATCTGCTCTGTCAGTCCCCTGTCAATTTTGATCAAAGGTAGATTTTCAAAGGGCTCAAAGCAGATTTGGTGGTCCCTGGCATCTTCCTTATGGTCCTTGATGACAGAAAATATTAATTCATTGATGTCGCACCAGTCCATTTTGGGCTTTAATACCCCCGCCTCCAGCCTGCTCATGCTCAAGAGGTTTTCGACCTGTCTGTTGAGCCTAAAACCCGCGATTTCAATTTCAGTATAGAGTTCCGACTTATTGAATTCCGAGAGTTTGGAGGCGTTCTCCTTTATGGTATCTATAGCGCCTATAATGGTAGAAATAGGGGTTTTTAACTCGTGTGATAGAGAATTGAGCATGGTGTTATATAGCTTCAGGGATTTTTCCCTCTCCTCCTTTTCCCTGGCCTTTTTTTCCACATCCCGGATTTTGAAGGTCAGCACTGCATTGATCAGTGCTATTACAAAATACATGAAAAAAATCAGGGCATCTTCGGTAGTGCCGATATGAAACGTGAAGGTAGGAGGGATAAAAAAGAAATTCCAGCTCAACGCGCTTAGAAAAGCGGTAACCAAAACCGGTAGGATATCAAAAAGCATGGCTAAAACAGAGACAACCAGCAAGAGTATAAGGGCCACTACTTGGTAGCCGATTACATCCACGGAATAATAGCAGGCAATACAGGTGGCAGCGATCAATGAGAGGCTGATCGAGTATTGGAAGAATTTGCTATTTGATTGGGTTTTGAAAAATTCCAAGTTTAGGTAATAAAATTTGAAGTAATTAAATTAAATCCATTAACTTAATTTAAGCCAACAATGGCAGGGAATAATGCTCGGAGAGGTTGTTTACACTAATATTGCGCTTAATTTTCCAGACTAAGAATCCTGTTGATATCGCGAATGTTTCCGAAAAGCAACAAAATATCGCCTTTTTCAATTTTTGTATTTCCGGCCACCACCCCGCTCACTTTCCTTTTTTTGGACATGATACCGAAAATGTTTGGTTTTTCCTCCATTTTGATAATGGTCAGAATATTAATATTAAAATCTTCCCGGATGTTGGTTTCAGATATAGTCATTCCAGTATATCTTTCAGGGGCTTTTACTTCTATGATATTGTAATCATCCGAGACGTCCAGAGAATCCAAAACACCTTTCATTTGTAGTCTTTTAGCCAAGCGCTCAGCAGTTTCTTCCTCTGGGTGGATAATTTCGTCTACCCCGATTGCTTTAATGACCGTTTCATGCAACAAGCTTATGGCCCTACTAATGAGACGTTTTACATTGAGCTGTTTAAAGATGGCTGTGGCCATAATAGAAGCCCCGAAATCCTCCCCAATGGCAATTATTACTACATCCGTGTCTTTGATGGGAAGGTTTTTGGAAGCCTGCAAGTCGGTGGCGTCCATGGTAATGGCGTGGGTGATTTTATCTTTTACCAAGTCAACTTTTGCGCTGTCTGAATCAATTCCGATTACCTCATGGCCCAAGTCCGTCAGTCTGATGGCCAAATAGCCGCCAAAGTTTCCCATTCCCACAATGATATATTTCATGTTTTTTTTTGTTTGATGATGTTGAGTTATGTTTATTCTGACCGAAGACCGAGGAATTACGTTATATAAACGCTTTCCTCAGGGTATTTGTATCTTTGGGTTATGGGTTTGGTGACCAATGTCATCATAAATGTCAATGTGCCCACCCGGCCCAAGAGCATGATTACACTGATCACCAACTTACTTGAAATGGAAAGTTCAGCAGTGATACCCAGGCTTAGGCCAACAGTTGAAAAGGCGGAGAACACCTCAAAGGCAACATCAATCAGGGCAAGTTGTGGGTTAAACAGGGTCACCAAAAACACTCCTGTACCAATTACCAAAAAGGATAGAAGGATAACTGCAAAAGCTTTTCTCACAGTGACATTGGTCAACACGCGGTTGTAGACTTCCACTCTTCTTTTGCCCTTGGCTATACTAAAGGCATTCAGCACGGCTACGGCAAACGTGCTAGTCTTCAGCCCTCCTCCTGTAGACCCAGGGGAGGCCCCAATCCACATGAGGATCAGGTAAATCAGGACGGTGGGTAATGCCAGGGCACTCATATCTACGGTATTGAAACCGGCTGTTCGTGGTGTGACCGACCCGAAAAAGGCAGTCACTATTTTCCCATATGTGCTAAGCCCAAACAAGGTGGAATCTTTTTCCGATATCAGAAAACTGATAAAACCTACAATCAACAATATGATGGTAGTGTTTACGATGATTTTTGTATTGATATTAACCACTCTTGGAGCGTGCCTATAGGGCTCTTCACCGGTGATCATTTTTTTGGTGCCGATGACTACATGCCTTAAGTAATTATAGTAGCTGAGTACCACCGGAAAACCTATGCCACCCAGAATGATGGTAAATGCAATGACAAGGTGCATGTTATAGGCAGTCCTGAAGCCAGTTTCATAAAGTCCATCGCTTAGGGTGGAGAATCCAGCGTTGCAAAAAGCGGAGATGGCATGGAAGATTGAAAAGAAGATCCGGTCTGCATTTGAGTCAAATAGGGTAGGGTCAGTGAAATGAAATATCAGAACTCCGGCTATGGATTCAACAATTAGGGTAAAAAAGATGATTTTAATTAAGGTAAAATAGATGGCACCGATTTTCTCCTCGTTGATATAGTCTTGAATAAATAGCTGGTTTTGTAGCGAATAACTTCCTTTAAAGAAAAAACCAAAGAAGCTGGCAAAGGTCATCATTCCAAGGCCACCTATTTGGAAAAGAATCATAATAATGATTTGACCAATCAAGGTAAAATCCGATGAAGTGTCCAGCACAATTAAACCTGTGACACAAACGGCACTAGTGGCTGTAAATAACGCATCAACTACTGAAATTCCATTGTATGTGGCATTTGGTAAAGACAGCAGCCCGGTACCGATTAGGATAGCAATGACAAAACTTAAGATGAAAACCTGTGGCGGATTTACTCTTAGTTTGCTTACAGATAGACTCCATTTGCTTACTTCAACCAGAAATATTAGGCTGACGAGTAAATTGATAAAGAAATGCTTCAGTTCGATGTTGACAATCGTCCTTTGAATACCAAGATCCCAGATCTGTAAGCGTAGTCCTGCTCCAATTATCAACAGGGTTATAACTATGGCCTTCATCAAAATCCTGGTTGTGGTCAGTTTGGAATATCTGATCAAAAGGTGAAAAGCAAAACCCAGGGCCAAGGCAATAATTGAAACGGAATAAGCTAATTGTGCTATGGGGAGTAATTCTGGTCGAAGGTCAAAACCGAAATTAAGAATAAGAAAGAGGAAGGTCAAAAAACTTAACAGTCTCAACAGTAATTTATTAATCCGTTCGAGATTTTGCGTCTTAAGCATGGCCTGATCGGATTTTCCAAATAAATACCACATACGCTTTATATTAAATTGTTTCTTTCCGTTTAGCTGCCTGGTTATATGCTGGGTAATCAAAACAAGGCACAAATTTCGGCGGAATAATATATAGATTAAATTAAAGACTTTGAGGATATATAAAGATTTTATAAAGATGCTCCATAAATTTTCTTGTCTGGGACAGGGGACTTTTTGATTTGGAGACTCCTACTTCAGCGCAACAGGAAAAAGTACAACGAATTCTTGGATTTTAGCCAAACACTAACGCACCTATGGGACACCTATGGGACATCCCTTAGACACCTATAGATTGTATATGGGATATTGTTGTCGAACTCTTGGTAGAGAGGTGGGAGTCGGAGATTCCTTGCTCATGGTGCGCAAGTCGGAGACTTGGCTCAACGGCGACTTGGCCCAACGGTTTTTGGACATTCCGTATTTTCCGCATTTTCCTAATTATACCTAAGAATCCGTATATTCCGGGTGCATTTGGGAGGAAGATTAAAGTGTTGTTAATTAGGGGGTGGGTATACTTGATAGTGGGTTAAACACGCGTTGAACACGGGTTAAACACGCATTAGGGAAGTACTCTACTTCAGGTTGTTAGTTAGCCACAAAGGCTCAAAGGCGCGAAGAAAGGATCCTCAAAAGCGCAGAGGCGCGTGAAAAAATGAAAAGGGCTTATGGAAAATTATGAGACTCGGCGAAAGTGTGTAGGCTATTTCGAGAAGAACAGAAAAAGGAGGGGGCAAGTTTTCAAACCTGTGCCTGGAAACCTTAAAATTGGATTGATTGGAATAGTTGTTTAACAAAGGATTGGTTAGCGACAAACCTGCCTTCGGTATGTAGGGTTGCGAAGGACAATTTCTATAGAGACATTTCTTAATTCAGCTCTGCATTTGGTTTAGAGCTGTTTCTAGTTCATTTCTTGCTAATTCTGCTGTAATTTTTAATTCCTGGTATTGGGCGTTGAGTAAACGTTGATGTTTATTATTTTTGGCCATATCTTCCATTTCAGTCAATAATGAGTATAGAGAATGCAACCCGACTGTATGTAAGGAAGACCTAATTTTATGTATTATAATTGCCACTTTAGCATTATCCTGTATCATGATTGCATGTTCTAGATCAATTAGCATTTGATCCTGATGAATTAAATAATCTTTAACTATTCCCCTTATTATTTCTGGGTCGCCATTAAAAATTTGCATTAAAAATTCTAGCCCCCTCAGTTTTGTAGGGTCAGGGAATGAGGGGGGGATTTTTGAGCTTTTACGACCACACCATTTGATGATTTTCTCTTGAAATGAGGATTTTGTGAATGGGCGAGACAAATAATCATTCATGCCAGATTCAAAACATTGTTCTATATCTTCCTTATAGACGTTGGCACTTAATCCAACAATAGGAATAGTTTGCCCATACAGTTCCCTTATTTTTTTGGTGGTTTCTAATCCATCCAATACTGGCATTTGCACATCCATGAGGATTAAATCAAAATCAAAGCTATTCAATTTGGCAAGAGCTTCTTTTCCGTTTTTGGCCTGGTAGGCTTTACAGCCTATATCGGCAAGCATAGCAACACTTAATTTTTGGTTGATAATATTGTCATCGACAACTAACACATTGACTTTTTCTTTATAATTGACCTTGATATTATTTGTTCTAAAACTATGGCAATTTGATGGAGGTAGGCATTGAATTGGAAGACTAATGTAAAAACTACTTCCTGGGTTGGATCTACTGCCTAATATTCCTGGACTTTTCAACTCTATTTTGCCATTCATGAATTTCACCAACTGCTTAACAATAGCTAGTCCCAAGCCAACCCCACCTGCTTTTTTATCTAAAGCAGGATCGACTTGGGTATAGTTCTCGAAGATTGAGGATTGGTGCTTTTTAGGTATCCCAATACCTGTATCCGATACTTCAATGAGCAAAATAATAAAACCATCTGTAGCACCGGTTTCAGTTGTGATTGAAATTTGTATTTTACCGCTTGAAGTAAATTTTAGACTGTTAGAGACCAAATTAATTAGAATTTGGCTGATTTTTGAATGGTCTCCCACTAATGTGGTAGGGATGTTATTTCCGATTTTTAGAGAAAAGTCTAATCCCTTGGCCTCAGTTTGAATTTTGTAGGGATGGAGAGTAGAGGTTATGTTTTTTCTAATAAGGAAAGCTTCTTGGTGCAATTCAAGTTTACCTTCCTCAATTTTAGCTAAATCAAGTATGTTCCCCAATAGGGAAAGGAGATTTTTACCCGATGAAATTATCAAATCCAGATATTCCTCGGCTTGGGCAGGAAGGGTGTAGTTTTTTAATAATTGGGCAAATCCTAAAATTGTGGAAATAGGGGTTCGAATTTCATGACTTTGTGTAGCAAGGAATGTCGATTTTGCCAAATTAGCATTTTCTGCCCAATCCTTTGCTTGCCTTAATTTCTGTTCAAAATTAGCCTGTTCGGTTTTGTCTATTGCAAATCCTACAACCCCTCCTGGCCTAAATTCATCTGGAAAGGTGTGGGTTTCAAATACCCAATTGTTTTCATCTTCAGTTCTATTTAGGGTAAATTTAGATGGCTGTCTTTTTTTTATTTCTTTTAATGGTTTTTTGAGCTCGGGGAAGATTTCCCAAGCTTTTTGACCAATTATCTCGTATGGGTTAATTGATAGTGCTTTAAGGCCTGCACCAGTTAATTCAACAAATTGTCCAACAGGAGAAATTCTGAAAATGATTACGGGTAAAGTATCTATAATAGTGCTGAGTAATTGCCCCCTTTGTTCAATTTGGTTTGTTTCAGAATTTTCATTTGGTGTTTTAGTGTCATTTTGTTTTATGTGTCCAGCTACCAAGACATTGTGATTATTCCAATTAGAAGGGGAAGTTTCTCTCAGGTGAAAGGATTTTTGCGTAAGATTGAGCAGCGTCTGTCCAAAACTTTGAACAGACTTTGCATCTTTCAATACCTTTGACTTATTCTTTGGCGCAAATGAAAAGAAGAATGCAATACAATAATTTAGAGTTAGAGGAACTATTAAGATTTGATTAATAGATTGGAAAATTCCAGTTTTTTCATGTTTATTGACTCTATATAACCTGATGCCGGTAATTTGGTGTCTGGGCATCTGAATCGCTACTTCAGTTTCCGACCCGATCTCAAATACCAATCCCTGTTGGGCTTTCAGAATTCGACATGCTTCTTCCACAAAATTTTCCCAGATAAAATTTGGAAGTTTGTCTTTATTGTGTTCTGAAGTAGGACCCAAAATTTGGGAATAAAAGTTAATCAACCTTGAAAAGTGTGCAATGGACATGGCAAATTATTAATTTGTTTGAAAAAGCTGATTAATTGCGCACGTTATTTTGGGGTATAGTTCATTAACCTTTTAACTAGGGGATTGTTTTCCCCCTTTCACCTAGTTTGGTAATTATATTTTCTAGATCCCTTTTGATTTGACTGCAAAATTTGTAAATTCAACTCCATATCCGATTATTTGGTCTAAAAACCCAAATTGTTAATAACGGATCTAGTATTTTTAGATATCAAGGAGCAAGGATAAATTCGCCAAAGTTTAATGTTTCCTTTATAAAGGCAGCAAGGCGCTTATTCACCCCAGATTTATAATCCTCTTTAGGATTGCTTAGCCCCGTTTTAGTAAATTTTTTTTCAATGCAATACAGTATGGAAGGCAAAATACTATTGGCAGAGGATAATACCATCACTCAGAAATTTATGAAAGCCATGCTTAATCAATGGGGTTATGAGGTGGTCTTGGTAGGAGATGGAAGGCAAGTTCTGGAAGAAATTGAGCGCAATCAATTTGATATACTTATACTGGACTATCAAATGCCAGAGATGGATGGACTAGAAACATTTAAAAAAATTAATAAGAAAAAGACGTTAATTGGTAATGCAGAAGTAATTTTTTTAACCGGCGAAACAAGCCCAACTGTTATATCTAATTTGAAGGAGACTGGAGTGGGTTATTTTTTGCGGAAACCTGTAAACTTGCAAGTTTTATTTTCCATTTTGGATCAATTAATGATCAAGGTGAAAAAAAAGGAGAAAAGGCAATCTAATTTTTCCACCGCTTACCTCAATGATATAACATGCAGTAATTCCGAATTGATGCAAGAAGTCATTGATATTTTTATTAAGGAAGTCCCTGATTCCATTTTCCAGTTAAAGTCCCATTTCCTTTTAGAAGATTGGGATAGCCTAATAAAGCTCTCACACAAGGTTAAAGCTAATTTTTCCTATTTGGAACTGTATGAACCACTCATGCTTATGGAAGAAGTGGAGGTAAAACTTGAGAATGAAAAGGACAGAAGAGAGATTTTACCATTAATTGTTGTCATGGAGGAATATGTTAAAAATGCAATTGTAAAGCTTAATAATCAAAAAATAAATAATAAGGGTTAAAAAAATCATAATTTAGGTCCAAAAAGGGTGTTGTAAAAGCTAATATTTGTCTATCTTTATAATTGTGAATGAATTATTTAGGATTTTCAATATAGACAAAGTCTAGTTTTTTTATGGAAGGGAAATATTCTTGTATATTGGTGGATGATGACAGAATGTCATTAAAAATTTTGGAGATCTTAGTCGCCAAAACAACTTTTCTAGAAATAGCCGGGGTTTTTGACCATCCTATGGAAGCTTTCAAAATGCTTTCCGAAAAAAAAGTTGATATACTTTTTTTGGATATTGAGATGCCTGAAATGAACGGTTTAGAGCTTTTAGAAACTCTAATTGAAAAGCCACAGATCATTATGACTACTTATAATAATTCATATGCGGTGCCTGCTTTTGATTACGAGGTAGCGGATTTTCTTTTAAAACCCATCGTCAACTACTCTAGGTTTTTAAAGGCAGTCAACAAAGCATTGAAAAATTTGGAGCATGCGAATCGGAAAGCTGTAAATTTTGATAATGAACAAATTTTTGTAAAAATCGATTCCTTGCTAATGAATTTCAATCTCAGGGATATTCTTTACATTGAAGCCTTTGGGGATTATGTGAAAATCCACACCAATGACAAGATGTATATTACCCATGCCAAGTTAAAAACTGTAGAAGAGACATTGCCACATAATGCCTTTTCAAGGGTTCATAGATCTTTTATAGTACGTTTGGATAAAATAGATAACATTGATTTATCCAACTTGGAAATTGCAAAGCGGGTAATTCCTATTAGTAACAGTTACAGATCAAACCTAATGGACAAAATTAACTTGCTTATATAAGACAAGCTGATTTATTGCACATACATGTATATAGTATTATTTAGATCTATTTTGTTGTAATATTTCCTTAAAAAAATTGCCCTGTCGGGTGGGTGTGAATTTTTCCCAATCTTTTATTAACATAGGTGACCATTCTGTATCAAATACCCAAACTAAATAAGAGATTCCCTTTCTTTCACAAAATGATGTAATAGCACGACCATAGTTTTCGTCACCGATTACAGGTTCATGGGCGCCTCTTTCGTAAGCATGGCTAAATCCAATTTCAGTCAATATAACAGGGTATTTCTGGGCTACAAATCCCCAATCTTCCGTCCATTTTTCCTCCCAAGGGGGATTCCTTTTCATTGGGTAGGGGTGGCTAACATAGGCCACATTAGACCCTTCTATTGGGTTGTTGGCTACTGGCGTAAGATCATATGCCCAATCAAAGCCTGTAACGAGGGTAATGGTTTCAGCCCCCTGATTTCGTATAGCTAAAATTAATTGCTCCATCATACTTTTCCAATCCCCCCAATCCAACTTGCCAAAATTTTCCACATTGGCGGTGGGTTCATTGAATAATTCGAAAAAAGCAACGGTTGGGCGGTCTCTGTAGTGAACCGCCATTTTAATCCAAAAATCATTTGTTTCCTGCCAATTAGTCTTGTAATATGGCTGATAAAAAATTTCGGTTTTCAAGTTTCCAATGCTGTGCCAATCTATAATGACATACATTTCCAGTTCCTCGGCCCAATTTACTCCGGAATCCAAAAGTTGAATATACTTTTGAGGCCCAAGTCTTCTCCAGTTAATAGGATGTACAGGAAATCTGACTACATTTGCCCCCCAGTTTTTGATTTCTTCAAAATATCTTTTATTCCACTGGCCTTTGTAGTCCAAATGGGCTGGATCGCTTGTGTTGATCCCTTGAAAAAGTCTCACCTTACCATTTTGGTCAACTAAACTATTGCCTTCAACCCGGATTCTCTGAGGGAATTTATTTTCCGAGGGTGAATGATTGCTAGGAGGGGTGCAGGTACAAAAGTATAAAGCTAGACTAAAGAGAACTAATATTCGAATACATATTCTAGTTCTGATCCTTAATACAAGTTGACGGAATGCCATTTCTAAAATTTTTATTGAGAACTGAGATAGAAGATCAATATTTCAATGGTGTTTTGCTGAATTTACTGTCATTAAATCTAAAATAATTTGAGGACCGTTTATAAAATATCTTTTGAATAGTCTTCGTGGCTCCTGTACAAATCTGTAGAACCATTCTAGGCCAATATTGGTATAAACCCTGGGGCATCTTTTCAATAATCCAGATTGGAAATCAATGGTGGCCCCTATAGCCATAAAGGTGCAGTTGTGAAGACTGGAGTGCCTTAGTCTTGATATCAATAATTCCTGTTTTGGAGAGCCCAAGCCCACTGCGATTAGGTTTGCTCCTGATTCATTGATAAGATGAATTATGCGCTCAATCTCATCCTCATTTTTTTCAAACCCGAAAGGTGGGGAGAAATAGCCTACAATTCTCGCTTTACATTTTTTCTTGAGATTTGCCGCGGCTTTCTTGGCATGCATTGGTGTGGTCCCTCCAAGTAGGAAAATTTTAAAACTTGGATCTTTATTATAGAACTTACATGCAGCGGGGAAATAATCAGAACCTGCAATTTGCCGTAATCTTGAGTTGAAAAGAAAGCCTGAAATAGCAGAAATTATTTTACTATCACAAAGCACCATATCAGCCTCTTTATAAGCTTTTAAGAAAGCAGGGTTTTCCCTAAGGTTATAAAGGTGGTCAATGTTTGTAGTGACAACGAACTTTACTTTTTTAAGTCTTTTAAGGGATTCTTCCAGTGAAAGGTTGTCAATTTCCACATTCAGTACTTTCACCTTTTCTGTGAACAAAATATCCATACGCTACTTTAGTTTACGGTGAATGATTTTTTTTAAAAAAGAGGGTGTTATAAAAAAATAAAGAGGGGTGAATTAAGGGTAACGCAATTCTTAAAAAGGAGAATTCGATGTGTTCAGAATAACGCTAGAGGAATTTGAATCAATTATTGATCGGTAGGTTCCGAACATTTTTTTGTTTAGGAGAGAAAGGTTATAGTTTTCGTTGATTTTCTTAATGTTGTTCAAATGGATTTGATGCGCCGCATCCTGATCCTGGATAACCTTTGAAATTGAATTTACTAAGGCCTCAATATTTCCAGGTGTAATTAAATAGCCATTTTTATTTTGCTCCACAAGATCGGGAATACCTCCCACCGTTGTACTAATAACTACATTTCCACATGCCATAGCCTCAATTAAGGCCATGGGAAGTCCTTCATTGTACGATGGAAGGATAATCGTTGAGCAATTCCGTAAATAATGGATTTTGCTTTTTCCTTCTTTCCAGCCTAAGAGATGGACGTGATTTTTTAGGTTGGCTTGATTTACCTTTTGCTTTACTTTCTCAATTTCCCCATCTCCGATAAAGTAAAAATTCAAAAGATCTAATTTTCCTTGCTCTTTTAAATGTTGAATTGCTGTGATTAGATCGTAAGTGCCTTTTCTCTGGCCTAGTCTTCCTATAAATAAAAAGTTATGAATTGTTTTTGCGAAACTGGGAGAGCTGGAAAATTCATTGGTGTCTACTCCATTGTGGAGGATTTCAACGTTCTGGGTCAAGCCAATTGATTTCAGATACAGTTTCCATGAATTTGAAAGGACAAATATTTTGTTGGCAGATTCTAAAGTGGCTTTGATCCAAAATTTTGCTAAAGGATTAGCAGAAGCATAGAAAGTGTCAAAATCACATGCATGGATATGGAGGATAAAAGGTATTCTTTTGAGCCTGCAAATACAGGAAAGGAGGCTTTTTCTATAAAAACTGGCTCCAGATGCTACATGGATATGGGCTAGAGATAGGTTATCCATTTCCCAAAGCTTGACTAGACTTTGAATTGCAACTTTAGACTTTGTCAGGGAGCTTCCCTCTTCGTGTGAGGTCAAAAATTCATATTCGTAGCCAAATTGCTCAGGCTGGCTGGATAGCTGGTTCAAAATAACCGTTGCCATTCCCCCCTTTGTTTTCGTAGGGCTAGGGCCTATAATTACTACTTTTTTCATACGAAATTATTGGTTTTACCGTAGTGTTAATGTGTGTTCCTTTGGATTGTCTATTTCATCTCTAAGGTTTTGGGTCATTTTGAGATAGGCGTTGTTTTCAAGTAGCTCAATGATCTTATTTGCTAATGCATCCACATCATTGGGTTGAACAAGGCAGCCATTAAAGTTTTCAATTACGTATTCGGGAAAAGCTCCCACCCGAGTGGCTAGGACTGGAGTGCTCATAGCGTATGAGGTCATTAATACGCCACTTTGAGAGGCTTCAATATAAGGGCACACTGTGAATTTGGCGTGGTAGACTAGTTCGGCTAATTCTTTGTTGCCAATATGACGGTTCATGTATTGGATGTTTCGCGGATGGTTTTTGATAATGCTGTTCTCTAAAACATATCCATTACTTTCCTTTCCCGCGATGATGAACTGAGTGTGGGGATGAGATTTAAGTACTTTTGTAATTGAATTTAGAAAAATATCTACCCCCTTATATTTGGAGATCCTGCCGAAAAACAGAATGTGCGCATGTTTTTTTTCAATAGGGTGAATGAAGTTTCTGTAAAAAGAATAAGTTCTCATCTGGATAATTTCGTGTGGCCCTTTTTCTTTAAATTTTTGGTAATACCTGTTCTTTGCATAGGAGGAGTAAAAATGAAATTTTTGCACATTTAGGTTGGCAAAAATCCTTCTTGCGAATATGGTTTTGATATTGGTTTCGCCTGGGTGTTGCTCAGGATCATGAATGGTAATCTGTAGGTTTTTGCAAGCATTGAAACACCTTACTAGCCAAAGGGATCGCAATGACATGGTCTCCAATTCGTAGTGGATGATGTCAGGATTCAAGGCAGAAATAAAGTTCGCGGCCATTTGGCTGGCCTTTAGACTTTTTAATGAAAGGCCAGACTTGGTGGTATGGACAACAAACTGAACTGAAGCCACCCCTTGAAAATAATATTGAAAATATTTTAAGTCCTCATTGGAGAGCAGCTCGATAGGACTCATCAAAGCGGGTTGATTTGGTAAATGTTCAATATTTAGAATATTGGACCCTTTGGTCAAGGGAGTTATTTCGATCAGAACATGCAGTTGTGATTTGTGCTTAATCATGTTGATGTACTCTAATGAGATGTCAAGCATGCAGGCAGCGGTATAGAACAATACTTTCATTTGGCTATCGTAAGGAGTAGGTAGTTTTATAATTGGTCTTCAGTTTGTTATAGCAAAGGCCTAATAAGAGTAGTGAAAAAGATAAAAACAGGATGTACTCATTGATTAAATCGGAAATCAATACATACATAGAACAAGTAAGGACTATCATTGCGAAACCATTAATTGCTTCTGGTATGGTAGTCACTTTTTCTTTAATTAAGACATAATCTTGGGAAACGTGAAAAATGAAAATAGAAATTAGGATTGAATAATTAATGACAGAAAGAGACTTGATAAATATCAACCCTATTAAGCAAAGGGTTATGTTAAGAATTACGCTTAAGACATTGAACCACATGTCTGTTTTTTCCATTCTCATGGCAATTAGCACATTAGCTTGAAGTAAAACTGTTGGGTATACTAAAATCGTCAAAAACATTTCTTGCGTAAAAATGGCGGTGGTGGCATAGCTTTCCCCAAATGCAAAAGGAAGAATGTTTTCCCCAAAGGAGTAAATGAAGGTGAAAGATAGGAGGCCAAAAATGCTGTACAAAAGATACATTTTTTTATAAAGTTCCTTAAACCCTAGGGTATGGTTTTCCTTATAGAGCTTTACCAGAGTTGGAAATACAGTGGTTGAGACAATGGCCGGCACGAGTTGGGCAATACTGAACAGCTTAAAAGAAATCTCATAATTAGCTACGTCTTCTAAGGTCAGGATTTTGGAAATGATTATAATGGAGATTCGCCAATATATAATGTAGGCACTGCCAATGATTACAAAGGGCCAGTTTTTGAACACTATTCCCTTAATATAGGAATAGGGAATGTCAATTTTCCAAAAGCCGTTCAGGTCGATGTTTTTTGGGGAGCCTATTTTTAAGAATAGGTTTAAGGTAGCAAATCTCAAAACAATTAGAAGAGCAGAAAGCGTGATAATGGACATAGGGAATATGAACAGTAGGCATCCTACTCCAAACTTTGCCGTGGCTTCAATCAAAAGGATAGTAAAGGTTTTTTTCTGTTCAAATTCGGCAATATTGACATGTTTGATTGAATAAATTAAGTTATCGAATATGATGTTAATGCCAAAAAGAAGACTTAGAACCCGGATGATGTATTCATCATAAAGGGTGAATACCAAAATAATATTTAAGGCAAAAAACACAATTCCAAAGTATAGCTGCATTTTTAAAAAACCATGGATAAGGTTTTTCTTACTTTGGGTGTTTACTATTTCCCGCATAAACCATTGTCCTAATCCAAATGCAGCAAAAGCAGCAACGAACTGATAAAGGGTGTTGGCTATAAGAAAATGTGCAAACTCTGTAGTGGTGTAAGATCTGGCAATGATGACAAAAAAAAGGCTTAGGAAAATGTTCTGTAGCAAGCTTGCCACTAACCCCCAGGCACTATTTGAAAAGATTTTGGAGCCTTTTAAATGCTGTGAGACCTTTGGTTTGGTATGGGACATAAATATGAATCGGATGGATTTAACCGGTAGTAAATTAATAAGGAAAACAGGGTAATGACGGTAATAAGGATTCTTTTGTCTCCTAATGAGTACACCGTGATGAAGGAGATTCCAAATCCAATTATTGATGAGGTGATAAATAAAAGATTATAATTTTGAGCCCTTTTATAAAACTTTGAGATGCTGTAGTATAAAAGACTGGCAAGGATATAGAATTGCAAGGAGAAAGCGACTAGTCCATATTCTGTTAATAATTTTAGATAGCCATTTTCCGGGTGATCCATGTACATGATTTCTCCACTGAGTTGAGGCCAATACAGGTGGGGCGCATATATGGTTATATATGCTTGGAAATTCCCCGTTCCTATTCCCAAGAATGGATTTTGAAGGAAAATGTCAAAAGATTCCTTCCAAATCAATAGCCTGAAATTTAAGGAGTCGTCGACCTTTTCTGCCCTATTGAACAAAATCAAGTGTTGGGAAAAGCTCAAGTAAAGGCATAAGCCTATCACTCCTGCTATTGCTGCATACTTTCTATATTTCCATTCTCCAAAAATTAAGATGGCCATGATTCCAAATCCCAGGCCCAACAATGCTGCTCTTCCTCCGGTAAATGTTATGGCTAAAAAGATTAGGAATAATAAGAAATAATTTAAACTGTTTAGTATCCTGTTTTTTGTTTTGATGAGGAATAAGAATGCTGTCATTGATAGGAATTGAGCAAATTTTTGTGTGTCTGAAAAGTATCCAGGGTAGCGAAATCCCTCCGGGTCATTGATGTTCGGGTTTAACTCTTTATAAAAAGTAAACTCCAACCCAACGAGTAATTGAATACTCAGAAATAGCAAAGCACCGATAGCAGCCATTTTAATGTAATCAATTACTTCTTGAGTGAATCCTTCAAGTTCAATCAATTCATCTACAAGTAGTTTAGCGAAAATCACCATAGATAATATCGGCAAAATAGAAATTAAAGAATTGGAAATAAATGGGGAGCTGAGGGAGCCTATTATGAGGATCAAGAGGAAAGCGAAGATTGTATAAGTAAACGATTTGTTGGTAAATCGTGATAGTTTGCCAAACAGTAGGAATCCGGAAATGAGGGCTATTCCGTCAAAAAGTTTAAGACCACCCATGTTGTACGGAGTGATGTATAAATCCATCAAAGGAAAAGCAGCCAAGACATATAATATGGTAAGGCGACGGGGATTTGTCGATAGCAGTATCAGGATGACAAAGGTGGCTATGCCCGTTAAAGCCAATAAAACTTCTAACTTCATTCGTGCCGATGTATGGAGAGTGGAAGATTAAATTTTTACTGGATTAAAGTTATATCCATAGCCGTAGCCATACTGTTTACTAAACATCCCACGGACCTTTATTCCATTAAATATTATCCCGACCTTCATTAGGTTTTTTAGCTTGCTAGATTGATCCAGATGCTTTATGACATTTTTTGGAGTATAATTATGTCTCACTACCAAAAAGCTTTTGTCGCAATAATTGGAAATAAAATATGCGTCTGCCACTAGGCTGATGGGTGGGGTGTCAATGATAATGTAATCAAATGAAGCTTCTAGGACCCTTAGGATTTTACCTAACTTTTCATGCAACAATAACTTAGTGTTTTCTCCCAGCTCTTTGCCTGAAGGTATTAAGCAAAGGTTTGGGTAGTTGGTGCTATGGACAATGGCATCTGCTTTTGTTTCAGAAGATAGGTAATCGGTTAATCCAAGCTTTTTGAAGCAGCCGAACTGGACCGAGGTATTGGGGTTTCTTGTATCAAGATCCACCAACACGACCCTTTTCCCCAGCTTTGCCAAGTTGACGGCTAAATTTGCACTTACAAAGCTTTTTCCTTCACCTGGCAAAACTGAAGTGAGCATGATTTTTTTGTATTTGTCTTTCACGAACAAGCCACTATTTACAGCTAAGTCACGAAATTGTTCGGCGAGTAGAGGATCATTATAGTTGGGATATTGTCTCTTCCTTTTTCTAGTAATATGGGACAGTTCGGATAATACGGGAGTGTCAGTATATGCTTCAATGTCGGATCTGTACAGGATTTTATTTGATAGCATCTCCTTTCCAGTAACGATGGTTACTCCTAGGATAAATGGAAGAATGAAGGCTAATGGGAAAAGGAATTCAGGTCTAGGATTTACTGGTCGAAGGACTGACTCGGCTGCATCTATCAACCTACTATCAGCTTCGGACGGGGCGTAAGTTAGGGCGGTTTCTTCTCTTTTTTGAAGAAGGTAGCTGAAAAGGTCGTTTTTAATAGCTTTCCTTCTATTCAACTCAAGCAGCTCCCGCTCTTGTTGGGGAATGTTTCCTAGGGCAGCATTGAATCGACCTGTATTGGCTGTAAGGTTGCCTAAGCTTGCTTGAAGGTTTGCCCGCTGGTTGTTGACATTTTCTAGGATGCCTGGACGTATTTTTTCAATTTCATTTTGGATGGAAAGTAGGATAGGATTGTTTTCGGCAGTAGTCCTTTTCAACCTCTCATACTGGATTTCCGACTCATAAAGCTTTTCCAGCAATTGGGTGAGGATAGCATCATTTAGGCCGAGTGTAGAGGGTACGATTCCACCGTTCTTTTCTTTTGACCTAACATAAACCTCGATATTGTCCAGGACAGACAGTTGCATATTGATATCGGCTATACGTCTGTCATAGTCCCCGACATTTTGAAGGTACATTTTACCTTGCTCGCTTAGGTCCACTACTCCTTTTGTAGTTTTATATTGCTGTACCACTTTCTCCAAGTCTTCCAGCTCCTGCTCAACAGTTGCCAGCCTTTCCTCCAAAAAGTTCATGGTATTGGTTGCAAGCATGTTCCGCTCATTATGAGAAGCCTTGTTGTATTCGCCAATCAATCTATTGAGGATTTCCTCCCCTCGGCTAGGGACTTGATCCTTGTAATAGATGTTTACGACCGTTGAGAGTTTGTTTACCGGCAAAACCTCCATTTTTTTCTGGATTTCATCAATTACCTTTTTGGGATGGATCAGAGAGAAATATAAAGGTGACCTGCTTTGCTCAGTAAAAAATTCGTTCAAGGTAAATCTCATTTTTCCATATGGGGTGTCGTGCCACTTGTCTATAGGATATGTTTTTCCTTCAAGAAGGACGACTCCCTTTTCTGAATGAAACGTGAAGGGGATCTTCTCGGCTTTTCCACTGCCCTGAATAATGGTGTTTGGATCCTCAAGCTCAATTTGGATAGGGGAGGTAGTGAAAGCTGGCAACGATTTAAATTGAAGTTCCTCAAAAATCGGGGCGTAAAGTTTTAGGCTGGAAACAACTGTTTTAAGCAAAGCCCTTGATTGAAGTACTTCAATTTCATTTTCAACAATTTTTTTGGAGGCAAAGGCATTCATGGATTCCAGCATCCTGGCATCATCAACACCTCTCTGCTCATCCTTGATTAACAGGGTTGCAGTAATTTTATACACTGGTGTAGTATGCCTGTGCAATAGCAAAGCTGCAGACATAGATAGAATCAGGAGGAAAGCAAAAAGTGGCCAATAAGGTAAGTACTTATTGATAATAGAGGTTAGTAGATTTTCCTCGCTTTCGTGGTGGTTATGTTTGTTATAGTACATAGCTTCTGATGGTTTGGGAATTATCTGATGAATCTATCTGCTCCAATCAATAATAGAGAAACTGAGCCAATAATGGCAGGAAGCCACTGGTTTGCCCTGTTGGTGCTGGAGACTTTGGCTCGGTTCGGCTCAACATAAATGACATCATTGGATTCAAGATAATAATAGGGGGACTTGAAGATTTCATCTGTTGTTAGGTCTATTCTGGTGACTTTTTTTACTCCGTTTTGGTCTCTTATTAATAACACATTGTTTCTTTTGGCATAAATCGTGAGGTCACCGGCCAGTCCAATGGCTTCAAGGATGGAAACTTTTTCATTTGGAATGGTAAGAACAGAAGGCTTGGCAACTTCCCCTAAAACTGAAACCTTGTAATTGAGGTACCTGATATTTACCATAGGCTCTACCAATAGCTTTCGGGACAGGAGTTCTGCTGTGATTTCCTCGGTAAGCTCCTTTTTGGTTTTTCCTTCAGCATGAAGTTTCCCTAAATAGGGAAAGTTGATAAAACCGTCTTTGTCTATTAAATAGCCGGCAGCATTGGCTGTTAAACCAGTTGCTGTTGAGGAATATGCTCCTGATACATTAGAGGCGTTGAAAATCTCGGTGGCCATTGGGTTGAGGCTGGATACGGAAATGCTTAGCAAATCACTTTTTTGAAGAACTGGCTCCAATTCATCGACAGGGATATGGTAAACCCCAGACTCCAAATCATTGAAGTATGTGGCCTTCCTTGTGTTGACGCAAGAGCTGAGTAATGAAAAGATAATCAGAAAGTGAAATATAATTTTTAAATTTTTCATAAATAGAAAATGTTAAGGCAAGTACACAGCTTCGCCTGGTCAGTCCCAGGACTTTAAAATGAAAACATGACTGAACTAATTGACTCATTATAAATATGATAAGAAGAACATGTATTAGTTATTCTTTTCGGTGAACTGGTAATATGAATAGTTGAAATCAGTATTTATAAGGATGAATTTTGAGGGAGCATTTACTAGAGGTCAAGCTGCTTCTTTAATATAGGATGCAATGAATTTTTGGTGTGGGGGATAGAAGGATAACCATACGGTTAGTAGTATAATTTTTATATCCAAAGCCATGGTCCAGTTTTCGATATACCATAAGTCCGCTATTAACCTGTTTTCGATGTCTTCCAAGGCTTTGGTTTCACCTCTGAAACCACTGACTTGTGCTAATCCGGTAATTCCTGGCTTTACACTATGACGATCCATATAGTTGAGTGTTTTTTGCGAAAAATCACGGGTATGTTTAATCATATGAGGCCTAGGGCCAACTATTGACATGTCTCCCAAAAGCACATTTATAAATTGAGGTAGCTCGTCTAGGTTGGTTTTACGCATGAAAGCACCCATTCTTGTGACTCTGGGATCTCCCAGAGAAGCTTGCAAAGAATCGGCTTGCTCATTGATAACCATACTTCTAAATTTCCAGCAATAAAATGGCATGTTATTTTTACCAGTCCTTAGTTGTTTAAAAAAGACGGGACCTTTGGATTCGAGTTTGATCAATACTGCTATGATGGGAATAAGCCAACTTAAGAGGAGAAAGACCACCATTGTGGCAAAAACCACATCAAACAAATATTTGGCTCCAGCATTCAGTCTTTTCACTAATCTTCCTGAGTTTAATGTTCTGGTTTTCATGTTCTTAAAAAGTTTTAGGTCCCGATAATAATTATTGAAATTAAATTTATCGGAGTTTACTTTTTGTCAAATTCGGCCAAATCAAGAGGGGCGTCGTTAAGCGGGAGGATTTTACCGATGAATTTGGAGCAGCATTAGAAAACCGATGGACTTATATTTAAATACAAATAGAAAAAGTAGATCTCCCGATCCAGTTTTATATGATCAAACCCAACTTATTTAATTTCAAGTGAAGTGTCATCATTATTATTAATCAAAAAAATACAAAAATTGGGGAGTAATATAGGAAGCAATTGCCTGACTTTATTTTCAAGTTCAAACCAATCTTGGAAAGCACTGCCGAGGGTGGATTTTATTTGTATTTGGCGGTTCTGTTTATTGATGGAAGGCTATACTTTCCATGAAATTGCTATAGGCAGGTGGGTTTAGGCTGCCAAGTGGATAACAAGTTAAGACGGGTATATGGCTAACCTTTTAAGTCTGATAATTATTCGTTTTTCGGTTTTTGTCAATCCAAACATACACTACGAATCCGACAAAACTGATAGCCCCAATCCATATTAAGCCAGTCTGCAAACTTTCAGATTCTTCAAAGTAAGCAATGAGGAGTGTAAGGGGTAGGATTCCCAGCATGGTAGCTGCTATAAATTTCCAGAATCCCATCTTCATTATTCCAGCCACAAGGCTTATCGCGTCATTGGATAGAAATGGGGAAAAGCGAACTATTATCACAGCCCAAAAACCATAGTTTTTCAAGAATCCCTTCATTTTGTTTTTAGACTTATGCCCAAGTAGTTTTTCGACCACGGGATTACCTAATGCAGAACCTAAAACATAGGCTATTGACGAAGCGATGAATATACCAATAAGAATAATTCCCGAGCCAATTAACGGTCCATAAGCCAACACAGCTATAACCATTAGCAGAGGGGTTGGGACAACTAGAACCACCATTTGTGCTGTCATGGCTAAAATCAAAACAAGGGGGCCGGCCCATCCAAATTGGTCTACCCAGTCCGATATCTTTTTCTCATCGCCACTGCTAAGCACTTCGTAAGCTTCCGCGACGAAATTCTCCACAGCCGGAACAGTGAGATAAAGCAGAATTATACCGATTAACAAAATCAAAGACAGGTATATAGGCGATTTGGATTTGCTCCGATTTTCCTTTTCTACCATTTTTAAAAGTTAAATTAAAAACTTATTGATTCAATTTTTATGCTAAAAGCGGAGGAATTATTCATCTTTGCCCTATGCCTGGAAAAATAGAAAGAAAACAGTCTCTTCAGGAGGAGTTTGCGAATAGCATCACCCACGGCCTGGGTATACTTTTTAGCATAGTTGCTATTTCTCTTTTGATCACTTTTTCGGTGCTTAATGGCTCGGCAGTTCATGTTTTCGCTTGCAGTATGTTCGGGGCTTCCATTTTGCTTCTTTATACCTTTTCCACCCTTTACCATTCTGTACAGTCTCCCAGGGTAAAACCATTGCTGAGGACTTTTGACCATATCAGTATTTATTTCTTGATAGCGGGGACATACACTCCCTTTTTATTAATAAGTTTAGGAGGTGTGGCCGGTTGGGTTTACTTTGGAGTGATTTGGGGCCTGACAGTTCTGGGAGTGGTTTACAAGGCTTTTTTCACCCACAGGTTTGAAAAGCTATCGCTGATTCTCTATCTGAGCATGGGTTGGCTGGTTATTTTCTTTATTAAACCTTTGGTCTCTAACCTAAGCCTAACCGAATTGAGCCTTGTTGCAGCGGGAGGGATGGCTTACACTTCGGGAGTTATTTTTTATACGAACAAAACCCTCCGCTTTTCACATTCGATTTGGCATTTATTTGTACTTGCAGGGACTGTGCTGCATTTTATAGCCATTATGTTTTTGATAACTTGAAAAAATAGAAATATCAAAGAGCCTCAGACTTCGAAGATTTTCAAAGACTGAGGGTTATTGATGATAAATGATGAATGATGAATGGGTTAACGTTTGAATACCATCATTTTTATCCTTGTCATTTCGTGCATGGAGTAGGGGATGCCGCCCAGGCCTTCTCCTGATGCGTCCCTTCCCCCGAAAGGCATCCAATCCACGCGGAAGGCGGTATGGTCATTGACCATGACGGCAGTGGCGTTGAGCTTGTCCACGCATTCTAAGGCCTTATCTAGGTCTTTGGTGAATACTGCGGCCTGGAAGTGGTATTCCATGTCATTTGAAAGGCGGATAGCTTCCTGAAGATCGGTGTAGGGATAAATGCAGACTACCGGTCCAAAAACCTCCTCCTGGCTTAATTTTGCACCCTGGGGCGGGTCAAACATGACAGTGGGAGCATAGCAAGTATCAGATATCATTTGGCCACCGACCAGTATTTTTCCACCTTTACCTTCCGAATCTTTTACCCATTCATGGACGCGGTCTACCTCATCAGTGGAAATCAGGGGACCCACTTCAGTGTCTGGATCCAAGGGATCGCCCACCACCAATTCTGCGGCTAAATCAGCCAATCTATTGGATACCTTATCGGCAATTTCCTCATGGACAAATATCCGCTGAACGGATACACATACCTGGCCGGCATGGTAAAATCCACCCTTTGCCAGCAAGGGAAGTGCCTTATCAAGATCGGCATCCTTCTCTACTATAACAGGTGCCACTCCTCCGTGCTCCAGGGCAACCCTAGTACCGGGCGCAACTTTGGATTTGAGGTACCAGCCCACTTTTGCCGACCCGATGAAGGATAGGTAATTTACACGTTTATCCTTTACCATGAATTCCGCCACCTCGTTGTCGCAAATAATACTTTGGACCCACCCGGTTGGTAATCCAGCTTCTTTCAGAATATCCATAAATGCCAAGCAGGAGAGGGGGGTAGTTCCTGCAGGTTTGATGATCACCGGGCAACCAGCAGCAAATGCAGTAATAGTCTGGTGCACTATAAGATTTAGGGGATGGTTGAAAGCTGAAATGGAAAGGACAACTCCAATAGGTTCCCGAATGGTAAAGGCTAACCGGTCTACCGATGCCTCTGTCAACCCCATAGGCACTTGCTCTCCTTTGAGCTGCGAAATTTCCTCGCTGGCGATTTTGACGCCATTTATGGCCCGCAGCACTTCCACCTTGGAGTCTTTATAGGGTTTACCTCCTTCCTGTGCGGCAGTTTCGGTTAGTTCTTTTAGGCGGTCCTGCATGAGGGTAGCCACTTTTTCCAGAATTGTTTTTCTTTTATAGGCAGGGATCCACTTGTCGCGGGACAAAAATAAATCGTGGGCTATTTGAAGGGCTTTGTCAGCTTCCTCATTTCCCACCATGGGAATTTCTTTGATTAAAGTTTGATCGAAAGGGGCGTAAACTTTCAGCTTTTGGCTCATAGTTCTTTAGATTTTTCTTTGAGTTTGACATTTAAGATGGGGTGATTCAGGGAGTAATCTACCGGAAGGTCTATAATTTTCACCCCTTCAGTCGTTAGACATTCCTCAAGAACATCTCTAAATTCCTGATCACTGCTTGGGCGAAACCCTTTTGCTCCATAGCTCTCGGCATATTTGATGAAGTCAGGATTTTTGTAATCCAGCCCAAAATCGGCAAACCCCATATCCTCCTGTTTCCATTTGATCATTCCGTATGCCTCGTCATTGAGTATGATGGTGGTAAGGTTTAACCCAAGCCTGACTGCCGTCTCTATTTCCTGCGAATTCATCATAAATCCGCCATCCCCACATACCGCCACTACTTTCCGATCGGGGTACACCATTTTGACAGCCATAGCTGATGGTAGTCCGGCGCCCATGGATGCCAGGGCATTGTCCAAAAGAAGAGTATTAGGCTTGTGACAGGTATAATTACGGGCAAACCAGATTTTGTATATACCATTGTCCAAGGTAATCACATCTTCTGGTGCCAATTTGTTTCTTAGAATATGGATCAGTCGTTGGGGAAGCATAGGGAAGCGTTCATCATTCACATATTTACTCAAGTGCTCATCTACTTCCTTTTTGACTTTCTTAAAAAAAGAAAAATCCCAGCCTTTCTGTTTTTTTATCTCTTTAGTCAATTTACGGACGGCATTGGTAATATCTCCGACCACATTGAGTTGGGGGAAATAAACCGGGTCCACTTCGGCTGGGTCAAAATTGACATGAATCACTTTCTTACCCCCTTTTTTCATAAAGAATGGCGGCTTTTCGATTACATCATGGCCTACATTGATAATCAGGTCGGCATCCTCGATCCCAGCATGAAGAAAATCGTTACTGGATAAGGCAGCCGTTCCCAAGTATTGTTCATGTCTTTCGTCGATCACTCCTTTTCCCATTTGCGTGGTGAAAAAGTATATGCCCGTATAATCCACAAATTCCCTCAGCGCCTCGCAGGTGACCTTTCTGTTTGCCCCGGCTCCGATGAGCAATAAAGGTTTTTTGGCTGCTTGGATCATTTCTACGGCTTTTGCAATGGCTTGATCATCCGGTTTTGGTATGATGTGGCCCACCACTTCGAAAATATTCTCCTCACACTCTTCCTGGGCTATATCCTCGGGAAATTCCAAGTGGACGACACCGGGCTTTTCCTCAATTGCCAAGCGGAATGCCTCCCTGATGTTGGATGTGATGACATTGGAGTCAACGATCTGCTTGGTGTATTTGGTGACAGGCTTCATCATTTCGACCACATCAATGATCTGAAAACGGGCCTGCTTGCTTTTTTTGATGGGTTTTTGACCTGTGATCATTACTATGGGCATACCGCCAAGCTGGGCGTATGCGGCAGGTGTCATCAGGTTGGTGGCTCCAGGGCCGAGAGTGGACATGCATACTCCGGGCTTCCCTGTCAGCCGCCCGTAAGTGGCGGCCATAAACCCGGCCCCTTGTTCGTGGCGGGTTAGTATAAGTTTGATGCTGGAGTCTTTGAGGGATTCGAGAAAATCGAGATTTTCTTCCCCGGGGACGCTAAAAATATATTCTACGCCTTCGTTTTCTAGGGCTTTTACAAAGAGATCGGATGCTTTCATGGGAGGAGGGTTAGTTAAAAGTTTATTAATAGAAGACCGAAGACGGAATTCGAAAACGGGAGACGGAAGACCGAATTACGATTCAGGTATATAAGAGATTTATAGGGGGAAATGATTTGAAAAAGTGGGGAAATTTTGATCAAACCTGGATTTAATTTATTAAACCTTTCAGGTTTTATTAGCTAATCAACCCCACAGCCAGTTCTGCCCAAACTAGTAAAAAGGCTAGAAAGATAAGGCCACAGATGGTTAGACGCTGGGTGGTGTTTTGAATTTTTCTGAGGGTCCCCTCAATACCAAACCCTGTGATTGCCAACAAGGCCGCCGCAGCCACAAAGTCTGAAATAGTCCATACAACCTCCTCAGTAAATTGCATGGCAAAAAGTGGGATGGCTAAAATTATAATCGCAACCGCGAAAATAATCTTGATTCTAAGGTTATGCCTTTTCATAAAACAGAAAGTAAAACAACTATAAAAGTTACCACTTTTTAATCGATTTATTCAAGAATTTCAAACAATTATTTTTTACCGATCATAAAAATGATTTTGGTTTAATGACATATAATAAGTTATCTTCGACAAAAATTTATTAATATTTACTTATGAGTTCTATTCAGACTTTTCAAATTGTAGAATATAAAGATGCCTCAGAAGAAGTAAAAGCCATCTATGATGACACCATGGCCACTCTTGGGATCCCATTTGTATTGAATTGGTTTAAATGCCAGGGAAGCAATGCCACATTGCTTAGAGGGAATTGGGGTAAATTGAAGTCCACTTTATGTGAAGGAACAGTTCCCAACATCATCAAGCAATTGATAATTTACAGTGTGTCAGCTGAAAGAAAATGTGCTTACTGTGCTGAAGCTCATAAGATTTTTGCCAACATGATAGGCAAATCGCTTTACCCTAATGAAGATGTTTTGATTTCTGACAACCTCAGAAGTGATATAATTCCCCATAGCTACAAGGTGGCCGTATCGATTGTAAGCAATGCCGCCATCCACAACGGGCAAATCAACCAAGAGCATTTCGATATATTGGTAAATGCTGGCTACAACAGTAATGAAATCCAGGAGCTCTTTGCACAAGCTGATTTGGTAAACATGCTGAATACAATTGCCAATATTTCCGGAATCAAGGTGGATAATGAATTGGTAGAACTTAGCCAGTCATTTGCATGAAAATAGATGAGTTCATCTATTACAAAGTCCAGTTTGAGGCCATCAACCGCCTTTCAGTGCAGTTGGCAGCAATAAATGAGAAAATAAAAATTGTAGAGGTTTTAGGTCAACAGCTCAAGTATCTGTTCAATTTTTACAGTTTTGAATATTTGTTTATTCATGGCAATGAGTACAACTTATACTCAATTTCAAATCAAGAAAACAACTATACCACTGGGCCAATATCTGAAGATTTATTGGCCATGATGGGGGACGGAGTATATGAAGTCCCCAGCCTAAATTCAGTTTTAGATGAAAATGGAAACATTGTTGAGGAAAGAAAATGGTTATTCAACACCGGGTCCAATAAAAGCCTGATCACCCTTAAATCAGTAGAAACCAACCCATTTTCCATCAAATCCATCCCTCTAGTCAAGCTTGTCCATGAGCTGATCTCTGCCAAACTTTTAAATCTGGGTCTGTTAGCAGAGCTGGGAAAAAAGAATGGAGAAATCACCAAATTAAACAGGGAGCAGGAAGAGGTGATTCGGCAGAGGACCAGTTCCTTGAAACAGTCCAATCAAAAACTGAAAGAGCTGATTCAGTTTAACAGCCATGAGATTCGGGAGCCTCTTTCTCGCATACTAAGTTTGACAGTTGTGAAAGGCGATGTGGATTCAGGAACCTTTGATGAAGTATTTTGGCCGGAGCTGATGACGGCCGTCCGTGATTTGGACTACTCCTTAAAAGCCGTGCTGGAGAAGGTAGACGAGCAAGTATAAAGTAGCGTATGAAGAAAGTTTTCTTAGTGGATGATCAGCGGGTCATGAACCTCGTGCATCATAAATTTATCAATATGGTGGATCCTGAACTCAAAGTTGATTCATTTCTCAATGGTAGTGAGGCTTTGGAAGCCTTGGAAAAGGATTTGCCAGAACTGATATTTTTGGATTTGAACATGCCTGTGATGAATGGCTGGCAGTTTTTGGATGAGGTAAAAATGAGACAATTGGATTTGAATGTTGTGATTTTGACTTCTTCTAACAGTTTGCAGGATCAAGAAAAAAGTCTGGAATATCAGCAGGTAAAAAAGTTTGTTCAAAAACCCTTAGATAGGAGTGGATTTGAGGAAATATTGGAGGCTTTGTAAAGTTTAAAGGTTTAAGACTTACTTTTTCATGGTTTTTGCGGTAACATGGCTTTGAAGAAAATAAAGCCATTTTTATCATGAAGACTATAATACAGTTGACCCCCAGAATTTATAAACTTATCATGCTAATTTTCGCCTTAGGGAGTTTTAGCGCTGGGTTTTGGCTACTTTCCAGGGAGCGCGTTTCCGATCTCAAGGCCGTGGCGGGCACGGGTATGATAGTTACAGGTATACTCGTTGCTCTTATCCTATTGTTACTTTCCCGCCCCAATAATTTTTTGACACCAAAGATTCGTTTTGGCCGACAGGGGATACTGATTAAAAGAAACATGTTTTTTGCTAAAAACTATATACCATGGGATGAGGTGAAGGCGATCCACTTAAATGAATTTGAGCTTCAGATCATGGCCTCAGAGGAACAGAAAAACTTTCAAATCCAAATACCTAGGGACTTGTATGTGTGGGATGATCTTTACCGTGTTTTGAGTCTGACGGCCAACGGGAGAAAGGTACCCTTGAAAGTGGAGAAAGCAGGTTGAAACGAAGTACGAAGTGTGAAACCACAGAAACTCAGAGGACCAGAGAAAAAAATACTGCCCCGAAGGGCGCTGGGGGGCGCATATTTACAAAATCCAATACCACATCGTAAGAGTTACCGCCGAAATGAGGATGCCGAGGCTGACCATGAGGGAGGCGAGGCGCGGGTTGAGGTTATAGGAAATGGCTACGATGGAGGCGGTGATCATGGAGGGCATGGCGGCTTCCATGACCATGACCGGGTAGATCAAGCCATCGAAATCCAAAAGAGGCCCAATAATACCCATTACAGCCAGTGGGGCCACTAATAAGGAGAATGCAAGTCCCGCCCATAGCTTTTTCTCCTTTAATTCCTCAACATTCAAATTGACCTGCATTCCCACTGCCAAAAGAGCTACAGGACTCAGCGTCCAGCCTAGAAGCTGAAGAAACTCCTGTGCATGGCCAGTAAAGGTTATTTCCGCCAAACTCATGGAAAGTCCAATGAAGAAGAATATGAATGGGGGAAACATGAGGATCTTGCGTCCGATGTCTCTTTTTCTCAGTTGCCTGTCCCCATATATCCCTGCCACCACCACAGCCAAGCTGCTCACAATTAGGAAAGAGCCAGGTTGGTCAATCAAGAATGCTATTTTCAAACCCTCACTGCCATATAGGGCCTCAATAATGGGGAACCCCAAAAATGACGTGTTGGATAAGCCTGCGGTAATGATCAGACAACCGGTGGTTGATTTTTGCCAATGAAAACTTTTTCCCAGTATAGAAAACAAAGCCCAACTGATAAGAAACACCAACCAGGCTGAAAAAGCAGGTAGAATTAATTCTGCTTTCCATTCTATTCCCGGAAGGTAAAGCAGAGCCACAGCTGGCAGCACGATATAGATTATATACCCATTTAAATATTTAGGCGTCTTCTCCGGAAGAAAAGCTGCCCGTTTAAGCAGCATCCCTGTAGCCAAATATAAAAAGACAAGAAAAATCTGGGACACTTAAAAGGTTAATTTATGCTGTACGGCATCCCATAATTTTAACCTCATTTGCAAGGCTTTTTCAACTGCATCAGCGGCCTCAATCCAATTGGACTCCTCAACTCCGCAAAGTGCCGCAGTCATTTCTAAGGAAAGATTGCCATGGTGGTCGCCATCCACTTCTATATGTCTTTCTAGATAATATTTTAAAATTGAAACTTGATCGGGAAACCTTGCATGTATATCCCTGACGATTGAAATAAACATATCCGGAATAAGATCTTCCCTACCAAAAGTAAATACCGCAGCCTGTGTGTGGAGTGGGTGGTTTTGGATGATGTCAAACGTGAAATTAATAAACTCTTGAGTGGCCATGTTGACCTTTCCAGCCTCGTAAGCTGCGGTAAAATCAGGATTGGCCTGAAGTGAGGCGGCAAATTTTTCCATTGAAGCTGTATTCGCTCCACACTGCTGCATGGCTTCCAGGTACAATACGTAGTGGCTTTTCCGCTCCCCATGCTGGTCAATATCGGACTCTTCACCCAATACTATTTCATTTATCAGTTGGGTGGTGTTGGCATCAGCTTTTGGAAACCAAGGAATGGAAGTACAGGTTAAGTTGATTTGAAGTGACTTGAGCAGGGACATGAAGTCCCAAACTGCAAACACGTGGTGCTCCATAAAGACCTTTAAGTCCTCAAGATCAGTTATTTTGGCGTAAACAGGGTGATTGATGATTTGTTCCCTTAAGGGAGCTATTCTATTATTTATCAGATCAAAATGAGAATTCATAGCAATTAAATTTGTCTGCAAAGTTAATTTTTTAATTGTAAGTGAATGCTTAAATTCAGAGAGCAAAAGGAAATTTGATGAAAAAGAGCAAGGAAGAATTTACCCCACTGGCCCATCCGGATGAAAGGGCCTTTTTGGCTGGACCGCAAACCCGCTTCAAGGATTTTAAATTTGCCGTGAAGGTGATGCGGGAGTTTATTAAAGGATTTAGAACTCTCCACTTCGTAGGCCCCTGTATTACGGTTTTTGGATCTGCGAGGTTTGAGGAAAAAGACGAATATTACCAGCTAGGAGTGAAAGTCGGTAAAAGACTTAGCAAATTAGGCTTCACAGTGATGACAGGCGGTGGCCCGGGAATCATGGAGGCAGCTAACAGGGGTGCCAAAGAGTTTGGAGGCAGATCGGTAGGCTGCAACATTGTGCTTCCCCACGAACAACATCCAAATCCTTATCTAGATCGATACATGAATTTTAATTTCTTCTTTGTAAGGAAGGTTCTCTTATCAAAGTACAGCTACGGCTTTGTGGTGTTACCCGGCGGTTTTGGTACTCTTGATGAATTTTTTGAAGCCTTGACTTTGATTCAGACGCGAGTCATGAGGTCCTTCCCCGTAGTGCTAATGTGCAGTGATTTTCACAGGGAAATTTATGAGCATATCAAGTATATGGCTGATTATGGGACCATAGACAAAGAAGATTTAAAGCTGTTCTTGCTGACTGATAGTGTTGATGATATGGAGGATCATATTCATCATTATGCGGTAAAGGGATATAACCTCAAGCCTAGGTCGGCAACGAAGCCATTTGCTTGGTTAGGGGAAAGGTGAAAGGAAGTACGAAATACAAGGTTAGAATTACAAAGCAGATGTAAATGGGCCACAAAGGCCACCAAGTTTTCACGAAGTTTCACAAAGGCCACTTCGCGGAGAAAAATTTAAAAGTTTGAGAAAAAAGTGTCAAGTAAATTTAGGACGTGACAAAAGTAACCACAGAGCCTCAGAGAGCTCAGAGAAAATCTGTCAAGTAAAATTAGGATGTGACAAAATGGGCCACAAAGGCCACCAAGTTTTCACGAAGTTTCACACAGGCCACTTCGCGGAGAAAAATTTAAAAGTTTGAGAAATAAGCGTCAAGTAAATTTAGGACGTGACATAAGTAACCTCAGAGCCTCAGAGAGCTCAGAGAATACCTGTCAAGTAAAATTAGGACGTGACACAATTAACCACAGAGCCTCAGAGTGCTCAGAGAAATCCTGTCAATTTAAATTAGGATGTGACAACATGGGCCACAAAGGCCACCAAGTTTACACGAATATTAATAAAGTCCACTTCGCAGAGAAAAATTTAAAAGTTTGAGAAATAAGCGTCAAGTAAATTTAGGACGTGACAAAATGGGCCACAAAGGCCACCAAGTTTTCACGAAGTTTCATAAAGGCCACTTCGCAGAGAAAAATATAAAAGTTTGAGAAAAAAGTGTCAAGTAAATTTAGGACGTGACAAAAGTAACCACAGAGCCTCAGAGAGCTCAGAGAAAACCTGTCAAGTAAAATTAGGATGTGACAAAATGGGCCACAAAGGCCACCAAGTTTTCACGAAGTTTCATAAAGGCCACTTCGCAGAGAAAAATATAAAAGTTTGAGAAAAAAGTGTCAAGTAAATTTAGGACGTGACAAAAGTAACCACAGAGCCTCAGAGAGCTCAGAGAAAACCTGTCAAGTAAAATTAGGACGTGACAAAATGGGCCCCTAAGGACACCAAGTTTCCACGAAGTTTCACAACTTTTTCCGAGTAGCGAAGCGGATCGGGAAATGCCACTTTGTGGAGAAAATTTAAAAGCGTGAGAAAAAAGTGCCAAGTAAAATCAGGATATGACAAAAGGTCGTTTCAGCCACGTTTTCTAAAATGTCGAATGATGAATGATGAATGATGAAGTTTTTTATTCGCACAAAGGAGACCCCATCCGAAGAGCGAAGCTTTGAGGGAGGGCGACGAAAATAAAGGCAACGGATTACCACAGCTGGGCAAAATGACTGAAAGTCTACCACTGATGATAGGAGTACTTGGTACTTGGTACCTAGTACTTTGTACCAAAACATACATACGAGGTTATAAATGCGAGTATGATTTAAAAGTCAAGTTAAAAGTAAAAAGGAGACCATAAATAGATTCATTTTTTGCATATGGAATTTATAGATTATTACAAGGTATTGGAGCTGGAAAGAGGGGCTAGTGAGGGTGAAATCAAGAAAGCCTATAGGAGGCTAGCACGAAAATATCATCCCGACCTCAACCCCAATGACAAGATGGCAGAGGAAAAATTTAAGCAGGTAAATGAGGCCAATGAAGTTCTGAGTGACCCTGTAAAAAGAAAGAAATATGACCAGTATGGGAAGGACTGGCGTCATGCCGAAGAATTTGAACGGGCTGGAGGAGGAAGGCGCCAAGCTCAATCCTCACAGGATGGCAGAAGAGCCTATTCCGGACATTTCACCGAGGAGGACTTTTCTGATTTTTTCAGTTCCATGTTTGGAGGGGAGCAAAGATTCTACCAGCAAGGCCAAAAGAGCGGTGGTGTAAAGTATAAAGGACCAGATTATAAAGCGGAGCTGCACCTTAGACTCTCAGATGTGTATACTACACAAAAGCATACTTTGACAGTAAATGAAAAACAAATTAGGATTACCGTTCCTGCTGGTATAGCTGATGGGCAGACCATCAAGATCAGGGGTTACGGAGGGGAAGGAATGAACGGTGGACCAAAAGGCGATCTGTATATAACCTTTCATATTATTAATGACACCACCTTTCAGAGAGAAGGGGATGACCTGCATAGCAAAGTGCAGTTGGATCTGTATACCGCTGTGTTAGGCGGTGAGGTGGTCGTACCTACCTTTGATGGAAAGGTGAAAATCAAAATTAAAGCTGGTACTCAGTCGGGCAGCACCATCCGCCTAAAAGGCAAGGGCTTCCCTGTTTATAAGCAGGATGGTCAATTCGGGGACCTATATGTTAATATTAATGTAAAGCTACCGGAAAACTTGACTGCAAAGGAAAAGGAATTGTTTACCCAACTTCGAGATTTACAAAGCCATGGAAAATAGGAATTTAATTACGGTTTCTAGCTTTTGTACCTACCACGGATTGGAGATATCTTTTATCAGCAAAGTTCAGGAGGAAGGGCTGTTGGAAATCTCCTATATCGAGGGAGATACGTACCTTCCGGAGGACATTCTACACAAGCTGGAACAGATAGTTCGACTTTACAAGGAATTGAACATCAACCCTGAGGGTATTGGTGCCATTTTTCATTTGCTTGAAAAAATTGAACATCTTCAGGAAGAAAATGAAAAATTGAAAACCAGATTAAGGAAATATGAGATTTGAAAGGGGAAAATCTTATTCCCCAATGTCTTCATTCCAGAGCTCCGGTTTATCCTGAATAAATTTGGCCATCATGTCGATGGTTTCTTGATCTTGGATGACTTCCACTTCCACGCCGTTGTTTCTGAGATGGTCCTCCGCGCCAAGGAAGTTTTTGTTTTCGCCCACGATCACTTTAGGGATGCCGTAAAGTAAGATCGCACCCGTGCACATGGGGCAGGGGGATAGGGTGGTGTAAATGACGGAGTTTTGGTAGACGCTGGCTGGTTGCCTGCCGGCATTTTCCAAGGCATCCATTTCACCATGGAGCACACAGCTGCCGCTTTGCACCCGCTTGTTGTGACCACGGCCAATAATTTTCCCGCCGTGCACAAGGACGCTCCCTATTGGGATGCCACCTTCATGAAGTCCTTTTTTAGCCTCATCCAAGGCCGCTTTGTAAAAATGATCCATAGTCAAAGATAGGGAAAAATTAAGTAAGAAGTTAGAAGTAGAAAGTAGGGGTAAAATGTAACTGGGCCACAAAGGCCACCAAGTTTTCACGAAGTTTCACAAAGGCCACTTTGCGCGGCTGTGATTCTTGAGGCGCTTTCCATGGTTGCGACAGCGGGCAGGGGACAAGTTATCCGGTGGGCATTTTATCTCTGAGCCTCTGGTTCTCTGCGGTTTGTTTCAAATGTCATTAGAGGTAAGGGATTAAAGGAAGGGAATGCCCTGCGGTGTACTTAGTACATAGTACATCGTACTTAGTACAGCATATCACTTCCTCATCAATTTCTTCCTAGGCTTGGAGGAAATGTCCTTGATGTAGCCAATAACTACCATGGTGGCAAAGATGGGGTGGATTGCCATGAAAGACTTTTGGGTGGACGGGATATCATAGAATGCCAATAAAAAAAGCTGCATACATAAGGTAACTCCAATTCCAAAAAATCCTATGATAATTAAAGGGTTAATCTTACTCATTAAATAACAATATTAAGTGCTTTTATAAAGGTATGATGTAAATATAGCAAATTATTACAAGATTTTAATCTAAACGTTATAAATTATTTTTATTTTAATTAAATAATCATTATTTACGTTCAAATTATTATTTGTGTTTAAATGGTCTATAACAGCTGTTGAACGTTTCGATTTTGTATATAAACCGTCTAAAAACGCAAGACCAGCACTGAGGGTGCCGGTCTTGTAATCATTTCATTGACAGTGATTTACATTTCTTTTGTCTTGGTGTTGATTTCACGTACAATTTTGTCAAGTTCCTCTGCTGAATCCATGATATGCGTAAGCAATTCTTTATGGTCTTTATCAGTGGCTTTTTCCAAATCAATCAAATTTACCAAGCCCATCAGCCGAGCTATGGGGGCTCTTACTACATGGGATTGGATCCAGGCAATTTCCCTCATCTGCTGGTTTTGCTTTTCTATGGTTTTGATGTATTTTAATCTTTCCGTGATATCAGAAGATAGTACCAATATTGCATCTTGATCTTTAAATTTTATAAAATTGGTTTTGACTTCAACATGAATTATATCACCATTTTTTTTACGGTGCTTGGCCATTCCATGAAATGGCTTTTGGGTAAGCCTTGAGCTTTGGATAAGATTTTCCAGCTTGACTACTTCTTCCGCTGGTCGAATTTCTTTGATAGTCATGGACAAAAATTCCTCCCTCGAAAAACCATAGTGGCCAATGGTCGCCTGGTTAACGTCCAGGAATTTGAGACTTTCCAGATCAAAGACATACATCGGCTGGGGGCTCAGGTGAAAAAGGTGGCTGTAGCGGCTTTTTGACTCTTCCAAATCATGAAGTATCCTTTTCCGCTCTATGTTGTAAACCAGGCTCTTATAAAGAACAGAAGGGGACAAGTCATCCTTAATCAAATAATCCGAAACCCCCAAAGAAAGTGATCTTACACTGAATTCAAAATCAGAGTATCCTGAAAGAATTATGACAGGGCAGCCGGGTTCCAATGCGTTGAGGTCAAAAATAAGTTGCTCACCACTACCATCAGGAAGGGATAAATCCAACAGCACCACATCATAGGGGCAATCATCTGTTTGGCATAGGAAATATTCAGCCTCTTTAAAGCTTTTGGCCTGAATGGTTTCAGGATTGGCTATGTATTCCTGCAGGTAATCCTCAATCAATGCAAAATCGCCTGGGTTATCTTCTATTACCAGGACCTTGTATTTTTTGTGGTCTTTATACACAGTTTAACTGTTGGTTGGTAGTTGTACGATATTAATCCAAAAATCTTCTATTTTTCCCACAGCCTCTATGAAATCACTTACTTCAACTGGCTTGGTAATATAGCAATTAGCATAATTCTTATAGGCGCTGTCGATATCCACTTGTGAGGAAGAAGTCGTGAGCATAATGACAGGAATACTTTTTAAGTGTTCAGTTTGTTTGATATATTTTAAAACCTCGTGGCCGTTTTTTTTGGGAAGATTTACATCCAATAGAATCAAATCGGGACGGGAGGCTCTGACAAAGTCATTTCTTTTTTCCAGATAATCTATGGCTGACTCCCCATCCCGGATCACTTGGATGGTATTAAAAATCTTTCCTTCTTCAAAAGCCTCCAGAGTCAAAAGGATATCTCCTTCATTATCTTCTATTAATAGAATTTTTATGGGATTCATATGCTACAAGTTAAAAAATAATGTGATAATGAGCAATTATAACTGGATTCACCACGGGTTTATTTTAGAGTTATGATTTAGGGGCTTTTTTGGGAATCGTAAAGTAAAAAGTACTCCCGATACCTTCTTTTGAATCCACCCATATTTTCCCTTTCAGGTTTTCAATTATTTTTCTGGTGACTGCAAGCCCCATTCCGGTGCCGCTATACTCCTCGCGCTGGTGCAGTCTTTGGAAAATGACAAATACCTTTTCCCTGTATTCAGGATTGAAACCTATTCCATTGTCTTCAATAGAAAATTCAAAATGATCCGCCAACTCTTTCCATTGGATCTTTATTACAGGCCTATTGCCAGGTGCCTGGTATTTCAGGCCATTGTTGATCAGGTTATGGAAAACCTGCCTGATGGGTGCCTTTGGTATAGTAAGGGTGGGCAATGTATCCGCGAGGATCTTTGCGCTTGTTTCAGCAATCTGCTGTCTGTGGAGCGATCGGATTTCTTCCAGAATGCCATTCATATCTACCTTTTCGAACTTGTCTTCCATCCGGCCCACACGACTGTATTCCAATAGATCCAAGATAATCTGCCGCATCCTTTTGGCGCCATCCACTGCGAAATAAATGTATTTCCTTCCCTTATCGTCTAATTGCTCCTTGTATTTTTTCTCCAGCAAATTAAGGAAACTAGTAACCATTCTCAAGGGTTCCTGTAGATCATGGGAGGCCACATAGGCAAACTGCTCCAATTCGGCGTTTGATCGTGCAAGTTCCTTGGCGTGGGTTTCCAATTTGCGGTTAAGTTCCTTTAATCTGTTTTCATTCTTGATCCGTTCGCTAATATCGGCATGGATTCCATAAATGGCGACAAGCTTTCCATTATCATCATAAATCGGCCCTGCACTAAGGGAGTAATGGAGGATTTCGCCCGCTTGGTTTAACAGATCAACCTCTTCTTTGACAAACTCCCCGTCGAAAAGCTTTTCAAATATCGCTGCCCCCTTCTGTTTGTTTTCATACAGGTTTATTTCCCCAAAACCCTCAAGCTCCTTTGAGTTTAGCTGAAGGTTTTTCTCAAAGGTAGGATTGAGGTAAATGCTTTTTGGCTGGATATTAATAATACTGATGGCTTCCTGGCTGTTCTCGATTACTTTCTTAAACTTCAACAATTCCAGCTCAGCTAGCTTTTCTTTGGTAATATCCTTAAAATAGACAGTTAGCCCTTCCTCCGCTGGAAATACACTTACGCCAAACCAAGCTTGAAGGGGAGGGAAGTGCTCCTCAAATCTAATTGGCTTTTTGGTCCTTTTGACCTCTTCATAGGATTTGTAGAATGCCAACTCCAAGGCCTCAGGAAAATGATCCCAAAGCAAGGTGCCTATCACTTTTTCTTTATTCCTTCGAAGTAATTTTTCTGCTTCAGAATTCCAGAAGGTCACAATATAATCATCATTAAGGGCAAAAAAACCATCCTGAATACTTTCCAGGGTATCGGTCACTTGCTTTTTGGAGGCTTCCAGC
Organism: Litoribacter ruber; assembly: GCF_018449405.1. Taxonomy (NCBI): domain Bacteria; kingdom Pseudomonadati; phylum Bacteroidota; class Cytophagia; order Cytophagales; family Cyclobacteriaceae; genus Litoribacter; species Litoribacter ruber. The sequence goes on from NZ_JAHCMY010000005.1 coordinate 133,761, forward strand.
TCGAGCTCATACTTCTTCCTCTCAGTCACATCTCTTGCGATGGCAAAAACATGCTCCTCACCCACCAGAGGCGTGGCAGTCCAACTAAGCCAAATGACCGTCTTATCTTTTTTGATATAGCGGTTTTCGAAATTGTAGATGGTTTCTCCGATGTCCAGGTTACCCAAAGCCGATTTGGTTTTTTCCACATCCTCGGGGTGGATGATGTCCAAAAAGTTAACATCTTGAATCTCTTCAAAATCGTAACCTAGCAACTTTGTAAAAGAAGCGTTGACCCTTTTGAAATAACCCTGAAGATTGGCAATACACAAAAGATCTGGAGAGAGGTCAAAGAATAGGTTCAAATCCAGTTCAGCCTTTTTGCGCTTAAAATCCAAGGCTAAAAGCTGAAGGCTGCTTTCCGATATCTTGGGATGGTTGTTAAGAGGGTCATTGCTTTCATGTCGGAATAAGCAGATAACCCCAATAATTTCCTTTTCAAATTTTATGGGATAACCAATGACACAGCTGAATTTGTTTTGTTGAATGAACTCGTGTCGAACAAATGAATTCTGTTTTTCCAGGTTACCTAACAAAACTACTTCTGCCGAACCATACACCATCCCCGGAAAGCCCTCATCGCGCTTGAAGGACATTTTGTACTTGGTAGGGGAGGTATTCAAGTCCCCTTTATAGGTGACCATGTTAAGTCTGGTATTATCCAGGTTGGCAATCCATATTTCGCCATAATCGAGTTCAGTAAACTCTAGCAGCTTGCCCAAAGAGTCATGGAATATTTGCTCCACAGATGCATTTTGGGCAAAGACTTGACTTAGGGAGAGCTTTAGTTTATCCTCTTTTTCTTTGATTTTATGGGCAGTGATATTCTGAATCGCTCCAACCAGTCGGATGGCCTTACCCTTCTCATCCCTGACAGCAATGGCTCTGTCCCTTACGTACAAAATCTCATCCTTGACATTGTAAAAACGGTATTCTGTAATCCAATTTTGGTCTTTGGAATGGTGGATAAAATTGTAAATGGATTCATTTAGCCAATGAAAATCTTTGGGGTGAACCTTACTTTGCCAGAAATCATGGCCTAGTTGAATTTGTTCTTCGGAAAACCCGAACATCTCACTAAAGCCGGCTGACCTGAAGATCGAGTTTTGTTCAATATCCCAATCCCACACAGCATCAGAGGTAGCTTTAGTTACTAGTTCATACCGCTGGTTACTTGTCCTTAGCTCCATTTCCGCTTTTTTACGGTCGGTAATATCAATACCTACACACTGGATTTCCGTTATATTGCCGCCATAATCCGATAGGGCCATGAATTCCCATATGGTGGTCATAGGATTTCCATCTGGTGTTCTCTTGTCAATTTCTACTCTAAATGCTTCATTGGAGAATGTAAGGCATTTTTCAATTGTCTCTTCCATTTTTTCCAAATGATAAGGCATAATAGAGTCCACGGCTTTTTTGCCTAGGATTTTTCCATCGGAATAAATCCAGGCAAAGGTTTCCTCATACTTTTCATTACAAAAGGTGTATTGGCCCTCCAGGTCCGTTCTGATCACAAAGCTGGTGTGTGATTCAATAATAGCCCGATAGCGGGATTCGCTTTCAATGAGGAGTTCTTTGGCCAAGCGATCTTTGGTGATGTCCTGCACAGTGCCCGAAAGCACCCAATCGCCATCGAGATTCGGCCGATAATAGCCAAATTCCTTAATCCATTTTACTGATCCATCCGGAAGGACTATGCTATGTTCAAATTCGTAACTGTCTTTGTTTGCAATGCAATTCTGAATGACTTTGTGGAAGGTCGTTCTTTCCTCCTCCGGAATCGGCGCCCAGTGGTGTTGTTCAGTAATGACAGTCCCAAGAGGAACCCCAAACATTTCATACACCTCATCTGACCAATCGATTTGTTGCTTTTCTAGATTATTCTGCCAATATCCTATTTTGGCCAGTTTTTGGGCGGCTACGAGTTTGTTTTCCCTATCATAAAGCCTGGACAAGGCTTCTTCTCGCTCTGTAACGTCCAAGGCAATGATCATTTTGGCGGGAAGGTCTTGATAGGTAAGAGCATAACCATAGATCTCCATCTTTGCCAGTTCACCGTTACATTTTTGGTGGGTAAAGATGCCGAATTTGTGTGTAGATTTTTCTCCCAGATTTTCCTGGTGGGCGATCATCATTTTGTCAATTTCTTCCGCAGGTCGGATATCCGCAAGGGTCATTCTCAAAAATTCCTCCTGGTCATACCCATAAAATTCTACCGTGGCATGGTTGACATCTAGGAAGCGTAAAGTTTCCAGATCATAGATCCATTGGGGTAGGGGGCTGGAGTTGAACAGCGTCCAATATTTTTCGGCTGTCTGTTGAAGTTCAATTTCAGCCTTGATTCTTTCAGTAATATCCCTGGAATTGGCCACAATTCCTTTGATGGTAGAATCTTCCAAAAGGTTGGTTATTTGGGTTTCCATCCAGCGCCATTGGCCGTGCTTGTTTTGAAACCTAAATGGAGGAAGGCTAATCCGTCTCTCCCTTTCCAGTCTGCCAAAATGCTCATATACATTATCCACATCTTCCGGATGGATGTAATCAAATGCGCTTTTGCCCAAAAGCTCCTCTGGGCTAATCTCAAGTATGGAGTAGGAGGTGGGGCTCACATAGGCGTAATTTCCTTCTTCATCCAAAATGGCGATCAAGTCGCTACCGTCTTGGACAAGTTTTCTGAACCTTTCTTCATTCTTTCTCAAGATGATTTCCGCCTCTATCTTTTCCCTTCCGTCTCTAGCAACGCAAAACATGAGCTGGTCTTCAGGGTCATAATGAGCTGACCAGATAATGGGGACAACCTTGCCGTCTTTTCGAAGGTATCGGTTTTGGAAGGCGGTGACATCCTGGCCTTGCATGATGGCCTGGGCTGCAGCAAGGGTAATGTCCCGATCATCAGGATGGACCAAGTCAATGTACAACCTCCCGGTAAGCTCTTCAGGTGAAAAGCCCCAAATTTTATGACTGGCCTGGCTCACTTCCTGGAAGTTGCCTTCCCGATCTATGGTGCAGATTACGTCCAGTGACCTGCTATAGACCTTTTCAAGCCGGTCCCTGGATTCTTTTAATTCAGTCTTGGCTTGTTCTGAGGCCGTAATATCTTTTGCAATGCCATAAACGCCCGTTATTTCCTCACCTTGATAAATGGGGAGGTTGGTGATATTAAGGCGCAGTTTTGTGTTTTTGAAAGAGGTGAAATCTATATTGTAATTGAGCTGTTCACCATTTTTGGCCCTTTGGAAATAGTCGGATACACGCTGTTTTTCCCCATCAGGAAGAAATACCAAAAAGTTTGAGTCTAAAAGTTTTGATAAACTTCCCTCCGCTATTGCCACAGCATTTTGATTGGCTTCAATAAATTTGCCGTTCAGATCAAAGGCAAAAACGGCGTCTGGGTGGTGTTGAAAAAGTGATTCGTATCGGTTTTCGCTTACCAATAAAGCTTTTTCGTTTTCTTTTTTATCTGTGATGTCCAGCACATGGGAAATGAAATGATAGGGTTTGCCATTACCTTTTCTGACCAAGGTCACACTGAGCCAAGCCCATATCACATGACCATCTTTATGAAGGTATCTTTTTTCGAGTTTATAGTGTTTGATTTTATCCTCAAGTAGCATTTGGACATGCTCAAGGTCATTTTTCAGATCATCCGGGTGGGTGAGGTCCTGAAAAGTCATTTCAAACAGTTCCTTTCTGCTGTAGCCCGTGATCTCGCATATTTTGGGGTTAACTTCTATCCACCTGCCGTCTAGATCAAGCATAGCAATACCTGCAGAACTGAAGTTGAATACCGATTCAAATTTAAGCTTAGTCTCTTCTAGTTGTGATTTCTCCGAATTGTTTTTAATTTGAAGCAATACATAATCCGTTACCTCCTTGACTTGATGGATAATACATTCTACCTCCCCCTGCTCATTTAAAATGGGTGTATTAATGGGTTCCCAATAGTGTTCCTCGATTTTGCCGGTTCGATGGTTAAAGACATCGTACTTTACGATCGGCATTTCATGGGCCTTTTTTTCCCGGATTATTTTGTTCAAACTGTTTTCCAGGTTTTTGGGTCCATTGTCGTCACCCAGACTCGGAAAGGCCTCAAAAATCCCCTTGCCAATCAAATCCTCTTTTTCCCTATTTGTGTCCCTGAGATAGGACTTATTCACATCTAGAATGGTGAAAATCGGTTTGTTTGCCTCCACAATCAGGTAGGAAGTGGGAGCACCATCAAAGATGCCTTGTAAAAGACTTTGATCCATATTGAAGATCGGGTGTAAGGTTAGGAAGAATTACAGTCTTACTAAGTTTGCAAAAAAGGGGCAGAATAAAAAATTCCCCATGATTTTGGTTCATGGGGAATTTTTTCTATTGAAGTACCTGGTCTTCTTTTTTGATCTCAGAATGGATACCAAAGACAGCGATTACCTTATCCTTCTCATCAAATATTGGGCCTGCGCTCAGGTGAAAGTCCTCATGTTCCCCACTCTGGGTTGTCAGGGTAATGATGCCATCATAATACTTTCCGTTCGTTAAAGTGTCAAATACCTCCTTGGCCTTCTTTGGATCGGTAAAATACTGGGCAGGCCTTTCTACCCCTTTGAATCTGTCATCTGGCTGTCCAAGTTTAGCCAGTAGTGCGGGGTTGCGGTAATGGGTATTCTGTTCAAAGTTTAGAATTCCGATGCCTTCCTTGGAGTTTTCAATCACATTTTTAAACTGCATCAGCTCGAGCTCAAGTTGCTTGCGTTCGTTGATGTTTTTAAAATAAACGGTGATACCATCCTCAGAAGGGTAAGCGGTAACTTCAAACCAGGTATTTACCGGAGGGAAAAATTCCTCAAAATTAAGAGATACTTTTTCCGTCATAACTTTGTTGTATTTGTCAAAGAAAGCCAATGATACTGCCTCCGGGAAAGAATCCCAAAGAACTTTACCCAGAACTTCTTCTCTTTTTACTCCTAAGAGCCTTTCTGCCTCCCGATTCCAGTAAGTAACCTTAAAACTCTTATCTAAGGCAAAAAACGCATCTTGTATGCTTTCCAGCGTTTTGGTTACTTCATCTTTGCTTGCTTTCAGTTTTTCTTCATAGTCTTTACGCTCCGTGATGTCCCGGCCTACGGAAATAAATACCCCTTCATCTACTAGGGAGGTAGATGTCCAGGCGATCCACCTATACTTTCCAGACTTGGTTCTAAGGCGGTTTTCATTCTTCATCACATGACCGGGCTCCTCCATTCTAGAAAAAACCTGTACAGTTTCCTCTTTATCCTCATCATGAACCCAGTCAACAAAGTAAGCGTTAAACATCTCTGATTCTGAGTATCCCAATGTCTGCTGGGCGGCTTTATTCACTTTTTTGAAGGCACCATCCATTCCCACTATAAAAAGCATATCACCTGAAATGTCAAAAAAGGCATTAAGGTCATTTTCTGATTTCTTACATACGTAATCGGTGGCCAATTGCTCACAGATACTGAGGCTGATCTGAGAAGTAGATCTGATGATGGTGTTTTTGTCTTGAGCATACAAGGCAAAAACCGCAATAGTTTCTCCATTGCAGCAAATCGGAAAGACTACCGCACTTTCAAGCTTATTGGCTATGGCGAAGTCCTTGCGGACAAACTCTTCACAATTCTGAAGATCGGTGAAAAACAGCTTTTCGCCGGTCTCCCAAGCTTTTCCGTGAATTCCCTCTCCTTTTGAGAAATTTAATGGAAAATCCCGAGGGGACTGAATCACATTTCCCCCAAAAGAGGAGAGAACTAACCCTTCTTTATCTGAAGGCTTGAACCACACTTCTCCATAGGTCAATTCAGTAAATTCCAGAATGATATCAAGGGATTTACGAAGACCTTTGCCGGGACTGTTTTCTTTTCTAAAGACAGCGCCGAGATCAATCCTAAGTTTGTCTTCTTTTTCCAAAAATTTCTCTTGTGTGATATCCGACAGTGCCCCCACTATTCTTATGGCTTTGCCAGAATTGTCCCTTACGGCTATTGCCCTATCCTGCACATAGGCATAATCTCCATCTGCTTTTCTATACCGATATTCATCCTCCCAGTGTAATTCTTGGCTATCTATGAATCTCTTAATACTTTCAGCTATCCTTTCCCGGTCCTTGGGATGGTTAAGGTTATCCCAGGCCTTGACATCTTGGGGCAGGAGAGAGGGATTGTGGCCGAATATCTTGAGAAACCCACTTCCCCTAAAAACCTGTCCGGTCTCTATATTCCAATCCCAAACGGCGTCTGAAGTGGCTTGTGTGACAAGTTCGTAACGCTGGTTACTCTGATTAATAGCCGCTTCGTACTTTTTCCTTTCAGTAATATCCTTGGCCACACAAAACATGATTTTTTCGGCAAAATCAAAATGTACCGACCAAGCCGTGTCTACCAAATGTCCATCTTTATGGATATACCGATTTTCAAAATTAGTGAGGTCAACTCCTGAAAGGATTTCACTAGCTGCTACGGAGGTTTTTAATTGGTCCTCCCCATACACATAATCAGCGTATGGGGTGCCGCACAATTCTTCCGGCTTATAGCCCCAAACCTTCAAACTGGCTTCACTGACGTCAATAAAATTGCCTTCAGGGCTTATGGTACAGATGACATCAAGAGATTGGTTAAGTATCTTTTTTAACTTGGCTTCGTTGGCCTCCAAAGCATGTTGTGCATCTTTGGCTTTGGTGATGTCAGTCATTACCCCACGCAAAACGGTGGCCCGGCCTTTCCGTTTGATGATAGACACGTTGTTCCGTAACCATACTGTCCGGCCATCGGCAGCAATCATCCTTGATTCAAAAGTAAAATTCTTCCCCGTTTCCATACCTTCCAGGAAAGCCACCCAAAGGGCATTTCGGTCTTCTTGGAGCACGTGTTCAAACCAAAAATTCTCATGATTATACCACTCATCGGGTGAAAAGCCCAAGATTTCCTTTGTTTGTGGGCTGACGTAAAGCGTTTTCAGGTTTTCATCTGATTCCCACACCATTCCATCAATGGTAGAAATAAGCTGTTCATATTGATCTTTGGCTTTAAGCAGGGTGATTTCCGCATTCAGTTTATCGGTGATATCTTTAGCAATACCATATACACCAACAATCTTCCCGTGGGAGATGATCGGCATGTTGGTAATGTTAAGTGTCTTAAGTTCTCCTTTACTGGAAAGAAACCCAGTATTGTAGCTCAAAGACTTTCCCTCAGAGGCCTTTAGAAAATTATCAAAAACCCTCCTTTTATCATCTAAGGGGATAAAAGGCAAAAACAAGTTACCCAAAAGTTGATCCCAGGTCAGCTGGGTAAGTCTGCATGTGGCATCATTGGCACTGATGAATTTGCCGTCCAGGCTAAAGGCAAACACGGGGTCTGGGTTGTGGTGGAAGAGAGACTGGTATCTTTGCTCACTTTCCAGCAAGGCCAACTCTACCTCTTTTCGATCGGTAATGTCTATAAAATGGACCACATAATGCAATGGCCGATCTTTTTTATCTTTGATAAGGGTCACGCTGGCGTAAAACCAAACAGTTTTGCCATTGCGATGATAGAATCTAATCTCAGTGTTGAATACCGATTTTCTATCGATATTCAGTTGGCCCAAACCATATCCAAAACTGTCTATATCTGCGGGGTGGATAAATTTCTCATACTTTTGATTTAAGTATTCGTAGCGTCCGTAACCCAGATAATCGGTCATTTTGGGATTTACCTCCACCCAGACTCCGTCAAGATTTATTAAGGCAATAGCCACTGAGGAAAGTTCAAAAATATTCTTGAATTTAAAATCCATTTCTGCCGATAGGGCAGTTTGGAATTTTGGGGCCAGCAAATCTGAAATGGATTCTGTGATGTCATAGGTTTTTACCAAAATATACAGGACCTCACCATTCCTGTCCAATATTGGTTGACTGGTGATTTCCCAGTATTTCTCCTCCTTTTCTCCCGTGTAATGATTTTTGACATCATACTTTAAAACCGTAAGCTTAAAAGGCTCTTTCTTATGCAAAGAATGCCGAAGGGCTACCAGCATGTCTTCAGCTCCCTGTTCCTGATCTTCCATGGCAGGAAAAGCTTCAAACAGCGTTTTGCCCACGATCAATTCTTTTGGTGCAAGGGCAATTTTGAGGAAAGCTTCATTTGCATTCTTAATGGTGAATTCGGGTTCATCTATACCAAACACTATAGAGGGGGTGTCGGTATAATTGAATATTTGTTGAAAAATTGGATCCATAGTGGGTGCATTAAAACTTATGACCGAAAAAACTGAATATTGGGCGGAGATTCAATTTTAGGGCAATTTAGTTATTTTTATTCTATTAATTGCTTCTTACAATAGGTAAACTGTTTAAAAAATTCCAAAATGAAAAAATAAAATTTTGACAGTTAAACAGAAGTATGTTTTGGTTTTGACGTTAATGTGCTAGAAAATATGCATTAAGAAAAGGATAACAATTGTTATTATTGCTGTAATTCAATTCCCAGAATAAAATTCTTGAAGTTTAATTAAAATTAATTAAAAATTATTTGCATTAATAAATCAATAATATAAAATTTCATATAGGTGTCATTGGAATATACATGTCAAACAAGGTGTTTAGCTTGATAATATGTAATTTTATTGGGATTGTTAAATTTACATTAATTTACATTATTTAACCGTTTATAACCATATGAATTTTGTTTATAAAATTACTTTAAGGGTTCTTTCTTCGCATCCATTGACATTCTAGGTGATCACTCTAGCCACTGAAAACATCAATTTTTCTTCTACCCAGGGACTGGTAGTCCAAGAGAGGCGGAGTATTTGACCGGATTTGGTTTGGATCCGATTTTCAAATTGGTGTATAGATTTCCCTTTGATGGAATCCTGCATTTTAGCTAGAGATACCTCCAAATCGTCAGGGTGAATGGCCTCTTTAATCATGATGTTATTGACCTCATTTGCGGAGTAACCAAGGATGGTTTCTGCTGCTGAATTCATTTTTTTAACCTTACCATCGAAATCTGATATGATGAGAATGTCCTCGGAGAGGTCAAAGAACAGGTTGAGGGTATGCTCTGCATTTTTCCTTACGTAATCCCTAGCCATTTGGTCCAAAATATTTTGCTGTATTGGAGCCACTTTTTCGACCACACATTCCTTTCGCTTGGAAAAAAGTAACATGACTCCAAATACTTCCCCATTGAAAATTATGGGGTACCCCACGGCGCATTCCAGCCTATTGGCTTTGGCAAAGTCTTTCCTGATAAATAAGGGTGTGGATTGGATATTTTTAAAATACCCTATTTCCTTTTGATTGAAAATTTTTCCTGGTAAAGATCCGTTTTGTGCAGTATCCAAGATGTAATAAGAGGTTTCCTCTGCTATAGAGCCGGACCAGCCTACTAATTTCAGTTTGGTACTTCCAGGTGATTCAGGAAACCAGATCTCACCGTAGTCTAGTTCTGTATAAGCTAAAATCTCTTCCAAAGAACGTTTTAGGGATTTCCGCGGGGAATCTTTTTCAGAAAAGATATCAGCCAGTGTCAGTCTTAATTTATCTATATCCTCATGAGTGCTCTGCTGGGTAATGTCTTCCATAGCACCCACCAACCTGATGGCTTCCTGGTTTTGGTTTCGGATGGCCATGGCTTTATCAAGAATCATCACATATTCTCCATCAGCACGTTGAAACCTATACCTGCATTCCCAATGTATTTCCTTGCTACTTATGAATCTAGCGATACTCTGCAAGGCTTCTTTGCGGTCATTTGGATGTACTTTACTTTCCCATTCTGACATGTTGGAAAAGGGTTGGTCTTCGAAACCAAAAATCTTGTAAAAACCATCGCCAAACAAAATGGTTTCCTTCTCCAAGTTCCAATCATAGATGGCATCCGAGGTTGCGGAAATTACCAATTCGTAACGTTTGTTACTCTCCGCCAATTCTGCTTCCACATTTTTTCTTCCGGTAATATCCTGAACTGTTCCTTCAAAAATGGCAAGATTACCTTTGCTATCTTTCACTGCTTTCCCCAGAGATTGCACCCATTTGGTTCTAAATTGCGAAAGCTGGATTCTATACTCAATATCAAGTGGTTCTCCACTTTCCATTGACTTACCCACCTGCTCCCTGACATAATTTAAGTCTGCTGGATGCACTGTAGAAAAGAAGTATTCCAGATCAACTGACATATCTGGGTTAATTTCCCAAATCTCATAAACTCCTTCACTCCAATAAAGCCTTTCTTCATTCACCCGGACTTCCCAATAGCCCATGTGAGCCATTTTTTGGGCTGTCAGTAACTGTTGCTGGTGTTGTTGGATCTGCTTAAGGGCATTTTCACGTTCGGTTACATCTACAGACACGATCATTACCCCTTTTTTATCCCTAAAATGAAAATCATAGCCAGAAATTTCCACTTTTATAGGAGTGCCGTCTTTTTTGAGATGGGTGTGTACTCCATAGTTGTGCACCCCATTACTGGGGTCATATTTTTTTAAGGATTTTTTGAGCTTAGGAATATTCTCTTTCGGCCTGATGTCCTTGATGGTCATAGACAGAAATTCTTCTCTTGTGTAGCCGTATTTATTGATAGCCGTCTGGTTTACATCCAAAAACTTGAGTGATGCTTCATCAAAAATCCATTGGGGAAGGGGGCTGGAGTGGAAGAGAAGTCTATATTTTTCTTCCGAAATCCTCAGCGCACTTTCGGCTTCAATTTTATGTGTAATGTCCCTCGAATTAAAAACCAATCCCTCAACAGCTGGATCATCCAACAGGTTTGTTACGATGGTATCCACCCAAATAAAGGTGCCATCCTTCTTTTTAAACCGGTGCGGGGGCATGGTAAGCTGCTTTTGGATGTGAATATTTTGGAGGGCTTCAATTAAAATATGCTCGTCCTCTGGGTGTATCAGAGTTTCGCTGGCTTTTCCGGTTAATTCCTCCGAGGTGTAGCCGGTCACTCCATAAATGTTATCACTAACATACACAAAAACACCTTCTGAATTGGCAATACCCACCACATCCACCCCGTTTTGCACTAAAGCGCGGTACCGGCGTTCATTCAGTTGCATGGTTATTTCGGCAGCTTTTCTATTGGTAATGTCACTGGCTACAGAGTATATCAATTTGGTTTCAGGATCGTAATGGGCTGACCAGATCATAGGGACTTCATGGCCATTTTTGTGTATATACCTATTCTCATGAGAGCGGATATCCTTGCCAGTCAAGATTTCTCCCATGGCATTTACGGTGCCATCATAATCATCTGGATGCACGAAATTATAAAAAGAAACTCCTGTCAACTCTTCTTTGGTATACCCCCAAACGCGTTCACAGGCATCGCTGAGGTCTACGAAATGTCCATCTTCATTAATGGTGCAAATCACATCCAAGGATCTTTCCATGATCTTGGAAAGTTTGGCCTGTTGGATTTCAAGTTCTTGTGCAGTGATTTTGGAAGCGGTGATATCGCTCATTACACCTCTCAAAACCGTGGCCCGCCCGGGGCGTTTGATTACGGTAACCTGGTTTCGGATCCAAACGATCTGTTGAAGGGATCCTACCATACGGTATTCCATGGTAAAATTGCCGCCTTGGTCCATACCTTCGAGAAAGCTTTTCCAAAACTTTTGATGGTCTTCGGCATGAATTTTTTCCATCCAAAAATTATCATTGGCATACCATTTTTTAGGCTTATAGCCGAGGATTTTTTCGGATTGGGGAGAAATAAATGCCGTTTTAAGGTTTTCATTTGCCTCCCATACTATACCATCAATAGTGGAGATGAGCTGCTCGTACTGATCCCTGGATTTTTGGATGGCCTGGTCTGCCTTTACCTTTTCGGTTACGTCTTTGGCAATACCAAAGACACCAATGATTTTACCACCTGTTTTAATAGGCATATTGGTTACTGAAAGGGTACGCTCCGTCCCCTTGGCTGATATCAGTCCTGTCTCATAGGTGATGGCCGTACCCATGGATGCTTGGAGGAAATTCTCATATACCCTTCTTTTGTCTTCAAAGGGGATAAGAGGGAGAAAATATGAGCCAATAAGGGCTTCCATGGTAGACTCACTGAGTTTCAAAGTAGCTTCATTGGCCGATGCAAAGCGCCCATCCATGTCAAAAGCGAAAACGGCATCGGGATTCTGCAAAAACAGGGATTGATATCGTTGCTCACTCTCCTGCAGGGCGATTTCAATTTCTTTTTTTTCTGTGATATCTAGCAGATGGGCCACATAATGATAGGGACTGCGATCCTTCTTCCTCACCAGATTCATGCTCAGGAAGGTCCAAACGATGCCCCCCTGCTTGCTATAAAACCTTATTTCACCTTTGAAGCTTTCCGGTAGATTTTTCAGTCCGAGCTCAAGGGTGTCCAAGTCAGCTGGATGAGTCATTTGCTTGAAGTTTTTCTTCAATAATTCCCAGCGGCTAAACCCTAATATTTCACAGGTTTTAGGATTGACCTCCTTCCAGTTGTATTCTAAATCCACCAAAGCGATGCCTTCGGAGGCAAGATCAAATATATTTTTGAATTTTAAATCTACCTCATCTAGCAAAGAAACACCAGGGTTGGGATTGACCATGGTTTTAACATGGTCGGTTACATTTTCAATTTTGGCTAATATTCTGGTTACGGTATTATTCTCACCAAAAAGCGGTATATAATGACTTTCCCAGAAAGTTTCGATTATCTCACCAGATGTGGAGTCTTGGATGTCATATCTAAAAACTGGGAGTTTGACCTCTTTGCCGGTTTCCACCACTTTCTTCAAAGAGGCATAAAGTTCCTTGGAACCTCCCCCGGCATTGCGGTCTTCGCCAAGATCGGGAAATGCCTTAAAAACACTTTTCCCAATAATGTCTTCACTTTTGGCTTGTACCGCCGCAAGATAGGCTGGGTTGGCATCAAGAAGGGTAAATTGGGGGGCGTCAGCTAAACAAATGGCCGCAGGTGAGGAAATATGCTGAAAGATCTGCGAGTAAGTTTTATCCATAGCTCTAAGGCCTTGATGTAGTTAGGTTATAAGGGTTTAATTCAGGCAAAATACAGAAAAATCTCCAAATTATCCCGATTTGCCATAAAACAAAAGCCTGGACAATAGCCCAGGCTTTTGATGAGATAATATTTTAATTTCAAACCAGAGGCTAATAACTGCTTTAAAGTTGAAATCTACCAAAGATTAAACCATTAATTATTGTTAACATCCACTACAGCAAAATCTTCGGGATTTCCCTGGTAGGCCTTCCTGAATTTTTCCAATTCCACTTCCATTTTTTTCTTTTCCGTATAATCTTTAAAATAAATGGAAAGTCCGGATTCGGCAGGGTAGGCCGTCACTTCAAACCACTTATCAGAAGGAGGATAATAATCTATGACTGTTACCACCTTTCTATCCTGCAAGGCCTCTTTATATTTGGGGTAAAACTGACGCTTTGTAGCTTCAGGAAACACCTCCCACAGATTTCTACCTTCCACATTTTCCCTGCCTATACCCAATAATCTTTCAGCCTCCTTGTTCCAATAGGTGACTGTCCAGTCTTCTTCTATGGCAAAAAAGGCATCTTGAATACTTTCTAAAATCTTATTCACCCGGCTATTGGCCTTCTCAATTTCTTCATCTTTAAGGATTTTGTCGGTAACATTTTTAAAATATACCGATACCCCCTCTTCTGAAGGATAGGCAGTGATGTCAAACCAGCCTTCTAATGGTTCGAAATATTCCATGAAAGTAATTGGCTCTTGAGTGTCCATCACCTTTTTATAATTGGTGTAAAATTTCAGTTCTGGACTTTCGGCTTCGGGAAACTCCTTCCAAAGGGATTGTCCTATGACATCTTCTTTCTTTCTTTGCAGAAGCCTTTCTGCTTCATCATTAAAATAGGTGACCTTGAAATTTCGGTCCAAAGCATAAAACCCATCCTTTATACTGTCCAGAATATTGAATATTCGCTCGGAACTTTCCCGCAGCTCCTGTTCCTTCAATTTATTTTCTGTGATATCCCGAGCTACACAAAATAGGACATTTTCTTGGACGTAAGGACTCACCGTCCATGCCATCCACACCTCATGTCCATTCTTATGTATATACCTATTTTCAAAGTGGGCTAAGGATTGATTTTTCCGCGTCTCTTCAATGAAATTCTTGGTCCTATCTACGTCCTCTTGATGAATAAGGGTCTCGAATGGAATACTCAATAACTCCTGAGGGGTATATCCAAGAATGGATTGAATAGCATTATTTACTTTTTTAACATATCCGTCATAACCTGTAATAGCCAAAATATCCTTGGACAAATCAAAAAAGAGGTTAAGCTCATTTTCAACCGTTTTACGCCGGAAGTCGCTTGCTATTTGTTCCAGGGTGGCCGAGCTTATATAATTAAGGTTATTCAGGTCTGTTATCTTTTCTTTAGAGTACAGGATGACCATGGCAAGGCTTTGGCCAACTGAATTTAAAGGGAATGCAACAGCAGTTTCGAGCTTGTTGAGCTTGGCAAATTCCTTCCTATAATATACATCGTTATTCGAAAGTTCATTTAGAAGGGAAACTTGGTCTTGATTCCAGACTGCCCCCTGCATTCCTTGGTCCAAATCCATTAGGGTAGGATATCGATTAGGGTCTACCTTTAATTTACCTTTATGAGTAAGTAAAGTCAATTGGTTTTGGCCAGCGATTGCAGGTACCCATACTTCACCATAGATCATTTCGGTATACCGAAGAAGTGAATCCAAACAACCTGCCATGGAAAGTTGTGGGGAATCGTTTAGGGCAAATGACCTTCCTAACTCAAACTTCAACTGTTTTTCTTTTTCCTGTTGCTCATTTAAGGTAATATCATGGATGGTGCCCACCAAACGCAAAGGGATTCCTTCTTCACTTCTGACAACAATTGCATAGAGATTTACATAGTACTTAACCCCTTGGGCATTTATAAGCCGGCAGTTATGCTCCCAAGTTTGAGCAGTGCCTTCCAGGAATTCATCCAAACTGGAGTCTAGGTCATTTTTGTCGTTTGGGTGAATGAACTTGATCCATTCTTTTCGGGATTGTCCGAGCTCATTGATATCATACCCAAACATTTTTTCAAAGCCTTGTCCATAATAAATGTCTCCATTGACCATGTCCCAGTCGAAAATAGCCTCAGATGTAGCTTGGGTCAGCAATTCATACCGTTGGTTGCTTTCCTCCAACTTGGCCTGAACGAGTTTTCTTTCGGTAATATCCTGGACGGTCCCTTCAAAATAAACTTGTTTACCCTGTTCATCCAGCACCATTTTACCCAATTCATGGATCCATTTTATACGGCCATCTTTGAGTTGAATCCTGAATTCAATATCCAGTTCAGACCCCGTTTCCAATGAATGGGTAAAAGAATTCTGGATAATATGGACATCCTGTGGGTAAATTGTCGTGTAAAACCAATCCACATTCGACACATTTTCCGCTTCTTGCTCCCAGATTTTATAGGTTTCTTCGCTCCAATACAGGGAGTTGTCCTTTAAATCAATTTGCCAATATCCCATCTTAGCCATTTCCTGGGCCTTGATAAGTTTGGCTTTTTGGTTTTTGATTTCATCCAGGGCTTTTTCTCTTTCGGTTACATCCACAGCCACAGTCATTACACTACTGTTTCCATGGAAGTCCATTTCATAGCCTGAGATTTCCATTTTCACCAAGGTGCCATCCTTCTTTTGATGCGTGAATATTCCAAAATCCTTGAACTGCTTGCCTTTCATTTTTTCCAATGAGGCCTGGAGTTTTGGCAAATCGCTCTTTGGTCTGATGTCTTTGATAGTCAATGTAGTGAATTCCTCATAGGAATATCCGTAAAAATCAACTGCCTTTTGGTTAACATCCAAAATCTCCAAAGATTCACTATCATATACAAATTGAGGGACCGGACTCAACTGAAATAAAAGCTTGTGCCTTTCCTCAGATTTTTTCAGTTCCTGATCGGCCTCGATTTTGAAAGAAATATCTCGGCTATTGAATACCAACCCATTGATAGCGGGGTCAGAAAGATGGTTGGTAATCACGCTATCTATCCATATAAAGGATCCATCTTTACACCTAAACCTATGGGGGGGCAAAGCTACTTTATTGGTATTGGCCAATTCCTCCTCCTTATTGGATATCTTCTCCAAATCATCAGGATGGACAAATTCAAATCCATTTTTACCCACTATTTCTTCGCTTTTAAATCCGGTGATGGATTCAGTATTGGGGCTGACATATTTAAATACCCCTTCTTCATCCATGATACCAACGATATCGGCGCCATTTTGTACTAGGTTTTTGAAGCGCTGCTCACTTTGCTGCAATTGATATTCTACGGCTTTCTTTTCCGATATATCCCTGGCCACACAATACATCAGCCCAGTCTGGCGATCAAAACTTGCAGACCATATATTATTGACCAAGTGGCCATTTTTATGGTGGTAGCGGTTTTCAAATGTCTTGATATTTTTCCCGTTTACAATTGCCTCGGCTTCATGGTAGGTTTTGGGAAGATCTTCTTCCAATATGAATTCATAGATTTTTCTGCCTTTCATTTCTTCCGGCTTATAACCCCACATCTGCTCTGCAGCTGGGTTTAAATCCACGAAAGTACCCTCGGCATCAATTGTGCAAATTACATCCACTGCACTATCCATGATCTTGGACAGCTTGGCTTCGTTGGCCTGTAGGGCGATGATGGCTTCTCTTGCTTCAGAAATATCGGACAATACACCCCTGAGCAGGGTGCGTTTGCGCTGCCGGATTACGGCTACATTAGTCCTCAGCCACACGGTGTTGCCATCCGCATTGATCATTCTGAACTCAAAACTGAAGTTGGACCCTTTTTCCATACCGACTAGAAACTCTTTCCAAATCCGCATTTTATCCTCCGGATGGAGGTGGTCCATTAAAAAGTTTTCATTGGCGTACCAGTCATTTGGATCATATCCGAGAATGTGGCTGGTTTGGGGGCTTACAAAATGAAATTTCAGGTTATCATCTGACTCCCACACAATCCCATCCACGGTGGAGATCAATTGTTCGTATTGATCCTTGGAAGCCAGAAGTTGCTTTTCTGCCAATACTTTGTCTGTGATGTCTTTTGCAATACCATGGACCCCTACAATCTTATCTTGTGAAATAATGGGCATATTGGTCACCTGGATAAATTTTTCCTTACCAGTTGAGGTCATGACCCCACAAGAATAAGTGATAGAATCACCTGCTGAAGCTTTTAAAAAATTTTCATAAACCCTTCTTTTATCATCAAATTGAATAAAAGGTAAAAACAGCGAACCTATTAACTCCTCGGCTGTTTTTTCCACCAGCTTATAGGTACTTACATTGGCACTTATAAATCTTCCTTCTAGGTCAAAAGAATAAACTGCATCGGGATTATGAGTCACTAAGGACTGATGCCTTTGTTCGCTTTCTTGGAGAGCAAGTTCTATTTGTTTTTTCTCTGTGATATCTAAGAAATGAGCTACGAAATAATTGGGTTCACCATTGGGTTTTCTCACTATGGTCAGACTGGACACTACCCAAATCACCTTGCCATTGCGGTGATAGTATCTTTTTTCGGTTTCGAAAGAATCTTTCTTCCCTTCAACCAAATCATCGAGTAATTCTAGGCAATGGTCGAGATCCCCAGGGTGGGTCATTTTTTGAAAGTTCATTTTCAAGAGTTCCCAACGGCTATACCCGAACATTTTAGGAATCTTGGGATTGACTTCCATCCAGTGGCCCTCTAAATCCAACAGGGCAATGCCTGCTGAAGAAAAATCAAAAATATTCTTAAATTTAAAATCAATTTCCTCAAACAGGGAAGTTGATTTTTTACCCATACCGATATTCCCGCCTCCCATAAGAGTGCGCAGGTGAGGAGTAATATCATTTATTTGGATCAGTAAGCTCTCTACCTTTCCAGAAGAATCAAGCATAGGAGAGGAACTCAGCTCCCAATATTTTTCCTCGCGCTTTCCAGTCTGCTGGTTGATGACATCATATTTGATGACTGGCATCTTAAAAACATCCTTGGTGGCGATGGTCTCCTTTAAAGCCGCAAGCAGGTCACTTTGCCCATGATTTTCGCCTTCCCCCAAATCCGGAAAAGCCTCAAAGACGCCTTTTCCGACTATCTTCTCGAAACTTGACTTCACAACTTCAGTATAGGCCTTATTTACATCCAAGATGGTGAAGGTGGGAGCATCCACATCGAAGATTGCCGAAGGAACCACTGAATCTTTAAACACTTTCCGGTAAGCTTGTAACATTTATGTATAAGTCTTTAGAATGATGTTTATACTATTTCGCAAATAGGTCTAACTGGGAATTGGCGCAATTTAAGGATAAATGTTGAAATTAAGTGCTTTAAAATCCAGTAAAAGTATAATTTATCGTGTATAAACAGTGCAGTACAATCCGATCCATGTGTTAAACGAGATGCTGAAAGTTGTTTATTTTTGTTCAATCAATACTACACAAAAAAGCTGTCCTGCTGGTAATAGTTGCTTGGATTGCCCTTAAAATTTACAGGGGGTAATAATTTTTTCTTTTGAGTTTGGTTTCCAGCATCCTATCGGATGATCCATTAACTTGGTCGCGACGTGTATTGTTTACCCAAAAATCCCGACATTGAGCAAATCAATCCCCATAAAAGAGATACAAACTGGAAGAATACAGATATGAACATTTTAATCCTCAAGAAAAAATAAAAGTTTTTAAATCGAAAGAAGATTTCGTTTTGTGACATCCTTACTTTTCAAAAAAGGTTTTTAATCCTAAAAGCGAAAAGAAATGCAAATCAATATAGAGGAAAGTAAATGTTATATAAATACAAAATTACCCAATGAGTATTAAAATATTACTAATTAAAATAGCTATTTTTATTTTGGCATTATTATTACATAGATGTGATCAGGATATGATTTGAAGCAAATAAAAAATATATAGATCTTAAGCCCTCGGGTTACTCTTCCACTCCTCAAGAGTCGGAACCCGAGGCACAAAACATGAATTACCTCACACTAACCAACTAACTACCACGACAAGCTGCTTTTCCTAAAGGCAGCTTGTTTCTTTTTGGTTTATGGGTTGTGTGCCTGCGGCACAGGTTAAAGTTTAAGATTGCCATTACCTCAATTAGCCTACACTTTTTTCAAAAGCTCTTTGCCTATAATCCCTTGTACTCGTCTGAACAGATGTTTTTAATTTCTCCTTTGTGTTCTTCTTTTTCCATTGTGCCCTTCGTGCCCCATTTTTATTCTCCCAATTCTTATTTCCAACCTAAAATTCGCTAAATTTAATCGGTAAAAAGTGTTTTTAAGAAATAACTAATGAAAAAGCTATTAAGCATTCTTTGTGTCTGCCTCAGCGTGCCTGTTTTTGGGCAAATGAAAGCTGATGATGTGCAGACCTTCACCCTGGACAATGGGATGAAGTTTTTGGTGATTGAGGATGGTTCCATCCCCAATGCCAACATGTATTTATTCTATAAGGTAGGATCCCGAAATGAACACCCGGGGATTACAGGCCTCAGTCATTTCTTTGAGCACATGATGTTCAATGGAGCGGAGAAATATGGGCCAAAGGAATTTGACAGGGTGATGGAATACAATGGTGGGGCAAACAATGCCTACACCACCCAGGATGTGACTGTGTACACCAACTGGTTTCCAAACTCAGCCTTGGAGGTGATTTTTGACCTGGAGGCCGACAGGATCGGAAGTCTTTCGATTGATTCCGCCATGGTGGAAAGCGAAAGAGGAGTGGTGCTTTCGGAAAGAAGTACCGGCTTGGAAAACTCTCCATGGCGTGTGCTTGGAGAAGCGGTGAACAGTACCGCATTTCTAGAACATTCTTACAATTGGTCCGTGATAGGCTATGAATCTGATATCAAAAACTGGAAGAAGGAAGATTTGGAGGAGTATTTCAATACCTATTACGACCCCAGCAACTGTGTAATTGTAATTTCAGGCGATGTCAAATTTGACGAGGTAAAGCAGTTAGCCGAATCCTATATGGCTCCTATCCCCTCTACCCGCCAACCGAAACCCGTACACCTGGTAGAGCCTCCCCAAACCGGCGAGAGACGCATAACGGTACAAAAAGAAGTAAGCAGTCCTTATA
This sequence comes from Litoribacter ruber, assembly GCF_018449405.1. NCBI lineage: Bacteria > Pseudomonadati > Bacteroidota > Cytophagia > Cytophagales > Cyclobacteriaceae > Litoribacter > Litoribacter ruber. Next base: position 153,915 of record NZ_JAHCMY010000005.1, read on the forward strand.
TGATTGTGGGTTATCATACCCCCAATACCCAACATGGGGATTATTATGCCTTGGATATCCTTTCCTCCATTTTATCGAGAGGCAAAACTTCCAGACTCTACAGTGCACTCGTGGACCAAAAGCAATTGGCTACAGGGGTCTTCACCAACTTCGGGGAAAGCTTTGATCCTAATTTGTTTTCGGTATACGCTGTTGCCGCCAGGGAAGTGGATGAGGCGGATCTAGAAAAAGCTATTTATGAGGAAATCGAAAAAGTGAAGGCTGAGGGCATCAAAGAGGATGAACTTCAAAAAATCAAAAACCAGAAGCTGATGGACTTTTATTCCCAGATAGAAACGATTAACGGAAAGTCCAATAATATTGGGACGTATGAGCTGTTTTTTGGAGATTATCGGAAAATGTTTGACGCTCCTGAAGAATACGAGAAGGTGACCATGGATGACATTCAGAGAGTGGCCAATGAGTACTTCAAAAAATCCAACAGAACTGTAGGTGTATTAAAAGCTAATGTTGAGGAATAATTTTATGAGAAAGTTTATAGATAGATTGATTATCCTTGTGCTGGCCTATTTTATAGTTATCCCATTCTCTATGGGTCAAACAGCAGGATTTCAGCTTCCCGAATACGAGAAATTCACTTTGAACAATGGGCTGACGGTTTATATGATGCAGCAGGCAGAGGTGCCGACCATTAGTTTTTCTGCTTTAATTCCTGCCGGAGCCATTCAGGATGGTGAAAACTCGGGAATCTCATTCCTAACGGCAGCTGCCTTGCAGTTCGGTACTGAAAATTACAGCAAATCAGAAATAGAGGAGGCCTTGGATTTCATAGGTGCAAATCTTAATTCCTCATCCACGAAAGAATATGCCCAGGTGTCAGCCCGGTTTGCCAGCAAGGATACGGAGACGGTTTTGCCGATAATCAAGGAGGTGATCACAGCCCCAAAATTTGATGCCGAAGAAGTGGAAAAGGAAAGAAAAAGGATGATTTCTAACTTGGAGCGTGACAGGGAAAGCCCTCGCTCGGTGATTAGTTCCTATTGGGAAAAGTTCCTTTTTGCCGACCATGCTTATGGCAACCCAGCCCGAGGCACTGTTTCTACGGTTGAGTCATTTACCGCTTCAGATTTAGAGTCATTTTACCAGCAACATTATGCCCCAGACAACTCAGCAATAGCTCTGGTTGGAGATTTTGATTTGGCAGAAATGAAAACCAAAATCGAAGAGATGTTTTCTTCATGGGAAAAAACAAGCGGCAACAACTCAGCAAACCTTAACGAACCTGAACTCGCCTTGGATTCCAGCCGCGTGATGCTAGTTAATAAAGGTGATGCCAGGGAGACCACTTTTCTCATAGGTGGGAAAGGCGTGAAAAGAGACAATCCTGACTATGTGGCCATTCAGGTGGTCAACACAGTTTTGGGAGGCAGGTTTACTTCTTGGCTCAATGATGAGTTGCGCGTGAATACCGGCTTGACTTATGGGGCCAATAGCCGGTTTACTCCCATGAAGTATGCTGGGACATTTGCCATTTCGACCTTCACAGCCACTGAAAATACAGAGGAAACTATCGATCGAGCCCTGCAGGTGTATGAAAGAATGCACAGCGAGGGCATCGATGAGGAAACGTTGACTTCTGCCAAAAACTATGTAAAGGGCCAATTTCCGCCAAATTATGAAACCTCCCGCCAATTGGCCGGGCTGTTGACCCAGATGTTTTGGTATGGCTTTGATGAGAATTATATCAATACTTTCCAAGCCAACGTGGAAGAACTGGATACCCAAAAAGCCCAACAGATCATTGAGCAGTATTTCCCAAAAGAGAATCTTCAGTTTCTGCTCATTGGCAAAAGTGAGGATATCAAGAGTATCGCGCAGAAATATGGTGAGGTAGTGGAAAAGGAAATAACCGAGGATGGTTTTTGAGTTTGATTAACAACAGAGAAAGAGAGTAGAGGAGTTTTTTTAAACCGCAAAGTTTTTGAAGGGGCGCGAAAGATAATAAAATCTCTATGCGATTCTTTGGGAGCTTTGCGGTTATTTTTTTCTTCAGGTATTTTAAAACTAAATGTATTTGGATACTTATTATTTAATTCTTAGTTTCAATTTTCTAAAAACTTTAAGATATGAAAAAGCTATTGTATCCACTTTTGGGTCTTGTTGTGGCCTGTTCTGGGCATTCGGAAGATTCTAAAGATAATAACCAAGAGGTTAATTTGGTATTGAAAGACTCCCTTCAGATTGATCATTTGGGAGAGTTGGTTTTGATGGATATTGATCCTGATAACGACAAAATCTTATTTTTTGATTTTAAGACTAGAGATTTTATTATTTCTGACAAGCAGGGGAATAAGCTGAATACTTTCAATAAAACCGGCGATGGACCTGATAGTTTTGGAAATTTCCCAAACACACCCGGTAAATTCAATGAAAGGGGGAATTTTCAGTTGCTCTCTTATAATGGCATATTTGAGTACGACACTGATGGAAACCTTGTGAATAAAAACACCTTTGAACAGCCGATCAGTTATATGGGAAGAAGTACGGCTGAATGGGAATTTTATCAAGTAGCGGAAGATAGCATATTATCTGTAGGGCTTCAAGCTTGGAGCGAACACCCCAGAAACACACCGGAATATTATGACAATTTTAAACTTCTCAACTGGTTGGATGTAAAATCCATGACCAACACCCATTTTATGAGTTTGGAGGAGAACAGTCTTTTCAGGAATGGCAAAGGCCATGAGCTGCCAGATATGATCCCTGCTATGCACTATGAGGATGGGAAAATCTATATGGTAGTCGGTAAGGATGCCAGGCTAAATGTCTACGAAGCCAATCCACCGTATGCATTAATAAAATCCGCCGAGTTGGACTTGGAAGGTTTCCAGCAAGACCCTGGTGTTTCTTTTGGTGAATTAGACCCAAATGCGATCAAAGTCAATATGGAGACTGGAAGAATCAATAGCTTAAAAAAATACGGAGACTATCTGCTGCTCAGTTATTTGCCAGGTTTTAATGACGTAGATGCAGAGAGATTTCGCTCTGAAACAGACCCGAACAAGCAAGTTGCATTGTATGAGGAGTTGAAATCAAAGTACCCTGCCAGACTTAACATTATGAATACGGAATTGGAAACTCTAAAAAACATGGAGATGCCTGCCAATCTGAATAATAGGCAATTCATTGTAAGAAATGACCAACTCTGGTTTATGGGTGAGCCAAATGCAGAGGAAGAGGAGGATTTTTTTAGAGTGTATAGAGTTGAGGTTGAGTGAAATTAACCGCAAAGGTCGCTAAGTTGCGCAAAGTGAGTGTTTTTTTAAAAAAAACTCCATTAGTTCTTTGTGCAACTTTGAGGACTTTGCGGTTAATAAACATCACTCCAGCCTTTGCTGTTCTTCGGAGCTGCCGGAGCGGGAGCGGACGTTGAAGTTTTCTCCACGGTTAAATTTATATCGTAGCGTGAAGCGGATAGCCTGGTTGCTATTATACTGCTGTACCGAAGTGTCAATTTGATCGAACAACACATTCACCCTGAACACTTGGGTACGGAATACGTCAGTTGCATTCACCGTTAAGCTGATTTTATCATCTTTGAATGATTTAGTCACCCCGGCATCTACCCAACCCACGCCTCTGATTTTGGCTTGGCCTTCAAGAAAAGGTGAAAGGTACAAGCCCATGATTTCCATTTTGAAACCTTTTGGCAAGGTGATGTTATGCTGGGTTCTTACCATGCCAGACCACTGTTCCATATCCAGCATTTCATCCCCCAAAGGTGATTGGAACCGGTTGTAATACACCTGAAGCATATTGCTTGTGCTCCACCATTCGGTTAGCTCAAAGGGAAGGGTGAACCTCAAACTGAAATTATCCGCTCTATCCAAGTTCTGTACCTGAAATACCGACTCTCTGGTCTCCTCGTTTTGGGACATGATCTGATTGAAAGAGTTGGTGATCCGGCCATAGGCCAAAGTAATTTGATAGGCGTTCTTGATATTGTGGCTCATTTCAAAGTTTTGCGCATATTGGGGTTGAAGATTCGGATTTCCCCTTTCGGTGGTCAAAGGATCCACATAGAACACAAAAGGATTCAGAAGACGGTAATTGGGTCTGGTAATTCTTCTATTGTAGTTGTAAACAATATTATAATTCTCACTGACATTTTGCTTCAAGAATGCACTGGGGAACAAATCGAAATACCTTTGTTCATTTACTTGGTTTAAGGTTACCGAATTGCCCGTAATGTCGGAATGCTCCCCACGCAAGCCCGCTTGGTATTCGAACTTGTCGCTGAATTTGCCTTTATAATTAACATACCCCGCCAGCACATTTTCATTATATATAAACATGTTGCTGTTGGGATCAGGTCGCAGCAGTTCACCAGTCACTCCCCGTTGGATATCAAGGTTGTTATCTGATCTTACCCAGCTACCTTTAATCCCAGTTTCTATAACATTGCCGTTTTTAAAAGGTTTTGTAAAGTCAACTTTGGCTGTATATATGGTATAGAGCATATCGTTGTCCGTCCGGATCCTGTCAGATTCTTGATTCACCCGCTCATTGAGCCAGTAGGAATTATCCAAAAAGCCCAAGCTTCCTGTTTCCATTCTCGTGATATCGATGTCGGAGGTTATTTTGGTACCCAGGGTATCGAGATTTCCTATATAATGGAGGTTGGTGAAAATCCGCTGGCTGTTGGTTTCATTGTTATTGACGGCTTCGAGGAAATTCAGGTCAGCAGTATTGGGATTGCTGATATTGGTAAGGGAAAGGCCACGGTCAGGCCCATCTGAACCTGAAGCCTGAATGCTCATCCCTACAGAATGCTTATCGTTGATTTGGTAATCAGCCCCGCCGTTGAAAAACAGGTTACGACGACGGATATTGATGTTGGCCTCTTGGTCAAAATTGGAAAGCCCACCCTCGACTTGGAATCTTCTATAAATGTCCAAATCAATGATTCTTGCCCACTCATTGTAATTCAAGCTGGCATTGGTCGTCCATTTGCCAGATCTCACATTCACGGTGGCTCCAGTGAATGGGGTATTCAAGCCGTTATACTGGTGGCCTACCTGCACACTACCATTGACACCATTCATGGTGTTCTTTTTCAACCTAATATTAATAACCCCTCCGGATCCCTCTGCATCATATCGGGAGCTTGGGCTATTGATTACCTCTATGCTCTTGATGTTATCAGCCGGCATGGAGCGGAGAAAGTTGGCCAGGTCAGCCGCACTCATGTAGGTTTGGCGGTCATCGATCAGCACTATGACGCCAGAACGTCCGTTGAGGTTAATGTTTCCATCGCTGTCTACGTACACTCCAGGAGAGCGGCCTATTACATCCAAGGCTGTGCTACCTTCGGCCATCACCGTTCCTTCCACATTTACGATTGTTTTATCAGCTTGAATAATCACCTCCGGTCTCGAGGACCTAACGGTCACCTCACCCAGATCAGCGGTTTCTTCTTGTAGGACTATTTTGCCAAAATCTCTGGATTCATCATTTTCCACTTCAAATGGATCCGAAAGGAAAGGCTGAAAACCAATTGAGGTGACCTTTAATTGAAAGGTTCCTTTTTGGGAGGTGGAAAAGTCAAACTTTCCGTTGTCTTCCGAAACGGTACCAGTTATCAATTTTTCGGACTCCACTTCGACTAAAGCCACGTTGGCAAAAGGGAGAGCTACTCCCTGAGAATCCATGACCTGACCGGAGATTTGGGTTTTTATCTTGGCTTCCCCTAGGATGGGGTTGATGAAAAACACCATGTAGAATATAAAAATAGTAGAGGCTTTCATAACAAATAAGATTAAGGTGGACACCCAAACTAATCGAAAACATGTGCCGAATGAAAAAAACCCTTATTGCATGCGACAGGGGCATCATACGAAAAAATCTCTGTACGCTTGCGAACACTATAAGTGGAAATGTCGGACACTTTTTGAATGCCATTTATCCTGCTAAAGAACCGAGCTTCATGTTTTGGTGAGGGTTATAAAAGGAGGGGAGAGTAGGAGAGGGGAAAAGTGGTAAATTAGAAATCTATGTAGAAATAAATTGGGCACAAAGTCGCACAAAGGTAAAAAGGAGGGACACAAAGTTTCTTCGCGGAGCAATTTCATAAGCTTTAAACTTTAAACCGTAAACTATAAAAAAATGGGTCACAAAGTCCCACGAAGTAAAAAGAAGGGCACAAAGTTTCTTCACGGAGCACTTTCAAATCATAAGCCTTAAACTTTAAACCATAAACAATAAAGAAATAGGTCACAAAGGTCACAAGGAGGCGCACAAAGTTAAAAAGAAGGGCACATAGCTCCTTCGCGGAAGGAAATGGAATACGTAATAAATTAATTTAAGAATATATGAAACGCTTTTTAATATTATTAGCCGCCATGGTCACTCTTGAAGGTTATTCCCAAACGGGGGTGTTGCCTGAGGTGGGAGATTCGGTGCGGACGGTGACGATTTCAAGGCCAGTGCAGAAGCAGTGGCGGGGAGAGTTTGAGTTTGAGAAAATGGGGGTAACGGTAAGCAATGATTTTCCTATGGGAAGTCTGAATGGGTTGTTTCAGGAAAATGACAGCACCCTGGTGGCCCTGATCACTGCTGAAAATACCCCAATCAATGAAAGTCCCTGGTATGCTTTTCAGATTTGGGCAGAGGAAGAAAAGGAGATTTATTTAAGGTTAACCTATCAAGCTGGTAGCAAGCACCGATATTATCCCAAAATAAGCTATGATGGGGTTTCCTGGGCCCCGTTGGACTCAGCCAACTTTATGGTGCCTGATAGCCTGAAAAACTTCAATTTCCGCAACAGGCCAGAGGCGGCCACTTTGAAACTTGCCGTCTCCCCTGATACCTTATGGGTAGCAGGACAGGAGATCCATGATTCCAAAAGGGTCCATTCATGGGCTGAGCAGATAAGTTCCAAGCCTTTTGTGAGTATGGAAAAGATTGGAGAAAGCCTTGAAAAGCGGGAAATAAATGCTTTAACTATTGGAAATCCTGACAAGGATAAAATGGTGATGGTAATTGCCCGCCAACATCCTCCCGAGGTGACAGGTCAATTGGCCATGCAGTCATTTGTCGAAACCTTGGTAGGGGATAGTGATTTGGCAGAGCAGTTTAGGGAAAAGTTTACCGTGTTGGTAGTACCCATGGTCAATCCCGATGGAGTGGACAATGGCCACTGGCGCCATAATATGCATGGGGTGGATTTAAACAGGGATTGGGCAGACTATTACCAACCGGAAACCAGAGCCGTAAGGGATTTCATGCATAAAAAGGCAGAGGAGAACAATGGGACTTTCTATTTTGGCATTGATTTCCATTCCACATGGGATGATATATATTATACAGTAGGAGAGGATTACCAGAGCGGAAATATTCCTGGTATGGTAGGGGAGTGGTTGGAAAACATTCAATCGGCTATTCCCGGGTATGAGCCCAACATTGCACCCAACAACAAAATGGAACCCACGCTGGTGTCAAGAAATTATTTTTATATGACTTTTGGAGCTGAATCACTCGTGTATGAAATAGGAGACAACACTCCAAGGGATTTCCTGGATGAGAAAAGCAAAGTTGCCGCTGAGGAAATGATGAAATTGTTGATTAATAAAGTGAAATAGAAAGGTCTTAGCATACTTTTATAAAAAAATTAATTAAGTTTAAGTAATCAATTAAAAAACTTATGAATGGATTGAAGTTTTTTCTAGTCATGTCCTGCATTTGCCTGGTGGGATTTATTGGGTTGCCTTTAGAAAGAAAGCAGGCGAAGTTAAGTGAGCACAGTATCATTCCAAAACCATTAGAGGTAGTGGATAGGGAAGGTTCATTTGCCTTTAAAGATGGAATGGGCTACCAAATTGATGGTGACACAGATGATTTGGAGTATGGCATTGAGTTTTTCACAAAATTTGTAAAAAAATCAACCGGGATAGAATTAGTCCAGAAGGATAATGCGGAAATAAACATAGCCATCGATGGATCAAAAGAGCCGGAAAGTTATTCCATCGAAATTACTCCAGCTGGGATCGTCATCAGTGCAGGAGCTGGCCAGGGAGCGTTTTATGCATTTCAGACTATAAGACAGCTCATGCCAGCAGAAGCTGAAAAGGGAAAAACAGCAGATATAGCCATTCCGGCAGGAAAAATCACCGACAAACCTGAGTATGGCTACAGGGGGGTGATGCTGGATGTATCTAGGCACTTTTTCCTTGTGGAAGATGTCAAAAGCCTAATCGATCAAGTTGCCAAATACAAGGTCAATAAATTGCATTTGCACCTTTCCGATGACCAGGGCTGGAGAATTGAAATCAAATCATGGCCAAACCTAACCAATATCGGTGGAAGTACCCAAGTGGGAGGGGGCAAAGGGGGATTTTATACCCAAGAAGATTATAAAGACATCATAGCCTATGCAGCCTCCAGATATATTACCGTAATCCCTGAAATAGATATGCCGGGTCATACTAATGCGGTTCTGGCTTCATATGGCCAGTTTAATCCAGGGATAGAACTTCCTGAAGAAAACAGGCTCGCTGTTGACAGGAAAGTTCTGGGAGTAGATGGAGAGGATGAAAGTGCCACCGATTTGTACACGGGCATTAAAGTTGGTTTCAGTACCTTAGACACTAAAAAGGAGATCACTTACCAATTTATCGAGGATGTGATCCGTGAAATCGCCGAAATTACCCCTGGCCCATATTTCCATATTGGGGGAGACGAATCGTTGGTGACGGAACTCGAAGATTATAAACCCTTTATCGAAAGAGCCCAAGCCATAGTGACCAAATATGGCAAGACAAGTATAGGTTGGGATGAAATAGCCCACGCCAAATTGGAAGAAAACTCTATAGCACAGTTTTGGGCTAAGGAAAAAAACATTAAGCTGGCGGCTGATCAGGGAAACAAGGTCATCATGTCCCCATCCAAGCATATTTATTTGGACATGAAGTATGATTCCACCACCCGAATCGGCCACACTTGGGCAGGCCTCATCGAGATAGACCAGGCCTACAATTGGGAACCTACCGAACTGGTAGAGGGAGTAGGCAAAGAGCTAATATTAGGAGTGGAAGCGCCCCTTTGGACGGAAAGTGTGGAAAACCGCCAAGATATTGAGTTCATGGTATTCCCTCGCATTACCGCCCTTGCTGAAATAGGTTGGACGCCCCAGGGGCACAGAAGCTTTGAAGATTACAAGCAAAGGCTAAAGAAGCACACCGCTAGATGGGATAAGATGGGTATGAATTATTATAGGTCGCCTAAGCTCGATTAGAAATGCATAAACAAAAAGGGGGTGTCCATATTGGGCGCCCCCTTTTTGTTTATCAAATCCGACCGTTTATCAATTTTCTAGCTTTGACATTTGGCCTTAACTTTTAAAGGACTAAATTTAAAGGTTTAACATCAAGATAACTTACTGATAAAGAATATAGCTGGTAGCTAAAGTAATTTATGATTCAATCAACGCTGGACAAGGGTATGTGGGAAGAGCTTCGCAAAGGGAAGCAGAGGGCGTTGAAAGACATCTATGAAAAATACTTTGAAGATCTTTACCATTATGGATGCTGTATGTGCCATGATTCCAGCCTAGTGGAAGATGGGATTCAAGATGTGTTCATTGACTTATTCCATTACAGGAGTAAAATTTCTTCCCCTTCTAACCCCAAAGCTTATCTAATTTCGTGTCTACGCAGAAAATTACTTTCAAACCTTAAGAAGAGCAGGCTTTTTAGTCTGAAGCCGGATGCTACCGATTTTTTGATTGAGGAAAGTTTGGAGAAGAACCTAATTTCCCAAGAAACCGATCAGCGGATCTTACTGAAGCTAAAAATGGCTTTGAAAAAGCTTACCCCGAGACAAAAGGAAATCATTTTTTTGAAGTTTGTCAAAGACATGGATTATGAAGCCATTTCCGAAATTCTGGACATGTCCCCGGCTTCTTGTAGAACCCTGATGTATAGAACTGCAAAATGCCTAAAGGAAGAATTGAACGACCTTCAAATTCTTCAAAATCCCTCATTACAAAAAAGTACATTTACCCAAGTTCTACGTACTTTCCTTCCGGTTTTATTCTAAGGAAAAAAATTTTTTTGAAATTAATCTTATAATCTTGTCTATACCTCCAGCTATTGCATCTCTTTATAAACAAGAGTAAAACAATAGAGGATGCGGGAAAAGATTCCAAATGATGGTTCTGGGAATGCCGAAAGGTTTTTAAAGAAATTCCAAAGAGAATTTAAGGTAATATTTAGTCAGAAGAAAATTTCAACTGAGCGGAAGGATCGTCTTTGGCAGAATATTGACCAAGAAATAAATCAACCGTTTATTTCTAAGAGCAACTACCTACCACTGGGTTTAGCAGCTTCACTCAGTTTCCTCCTTGTCTTTTTTACATATCAGTTTCTAATTAGCCAATCTGATCAGATGGAGGCTCTGGCAGCAAGGGCTGATATGAGTTCTGTGACTGAAACCCAATTGATTTTGTCGGAAGATGAAACTTTACTTTTAGAAAATGATGATTCCGATATCGATTATTCAAAGAAAGGAGAAATCAATATTGATCGGAAAGCAAAAGCGGCTGCCTCCAGTGAGTACAATACATTAATTGTGCCCTATGGCAAGAAAAGCCGCCTTACTTTGGAAGACGGCACCAAAGTTTGGGTTAACTCAGGCTCCAAACTTATATATCCTGTTTCCTTCAATGATAAAGAAAGAAAGCTGTTTGTGGAAGGGGAGGCGTTTTTTGAAGTAGCCAAGGACGAAAAAAGACCTTTTACGGTGCAAAGCAAAAATATGGATTTGCGTGTGTTGGGTACTGCTTTCAATATTTCCTCTTATCCAGATGAGTCTACAGTTTCTGCAGTTTTGGTCAGTGGCAGTGTAGAAATCCATACAGACAAAAAGGCCATTTTCAAAGGAAAAGGACATATGCTTAAACCTAACGACAGGGCGGTTTTTGGTCCTGCTACCGGAGAAGTAAAGATTAAGCCGGTAGACACAGAATACTATGTAGCTTGGAAAGACGGCTATATCAAATTACGAAATACCAATCTTAAAACCATCAGCAAAAGATTGGAGAAATTTTACAATGTCAAAATAGAACTTGTAGACCCTTCCATTAACGAAGAAACCTTCACAGGGAAACTCGATTTAAAGCAAGATTTAGAGGAGGTTCTAGATATCCTTACTGCCACAACATCATTAAAATATTCAAAAAATGAAAGGAGGTACTTATTGATGAAATGATCATTTCCTTTAAAAAAAAAAGCATACGGAATGTGCGCCAACACATCCCGTATACCGCCTGAGTGGTACTACCAATACCCCTTGAGGCACATTAACTTATGTAAACCAAAAGTCAATACAAAAGTATGAAAAAAATCTATTCTAAACCCTACCCGATTGGGGTGGGGGCTAAAGTCTTTTTATGTATGAAACTGACTTTCATTTTCCTTTTCGTAGGCATTTTTGGAGTAGCCGCCGAAAGCTATTCCCAAAACAACCGTGTTAGCCTACAACTTAAAGACGGTTCCCTATTTGATTTGTTCGGTAAAATAGAGGAAAACAGTGACTTTTTGGTCCTGTACAAGGATGAGGTAATCCGTAAAAACCAAGGTAAGAAAATCAACGTATCTGCCGAAGACCGAGAAATTGAATCTATTCTCCAGGATGTGTTGAAGGAAACTTCTCTAGGCTACAAAATTTCAGGCCGCCAAATAGCTATTTTGGAAAAGGAGGAAACTTCAGTCTCCCCAGCTAAACAACCCAAAAGCCAAACAATTAAGCAAAACCAGACCATTAGCGGGGTAATCACAGATGAAAATGGAGAACCATTACCTGGGGTTTCCATTATGGTGAGAAGGACTACAACGGGTACCACTACAGATATGGACGGGGAGTTTTCCCTAGACGTGCCAGAAGATGCCACGCTTGTAATCAGATTTATGGGTTATAGAACTGAAGAAGTAAGGGTGGGCAACCAAACTGAGTTCAATATTTCCATGACTCCCGATGTCTCTGACCTTTCGGAAGTGGTAATCACCGGTTATGGAGTGCAGGAAAAAAGAGCTATTACCGGTTCCATGGTTCAAGTGAGCGGAGCAGAGATTGAAAACATGCCCGTGCAGTCATTTGACAAAGCGCTGCAAGGTAGAGCTGCTGGGGTCTTGGTACAGTCCTCATCTGGTGTACCAGGTGGTCAAGTGAATATCAATATCCGTGGCCAGGGTTCAATCACTGCTGGAAACCAGCCTTTGTACATTGTAGATGGTGTTCAAATCAATGCTGAAAGCGTAAACACTAACCGAACGGAAAACAATCCTTTATCATTTCTAAATCCCAATGACATTGAGTCAATGGAGATCTTAAAGGATGCAGCAGCAGCTTCTATTTATGGGGCCCAGGCAGCAAATGGTGTGGTGCTGATTACAACCAAAAAAGGTACAGCAGGCAAAACCAGGTTCACCCTTAACTACTACAAAGGTGTAACTGAGCCCATGCCAAAGGTAGATATGATGAACTCTCAGCAATATCTGAACTCTAGGATGGAGGCTATTGGAAATAGATTCCCCGACAGATCCCCAGAAACCGTTCGAAGAGGGGTACTTACTGAATCTCGACTTTCTCCTGATCTTACAGATGCCCAGATTGCTGGCTTGCCTACATATGATTGGCAGGACATCGGCTTTAAAACCGGGATTGTAGATAACATTGAATTGTCAGCCTCCGGAGGAAATGACAAGACAAATTTCATCATGTCTGGATCCTATAACAATCATGAAGGAAATGTTGTAGGGATTGATTTTGAAAGAGCGACGGCTCGTATGGGTATCACACATAGGGCTAATGATCGGCTTACCTTAGACATGAATATGAATTTGAGTTCAATTGTGCAAAATGGTAACGATGGTGTAGGTACCACAGGTTTGTTTGCCGCGCCTCAATTTGCCTCTCCGATGATTATTCCAACTGAGCCTTTTTATTTGGAAGACGGTTCGTGGAATGCACCTCTAGGTGGACTTCCAGGTACTTTAAGATACAATCCTGTTCAGACGGCTTTATATAATACGGCTAGATCAGAAAGTAAATCTGCTATCGGTAATTTCAGCCTGAGCTACGATATCTTGGATAACTTGACCTTCAAGTCATTCTACGGTATTGACTTTAGATTGGTGTCTTCAGAGTTTTATATCGATCCTAGAACTGAAGGCGGTTACGGAAGACAAGGATTTCTGCAAATCGAAAACATGCAGAATACAAATTTTATCACCAACCAGACTTTAAACTATAATACCTCATTTGATGGCGGACATTCCTTGACAGTCCTTTTGGGTGCTGAATACAGAAGTGACATCAGAGAAAGAGAAGGAGCAACTGCCGAGGGGTTCCCAACTCATCAGTTTAGAAAAATGTCATCTGCGTCTACTCCTTTGACCGCATTTGGTACTTGGACAGGTTTCAGAAGATTTGGTGTGTTTACACAGGCGAACTATGATTATCAGAAGAAATTCTTCTTGAGTGGTACAATGAGATACGATGGGTCTTCAAGGTTTGGTACCAACAACAAATTTGGTTTCTTCCCTGCAGTATCGGCAGGATGGGACATGTCCCAAGAAGGGTTTTTGCAGGATAACACTTGGCTAGATCAATTGAAAGTAAGGGCTGGTTATGGTGAAACCGGTAATGATCAAGTAGGAAACTTTGCAGCTAGAGGCCTGTATGGTGGTGCTGGTAACTATGGTGGCAACCCTGGTATCCAACCAAGTGGAGTTGCCAATGTCGATCTTGGCTGGGAACGAAATGTTTCATCCAACATTGGTATTGACTACTCATTTTTTGAAAGAAGGCTGTATGGTGCAGTAGATTTGTTCCACAGAACAAGTTCCAACCTTCTCTTAGACCAACCCCTTCCGTGGATTGGAGGATATGGAAATATCAGCTCCAACATTGGCGAGGTGGTCAACAGAGGTATTGAAATCGAAGTTGCCTCGGACATTGTGAGACGCCAAAATTTCCTATGGAAATCTGCCTTCAACATCACCTTCTTGGACAACAAAGTGACCCAGTTAGTGGATGATCAGCAGGTTCTTCCCGGCAACCAGTCTATACGTGTGGGCCATCCTTTGAGGACAAATTTTGAAGCTCAATATGCAGGTGTCAATTCAGCGACCGGTCGTCCGATGTGGTACGACGCAGAGGGTAACATCACGTATAACCCACTCAACCCTGGCGATTATGCGGTATTTGGCAATGAGCTATCGGATTATTTTGGAGGATGGAGTAATAACTTCACCTACAAAGGATTCAATCTTGACATATTCTTTACCTATGACATGGGAAGAGAATTCTATAATCAGGCTAATGTAGGTTGGTATAGAAACGGATTTAACATCCGAAATTCCCTGACAAGGGTATATGAAGAAAGATGGCAGGAACCTGGCCAGATCACTCCTCACCCAAGACCCATGGAAGGTGGTGCTGAAGTAAACGGGGATAGCTATATCAGAAGATCGAGCAGATTCTTGGAAGATGCTTCTTTTATCAGATTAAAGCAAGTGACCTTGGGTTACGATATCAGCCCGCAGTTTCTTAGCCGATTTGGGTTGACCAATGCGCGCGTATATGCCCAAGCTATGAACCTCTTGACGTGGACCGAATGGACAGGATATGATCCTGAGTTTTATTCTGACGGCAGCACATTTACCAACAATCAAGGTGTAGTGCCTCAAACCCGTAGTTATACTTTTGGTGTACAGTTAGGATTTTAAAATAAGAAAGGATGAGAAAAATAATTTATATAGTTAGTTCAGCATTGCTTCTTTTTTCAACCTCCTGTGAGGAGATAATAGAAGTTAATCCAAAGCAATCCATTGATGCCACAGAGGCTTTGACCAGCCCTGAGGCGATAGAGGCAGCAACTAATTCAGTTTATTCAAGACTGAGGTTAGTTAGTCAATACGGAAGGGATATGGTTGCAATTCCAGAGGTTTTGTCAGACAATTCCATTCCAGCCGGTACAGGTATACGTCTTGTAGGTCAGGCCAACAACCAGGCAGGTGCGCATTTGTCCAATTGGCAATCGGCATATTATGCGATTAATGAAGCCAACCTGATTTTACGGGCATTGAATGAAGTAGACGTAAATGTGGAGTTCAGAAATCGAATAGAAGGTCAAATGAGGTTTTTGATTGGCCTTTATTATCATGATTTGATGAGAGCATATGCCTATGACCCAACAGCAATTATCGAAGCCTCCAATAGAGGAGGAGTGCCCTTGATGACACAAGGTGTAAGGGGAACTGATGAGATAGAGTTAGCTGCAAGAGCATCCATAGAAGAGGTTTACAGTTATATTTACACCAATCTGGAGTCTGCTCAGACTTTACTTCAAGAAACTTCGAATGCACGAGCGCCACATTATGCGACAGTGGGAGCTGCTTCGGCCTTGTTTACCCGAGTTGCCTTGTATAATGGCGATTATGAAAGAGTGATCCAGGAAGCTGAAAATGCCCTATCATCTGGGGTAGGTACATTCCAGTCCAATGAAAACTATATCAGTGCCTGGAGGCAGGAGGTTCATCCAGAGTCCATGTTTGAAGTTGTATTTATGACCAATGAGAATATTGGACAAAATGAGTCATTGAGAGCAACATTCACTACCAGATTCAATGAGACTACCAATACGGCTACATCACAAGGTTTGGCCGTACTCAGTGATGACCTGCTGGCTCAGTATGATGAAGGAGATGTTAGAAGAGAGCTTGTTTGGATGGGCTTGGGTGACAACAGCGACAAGTATGAAATCACCAAGTTTTTCAGCAGGGGCGGCATCAACAACCTGGATAATGTTCCCGTGATCAGAGTTTCAGAAGTTTACCTAAATAGGGCTGAGGCATATGCCATGTTGGGAATGTCAGCTGAAGCAAATGCGGATCTCAATGTAATTCGTGAGCGTGCGGGTTTGGATGAAGTTGAATTAGTTGGAGACGAGCTTTTGGAGGAAATTTTAAGACAAAGAAGGGTAGAGCTCGCATTTGAAGGCCACCGCTCTTTTGATTTAAAACGACTGGGAAGAGATATAGTAAAAGAGTCTGGTGTCATACCATTTGACGATTTCAGAACCTTGGCCAGAATACCTATCCGTGAGGTTGATATCAATCCTAATTTAGAACAGAATCCAGGTTATTAATCCAAAAACTATGATGAAGAAATATATATATCTGATGTTGATGGGCATAATGGCTCTTACAACATCATGTTTTGAAAATTATGAAGAGCGCTATTTGTTTACCGATCAAAGAATTGAGTTTCAGGAAGCAGTAGTTAGAAACAATGCCCCGGGAAGGGATTATCCCTTACTTCCTACCCAGGCCTTAGGTGAGGCAGGCTACCAGGTAAATATGTTTGGTGAGCAGCTGCCTCAACCGGTAAACCTTGAGTTTCGGGTGGATGCTGAAGCTTCCAATGCTATAGAAGGCGTTCATTACACTTTACCAAATGACAACTTCTTTGAAATTGAGGCTAACAGCAGTTTTGGGGAGGTTTTGGTAGAGAGACTTGAGTTTGATGAAGAGGAAGATCAGATTGTCCTCGTACTGGAATTGGTAGGTAACGAGCAGGTTGAAGCCAGTTACAACCATAAGAGAATAGGTGTTGTATTGAATTAAGATTCAATTGACAATTCAGCCCCTGGCTGTTTTTAATGGTCAGGGGTATTTTTATGCATGAATTCTTCCTTAAGGAACGTTGCTGAAACCCTCTAAAACCTAACCACCAATAATTGAAATGAAACAAATATTAGCTTTGACTTATTGCTTCTTAATTTCTGCGCTCTCTATGGGGCAATCCCAATTGCCAGAAAAGGAATTCTATACAGAAAAGAAGCAAAACGCTATTCAAAAGCGAGCCAATCAAATGGAAAGGCTTAACAGTCTTTTGATCCTAAAAAATGATAGCCTGGTTTTTGAAAACTATTACAATGAATTTGAAAAAACCGGATTCAGTAATGTAAAATCCGGTTCAAAAAGCATATTAAATCTACTGATTGGATTAGCTATTGAGAATGGCTATATAAAATCCATAGACCAGCCAATCAAGGATTTTCTCCCCCACCTTTTCCACGATGATCTTGACTCAAGGAAGGAAGAAATTACCATACGGCATCTCATGTTGATGCAAAGTGGTTTGGAACCAACGAGTTTGAGCAATTATGCACCATGGGTGGCAAGTGATGATTGGCTTCAGTTTGCTTTAGACCAAGAGTTGGAGGCGGATCCTGGAACTCTTTATGGCTATAGCACGGGTGATACGCATTTGCTGTCGGCGGCCTTGTCCCATGCTGTTGGGGTACCTTCTGATGAATTTGCCTTAAAGTATCTTTATGAACCTATGGGAATAACTCCAGGAAAATGGTCAAAGGACCCCCAGGGCTATAATGAAGGCGGAAATAACATTCATCTGCGGCCTAGAGATTTTGCCAAGATCGGGGTACTGGTCAAAAACAAGGGAGTTTTTAATGGGAAGCAGATTATTTCAGAGGAATGGATAGAAGAAAGTATTTCTTTCCAAACTGAACCACAAGGAATCTCACGGCCTTTCGAAATATTGGGATATGGTTATCTTTGGTGGTTGATTGAAGCGGCTGGTTACCCGACTTATTGCGCCATAGGATTTGGAGGCCAATACATGATGACTATTCCAGATCTGGATATGATCATTGTGCTGACCTCCCGGCCAAAAGGAAGCGCGCCTTCCTCGCATTTTGCGTCCATTGCCGATTTAATTGAAAACTATATCATAAAATACAGTCAACCCACATGATAAGTACAAAACAGATTAATACCCTCTTATTAGGAATAGCCGCGGGTCTGTCCCTTCAAAGCTGTCAGCAGCAGGAGGCAGGTCATGCTCAGGCAGAGTTATTGCCCATAGAAAGAGCGATCATTGAAGATCAGGACAGCTTCTTTCATGTTGACTTTGAGAATTACCCGCATAAGGACAGAAAGTTGCCCATTGGAGTATTCGACTCCGGTACTGGTGGTCTTACCATTTTGAACTCACTGCTGGATTTTGATGAACATGATAACATGAGTCGTAAATCCGGTTCGGATCAGGTACCGGATTTTTCCAGTGAGAAGTTCATTTATCTGGCCGATCAAGCCAATATGCCTTATGGTAATTATTATGCTGAAAACAAGTCGGATCTGCTGATTGAGCACATTATCAAAGATGCCCAATTTTTACTTTCAGATAAGTATTACCCATCCCAGAACGCCTCAGAATACAGAAGGGATAAGCAGCCTGTAAAGGCTATGGTAATTGCCTGCAATACAGCAACGGCTTACGGAAAGGAAAACATTGAGGCCTTTATCGATAAATCCGGGGTTCCCTTAAAAGTAATCGGCGTGATTGATGCCGGAGCCAAGGGCGCCTTGAGCCATTTTGAGCAAGATGAAGATGGGGCTATTGCCGTATTTGCCACAGTAGGCACCATTGCCTCCAAAGGATATGAAAACACTATTTTGAAAAAAATGGAGGAAATGGGTTTTACTGGTGACATCCAAGTTTATAATCAGGGAGGCCATGGAATTGCCGAGGCAGTAGACGAGGAGCCTGATTACATCAACCGTGACCTGGAAAGCCCTCGAGAGGATTACAGAGGTCCATCCTTAGATCATGAGGATTTCAAAATTGACCAGACGCTTATGGACGTCTACAACTTTGATTTTGACCATAATAAGATGTTATGTGATGCCCAAAGCGGTGGGGACTGTGAAGTTCTTCAAATCAACAGTTCTGATAATTATGTCCGGTATCACCTAGTTTCCATGATGGAAAAAATCAGAAAGGCAGAAAACCCCAAACCACTTAAAGTAGTGATGTTGGGCTGTACGCACTATCCCTATTTGACCCAGGAAATCGAGGAAGTGCTTGAAGAATTGCGAAATTATCAGCAAAACGGAGAGTATGTTTATAGAGATCACATGGCCGATAATATTGCCATAGTTGATCCGGCTATCAATGTCGCTGAGGAATTATATGCATTTCTGAACGAGCAGGACCTTTTCAATTTGGATGGGGACATGCAAGAAAGCGAGTTTTACATCAGTGTGCCCAATACAGACAATCCAAACGTCAAAGTGGATGATAAAGGAAGATTCCCGTATGACTTCAAATATGGAAGGACAGCCGGGGAGGTTCAGGAATATGTGAAAAGAGTACCATTTAGTAATTCCAACATACCAAGCGAAACATTGGGAAGGCTGGAAAAATCAGTGCCCACAACCTATCAAATAATCACTGAGTTCAATAAAAATAGCGATAAAACTTCCGAGTTGGCTAAAGAGGAAAGGATCCAATGAGAAAGATTTTAAAGACATTTATGGCAGTTTCTGCCCTTGTTATCTCAGGAGAGGTGATAGGACAGGATCTAGATATATTAATAAAAGGTGCCAAAGTCTATGATGGCACCAATAGCCCTGGGAAAGTTAAAGATGTGGGGGTCAGGGACGGTCAGATCGTATTTGTTGGAAAGGCAAAAGCTGGTTTTGCCGCTTCAAGAGAGATAGAAGCCGAAGGGATGATTTTGGCTCCTGGCTTTATTGATCCCCATACCCATGTGGAAGGGGACCTCAGCCACCCGGATCGCAGGAGCAATTTGGCCTACCTCATGCAGGGAGTCACTACGGTGATAGGAGGCAACGATGGCAGTGGACCATTTCCAATCGGAGAAAAGCTAGACGAATGGGAAAAAAACGGTATAGGGACCAATGCGGGCCTCTTTGTAGGACACGGCACCGTCCGACGGTTGGTATTGGGCAATAAGGATGTGGCTCCAGATGAAAATCAATTGGAGGAAATGAAATCTCTGGTAGCAAAGGGTATGGAGGAAGGAGCCTTGGGACTTTCCACGGGTCTTTTTTACAGTCCGGGTAGCTTCGCAGAAAAAAGTGAAGTGGTGGCACTTGCAAAAGTAGCCCACCAACATGGGGGAATCTATGATACCCATATGCGTGATGAAAGCAGCTATTCTATTGGTCTCCTAAGCTCTGTTGAGGAGACCTTGGAAATAGGACGAGAATCCGGGATTCCCATCCACTTTTCCCATCTCAAAGCTCTTGGAGCCGATGTATGGGGAATGAGTGATGAAGTAATCAGAAAGATCGAAGAGGCCCAGGACGCTGGCATGGAGGTGACTGCTAATCAATATCCCTATGAAGCCAGCAGAACCAGCCTGATTGCGGCGGTGGTCCCACGATGGGCCGAAGACGGGGGATATGAGGCCCTGTTAGAAAGGCTCCAGGACCCCAATCTACTCGATACTCTTTCGGAAGGAATGACGGAAAACATCAGAAGAAGGGGAGGTCCCTCCTCTCTTATTTTAAGTGATTCAAAAATGCCTGAAATAGACGGCAAATCCTTGGAGAAAATGGCTGCAGAGTGGCAAATGGAACCTTGGGAAGCAGTCTTCAAAATCCTAAAAGAATCATCTGCGGTTCGTGTTGTTTCATTTAACATGCAAGAGGAAGATATTGTAAACTTTATGAGGCAGCCTTGGATGATGACGGGGTCAGATGGTGTGGTGGCACATCCGCGCAAGTATGGCTCCTTTACCAAAAAACTTGTGGAATACACCTTGGAAAAAAATGTTATCCCATTGGAGTTTGCTATTCACAGCTCGTCCGGTTTGACGGCAGAGACCTTGGGAATAAAAGATAGGGGATTTGTCAAGGAAGGCTATTATGCCGATTTGATACTTTTCAGGTTAGATGAACTGGAAAACAATGCGGATTACGACAACCCAAGTGCCTTGTCAGGCGGAATGCAATACGTTATGGTTAATGGAAAATTGGCCATTGATGAAGGGGAATACACGGGTGAACTAGCCGGGAAGGCCATAAAAAAATAATTTAAATGCGGGTTCTCTACCCGCTTTTTTTATGTCCTATTTGTTAAAAGAGCTTAATAACTCCTTGTTAATAGTTTCTATCCAAAAAACTTAAAAACTGACATATATCATTTTTAATATCAGTAGGTTAGGGTTAAATTTACGAAAGAATTAAAGCCTACAACCATGACCACATTAAGCAAAAAAAATGGAGGATTTTGGCCCAAGATGGTCCAGGATTTCTTCGGTTCCGAGAACCCATTTACCTGGGAAGACAAGTTTTGGAATATCGATCAAAACATCGAAGTGCCTTCCACCAATGTGTTGGAAGATGAGCAGAACTTCAAGCTTGAAATCGCTGCGCCCGGATTTGAAAAGGGAGATTTCAAGATTGACATTGATGAAGGTGTACTGACGATCAGTGCGGAAAAAGAGCATTCCTCGGATGAGACTAATGATAAGTACAGAAAGAAAGAGTTTTCTTACTCCAGCATCAGCAGGTCATTCAGACTGCCTGAAACTGTAGAGCAGGAGAGAATTGATGCCAAATACGACAACGGGATTCTGAAGGTAAATCTGCCTAAAAAAGAACCTTCAGCACCTAAGAACACCAAAAGAATTGAAATTAGTTAGGTTATAATGACTGGGCGGCCGAGTTAGGTCGCCTTTTTTGCTTTCAGGACTCTATACAACTCAATAAGCTGCTCCTCAATTTCTTCCCTTTCCCGTTGATTTTTGTCCAATTGCTTCTTGAGGTTTTTGATTTGAAAGGTGGGTTTAATGGTCAGAATCCTGTAGAAAAAATTGGCAAATATGAGCCCCTGCCTCGCTTTCATAAGAATACCCCGCAATTTATAACCTCTTGCAATCTGGGTCAAGCGGGCAATTTTAATCAGCCGTATAGATCTTACAAATGCAATGAAGGGAAGCAAGATTATCACAACATCTATCCAGTTGCGCTTCACGTAATCAAGGCGCTCGTTAGACACTGAAAACATGAGGATAAATTCAAAAGCGAAAGCCATCCATATAAATGCCTGCACCATGTCTAAAAGAAATGTTAGATCGGTTTCCAAAAATGTGGATACCTCATCATAAAATTTCCACTCCACAATCAGCACAGGCAGAATAAGAAGAGCGATAAATATCATGGGCAGTGAGAATTTCCTTTTAAGTAGTTTGAGCAAACCCTCGTTGCTTTGGCTCCAACCGAAAAAGGGGACCCATACCAGTTCGATGTTTTGGATGTGCCTTGATACCATCCTTAAAGGCGGAAACGCCAGTGCAAAAATCCTGAAAATAAACTCCCCAGTTGCGATTTTCTGGTTATGTTTTCTAGCCAAAAATAATATCAACCCAAAGTCCAATAAATAAACAAACCAGATAGACCAGTATATAGCAGCAGTTTTAGCTTGAAAAACAGCTATGAAAAGATTTTCTTCATCATGCGAAATGGAGTTTAGAATGGCTGCTGAAATCATCAGCATCAATACACTGATATAGAAAAAATAAGGGGTTGCTTTTGTGTCATACCTCGAAAGGGGATTGTCCACAGGGCTTTCCATGTTTTTAAAAATCCGTAAATCCCGGCTAGTATGGCTTTCCAACAATATGGGGTATTCTTGAGAAAAGTTGCCTAAAGGGTCTAGTGCTTTCTCCCTATTAACCAAAGCCTCGAGTTGCTTGAGCAAATAGGGATTATCGCAATTTTGGATTTTCTCAATCAATTTACCTTTACTACCATTCTCCATCATATCTGCAAATATAAATATGTTGGTCTAAAAGTAATGGGAGAAGAGCTGGGTTAAGTTTTTTCACGACTCATGGCTTCCTTAATAAGCTGAAAAAACTCTACATGTATACAGTACCAGGGTCTGAATTTTTTAGTAAACCCTTTGGTGGATTTTTCATTGTGAAAGTGAAACCTCGTAATAAAATCCGATGAAAAGCCGGTGTAAAGCTTTTTTGAGGTAAAAGAGTAAAGCACGTAAACGGTATACATATTTGAAAAATTTAAGTTCAAAAAAGAAAGGGCTTTCTAGAAAGAAAGCCTTAGTAGCGAGGAGCAAAATCGAACTGCCGTCCGCCGCGGCGGATATAAATCCTGCGCTAAAAAGGCAAAATTTAAACAAAAAAGGCCTTCTGTTAAGAAAGCCTTAGTAGCGAGGAGCAGAATCGAACTGCCGACCTCAGGGTTATGAATCCTGCGCTCTAACCATCTGAGCTACCTCGCCATTAATTTTTATTTCAATATTAAACAATTCGATACGTGAATCGAACTGCCGTCCGCCGCAGCGGATATGAATCCTGCGCTCTAACTATCTGAGCTACCTAGACATTAAGTGAAATTTTTACTTAAAAGTAAATAAATTAATTATTTTTTAAGTAAATTATGTTTCTATCATTTAGAAACCTATTTTTAGACCGCCTGAGAGTTTGTTTGCTCTCAATTGGGACTGCAAATATGGAGGCTTTCCAATATAAATGCAAGTGCTAGTGCATAAAAATATGAGATTTTTATTCAATGATTAATGTTGTGATATGGTAAAGTATAAGTTTGTTTCTGACTATCAGGTGAATACTTCCAAAAAGGTTATTTTCCCTTATTTAAGCTCTGCTAGCGGACTTAATCAATGGTTTGCTGACAATGTCACCATCAACGAGGACAAGAGTTATATATTCACATATGATGGTGAAGAACACTACGCCAAAATGGTAGGCCTGAGATCTAATCACAGCGTGAAATTTGAATTTTTTGATCCTGCAATGCCCGATGAGGACGACAAAAGTTACCTGGAATTCCGATTGGATGAAAATGAATTGACCCAGACGCTATTTTTAAGGGTGGTGGACTATAGTAACGGTTATGACGAAGAGGAACAGGAATCCATTTGGGACAGCCTTATCCATAACCTGAAGGAGATAATAGGAGGATAATTTAACATCAATTATCTTTTTTGCCATAATATTGTGACCTTTGCAGCGTCATAATCAGGAAAGGAGCGCTCAAGCACTTCATGAAAAAACTAGATAAATTAATACTTGGGTCTTTCATCGGCCCTTTTCTCCTTACATTTATAGTAGTAGACTTTATCCTACTTACTGTGAATATGCTCAAATATTTTGATGAGATATTCGGAAAGGGATTGAGTTTTGGTATTTATATGGAGCTGATCAGCTACTTCGTGATCAGTATTAGTCCTATGGCCTTGCCGCTGGCGGTGTTGCTTTCTGCCCTGATGACATTTGGCAACTTGGGAGAGCATTTTGAATTGACTGCTATCAAAAGTAGTGGCATCTCCCTATTGAGGGCTCTTTTGCCTATTGGGATATTTGTGGTGATCCTTACGTTTTTTGCTTACCTGTCAAACAATTACCTAGTCCCCCGGGTAAACCTCAAAACTTTCAGTTTATTGTATGATATCCGCATGAAGTCTCCTGCATTGGACATTCAGGAGGGGGTTTTCTATAATGGCATTCCTAATTACAGTATTAAGGTAAATAGAAAGCTGGATGATGTCACCCTGAAAGATATCATCATTTACGACCATTCATCGGGCCAAGGCAACACAAGTATTACCATGGCGGATTCGGGAAGAATGGAACCTTTTTTCAATGACCGCTACATGAAGCTGACCCTTTTCCATGGCAACAGTTATCAGGAGAGTGGTAGCCATAGAGGGATTAAGGAAAAACCGGTGGATTTTAGCAGGACCAGCTTTAACCAGAATGAAATGGTTTTCAGTTTGGATGCCTTTAACCTTAATCGGACTACAGATGACCAATGGTCCAATAACCGGAGTATTAAGAACATCAGGGAAATCCGGTTTGATTTAGACTCTATGGGGCGGGATCTGAATTCTTTCCATTATTACAACTACATTAATACGGAGTCCAATTATTCCTATTTCACCAAAAACAGGAAGCTTACTGCCCCGCGTGATATTTTGGCCAAAAAGGAACGTGCGGATTCCATACGAAACGAACGCTGGAAGCAAAAGCTAATCGAAGAAGCTAAACAGGTCGATAGTGTCGCTTTGGCCGAAGGTGACTCCACTTCCCTCGAAGAGGTGGACCTCAATATCCCAATTGACCATGTTGAACTCTTTTACCAAGAACAGGATTTTGAGGAATTTGAAGATGACGAGGAATACTTGGAAGGTATGCCCGACTCTTTGGCAGCCGTTGATACATTGGAGGCAATCCGGAGAGGGGAGACTGCCGCAAATCAGCCAGATACCACTACAGCGGCAACTGCAGATACGGTGGCCCCTGAAACAGAGGAAGAAGTTGCTTCAGAAATTTTAGTTCAGCAGCCCGTTTGGCTTAGTTTTTCTGAAAAGAAGATTGCTGACTTGGATTCCCTCTTTGAAAATTCGAAAACCAATGTCAGAGGAGCGTCCATTGCCTTGAATTCGGCTAGAACGATGAAGAACCAGTTCAATATTCAAAAGACTAAAATCGATAATCTGGAGCGGGAATTCAGAAGATTTGAAATTGCTTGGTACCAAAAATATACGCAGGCATTTGCTTGTATAGTCATGTTTATGATAGGAGCTCCTTTAGGAGCAATTATTAAAAAGGGCGGATTGGGAATGCCGGTACTTTTCTCCATCATTTTCTTTATCATTTTCTATATGCTGACCATTACGGGGGAAAAATGGGCCAAGGAAGGGATTGTGGATCCTTTGATAGGTACTTGGTTTGCCAACCTTTGTCTTATACCTGTGGGTTTCTTTTTCTTGAAGCAGGCAAGAAAAGATGCCAGGTTATTTGAAGCTGAACTCTATCAGAAGCTATTTAGTAAGATAAAGGGGCTCTGGGGTCGTTTTGGGCGTAAAAGATCAAAATAAGTTTTTATTGTTAGAAATAAAACCGCTATCTTTGTAGCTGTTTTAAAAAATTATCATTATCTAATTAACTAAGCATGTATTTAACATCAGAGAAAAAAACAGAGTTGTTTAAAAATCATGGTAGGTTAAAATCTGATAAAGACACTGGTTCTCCTGAGTCTCAGATCGCTTTATTCACATTCAGAATCAAGCACTTAACTGACCACCTTAAAACCAACAAAAAAGATCACTCTTCAAGATTGGGTCTTTTGAAACTGGTAGGTAAGCGCAGAAGTCTTTTGAATTATCTTTACAAAAATGATATCGAAAGATACAGAGCTGTACTTGCAGACTTAGGATTACGTAAATAAAAAACATGACTGTAAGGTTCTTCCTAGGGAGAACCTTACTTTTTTGATTCTACTACCCCCAGCTATTAAACCTTACTTTTAAAACTATCTTAAGTTATTCTTAACAAAATTGTATGTTACCAAACGTCATTTCAAAGTCCATCAAGTTAGAGGACGGAAGAGAAATTATTATTGAAACTGGTGCCTTAGCCAAGCAAGCCGATGGGGCTGTGGTGGTAAGGATGGGAAATGCCATGCTATTAGCCACTGTTGTTTCTAAAAAAGAAGCTGCTGAAGGGGTTGATTTCCTACCCATGTCAGTGGATTACCAAGAGAAATTTGCCGCATCAGGTAAAATCCCAGGAGGTTTCCTAAAAAGAGAAGGGAGACTTTCCGACTATGAAATTCTAATCAGCCGTATCGTAGATAGAGCTATCCGCCCTATTTTCCCGGATGACTATCATGCTGACACCCAAATCGCCATCACTTTGATGTCAGGCGATGCAGATGTGCTTCCGGATGCACTTGCGGGCTTGGCGGCTTCTGCGGCTCTTGCCGTATCCGACATTCCTTTCAATGGCCCCATTTCAGAAGTAAGGGTTGCCAAAATTGATGGCAATCTTATCATCAACCCCACTCCAACCCAATTGCAGTCAGCTTCAATGGAGTTGATCGTTGCTGGTTCTATGGAGTACATCCTTATGGTGGAAGGTGAAGGCGACGAGATCTCAGAAGACGAGATGGTAGAAGCGCTTCAATTTGCCCATGAGGAGATCAAAAGACACTGCCAGGTTCAGAAAGAACTTGAAGCTGCAGTGGGTAAAGAAACCAAAAGGGAGTATTCTCACGAAAAAGAAGACCAGCCTTTATTTGATAAAATGAAGACTGAGCTCTACGATAAAATCTACGAAGTGGTAGGTCGCCAATTGGCTAACAAATCACAGAGAGGTGAATTGATCAAAGCCATCAAAACTGAGTTCGTTGAAACATTAGGTGAAGAGCATGAGTATGAGGCTAGCCTTATCGGCCCATATTTCAGCAAGATCCACAAGGAGGCGGCTCGAAACCTTACTTTGAATGAAAAGAAAAGACTTGACGGAAGACAGACTGACGAAATCCGTCCGATCTGGTCTGTAGTTGATTACTTGCCATCTGCCCACGGTTCGGCTGTTTTCACCAGAGGGGAAACCCAATCTGTAACCACATGTACCTTGGGAACCAAGATGGATGAGCAGATGATCGATGGAGCTACCATTTCGGGTTACAACAAATTCTTTTTACACTATAATTTCCCAGGATTCTCCACAGGTGAAGTAAAGCCAAACAGAGGACCGGGAAGAAGAGAAGTTGGACATGGTAACTTGGCCATGAGAGCTTTGAAAAAAGTATTGCCTCCTGAGGAAGAAAATCCTTATACTATCAGAATCGTTTCTGACATCTTGGAATCCAACGGTTCGTCATCCATGGCCACAGTTTGTGCTGGTTCCTTGGCCCTGATGGACGCAGGCATCAAGATCAAAGCTCCTGTGACGGGTATTGCTATGGGGATGATTTCCGATGCAAAAACCGGGAAATACAGCATCCTTTCTGATATCCTCGGTGATGAGGATCACTTGGGTGACATGGATTTCAAAGTAACCGGTACTGAAAAAGGTATCACGGCTTGCCAGATGGATCTGAAAGTGGAAGGCTTAGACTACAATGTTTTGAAAGAAGCTTTGTACCAAGCTAAAGAAGGTAGACTCCACATTTTGAGAGAGATCAGCAAGACTCTTGATGCCCCTAAAGCGGAACTTAAGCCGCACACACCAAGATCTTACAACATGATGATTCCTAAGGAATTGATCGGTGCAGTGATCGGGCCAGGTGGTAAAGTAATCCAAGAAATCCAAAAGGACACCGGTGCTACAATTGTAATAGAAGAAGTGGATAATGCAGGCAAAATCAATGTTTTCTCTAATAATGAGGATTCCATGAATGCTGCCATCAGCCGAATCAAAGGGATTGTTGCTCAGCCAGAGATAGGGGAGACCTATACGGGTAAAGTTAAAAATATTATGCCATTTGGGGCGTTTGTAGAATTCATGCCAGGCAAAGATGGCCTGTTGCATATTTCTGAAATCAAGTGGGAAAGACTGGAAAACATGGAAGGCGTGCTAGAGCCAGGTGAAGAGATCATGGTCAAATTGATTGACGTAGATAAGAAAACCGGCAAATTCAAGCTTTCCAGAAAGGCTCTATTACCTAAACCAGAAAAGCAGGAGAAAAAAGATTAAAATAATCTGAAACCATTTTAGTATTTTGAACTTATTTTCAATATACATCTGTTATTACACCAGTCTTTACAAAACAAACGAAATTGAATGAGGCAGCTTAAAATTAGCAAACAGATTACTAACCGAGAGAGTCAATCTCTTGATAAATATTTACAGGAAATAGGTAAGGTTGACCTTTTGACAGCCGATGAAGAGGTGATTCTTGCCAAAAGAATCCGTGAAGGCGACCAACTAGCTCTTGAAAAATTAACTAAGGCCAACCTAAGGTTTGTCGTTTCTGTAGCTAAGCAGTATCAAAATCAAGGTTTATCACTTGGGGATCTTATCAACGAAGGTAACCTAGGCCTGATCAAAGCTGCCCAAAGATTTGATGAAACTAGAGGTTTTAAATTCATCTCTTACGCCGTATGGTGGATCAGACAGTCCATTTTGCAAGCTCTTGCCGAGCAATCCAGGATTGTTAGACTTCCACTAAACAGGGTAGGGTCTTTGAACAAAATCAGCAAAACTTTCTCAGAACTTGAGCAAAAATTCGAAAGAGAGCCATCTCCTGAGGAGCTTGCCGAGGTATTGGAAGTCACTGCTGGTGAGGTAGTGGATACCATGAAGATTTCGGGTAGACACGTCTCAATGGACGCACCATTTGTACAAGGTGAAGAAAACAGCCTCTTGGATGTTTTGGAAAATGATGGTGAAGAGAAACCAGATGATGGCCTGATGAATGATTCCCTTCGCAAGGAGGTTCAGAGGGCATTGTCAACTTTGACACAGAGAGAAGCTGATGTAATTACTTTGTATTTTGGTCTGAATGGTGAACATGCCATGACTTTGGAAGAGATTGGAGAGAAATTCAATCTGACAAGGGAAAGAGTAAGACAGATCAAAGAAAAGGCAATCAGAAGATTACGTCATACCAGCCGAAGCAAGACTTTAAAACCTTACCTCGGTTAATACAATATCTTATTAGAAACAATGTAAAAAGGGGATTTTATCCCCTTTTTTTATGGTTTATATCGAAATAAACCGCAGTGCATTTTACCTTTGAATTAGCTATTTTTAACAAGAATAACCTTTGTTAAAAGAGATAAATTGTTAAAATTTGCCAACCTTAAATTTTATGAATCCATGAGCCAAGATATAGAAAGCATACAAGTTTTAATAGTTGGGTCAGGTCCTGCAGGATATACCGCAGCCATTTACGCTGCAAGAGCAGGTTTAAAGCCTGTTTTATATACTGGAGGCCAGCCTGGTGGACAGTTGACCATTACCACAGATGTTGAGAATTACCCGGGTTACCCTGAGGGGGTAATGGGCCCTCAAATGATGGAGGATTTTAGGAAGCAGGCAGAAAGATTCGGTACTGATGTGAGATACGGTCTGGTTACAGAAGTTGATTTTTCTCAAAGACCCCACAAAGTAATTGTAGACGATCAAAAAACCATTCATGCAGATACCGTTTTGATTTCAACCGGAGCCTCTGCGAAGTGGCTTGGGCTTGAAAGCGAAACCCGTCTTAATGGAAAAGGTGTTTCAGCCTGTGCGGTTTGTGATGGATTTTTCTTCAGAGGCCAAGATGTAGCTATCGTTGGGGCAGGTGATACAGCATGTGAAGAGGCTAGCTATCTTTCCAACATTTGTAATAAGGTTTACATGATCGTGAGGAGAGACGAGATGAGAGCTTCTCAAATCATGCAAAAGCGTGTCATGAACAACCCGAAAATCGAAATTCTCTGGAATACAGAAACGGAAGAAATCTTGGGTGACGAGGAAGTGACCGGTGCAAGATTGAGAAACAATCAAACCGGTGAAACCATTGAATTGAATGTAACTGGATTTTTTGTTGCCATAGGCCACCAGCCAAATACTGATATTTTCAAATCCTACATTGACATGGATGAATCCGGCTATATCATCACCCAGCCAGGAAGCACCAGAACCAATATTGAAGGAGTCTTCGCATGTGGAGACGCTCAGGATCATATCTACCGCCAAGCCGTAACTGCCGCTGGAACAGGTTGCATGGCTGCATTAGATGCAGAAAGATATTTGGCTGAAAAAGAGCTTGTATAGACGGCGAATGAGTTTCCAATTCCGAATTTTATTTATTGGATTGCTGTGCTTGATGAGCTATGCCTCCCAAGCGCAGCAATTTCCCCGTATATTCAAAAAAAACGCACCCAAAACCCAGCCCATTGAAGCCCCAGCCACCCGGAGCTTGGAAACCTTCGATGTCCAACAATACTTAAAAGACCTAAGAAAGGAAACCGATTCCCTTATTTATAAGGACTATGTAAACTTGAAAAGGCGATTGAGCCCCATTAGTGAGGATACTACAACATTAATATGGGCCCCAACCAATCAGTTGGTGAAGGTTTCTGAGCAAATCATGATTGACAGCATTTGGGTCACTGCTTTTGAGTATTACTCATCTTGGGATAGCCAAAAAATCAATATTTATAACTTTAACCCCAAAGACTTTAAAGACACGGTTCATATAAAGCTATACGATCAATTCTTCGGAAGTAATTGGCACGTGCCTTTGCAAGAAACTCGGATCACTTCAGACTTTGGTTTCAGAAGGATCAGATGGCATCACGGTACAGATTTAAAACTAAACACCGGTGATCCCATTCATAGTACCTTTGATGGAATTGTCCGTATCAAATCCTACGATAGGAATGGTTATGGTTATTATGTCGTGGTAAGGCATAAAAATGGTTTGGAGACACTCTATGGACATATGTCCAAGATACTGGTTGAAGTAGGGCAAGAAGTGATTGCAGGTGATGTGCTAGGTCTAGGAGGGAGTACGGGACGGAGCTCCGGACCGCACTTGCATTATGAAATACGGTACCAAGGACTATCCATCAACCCTACGGAAATTTTTGATTTTAATATCGGGCGAATCAAAGGTGATTCTTACACGATCACCGCTAACAGTTTTGATCATGTGATCAAAGCACAACAAGCAGTTTATCACAGAGTAAGAAGTGGGGAAAATCTGGGTCTAATTGCGAGAAGGTATGGAGTATCTGTCAACCAGATTGCGCGTCTGAATGGAATTTCTACCAGATCGATAATCAAAGTTGGACAACGATTGAAAATTAAATGATTACCTTTTTAAGCTTTAAAATATATGAAACTTGACATTTTGGCGATAGCCGCCCATCCTGATGATGCCGAACTTTCCTGCTCAGGAACCCTAGCTGCACATGTGGCCCAAGGTTTTAAGGTAGGTATATTGGATCTTACTCAAGGGGAAATGGGAACACGCGGCACGCCAGCCATAAGAATGGAGGAAAGTGCCGCAGCCGCTGAAGTTTTAGGGCTTAGCATGCGGGAAAACCTTAAATTTAGAGATGTGTTTTTCACAGATGACGAAAAACACCATTTGGAAATAGTAAAGATAATCAGGAAATACAAGCCTGAAATTGTATTGGCCAATGCGATTTCTGATAGGCATCCTGATCATGGAAAAGGAGCTCAGGTTGCTACAAAAGCCTGTTTTACCAGTGGCTTAAGGCGAGTGGTTACGGAACTAGAGGGGGAGGAGCAGGAACCTTGGAGACCTAAATATGTCTATCATTACATACAGAACAATTACATCAAGCCTGATTTTGTAATGGATATTTCTGGGTTTTGGGAGAAAAAGGTGGAAAGCATTCGCGCTTTTAAGTCCCAATTCCACGATCCTGACAGCAACGAACCCCAAAGCTTCATTTCTTCTCCGGAATTTTTGGATTTTATCGAAGCTAGAGCCAAAGAGTTTGGCCACAGTATCAATGTGAAGTATGGTGAGGGTTTTACCGTCGAACGAACCATAGGGACGGGTAACCTTTTCAATATAAAATAAAAACAGGCCTGAAATACCTTCAGGCCTGTTTTTATTATGGGGCCAATCTATTGATTTGCCAATTCCCAGTTTCGTCCAACTGGAATTCTAGCCTATCATGGAGCCTACTTGGTCTCCCCTGCCAAAATTCGATTACATTGGGAATTAGTCGGTAACCACCCCAATGGTCAGGTCTATCAATAATCTTATCCTTATAAGATTGCTCAACTTCAGTAAGACGTTTCTGTAAAAACTCTTTATTCGGAATTACCTTACTTTGGGGGGAGGTAATGGCCCCAATCTGGCTGCCCACAGGTCGGGAGGAAAAGTACTCATCCGATTCAGCTGCCGCGATTTTCTCCAGCTTCCCTTCGATCCGCACTTGCCTTTCGAGTTCAGGCCAGAAAAAGGTCAAGGCAGCAAAGGGGTTTTTGGCTATTTGTTGGCCTTTTCTACTTTCATAATTTGTAAAAAAGACAAATCCGTGATCCACTCCCTTTAAAAGTACCACCCTGGCAGAGGGTTTGTTGCTATCATTGACCGTGGCCAAGTTCATGGCATTTGCCTCTACGGCCTTTACTTCTAAAGCTTCCTCAAACCACTTTTTGAATTGATCAATTGGATTGTGGTTAACATGGTCCACATCCAGAGTCTTGAGGGAATATTCATTCCTAAGTGCAGCTATATTCATGGTTATGATGTTGGTAATTGGGTGCTGATATAAAATTAATATACTTATTGCATTTAAAAAATTTTGATATAAATTGACAGAATAATATAAACGTTATTTTTCATGGGATTAACTTCTAATAAAAGTCCAGTGGCGGGTGATCTGCTGATCTCCGAACCTTTTTTGCAAGACGAAAATTTTGTAAGATCAGTCATTCTGCTCTGTGAGCACAATGAGAAAGGCTCTTTTGGCCTTGTCTTAAATAAACTTTCCATAGTCCGCTTAGGGGACCTCATTCAAGACCTGAGTAGTTATGACACTTCTGTATACGTGGGAGGACCCGTTGAGCAAAACACCCTGCATTTTATCTACCATGGCGACCAGCTTATCACCGGCAGCATTCCTTTGGCTCCAGATATTTGGTGGAGTGGAAATTTCACAGAATTGGTGGATAAATTGAAAACCAGCGATTTGGATGTAGACAAGTTTAGATTCTTTTTGGGATACAGTGGTTGGTCCGAAGGCCAGCTGCAGGAAGAAATTGACTTAAAAACTTGGATTGTATGTCCCTCTGAGCTTTCTCAGCATATTTTTAATTCGGATCCGGATGAGCTTTGGAAAATAATTCTAAAGAACATGGGGGGCGAATATCAACTTCTGGCAAATTATCCGATAGACCCAAGATTGAATTAGCCAAAATTTCTTACTTTTGTTTATAGCTTTTCAAAAGTTTTATATTACCCCAGTATTTATGGACAACGATAAAGAAATGTCAAAGCAAGATCAGGTGACCCCGGAAGTTAATGAAACTCAAGAGGGTATTCAAGCAGCCCAAAATCAGGAGCATGATTCAGATGAAAATCCACATGAGGAAGAAGACCATCATGTCGATTATTCCAACCATTCGAAAAAAGAGCTGATTTCAGCTCTAAAAGAAATATTGGCAGCGGATCAGCTAATTAAAAAGGATGGGGAAGTTAATGAAATTAAAGCTCATTTTGATGAATTTTATCAACTGGAGAAAAAAGAGGCTGCAGCCAAATTCGAGCAGGAGGGAGGTAATCCTGATGACTTTCAATATAGAAATACTGATGAAGATAAAGATTTTTTCAAATATTACAACGAATTCCGTGAGCGCAAGGCTAACCAGATCAAAGAGTTAGAAAAGAACAAGGAAAAAAATCTTCACGCCAAAAATGAAATCCTGCAAAAGCTTCGTGAATTGGTGGATGGGGAAGAGACCACCCACAGCATAAGCACGATAAAGGAAATTCAGGAAGAATGGAAGAAAATCGGGCCTGTCCCAGCTTCCCAAAATAAAAACCTTTGGGCATCTTATAATGCCTTGATGGATAGGTTTTATGATAATAGAAGCATTTATTTTGAGCTTAAAGAGCTTGATCGTAAAAAAAACCTGGAACATAAGCTGGAAATCTGTCAGCGTGCGGAGCATTTAGGACAGTCTGAAGACTTAAAAGAAGCCATCAAGGTTTTGAATGATCTCCATGATGAATTTAAGCACGTTGGTCCGGTGCCGAGAGAGGAACAGGAGCAAGTATGGCAAAGATTCAAGTCAGCCTCAGATGCCATTTACGCTAGAAGGAAAAACTATTATGAAGACCAAGTTGAAGTTTTCAAAGCCAATCAAGTTAAAAAAGAGGCTTTGATCGAAAAACTTGATCAGTATAAAGACTTCAAAGCTGACCGTATTAAAGACTGGAATAATAAAACCAAGGAAATCTTGGATATCCAGAAACAATGGGAGGCAGTGGGGCCTGTACCCCGTGAAAGCGGAAAAGAAATCAACAAGAAGTTTTGGGGACTGTTCAAACAGTTTTTCCATAACAAAAACCTGTTTTTCAAAGAACTTGACGAAATAAGGCTTCAAAACAAGGCCAAGGCTGAAGAGCTAATTGCTAAAGCTACTTCTTTTTCTGATAGTACCGACTGGCAGGCGGCCGGCAAGGAACTGATTCAGCTGCAGCAGGACTGGAAAAAGATTGGACCAACTCCTGAAAAAGTGAGGGATGATCTTTACAAGCGCTTTAAGAAAGCCTGTGACACTTTCTTTGATAAAAGAAGACAAGCCAATAAGGAGCTTAACAAGGAGTTTGATCAAAACCTTAATGAAAAGGAGCAGCTTTGCGAAAAGATCAAATCCACGGCTTCAACTGGAGAAAACCTTTCCCAGGAAGAGCTTGAGGGCTTTATTGCCGAATACAACAGCATTGGTTTTGTACCAAGAAAAAACATAAAAGACATCGCTGCCAAGTTCAACGAGGCATTAGATCAATATGTAAATAAACTGGGGGTGGAAAGCGGTGATAAAGAAGAATTCCTCTTCAGGCTTAACCTCACCAAACTACAGGCAGACCCACACGGAAATAGGGAGTTGAACAAAAAAGAGCATGGTATCAGAAAACAGATTGCCGATCTGGAAAACAATATTACCCTTTGGAAAAACAACTTGGAATTTTTTGCTGCATCACGCACTGCTGATAAATTGAAAGATCAGTTTGACGAAAAAATCGTGAAAGCAGAGAAAGAAATTGACAGGTTGAAGAAAAAACTTTCCATTCTGAGAGAATTTTAAGAAGTTCACATTTAGGGAGATAGTTGCATCTCCCTAAATTTTCTTCCAAATTATTTGAATAAACTGTGCCTTAGACCTATATTTGCACTCGCAATAAGGGAAAAGCCCCTTATCAAAAACATCAAAGCCTCCTTAGCTCAGCTGGTAGAGCAACTGACTTGTAATCAGTAGGTCGATGGTTCGATCCCGACAGGAGGCTCACTTTTAGCCTCTTTAGCTCAGCTGGGAGAGCAACTGACTTGTATTCAGTAGGTCGTTGGTTCGATCCCGACAGGAGGCTCACTTTTAGCCTCTTTAGCTCAGCTGGTAGAGCAACTGACTTGTAATCAGTAGGTCGTTGGTTCGATCCCGACAGGAGGCTCAATTTTAGCCTCTTTAGCTCAGCTGGTAGAGCAACTGACTTGTAATCAGTAGGTCGTTGGTTCGATCCCGACAGGAGGCTCAATTATAGCCTCTTTAGCTCAGCTGGGAGAGCAACTGACTTGTAATCAGTAGGTCGTTGGTTCGATCCCGACAGGAGGCTCAATTATAGCCTCTTTAGCTCAGCTGGTAGAGCAACTGACTTGTAATCAGTAGGTCGCTGGTTCGATCCCGGCAAGGGGCTCAAAATTGTAAAAGCAGTCTTTTAAAGACTGCTTTTTTGGTTTTAAAAAACCTGGAAAAGGCCTCTCCATTTATATAATATTCTTTTAAAATTTGGCTTTATTGATTTAGATTTAGGGTCAATTAGTTTTTGAACCCATGATAAACTGTATGCGGACTTCCGTGCTGGCAATTCTGCTCTGCTTGATCTTTCTGCCCAAATCCTATTCTCAACATCGCAACAGGACCTCCTCTGAAATTTACCATGAGCTGTTAAAGCTTAAGGAAACCAAAAGAGTCCTGTATGTGGCTGCCCACCCCGATGATGAAAACACACGTTTGATTTCTTATTTGGCCAATGAAAAACATGCCCAGATAGCATACCTATCCCTTACGAGGGGTGATGGCGGTCAAAACCTCATCGGCAAGGAGTTGGGCTTGGAATTGGGGATGATAAGGACCCAAGAGCTCCTTCAGGCTCGAAAAGTAGATGGCGGCAGGCAGTTTTTCACCAGAGCCATTGACTTTGGTTTCAGCAAAAATCCGGATGAGACTTTCAACAACTGGGATAAAGAAACTATTTTGAGTGACGT
This sequence comes from Litoribacter ruber, assembly GCF_018449405.1. Classification (NCBI taxonomy): domain Bacteria; kingdom Pseudomonadati; phylum Bacteroidota; class Cytophagia; order Cytophagales; family Cyclobacteriaceae; genus Litoribacter; species Litoribacter ruber. Next base: position 190,548 of record NZ_JAHCMY010000005.1, read on the forward strand.
GGTGTGGGTAATCAGAAATTACAAGCCTGATATCATTATCACTAGATTCAATACCGAACCGGGAGGGACACATGGGCATCACACCAGTTCAGCAATTCTCGCTGGCGAAGCGTTTAAGATCGCAGGCGATAGCACCAAATTCCCCGAGCAACTTTTACATACTTCCGCTTGGCAGCCAAAAAGGATTTTTTGGAATGCTTATAACTGGGGCGGCGAATACGAACCGGATGGGGACAAAAAATACCACACATTTCCTGTAGGCGATTATAACTCCGTACTTGGGCGTACTTATTCCCAAATTGCTGCAGCTAGCCGTACGATGCACAAGTCCCAAGGTTTTGGGGCCACAGCCCAAATTGGAGCTGGAACAGATTATATACAGCTTGTTGATGGACCTAAATTCACGAATGATCCTTTCGAAACAGTAAAGAACCGATGGGAGGGGATACCCAATGGGCAAATAATGGAATCGAAAATTTCTGAAGCAATTGACGCTTTTGACTTTGTTAATCTAGGAGCCAATTTGGAAAACCTTTTGGAGATTAGAAGAAGTTTAAATCTTGAAACAGGAAATGAGGATTGGTTAATCGAAAAGAGAAAGGCAATAGATGAAATTATTTTTGATATTTTGGGCTTAACTGCAGAATTCAATGCCGATGAAGAGTTATCATTTCCTGGAAAAGAAATAAAATCGACCCTCGTATTTAACTCCCCATCCAATACAGACATCAGGTTGCAGTCGTATACAATCCTAGATAAGAAACTTGAACTTGAAGAGTCAGTAGAAAAAAACAAACCATTCAAAAAAGACATTAAAATCACCCTACCCCTGGAATATCCAGTTAGCCAGCCGTATTGGTTGGAGGAGGAAATTCTGGACAATGTTTTTTCAATAAGCAATCAAAAAAGTATAGGGCAAGCCTTCAATAAACCTAGTCTATCCGGCTTATTGGCTTTTGAACTCCAAGGGCAGCATTTCCAATACGAATTGCCATTGATGTATAAGTTTAATGACCAGGTCGATGGCGAAACCAAACAGCCGTTCACCATCACTCCTGAAGTGGTAGTTCACGTGGGGGCTAAAAATGTGTTTCTAAAAAAGGGAAAAGAAACCCAAGTGGAAGTAGAGATAGGTTTTTTTGAGGATGTCATAAGCGGAAAGCTTACTTTGGACGGATTAAATCCAGGTCAATACAAGATTCTTCACAATAGAACCGATGAAGTCAAAAAGAAGAAGTTTTTTTCAATAGCAATTGGTGAATTGCCCACGGGTACTGAAAAACTTGATGTAGTGGCCAAATACACCTTGGAAGATGGGAGAGAGTTTGATCAAGATATTATCCGCATTAAATATAAGCATATCCCCAACCTCACCTATTTCCCCAAGAGCAGGTTTAATATCTTGAATCTGAACCTTCAATTAAGTGATCAGCATATTGGCTATATTCCAGGTGCAGGAGATGATATCCCAGAGGTCTTGCAGCAGATGGGTTACCAGGTTACCCTGCTTGACAATGGCAGCCTGACCTCCAATAATCTTAAGCAATATTCCACTATCATCACCGGAATCAGAGCTTTCAATGTCAATGAAAACCTGGCCAACAATATGGACCAGCTGCTTTCCTATGTGAAGGACGGTGGCAATATGATCGTACAATATAATACCAGCTCACCTCTGCTAACCAACCAATTGGGACCTTATCCTATAAAGTTATCCAGGGATCGAGTTTCGGTGGAAGAAGCGCCGGTTAAATTCGATGGTGACAGTAGGATTCTTACTTATCCTCATCGGATTTCGGAGAGTGATTTTGAAAATTGGGTTCAGGAAAGGGGCCTATATTTTGCCGGAGAGTGGGATTCTAAATACCAGACACCATTTACCATGAATGATCCGGGTGAAAGTCCCAAAAAAGGTTCCTTGCTTTATACTGACCATGGAAATGGCACTTTTGCTTATTCCGGAATCAGTTGGTTCCGTTTGCTTCCTGCCGGTGTGCCGGGTGCGATTAAATTATTTGTGAATCTAATCGAGCAAACCCAGGATGGACAAGATTGATTGGCGTAAATATTACATTGGATTGGTGGTGGTGCTCGGGGTTTTGATCATGTTGTTATACTGGATGACCCAATATTACTCATGAGCAATATTGATTGGATAATTTTATTTGGGACCCTGATTTCCATCGTTTCTTACGGAGTATATAAGACCTATGGGGCCAAAGACATGGAAAGCTACCTCAAGGGAAACAGTGATATGAATTGGTGGACAATTGGCTTATCCATTATGGCCACCCAAGCTTCTGCTATCACCTTTTTAAGTACTCCAGGCCAGGCATTTGAAGATGGAATGCGTTTTATACAGTTCTATTTTGGGCTTCCGGTGGCCATGATCATTCTCTCTGTCACCTTCATTCCGCTGTATTACCGACTCAAAGTGTATACTGCGTATGAGTTTTTGGAGAATAGATTCAATTTAAAAACTAGGACTCTGGCAGCACTTTTATTCCTGATTCAAAGGGGATTAGCTGCTGGAATTACCATTTATGCACCATCTATCATTCTTTCGACTCTCCTTGGCTGGAATCTGACTTGGACAAATATCCTGATAGGGGTATTAGTAATTATCTATACGGTCTCAGGCGGGACCAAAGCCGTTTCCATCACTCAAAAGCAACAAATGGCTGTGATGATGGGAGGAATGATATTGGCCGGTGGCTTTGTAATCTATTTGCTTCCCATCAAATTTACCGAAGCCCTCCATGTAGCCGGAAAAATGGAGAAATTAAACATTGTCAACTTTGAATTTGACCTTTCAGACAGGTATAATTTCTGGTCGGGACTGACTGGGGCCCTGTTTCTGTTTCTTTCCTATTTTGGTACAGACCAAAGCCAAGTTCAGCGGTACCTTACAGGGAAATCCTTGGCTGAAAGCAGGATGGGGTTGATCATGAATGGTTTTCTCAAGGTCCCTATGCAATTTATCATCCTTTTTATAGGCGTGATGGTTTTCGTGTTTTACCAATTCTACCAACCTCCCATATTTTTCAATAAAGTCCAAACAGAGAATATCATTGGCAGTCCTTATCAGGAAGATTTCTTACTACTTCAGGATGCATATGACCAGAAGTTTGTTGAAAAAAATCAGGATATCATGGCTATGTTGGAGGCTGTGAAAGCCAAGGATGAAAACAGTATTCGCACTTATCAGCAGTCCATACAGCAATCTTCCTTGGAACAGGAAGAAATCAGAACGGAGGTAAAATCATTGATCCTTAAAAACAATCCCGCTGCTGAAACCAGGGATACCGATTATGTTTTCATGCGTTTTGTAATGGATTATCTGCCAACAGGAGTGATAGGATTGCTATTTGCCGTGATTTTTAGTGCGGCCATGTCCTCTACAGCCTCGGAGCTAAATGCATTGGGCTCAACTACCACGGTGGATGTTTATAAGCGGTCCATCAAGCAGGAAGAAAGCTCTGTTCATTATATGCTTTCCTCAAAATGGTTTACCGCCATTTGGGGTGTATTTGCCATCATATTTGCGACCTATGCCTCCCTGTTTGAAAACCTTATTCAAGCTGTCAACCTTTTGGGCTCCCTGTTTTATGGTACCATTCTAGGGATATTTTTGGTGGGCTTTTATATGAAGTGGGTGAAAGGAAACGCAGTGTTTATTGCCGCCTTGCTTTCCGAAGCCTGTATCCTGATCATTCATTGGCACAACGGCGGAGAGTTATTCGGGGTTGCAATTGATATTGGCTTCCTCTGGTACAATGCTATTGGTTGTCTATTGGTGATGGGGCTTTCCGCATTACTTCAGCCGATAATTGGCCAAACAACACCAAAATAACAGTAAAAAATAAAGGCTGAGGAATTTTCCTCAGCCTTATCATTTTCTACCTGATTGACCTTAACAGCCTCTCATTGAGCGTTACATAATCATCATTTTTGGCTTCCTTGGCCATTTCCAGAGATTTTCTAGCGCTTATTCTGGCTTCCTCCTTTTTACCAAGATCATTCTCAATTTTGGCTTTCAAATGTAGCGTCCAGTATTTTGGATCATTATCAACGGACTTGCTAATCCATTCTAAAGCCTGATTCAAGTCTTTCTTATTGGTGTAATAATAGTTGGCAGCCTGATAATATAAGCCGGGATTTTGAGGATCCTGGTCGATTACCATCTCTTGGATTTGCTTCATCACTATTGGATCCACCTCGGTCTCGATGCGGAATTTAACCGAAGTTCTTTCCCATTTCATAGCTACTGAGGCGCCGGTATCGGTCATGTCCACGAAGTTAATCTCCATGGTTTCATACTTGTTGGCAGTTTTCGAAGGTCTTACCCTAAACCTGAACACATCATCGGCCTGATCATAACCGATGGAGCCCCAAAGCTTGGTGTTTTTGGAGAAAATGATGGTCCAATCCTCTTTTTCAGGAATAGAATAAATGGCATAGCTGCCTTTCTCAAGGTCTCTACCTTCCACTTTCACATCTGTGGAAAAGGTGATTATAGTAGCTGCATTTGCCCCGGTTCTCCAAACTTTTCCGTAGGGCACCAGTTCACCAAAAATCTTTCTACCCTTCATACTAGGTCGGCTATACTCAATTTTCACATCGGTCAAACCGATTTTTTGACTCAATGTAGCTTCCGGGCTCGCCTGAGGCATTTGGATTTGTTGGCCATTTACAGAAGCATATCCCATCATACTCAACAGGATAACAAACAGAGCTAATTTTCTCTTCATAAAATTTTATTATTAATTTTAAATATGACTTATATTATGGTAATATTATTGCTTATAATTCAATTAATTCTTAATTTAAGCTAGTTTTTATTGCGTCATGAACCTAACCGTATTGCCTAAAGAATTCTTTTTGGAAAATGAGGTTACTCAGATTTCCAAAGAGCTGCTTGGCAAAATAATGGTCTCCCAAATTGGCGAATCCATCACAGCGGGCAGAATCGTAGAAACGGAAGCCTATGACGGGAATAAAGATAAAGCTTGTCATGCATATCTCAATCGAAATACGAAAAGAACTGAAGTAATGTTTAAGGAAGGAGGGCGCAGTTATGTGTACCTCTGCTATGGGATCCATCATCTGTTTAACATTGTCACGCATATTGAAAATCAGGCCAATGCAGTCTTGATTAGAGCTCTGGAGCCGCTAAAAGGCATTGAGGAAATGAAGATTCGCCGCGGCATGGAAAATATAAAAACGCTTTGCAATGGACCGGGAAAGCTTGCTATGGCGATGGGCATCCATAAACAATACAACGATACCGTCCTTTATAATAAAGAGTCCCCGATTTGGATAGGCAAGCTGGAAAGCGAACCGAAATTTGAAATTGTGGAAACCACTAGGATAGGAGTAGATTATGCCGAAGAAGATGCGGCATTACCCTGGAGGTATTACATAAAAGATAACCTGTTTATCAGCAAAAAATGAACATAGCTATTATAGCGCCAGGACGTGATGTTACCGTTTGGAAAGAAACGATAGAAAAAGAAGCCAAAGGGGTGAATATTCAGGTATACCCTGAAATCAGTTCACCCGAAAATGTGGATATGGTGATGCTATGGCAGCATCCTAAGGGGATTTTGAAGAAATTCACCAACTTAAAGTTCATCAGCTCGATGGGGGCAGGGGTGGACCATATTCTCAACGACCCGTATCTGCCAGAAGGAATTCCTGTGGCAAGGATTAAGGATGAAAAACTGACCTTCTCCATGACCAATTATGTGGTTATGGGGGTGCTGAATTTCCACCGAAGGTTGAGCCACTTTCAGGAAAACCAAAAAAAGAAACGATGGGATATGAAAAACCCTGAAATCGATGTAAAAGTTGGCGTGATGGGAGTGGGAGCTTTGGGTGGAGATGTTTTGGATAAATTATCCTACATGGGTTTTGATGTATATGGATATGGAAACAGTCCAAAAGAAGATTTTCCTTTTACGTATTTCCATGGAAAGGAAGGTTTAAAGTCATTTCTGGATAAAGTAAACGTGATAGCCTGTCTCTTGCCCCTGACAGAGCAGACTGAGGGATTCTTAAATAGCGACTTCTTTGAGGATTGCCAAAAGGGTACCTATTTGATTAACGTGGCGCGTGGAAAACATCTGGTGGAAGAGGATCTCATAAAAGCCTTGAAAAAAGGGCATATATCGGGTACTTTGCTGGATGTTTATAGCAAGGAACCCCTTCCCAAAGACCATCCATTTTGGGATAATGAGAAAATTACCATGACACCCCATATTGCCAGTGTGACCAACCCACTGGCAGCCGCACCGAAGATTGCGGAAAATTGCAGGAGGTGGATGGAGGGGAAACCTTTGAGGAATGTAGTGAACCAAGAAAAAGGCTATTAAAACGAAAGAGCATTTATGAGTACTTTTAAAATATTGTGTCCGACTGATTTTTCAGAATGCTCACTCAATGCGATTGAGTATGCGGCCAAACTGGGTGAAAAATACCAAGCAGAATTGATATTGTTTCATGTTCCAAATACAGATGATTATCAAAAGCTATTGTCTAGGGATCCGAAAATGTATGATTTGCTCAATTTTGCTGAGAAGAAAATAGAGAGCCTAGTCAAGGAGGTAGAAAAAGAGAGCATTCCGAAAGGACTGGCCGCCGTGACCAGTGAAATTAAGGAAGGCAAAACGAGTTCGACCATTCTAGAATATGCAGATGAGCACAAGGTAGACATGATCATCATGGGCACCGAGGGAATCAACGATTTCAAATCCAATTATATAGGCACCCGCACTTCAAAAGTAGTCGCAAAATCCGACCATGACGTATTTGTTGTCCCAAGGAAAGTTTTCTTCAAAAAGCCTCGCAAGTTTGTGTATGCTACCGACTATATGGAGGAAGATAAGATTGCCATCCAAAAAGTCGTAGAATTGGCCAGTTTTTATGACAGCGAAATAGACATTGTCCATGTAGGCACCAAGAAGAAGCAGATAGACAAGGCGCTTCATCAGACGATGATGGCCGAACTGGAGCCATTTATCCGCTATGAAAAGGTCAATTACGTATTAAAAAGCTATAGGGATGAGCCAGGCCTGGGACTTGAAAATTACTTAATCACAGCGAAAGGGGATGTATTGGTCACCTTAAGCAAAAAAAAGAGCTGGTTTGACCAACTCTTTACTGATAACCTGTCCAAAAAGATGTCTTATTTTATTAATAAGCCTTTATGGGTCATAAAATCTGTTTAATCCTTTTTCCTAAATAAGAAATCGAAAAACTCTTTGCGGGTCTTGCCATCGGTGAATACATCTTTGACAGTAGAGAGGTAGTTTTTCAGCGACAATTTTGAATCCTGATCGTTTTCCTGATCACCAATGGTGGGAAGATCTTCAGGATTTTTTTGTGGAATTTCAGTTTCTTTGGGCTTATAGCCCACCAATTCATCTGCTTTATGGAAGCTTTTCTTGGCTCTCTGCTGATAGCCGAGCTTTTCTTCTACCAAGCCTTTGTTGTTATAAGAAACGGCATCTTCCGGATCCATTTCTATAGCTTTTTCATAATCTGCGATTGAACCTTCCAAATCACCAATTCTATCCTTGAAATAAGCTCGGCTGGAATATCTGTAGGGGTTTTGTGGATCAAGGTTTAAGGCCTTATTGAACGCCTCCAAGGCCTCCTCGTTTCTTTTCATCAAGTGAAGCACCACTGCCTTGTCACTGATAAAATCGGTATTGTGCGGCTCCATGCCGGAAATTGTCTCGAAATCGCTCAACGCATTTTCCAATTGACCCAACCTGGATAAAATCCGGCCTCTAAACAGCATGTATTCAGTATTCTTGGGATCTTCATCCACCAGCTCATTGAAATGAACCAATGCTTCCTCAAACTTACCTATTTTATAAAGTCCTACTGCTATCTCTAGTTTTTTCACAATTTTTGGTTTGGTTTGATAAGAATACAAATTTAACAGTAATTAAGTTTAATTGGCAGTTATAGGTCTTTATTATCCCTTTTTAAAAGGCTAATAATTTATATATTTGAACCAAATTCCAACTTATGCCCGCAAAACCAGAAGAAGTCCTCAAGAACTTAAAGGCAGGAAAATATGCCCCTGTTTACTTTTTGCAAGGTGAGGAACCTTATTTCATTGACCAAATCGTAAACCACATTGAAAAGCATGCAATCCCTGAACATGAGAAGGGATTCAACCAGGTGATGATGTATGGCAAGGATGCCAACATGAGCGTGGTAATCACTAATGCCAAACGCTTTCCTATGATGGCTGAGAGGCAGCTGGTGATTGTAAAAGAAGCCCAGTCCATATCGGATTTGGGCAAGGAAGCTGGCGACAGCTTGCTCTTATCCTACCTTCAAAATCCCCTTCCTAGCACCATACTGGTTTTTTCCCATAAGTACAAAACCCTTGATGGAAGAAAACCTCTGGCCAAGGAATTGGATAAAAAAGCCATTTTGGTAAAGTCAGACAAGGTTCCTGAGTACAAATTGGCTCCTTGGGTAAATGATTATTTTAAGAGCAAAGGTTTTTCCATTGATGTGAAGGCCGCCCAGATTTTGGCAGAATCTATTGGCAATAACCTGGAGGTGTTGACCAACGAAGTGGATAAGATGCTTATCAACTTTTCGGAGCCAGTGGAGATCAACAGCCAGCATATCCAGCAGTTTATCGGGATCAATAAGGAATACAACAACTTTGAGCTGACCAAGGCCTTGAGCTATAGGGATGTGATTAAGGCCAACAAAATCATTACCTATTTTGCGCAGAATACGAAGAACAATCCCTTAATTCCGATCATCGCTCTATTGTACCTACATTACTCCAGGATTTTATTGGTGCACGGCAACAAGGATAAACCGGATTCAGCGTTAGCATCCATGTTGAAGGTGAATCCCTATTTTGTGAAAGAATACATCCTGGCGGCCAAAAACTACCCCTTAGGCAAGGTTATTGATAATATGGGCTATTTGAAAGAGGCAGATTTAAGGTCCAAAGGCGTGGATTCCGCTGGACTGGATGATGCACAAATTCTCAAGGAGCTGGTGTTTAAACTCACCCATTAAGATTAATATTTTCCGTTTTGATATAAGAATGAAGAAGTCTTCCTTATTACTCATTGCGTGTGGTCTTTATTTGCAGACCAACGCGCAGTCCACGTTATACCAGACCAGCACACTCAAACAGTTTGACGATGCCTACGAGCTTTTTCACAAAGAGCATCTCACTGCCGCAAAATTTAGCTTTGACCACCTGAGAAACCGGGTGCTTTCCGAAAACAGGGAGGCAGCCTCGGAGTATTTTCATGCCGTATCGGCACTCCAAATTGAAAATCCAGACGGGCCTAGCAGATTGATGGAGTTCACGGAAACCAACCCCGACCATCCAAAGGCCAATGAGGCACTGTGGGTGCTGGGAAACTTCCATTTTGAAAAAAGAGATTATAGGGCAGCTATTGCCAGTTTTCAAAAAGTCAATGAAATAGCCCTCAGAGATGAGGATGGAGAGCAGGTTCCCTTCAAATTGGGATATGCCTTTTTCCAGCTTAATGACTATAGAAATGCGCAAACCTATTTCGATAGGGTAAAAAGATCCCGCACCAATATGGTTCCTGATGCCTATTATTACTCAGGCTATATCGCCATGGAACAGGGGAATTTTGATAAGGCCATAGCCGATTTTAAGGAGGCAGACAAAAGCAGGACTTATTCCGATAAGGTCCCTTACATGCTTTCGGCCATGTATTACCGTCAGGGATATTACAATGAACTGATCCAGTATGCCGAACCAATTATCAATAGCAGAAACAACTTGGACCGCAAGGAAGAAATCTACTTGCTAATGGCTGAGTCTTATTTCGAACGTCGGGATTTTCCCAACGCGGCTAGATATTACGATGCATTTGTAGCCGCAAAAAGAAGACCTCTGTCGAGAGATCAAAAATACAAGGCCGGCGTTGCCCAGTTTGAAACCAAAAATTATCAGCAAGCCACTAACTATTTTAAAGAGGTGGCTTTGGAAAACGATAAATTGGGTCAGGTGAGTAGCTATTACTTGGGACATTCCTATTTGAAGCTCAACAATCCACAATTTGCTGTTAATAGCTTTAGCGCAGCCTACAAAAGCAACCATGACAGCCGAATTACAGAGGAGGCATTGTATAACTATGCAAAGGTAAGCCTTGAAAGAGGGGTTTTTCAGGATGCCATTATGGCTCTGGATAGTTATTTGGAATCGTATCCTTCTGGAACCCATGTGCAGGAAGTAGGCGAAATGCTTTCTGACGCCTTGGTAAATACAAACAATTACCTCAAGGCCATTGAGCATATAGAGCGCTTGCCACGCAAGTCAGACCGGATCAAGGCTGCTTACCAAAAGGTGTCTTTTTATCAAGGTATCACTTATTTCAATGACTCCAAGTTTAGGCAAGCCATCAGCTATTTTGACAAAAGCCAAACTTATCCGCTTGACAGGGATATAGTAAATCAGTCCAATTTCTGGAAAGGGGAGGCCTATTCTGGTCTAGAGGATTTGCCGGCAGCCATCCGCGCATACGAAGCGGTGATCAATTCCAACGCCAGAGGAAGAGAGCCTATTTTGGTGAGCACTCATTATGGCTTGGGCTATGCCTACTTTAACAATGAAAACTATAGCCGCGCTGAAGAGCAATTCAAACAGTTTACCGAAAAAGTCAACCCAAATGTTGAAAGGGAAAACTATGAGGATGCCATGATGCGCCTTGGGGATACCCAGTATGTGCAGAAGAAATTTGGTCAAGCCGAAGCTACCTTTAACCGAGCAATCAACGAGGGAAACAGAAATAGCGATTACGCCTATTTCCGAAATGGTGTAGTTTTGAATTTCCAAAACAGAAATTCCGATGCCATCCGCTCCCTGAGTCAGGTAACTGAAAATTTTCCAAATAGCCGATATCTGGAGGATGCCATCTTCCAAAAGGCTCAAATCAACATGGAAGAAACCCGCTACAGTGAAGCGGTGGATGGGTTTACAAGATTGATAAACTCTAGGCCCAATAGTCCGTTTGTACCGTTCGCACTTGAGGGTAGGGCAGTGGCCAATTATTCCCTAAAGCGATATGACCAGACGATAAATGATTACAAAAGAATCCTGGATAATTTCCCGCATTCCTCCAATGCCAATGCGGCACTTGTGGGTCTGCAGGAGACCTTGTCTCTTCAGGGCAGGTCTGGAGAATTTTCCAGCTATCTAGCCAATTACAGAAATGCCAACCCAGGCAATGAAAGTCTCCAAGGGGTTGAATTTGAGTCGGCTAAAAACCTGTTCTTTAACCAGGCCTACAAAGAGTCTATTAAAGCCTTCCAGGATTACTTGCGAAACTACCCCCAAAGCGGTCAACAGCAGGAAGCCAACTACTTCATTGGCGATGCATATTACCGAATGGGAGACAAGAATAAAGCTTTAGAGTATTTCTATAACCTTCAAAAAGGTCAAGAATCTTCCCAAACGATGCGTGCAACTATCAAAATTGGGGAAATCGAGTATGAAGCGGAAAACTATAAAAAAGCAATTCCATATTTGAGAACCTCCTCCAAAAATGCCAGAAACAAGATAGAGGAGTTTGAGGCAAATAGGAGGCTGATGCAATCTTACTATCAATTGGAAAAATATGATTCAGCTATCCATTTCTCTGACAAAGTAATTGAATTGGGCAATGTGACTGCTGATGCGGAGAGCCAGGCCATGCTGTTGAAAGCGAAAGCATACAAGAAGCAGAAAAAGGATTCTCAGGCGGAAGAAGTGCTTACCAATCTGGTAAAGGCTTCCCCAAGTGAGCAGGGCGCTGAAGCCTTGTATCTTTTGGCCAAAAGCCATCACGACAGTGGGCGATTCAACAAGTCCAACGAGACCATATTTGATCTTTCTGGACCTTATGGGGCCTACGATTACTGGTATGGCAGAAGCTTCCTTCTTTTGGCTGAAAACTACATCCAGCTAGGTGAAACCTTCCAGGCCAAAGCTACTTTGGAATCAATTGTGGAAAGGTCCAGCAATGAAAAAGTGAAAGAAGAAGCCAAAAAGAAGCTGGAAAGCATTTAAACCCATTCCTTGAAGTTATATTTTGAAAACAATGAATAAGCCATTTATATTCTTTACTTTATGCATGGGTTTATTTGCCCAAACGGCACTTGGACAGGATACAAGAGGAGAGGTGAAGGACCAGGAATTTGTCATCCGCAAGGATAGGGTGTTGACCCTGCCTACTATGCCGAGAAACTTCCAGCGTACCCCAAACCTGCCATCTGCACAGGGGGTAGGCAACCTCAGGTATGATGTCCATAATTTCTTTCTGACGCTGCCTCCAGTGGAAACCAACATTCAGGCATATCAGAAAAGATTTGAAAGTCAGAAGCCTGAACTTTTCAACAGCTATACAAAATTGGGTTTTGGAAATTACCTTTCGCCGTTAGCGGAAATCCTCCTTAACAGCAAGGAAAGTGATTACATGAACTTTGGGGCTTTTATTAAGCATCAGGGTTTTTATCAAGGACCTGTAGACGGGGAAAATTCGGCCGAAGATCACACTACCGTAAGACTTGACGGTAGCTATTACCTCGAAACAGCAGAAGTCTATGGCCATGTGGGCTACAATAGAGATAAATATCATTTCTATGGTTACACGCCCGGCTTGGAAGTTATTGCCCAAGACATTGCACAAGTTATGCATACAGCCTACGGTGATGTTGGGATTCGGAACATAGACCAGCAACAGGCCTTTAATTATGATGCGGCATTTTCATCCAGAATTTTCAGAGATTCGTATTTGGCTAGGGAGGCGGAGATCGGCCTGAAGGCAAATCTGGGTTTCAGAGCTAATGAAAACCTCAGAGCTTATGTAAATACGGATGCTTATTTTACTACTCCTCAAGATCAGTTTTATGATAATATAAACAGAAATTTCCTGAGAGTAACGCCAAAAGTAACTTATATAAAAGAAGGGTTGAAGGTCAAAGCAGGTGCAAACTTGGTGGTGGAAAATGATGTAGTTTCCAATAAGAATTCTGATTTCCACATTTTCCCGACCGTGTATGCCAGCTATAAATTCACGGAGGAAATTGGGATTTTTGCAGGTTTGGAAGGGGATGTGATCAGAAACACCTACTATGACTTTGTTATGGAAAACCCGTTTCTAGGTCCTAGCCAAGGCTTGCTAAACACCATTCAGAACTTCCAATTGAGCGCAGGGGTCAATGGAGACATCTATGATGAAGTTACTTACACAGTGGGTGCAAAATACGGCAGGTTTAACAACATGCATTTCTATGGAAACAACAGCAACGACAGCACACGCTTTGAACTGATGTACGATGACCAAACGGATGTATTGAACATCAATGCGGGCATGGGATGGCATTTTGAGGATTGGTACCAACTGGAGGCCACAGCGGATTATTACCAATACAACCTGAATGAATTGACAGGGGCTTGGCATAGACCGGAGTGGGAGCTCAAAATCAACAACAACATTACCCCGAACGAGAAATTGCTTATCAACGCCTCAGCATTGGCAATGGGAGGGATCAGGGTAATCAATCTGGAATCAGGCCGTCAGGATAAATTGGGGCCTTTATTTGACTTGAGTGCAAGAGTGGATTATGCCTTCACCAAGCAATTCTCTGCTTTTGCTATGGGAAATAATTTGCTGAACCAAAATTACCAGCGTTTCTGGAACTACAGGGTGCGAGGCATTCAGGGAATTGGGGGAATCACGTTCAAGTTTTAGTCTAAATCCGGCCGTTCATAAATATTGTGGGCAATATTGGCTAATTAAAGCTTTTGTCTTAGCTTAGTAGATTAATTGTCACCATATAATTTTTAAGAATGGCTGAAAAAGATAACCAAAATACCCCGTCAAACGAGGATGCAGACAAGGATTTTGGGCTTCCTAAAGTGAAAATTACACCTTTGCAACCTTCGGAGAGCAAGGAGGAAAAACCTTCAGAAACGCCAATAGCTCCAGTTAGTAAACCGGAGCCAAAACAACCCGAAGCGGAGCAGCCTAAAAAGCAGGAACCGGAAAAGAAGAAGCAAGAATCTACCCCTGTGGCGGCGGCTCCAAAAGTTGAAGCGAAAAAGCCAGAAAAAGATAAGGACCAAACAACCACCTTTTCCTCTGTTTCCAAAAAAGAGGAGAAAAAGAAAGATGGCAAAAAAGGTTGGGTTTGGGCAGCTTTGATTCTGTTGTTTTTGGGATTTGCCGCTGTGTTATTTTGGTATGTGTATTTGAATGAGGAACCTGCACCGGCTCCTCAGGTGACTGAACAGCCGGCACCTACTCCGCCTCCGGTAGTAGAAGAGGAGGAGCCAGTAGTGGAAGAGGAGCCTGAAACATTTACCTTGACCCAAATAAAATCCAGAGCGGAGGCGCCACGTTATTTCTTAGTAGTTGGCAGCTTTATTGATGAGGACATGGCGCTGGATTATTCGGAGCGCTTAATTGAAAAAGGAATAAATACGTACATAGTTTATCCATATGGACAGATAGCCTATTATAGATTAGCCGTAGGGGAGTTTGAAAACGTCGCCTTGGCATTGGAAGAACTCGAGCGAGTTCAAGCAGATTATCAAGAAAATTTATGGGTATTGAAATATTAACATGATCTTATTACAAACTATCTCCACTGACAACCAAGTGGTTGCAGACACCTTAACCAACTTAGATTCCGCGAGTTCAAACATTGGCCTATTAGATCTAATGATCAAAGGAGGCTATATGATGATTCCCCTCTATTTGTTGTTTATTCTTGCCGTTTTCATTTTTGTGGAAAGGGTAATTACCATCCGCAAAGCCGCCAAAACGCCAAAAGGCTTGGTGGACCAGGTGAAAATGATGGTACAGGGTGGCGACATCCAGCGTGCTAAAATGGTTTGCCATGGTGAAAACACCCCGGTAGCCAACATGATCGCAAAAGGCCTGGACAGAATCGGCAGCCCTCTGAAAAACATTGAAGTGGCTATCGAGAATGTCGGCAAAATCGAAATTTACAAGCTGGAAAAGAACTTAGGCCTTTTGGCAACAGTTTCAGGTGCGGCACCGATGATCGGTTTCTTGGGTACGGTGGCAGGTATGATCCGTGCCTTCATCGGAGTGGCCCAAGAAGAGGGCATGGTATCACCAAAGCTTCTTTCTACCGGTATTTATGAAGCCATGATCACTACGGCCACTGGTCTTGTAGTGGGTATCGTAGCCTATTTGGGTTATAACTACCTTGTCGGACAGGTATCCAAACTGATCCACAGCATGGAGTACACCACAGTGGAATTTATTGACCTTTTGCAGGAAAAATAAGCTATGGCATTACAATCCAAAAATAAGATCGAAGCAGCATTTTCCATGTCCTCCATGACGGACATTATATTTCTGTTGCTGATCTTTTTTATGTTGACCTCGTCATTCATCACCCCATCTGGACTTCCGGTCAATCTGCCAAGCAGTGAGACCTCTGATATTGTGATGCAAGAGGTGACGGTCACCGTAACGAAAGACCTGAGATTTTCAGTCAATGACAGAACAGTTAATCGAGATGAAATTAAAAATGAATTAACTGCGTTGTTAAAGGATCACAAAGGAACAGTGGTGTTGCATATTGACAAGGAGGTTCCTGTAGAATATCTCGTTGAAATCGGGGGCATTGCGGCCACCTTGGAGGCAAATGTGTCCATCGCCACTAAACCATATAAATAATCATTTACAATGGCTTACTGGGATTTAAGTAAAGATGAAGCTGACAGCAATAAAAAGGCGTTGATAATTACCATTATCCTTAACGTATTATTGCTTGTGGCTATCTATTTCATAGTGGTTTGGCGACCACAAGTGCCCCCTATACCCCAATTCGGACTCGAACTAAGTTTGGGCTTTACCGATATGGGAAGCGGAACCACTCAGACTACCGCCCCCCCTTCCGAAAGTGAAGTGGTGCGACAGGAGGCTCCGGCCCCTGGTGAGGTCACTCAGCAGCCAACCCAGCCAGCAACTCCAGCTCCCCAGCCTGAAACCAAAACGGCTAAGCCAGCACCTAGCCAATCCCAAACTACCTTTGAAACGCAGTCCAAAGTAGCCAGCCCGTTGAAGGGTGGTGAAAAAACCACGGAGGCTAACAAAGAAAGTACGGCCAAAGCAAAGTCTGACCAGCCTGTCACTCAACCTCAGAAGGCTGAAGATGAAAAAACGGTAAAGCAAGCTGAAGAAACACCTAAAATTGACCAACGAGCCATATTCGGTGCCGGAGGGTCTACGGGTAGCAGTCAACAGCAGTCAGCGGGCAGCAACCAAGGCACCTCCAATCAACGCGGCGATGAAGGCAATCCTCAGGGAAGCGTGGACGGTAGGGCTTTGATGCAATCTGGAACCGGGAATGCGGGATCTGGGGCAGGCTACAACCTTGAACTTGCAGGTTGGGATTTTGCATCCAAACCTAATATCAAAGATCAGGTTTCCTCGAGAAACGGTAGAATTGTTTTCAGAATCACCATTGATGATAGCGGAAAAATAGTACAGGCAATACCGTTGGAATACAATGTATCCAATGATGTGCTAGCCTATTACAGAACAGTTGTCAATCAATTGACCTTTAAGCGCCAAAGTGGTAATCCTTCTGCAGAATATTCAACCGGAAAAATCACATTCGTCATCCAAGTAGACTAATACAGACTTCATGACTTACCAAGAAACATTGGACTATCTGTTCAATGCTCTGCCCATGTACCAAAGAATCGGTGCGGTGGCCTATAAAACGGATCTTACCAATACGATTGCGCTTTGCCAGCATTTGGGCGATCCGCAAACCAAATTTAAATCCATCCACGTGGCCGGTACCAACGGAAAGGGGAGTACTTCCCATTCTATTGCGGCGATATTACAAGAGGCCGGCTATAAAGTCGGCCTTTATACTTCTCCACACCTCAAATCCTTTACGGAAAGAATAAAAATAAATGGTGCTGAAATCCCCGAGGACGCTGTAGTGACATTTGTGGAAAAGCATAAAAACTTTCTTGAGGATTTGATGCCAAGCTTTTTTGAAATGACCGTAGGAATGGCCTTTGAGCATTTCGCCAAGGAAAAGGTGGATTATGCTGTAATTGAGGTAGGACTAGGGGGTAGACTGGACAGCACCAACGTCATTACTCCTGAAATCTGCGTGATTACCAATATTGGACTGGACCACACCCAATTCCTAGGGGATACCCTTCCCAAAATTGCCGCTGAAAAAGCTGGTATTATCAAAGAAAGAGTGCCAGTGGTAATTTCTGAATTGCAGCCAGCTACACTTAAAGTTTTTATTCAAAAGGCAGATGAAAAGCATGCGCCGATCTTCTTTGCTGAGGAATATTACAATGTGCAGTTTAAGGAAGTCGATGAGGAAGGAAAAGCCGTTTTTATAGCCAATGGAGCTCCAATTAAATTTGACCTTACGGGGAAATATCAGCAAAAAAACCTGGGTGGAATTTTGAAGGCCATAGATGTATTAAAGGAAAATGGGCTAAAGATTTCGGCAGAAAACATATCCAATGGTCTTCTTAAAACGGTTTCTTTGACAGGTTTAAAAGGAAGATGGCAAAAGATTAACAATCAACCACTAACGTATTGTGACACAGGCCACAATTCTGAAGGATTTGAATATATTCTCAAGCAAATTGAGGAGACACCTCATGAAAAGCTTTTCATGGTATTGGGCATGGTCAATGACAAGGACATCAGCAAAGTACTGTCAATGATGCCTAAAGATGCAGAATACATTTTTTGCCAGGCAAATATACCCAGAGCTCTTCCTGCTTCAGACCTTTACGAGGCCGCGAGTAAAATGGGCCTGAGAGGTGAAATCATCCCTGATGTCAACCAGGCAATTGCGGAAGTTTTGAAAAAGGCGGGGAAAAATGATTTTATTTTTGTCGGAGGGAGTACCTTTGTGGTTGCAGAAATTGAGAATTTATAACAATGGGAAGAAACAAGCTCCTAAGATTTAAAGAAAACGAGGAAAATTTTAATGTTGTTCAGGAAGGCAAACCTTCTTTTGAAACCATAAAAGGCAACTGGAAGGAAGTCCAGTTTAAAAACAATAACCCTATAGTAGTGGAGCTTGCCTGCGGAAGAGGGGAGTTTACCGTTGGTTTGGCAAGGGAAAACTCCGAGCAGAACTTCATCGGTGTGGACATCAAGGGCTCCAGAATATGGAAGGGCAGCAAAATCGCCATAGCTGAGGATTTGCAGAATGTGGCCTTTCTAAGGACTCAAATAGAGCAATTGGAGAAGTTTTTTGCCCCAAAAGAAATTCATGAACTTTGGATCACTTTCCCTGATCCTAGGCCAAGAGATGGAGATGAGAAAAAACGCCTCACTTCTCCCAGATTTTTGGAAATGTACAAGCCTATGCTAGATGAAGGTGGAATAGTCCACCTAAAAACAGATAACACTGGATTGTTTGAATACACCTTAGAATTATTGAACTTACGGGAGGACATCACCAATTTGGAGCATACTTTCGACTTCTATCAATCATCTTTTCAACACGAACATTTTGGTATCAAGACCAGATATGAAAAGATTTTCAGTGATAAAGGGGAAAAAATTAAATACTTGAGATTCTCTTTTAAATAAGATACCCCTCAGATGATAAAAAAGCTCCCACCTTCGATGTGGGAGCTTTTTTTTTGGATCAGTCTTCTACTTCAAGTGTTTCTAAAATATCAGCCAGCTCATCGAAATCCTTGATTCCTGGCTTGATTTCATCACCACCTTTCAGTGCAATTCCTTTGATCTGGGTTTCCTCCAAAAGCTCATTTACATTTTCAGCCGTAATATCAAAGCCGACCAGCACATCACACTTGCTGCTCAATTCATTGATTTTTGCCTTGACTGACTGGTCAAGCGAAAGGTCACCCTCCAGCAGAACTACAATTCCGCCATCTTTTAATGATTCAGCCATCATGATAACCTCATCCAGGCGTTCTATTTTTTCCAATTCCACCTTCCAAATCAACCCATAATTTGTATTCAAGAGCATTTGAAGGTGCGCTTCCTCCTCAATTTGAATAAAGGTAAATCCCTCATAGTCCTGTAGGGTAGTTAAGATGTTTTCGGGGTGTGAGTTTTTGAACTCCGCCACAAATTCAACTCCCGAAACCCAGTCGGAAAGCACTTTGAATTTTTGGGGAGATATATAATTGGAGTCATTCTGCTCCAATGCAAAGCCCATGACGTTCACATACATGCCAGCACAGTAGCGGGCGTCACTGAGGTTGTTTACGCTGCTGATTTTAACAAAGGTTCTTAATGCCATTATTCTTTTGTTTTTTCTCTAAAAATCAAAGATACATAGAATTTATTTTCTTCCTTTTGCCAAAGCACTTTCAAAAGAAAGATGTATTTTTGAATCAAACTGGTTTACAGCCCCATTCATGAAAGCCTCGTACATCGTCTTACTTTTTGTTGTGTTCTTCTCCTGTCAGGAATCCGAGGACCTGATCTTGGATAAAGGTTATGATTATCAGCCTCTTCAGGAAGGCTTCAGGTGGACCTACCAGCTTTCGGAAACCATTTGTTTTGGGGAAAATGACTGCGAATCAGCCAATTTCTTCATCAGGGATTCCGTAGCACAGCGGTACAAGGCTGAAAATAATCTGGATGTTTTTGTTATAGTGAGACGAAAATCCCCTGATCGCAGAGATTGGAAATTTGATAGCCAGTATACCATGCATATAGAGGAGGGGAAGTTGCTTAGAAGAAAAGATAATGAGTTCATTGTTCCATTGATATTTCCCCCGAATGAAAACCGCCAATGGAACGGAAACCTTTACAATGTAGCTTCCCGGGAAATATTCAAGATTTCTAGGGAGAAAAATTATAAGGTAGGCCAGCTTAACTTTTCCGAAGTGTTGAAGGTTTTACATGAGGAATTCGATGATTTAATTACCTTGCGGGATGTGCGGCATGAGATTTTTGCAAAGGGCATAGGATTGGTAGAGAGTTATTATGAAAGATTCAATTACTGTTCGCGAAATGATTGCCTAGGGGAACAAAGGATCGAATCGGGCCGTTTAACGCATATAAAGTTGCTTTCCTATGATCAATAAAAGAATAGCCTTTCTAGCACTTGGGTTTTCCCTGCTTAGTCTTACCCTTGAGGCCCAAGACAGATTTGCTATAAAGTATAAATACAAGCCCCAATCCGCATTTGAACTTGATTCTCCTCTGGATTTTTTGACAGAAGGAACTTTACAAAGAAGAGCAAGGGAAAAAGTTAGCTTGGACAGTTTAGATCTCCCCGTTTCGCCCGCTTATATCGAAACCATCACTCCATTAGTGGAGAAAGTTCATTACCATACCAAATGGTTAAACGCCTCTATTGTGGTAGCTTCCGAAGAGCAGGTTGAAGAGGTCAAAGCTTTGCCCTTTGTGGAAGACGTCGAGTTGGTTGGTCGTGGTTTTTATGATTATGGGCAGACTGCCAGAAAAGAGGCATTAAAAATCCCCATCAAAATCAGGCTGAAATCAAAAAGTGACAAGGCCTATATGTTCCAAAATGAGCTATTGGGAATCCCTGAAATGCATGAGGAAGGTTATACAGGCGAAGGGGTGACCATTGCCGTATTTGACGGAGGATTCCAAAATGCAGATAGAATCGATGCACTTCGGCACCTATTTGACAATGGCCGCATCACTGCCACACGTGATTTCGTTATCCCGGGCTCGGATGAGGTTTTTCGAACTGACACCCACGGCACCGGCTCATTGTCACTTATAGCTGCCTTTGATCCCAATTCATTAGTAGCTGGTGCCTATAATGCAAATTATATTTTGGCCATTACCGAAGATGTGAGCTCAGAATACCGAATAGAAGAATACAATTGGGTGAGGGCTGCAGAATATGCCGATAGTTTGGGAGTGGATATTATCAACAGTTCGTTGGGCTACAATTTATTCAATGAGTCTTCTATGAATTATTCGAAAGAAGACCTTGATGGGAAAACCGCTGTGATTACCAGGGGAGCAAACATTGCCGCTGAAAAGGGCATTCTAATCGTTTCCAGTGCCGGAAATGAAGGAAATGGTTCTTGGAAAACTATCACAGCTCCATCCGATGCCAATGGAATTCTTTCAGTGGGGGCGGTGACCAATAATTTACAAAAATCCAATTTCAGTAGCATCGGCCCTACTGCCGACGGAAGGACAAAGCCAGAGGTGACGGCACTGGGTAGCAGCGTGACTTTATGGAGAAACAATTCTTCTATTGGAACGGCTAGTGGCACCTCTTTTTCAGCCCCACAGGTAGCGGCACTAGCAGCCGGACTTTGGGAGGCCAAACCGGAATTATCCAAAGCAGAACTTTTAGAGCTTATATTAAGTACCTCTAGCCAAGCTGACGAACCAGACAATAATTTGGGTTATGGAATTCCAAATTTCACCAGAGCCTATTTTGGCGTAGTGACCGAAGTTGAAAAGGAAATTGAAGAAGCCAAATTAAATATTTTTCCTAATCCCACGGATGGAAACGAGCTCTTTATCAATTATGGACGCTTGAATGAATGTGAATTCAGCCTCTACGACCTCAATGGTAAACTTCTCTCCAGCGCAAATCTTAACAGAAATTCCTTTGAGCAACCCTATTCCATATCGGTAGGAGATCTGAGAGCAGGTATGTATATTATCCAAGTCCGAGAATCCAACAAGCCAGAGAGAATTAAATTTGTCAAAAAATAGTTTAATCAATTACATATAACCCCCAAGTAATGAGTGTATTAATTGCGCCATCAGTTTTGGCGTCTGATTTTGCCAACCTTCAAAGTGAGGTTGAAATGCTAAATGATTCCCAAGCCGATTATATCCATGTCGACATCATGGATGGAGTATTTGTTCCCAACATTTCTTTTGGTATCCCGGTCACCGAAGCCATTAAAAAGCACGCCAAAAAGCCTTTGGATGTGCATTTGATGATTGTTAATCCGGATCAATATTTAGAGGCATTTCAAAAGGCAGGAGCGGAAATAATATCCGTACACGTCGAGGCATGTAACCATTTGCACCGCACACTGCAGGCCATCAAAGATTTGGGTTGCAAAGCTGGTGTGGCAGTGAACCCTCATACCTCTGTTGATGTTTTAGAAGATGTGATTCAGGATCTTGACCTAGTTTGTATAATGTCAGTCAATCCAGGCTTTGGAGGGCAAAAGTTTATCGAAAACACCTACAAAAAGGTTAGAAAGCTTAAAGAAATGATAAACAGAGCAGGTTCTTCCACTTTGATTGAGATCGATGGGGGAGTCAACCAGGACAATGCATCAAAGTTATTTGAAGCTGGAGCGGATGTTCTTGTGGCTGGGAGTTTTGTTTTCAGCGCAAATGATCCAAAAGGAACAATTGCCAGGTTGAAAGAAATTAGATAAGTACAATAAAAAATGCGTTTATTTCCGTTTAAGAAGCTTTAACGATTGAAATGGCGTATTTTTTGAAATATTTCTTGTTATCTTAACTGGAATCAATTTAATTGAAACCTTGAATTACGAAAATTAACCTAAACTAAATAAATACGATGAAGCGATTATTTGTATTAGCTATTTTACTTGCTGGCTTGTTGAATGTAAATGCCTATGCGCAAACAGAAGCTGAAGCCAACTCTGATGAGATCACTGAAGAAGAGCTTGAAAAGTTTGCCGCCATGGAAGACTCTGTTATGGCTTTCTATGAAAGAAAGAACGAAGAGCTTGTAGATATGATCAAAAACAATGAGACTATCGAAGGTGCAGGAAGATACAATGAAATCAAGGCCGCTTGGGGTGATGATGAGAAAATGGAAGCTGCAAACGTAACTGACGAAGAAAAGGAAGCCTACCAGGAAATCCTTGATTTCATGGAAGAGCTTGCCAAGGAAGTTAGAGAGTTGAAAACCAACATCATCATGGACAAAGACCAGTTAGGTGCTGCAACTTACAACAAGATCAATAAAGCCATGAAGGAAGACCCAGAAGTAAAAGAAAAGGTCGACACTAAAATTGCTGAAAAGAAAGAAGAAAGAGAGGCCAGATCAGGTGAAGAGTCAGATGCAACTGACGCTGAGTAATACAAATTAGTAAAATATAGGAATAAAAAAGCCTTCTGTAACACGGGAGGCTTTTTTGTTTCCTTTATTGAGCATTAAGCTGTATTTTTAGAATTCAGAATTGTTGGAAAAGATGAGAGTAAGCTTAAAATTATCCGTATTAATTGTTTTCCTCGTAAGCTGCCTATCTTCGACAGTGCAAGCACAGGAGGACTATTTTGGCATTGATACCAAGGCCAAGAAACCTAAAAGTAACAGCAGTATAGGCAATGCGGCCCGGAATGTGATCAGCGCCATCAGTCTGGACGTTACTGGAGGGTATGGATACCATCTTCACAGTTTGAATTTCATTTCAACAGACTATACCGCTTACCCCATAACCTTTCAGGGTGAAGAGGCTGCTCCGGGGATTAGCTTCGGGGAGGAAGTCAATTTTAGGGGCTCCAATTTCGCCCTCCCTGTGAATGCAGGCGTCAAAATTGACCTTTTTGGAATTGCTACCATCGGCGGCGGCGTAGCCCGGGAGTGGGGGAGGATGAATGCCCCAACTTACAACGATTATGCATTCAATTACGCCACGCATGCCTATGTTTTTGATAAATTATACGGCACAGTAGGTATCATTATCTATGATGCGCGCAAGAGGGCGTCGTTTCTGAATTGGCGATACCGGAAATACTCCGGCAGCAATACTTATATGCAGGCCGAAAGAAAATTAAGGCTCCGGCAGCATTATCCTTGGAGATTTATTTTGGAGGGCGAAGCTGGGCAGATTATGATTAGGGAATCTTTTGATCCAAATTTGGTTGCAACCGATCCATTTTATGGAGTTGGTTTAAGAGTAGAGCGAGAACTTTCAGAATATGTAAAGGTATTTATTAAGCCCAATTTTGAAGTGAGGCGCATGGAATTACAAAATCCCACACTTGAGGAAAACCAACTTTTTATCCAACAGCTGATGACACTGAATGCGGGACTTTCCCTACGTATGCCAGGAACCAAGCGGTGCAAAGTGAGCGGCTGTGGGGTGAAAATGAAGCACATACACGACGGGGTGGAATACCGCGGAAGCTCAATCTTCAACATGCAGAATCGTAAGATCGGCCAATGGTAGGATGAAAACCTTATTTTTGGTTAAATCACGCTTATTTACAGTTTTAAAACCTTATTCTTTTTATTATCTTGCAAACTAATATTGAGAAATTTACTTATGGCTCAAGGAGAAAACGAGAACATTATACCCATTAATATAGAAGAGGAAATGCGCGGAGCGTACATCGATTATTCGATGTCAGTTATCGTTTCCAGAGCATTACCCGACGTTAGGGATGGTCTAAAACCTGTTCATAGAAGAATTCTTTACGGAATGCAGGAATTGGGAGTAACCCATAACAAACCTTATAAAAAATCAGCAAGAATAGTCGGAGAGGTACTCGGTAAATATCACCCACATGGTGATTCTGCCGTTTACGAAACCATGGTGAGGATGGCTCAACATTGGTCCTTGAGATACCCTTTGGTAGATCCACAAGGTAACTTTGGTTCAGTGGATGGGGATTCTCCTGCCGCCATGCGTTATACCGAAGCCAGGCTTAAGAGAATAGCTGAGGAGTTGCTGGTTGACATCAATAAAGAGACTGTTGATTTTCAGTTGAACTTTGATGACTCACTAAAAGAGCCCGTCGTTTTACCAGCTAAGATACCCAATCTTTTGCTTAACGGCGCCAGCGGTATTGCCGTAGGTATGGCCACCAATATGGCTCCCCATAACTTGGGTGAGGTAGTAGATGGTATCACAGCCTATATTGACAACCGTGACATCACCATACCGGAATTGATGGAATACATCGTGGCTCCGGATTTCCCTACAGGGGGTATCATCTACGGATACAACGGGGTGAAATCCGCATTTGAAACCGGTCGTGGCCGTGTGGTGATGCGAGGGAAAGCCACCGTGGAAACCAAGGATAACGGTAAGGAGATGATCGTAATTCACGAAATTCCTTATTTGATCAACAAGGCCAATATGATTGAAAAGACGGCCCAATTAATCAATGAGAAGAAACTCGAAGGGATATCTGCCATCCGTGACGAATCTGATCGCAGAGGTATGCGAATTGTCTATGAGCTGAAAAAAGATGCCATCGCGAATGTTATTTTAAATAACCTATATAAGCACACAGGTCTTCAGACCTCATTTAGTGTCAACAATGTGGCATTGGTCAAAGGCCGTCCACATACCCTTAATCTCAAAGACCTTATCGTCCACTATGTAAATCACCGACACGAAGTGGTGATCAGAAGGACAGAGTATGAATTAAGAGAAGCGGAAAAGAGAGCACACATCCTGCAAGGTTATTTGATTGCCTTGGATCATTTGGATGAGGTGATTTCCTTGATTAGAAATTCTAGAGATCCAGAAACTGCAAGAAACGGTTTGATGGAGAGGTTTGATCTTAGCGAAATTCAGGCTAGAGCTATTCTGGACATGAGATTGCAGAGGCTTACCGGAATGGAACGTGAGAAGATCCAGAATGAGTACGATGAGATCATGAAACTTATCGAAGAGCTAAAAGCGATTTTGGCGGATGAAGGTAAGCGAATGCAGATCATCAAGGATGAACTTCAGGAAATGAAGGATCGCTATGCTGACCCAAGAAGAACTGATATAGAGCATAATGCTGAGGATTTCTCTTACGAGGATATGATTCCAAATGAAGAGGTAATCATCACGGTTTCACACCAGGGCTATGTAAAAAGGACCCCTGTGACTGAATATCGTACTCAAAGTAGAGGAGGGGTCGGATCAAGGGGGGTAACCACCAAAGAGGATGATTTCACAGAATACTTATTTTCTGCATCCACACATAATTACCTTTTGATCTTTACGGATAAAGGAAAACTTTTCTGGTTGAAAACCTATGCAATTCCGGAAGGAAGCAAAACCTCGAAGGGCCGTCCTATCCAAAACTTGATCAATATTGAAAGCGATGACAAGATCCGTTCTATCATCCAGGTTACTGATCTGAATGATGAGGATTACATCAATAATAACTTCTTGGTGATGGTAACCAAAAACGGTATCATCAAAAAGACAACCTTGGAGCAATATTCCCGTCCTAGGACAAATGGAATCATAGCTTTGAACATCCGCGAAGATGATCAACTGTTAAATGTGGAAATGACCCATGGAGACGCCCACATTATCATAGCAGCCAAATCTGGAAGGGCAATCCACTTCCACGAGTCTACCGTGAGACCGATGGGAAGGACCGCAACAGGAGTAAAAGCCATCAGTCTAGCGGACGAAAATGACTATGTCGTTGGCATGGTTTGTGCTTTACGCGAAGATGCAACCCTTTTAGTTGTTTCTGAGAAAGGTTACGGAAAGCGCTCAGCACTAGAGGAATATAGAATCACAAACAGGGGCGGAAAAGGAGTAAAAGCCATGAATGTCACCGAAAAAACTGGAAGCCTGGTTGCCATTAAAGAAGTAGTTGATACAGATGATTTAATGATTATTAACAAGTCTGGAATCACAATCCGAACTCCAGTGGCTGATCTTCGGGTTATGGGTAGAGCTACCCAAGGCGTTAGGTTGATCAAGCTCAGCGAAACGGACGAGATTTCTTCAATTGAAAAGATTGAGCGAATTGAAGAAATAGTAGAGGAGTTAACTGAGAATGCCGAAAATCAGATTGAAGGCAATGACAGCCAGTCAGAGGGTGACGACAACAACACAGAAAAACCAAACAATATAGAATAAACATACGACAAATGAGAAAATTAATTCTATCGTTAGTATTAGTGGCATTTGCCACAGGAGCCTTCGCACAAAAGAAGGTGGTGCGTTCTGCAGAACGAAATTTTAAAAAAGGGCAATATGAAGAAGCTTTGACGGATATCGAAGCCGCTCTACAAAGTGAAGAAACCGGTGATGATCCTAACACCCACATGGTGAAAGGTAAAATCAAGACCATGATGTTTGAGCAAGACGAAAACAACAATCAAGAGACGGTTTCTACTGGAAGAAATGCTTACGATTCATTCGAAAAAGCCATGGAGCTTGATGGTAATGATAAGTCAAGCAAAATCGGCAAGGAGATCTATAAAGAAGTGCTACCAGGAATGCCTGAAAACCTTCAGGGCGAAGGTATCCTAAGATTGAAAGCTGCCTCTTTGGAAAAAGCTATCGAAAGATACGAGGAAGATGACATGGAGCTTGCCCATGAGTTTTTCTCTTTGGCAGCTGATATCGACCCAGCTGACACTTCCATGGTGTTTAACGCAGGTTATACTGCAAACATGATAGAGAAATATGAGCCAGCAAAAAAATACTTCACTCAATTGCTTGATGATGAAGAGTACAACAAGCTGAACGCTTATTATTTCTTAATCCAAATTGCCACTTCAGTAGACGAAGATCAGGAAGAAGCTTATAGATTGGTTTCTGAGGCTAGAGAAGAGTATCCTACTGACAAGGGTCTTCAAGAATTTGAGATCCAATTGTTGTTGCAACTTGACAAAATGGACGAAGCTATGGCTTCAATCGAGAAGGCGTTGGAAGAAGATCCAAATGATACAGCTATCCGTTTGAGATACGGTTATTTGAAAGAGCAGTCTGGGGACCTTGAAGGTGCTTTGGAAGAATATAAGAAAACGGTGGAATCAGACCCTGAATTCTTCGAAGGAAACTTCTACGCTGGAGCAATCTACTTGGATAAAGCTAGAACTATCATTGCTGATGTAAATAACCTTCCTGATGATGAGTGGGAAGCTAAATCTGATGATATGTTAAAAGAAGCGGACGGCTATTATGAAAGCTCAATCCCTTATTTCACGAAAGCTTCAGAATTGCAGCCTGAAAACACAGAGGTGTTGGAAATTCTTTTCCAGATCCACACAAGGTTGAAAAACACTGAGAAAGCTGAGGAATACGACCAGAAACTTCAGGAGCTTTTAGGTCCTGACTGGATGGAAGGATAATAAATAACTTAAAAGGCCACTTCACAGTGGCCTTTTTTATTTTAGTACTTTCAAAAGATCCTATATTTGTAGATCAAAGTTATTACGATGCAAAAAACACGTTTAAAGGTTGTATTAGGGCTTCTATTGGCAATTGTGTCATTTACGAAATTGTTTGGGCAAGAAAAAGACCCCCATGTTATTCTCATTAGTCTGGACGGTTTTCGATATGATTACATTGAGCGATTTAAACCCAAAAACTTAAGTGAATTCGTAAGTGGGGGAGTGGCTGCCGAATCGCTGGTTCCTTCTTTTCCCAGCAAGACTTTTCCCAATCACTATACTATTGCCACTGGTTTGAAACCTGAAAATCACGGGTTGGTTGACAATACTTTTTATGATCCCAAGCAAGATCAGATTTATTCCATTGGGAATAGGGAGGTTGTTCAGGATAAATATTGGTATGGGGGAACGCCACTTTGGGTATTGGCAGAAAAACAGGGTATCACTGCAGCAAGTTATTTCTTTGTGGGTAGTGAGGCTCCGGTGCAAGATATGCATCCGACTTTTTATTATCAATATGATGGTGAGGTGCCCAATTTGCAAAGGATCAGTAAAGTCTTTGAATGGTTGAATATGCCCGATGAGGAAAGGCCAAGGATGATCACTTTGTACTTCTCTGACATGGATGATGTCGGCCATATTTATGGGCCTAATAATGATGAAAAGCTACAGGAAAAGCTGAATACCTTAGACGCACAGCTTGGGGCATTATTCCAGGGTGTGAAAAGTTTTGGACTTAATGTTAACATTATCCTGGTTTCTGACCACGGCATGACCGATGTGACCAAGGATAGGCTTATACCGCTTGATGAGATTGTAAAAGACTTACCTGTTGAAGTTTACAATAATGGAGCATTGGCCCATGTCCACCTGAAAAATCCAAAGGATAAGAAGAAGGTGGGAAAAGCTTTAAATAAGAATAAGCAAAATTTCATCATTGCTGACATTGAAGACAAAGAGTACTACAAGAATATAAAAAAGTATAGAGATTTGTTGGGGGATTTCCTTATTCTGCCAGATCTGGGTTACTATTTGGCATTTCCTAGAGACATGATGCGCTACCAACAAAAAGCCTCTATGTTTGATACTGAGGTCTTTGGTGAACATGGTTACGCACCGACACATAAAGACATGCATGGAATATTTTATGCAAACGGTCCGGCTTTCAAAGAGGGAGTTAAAATTGAGTCGGTGGAGAATACGGATGTGTATCCATTGGTTGCCAAAATTCTAGGACTAGAGATAACTGAGGAGATAGATGGGAAGTTAGAAAACATACAAAACGCATTGAAATAAATCATGGGCCTCATCAATGGGGCCTATGTCGTAGAACCTTTATTTAACATAATATAAATTATATAACATATAGTAAACATTTGATTTAGGCGCTTGTTTCTATTCTTATGGAGAATTCTTTCAATTACCGGACAGTTGCCCAACTCATCACTCATATCCTTGGTGGACACGCCTACATCAAACTCGAGGAAGTATTGAATGACTTTCCATATGACCATATTCAAAAAAAGGTTGACAAGCTTCCTTACACGTTTTATGATCTATTCGAACATATGCGTCTTGCACAAAAAGATATACTGGATTATTGCTGCAGTGAAAATTACAAAGAGCTCAGCTGGCCTGAAGACTATTGGCCAAAAGAAAACGGCATAATCTCCAAGAAAGATTATGCCGCAAAAATTGACCAGTTTTTTGAAGACCGTTCAAGATTCAATAAATGGCTGAGCCATAACAGCAATAAACTGTTTTCACCTATACAGGGAAATCAAAATCACAATTTGCTCAGGGAAGCTTTGCTTTTAATAGAACACAACTCCTATCATACGGGCCAACTTGTAATTCTGAGCCGAATTTTAAAGATTTAAGGTTTTTAATCTTTTAAAACTCCTCTCCTTGCTTTTCAACTAAATATTTAGAACTAAACTCTTTCCATTTTAATCTCCAAGTCAGAAAACTCCTTTTGTTCTATAAATGGCTGGCTTCTAAGGCGTCTGCCTGTAGCACTATAAATTGCATTGGCTATTGCGCCACCTGTTGGCGGTAATGCAGGCTCTCCCAAACCAGTTGGATCAATGCCATTTTCCACATAATGTACGTCAATTTCAGGCACTTCCTTCATGCGGATTAGCCTGTATGTATCAAAATTCTTCTGCTTCGGACTTCCGTTTTCAAAGGTTAAATTGCCAAACATCGCATGTCCCATCCCATCCACTATTCCACCTCTTACTTGGTGGTTGGCACCGGTTGGGTTGACGACAATCCCGCAATCAGTGGCGGCTACGATCTTTTTCAATACAGGCTGGTTATTTTCCATCACTACATTGGCCACTTGCGCAACATAGGAACGATGGGAGAAATATACACTGAACCCTTGCTTGATGCTTGAATCTTTGCCCCAATTTGATTTCTCAGCTGCCAACTCAATGACTCCTTTCATCCGGTCAATATCATAATGGATTTCTCCTACCGGATTAGATTTGGCTCTTTCTAAAAGATCCAATCTGAATTTTACCGGATCCTTTTTGGCAACTTCTGCCACTTCATCAAGAAATGATTGCTCAGCATATGCCAAGAAATTGGTAATTGGTGCTCGCCACGCGTTTGTGGTGACATGGGATTTATGTTCTACAGATTCGATAAGAAGATTCTCCACAGCACCGGAAGGGAAATTATCCTGACGGGTAGTGTTTCCTGCATTAATACCTGCACCTCGCAATTTATATCCGATCATATTTCCAGCTCCATCCAATGCCGCCTCAAACTTATATCTTACAGCAGGCCTATATGCCCCTCCAGTCATGTCGTCTTCTCGACTCCAGGTCACCTTCACAGGCTTGTCCAATATTCTGGAAAGCTCAACAGCCTCTACCACAAAATCCGCTCTAAGCCTCCTTCCAAAACCTCCTCCTAACCTGGTGATCTCTACAGAAACATTTTCAGGATCGATTCCTAGAAGTTGGGCCGCTTCATTTCTAGCTCTTTCCGGTGTTTGGGTTGGGCCTACCAACTCAGCCTTATCTCCTTTCACATGGGCAAAGAAATTCATGGGCTCCATCGGAGAGTGCGAAAGAAATGGGCACTGATATTCACTGGTTACAATTTGAGCGGCTTGCTGGAATGCCCGTACCACATTTCCATCCTGACGCATTATATCGGCTCTATTTCCGTCCAACAATTCCCTGAAAATCCTGTCGTGGTTAGCAGTGCTTTCCTCCTCAGTTATAGGTTCATAATTTATCTTCAGGGCTTTTTTTGCTTTCATCAAGGGCCAGGTTGAGGATCCAACAACAGCCACACTCTCACCAACTTGGATTATATCCGTCACCCCCTTGATATTTCTTGCCTCAGCATCATCCACCGAAAGGATTTTCATTCCAAATGGGGGTCTTTGGATCATGGCATGAACCATTCCCTCCCTGTAAAAATCCAACCCAAATAAGGGCTGACCTGTAAACATGGCTTTGTTGTCCACATTTTTGACAGGGGTTCCGATCAGTTTAAAGTCTTTCGGATCCTTCAGTCTCACGTCCTCAGGAGCAGTCAACTTTGAGGCATCATTCACCAACTCACCATAGCTGATCTTACGGCCTGAGGCGTTGTGGATTACCTGACCATTTTCTGTTGTCAAGGAATCATAAGAAACATCCCAATTGTCCGCGGCGGCACTTACCAATAGGTATTTGGCAGTGGCTCCTGCCCTACGCAACCTCTCCCAAGAATGCGGCATGGCTCCGCTACCCCCGGTTACTTGCCGTTCAAAATTTTGAAGGTCTAAATTCGCTTGTATGACACGCACTCTTTCCCAATCAGCATCCAGTTCTTCTGCTACCACCATGGGAAAAGAAGTCTTGATATTTTGTCCCAATTCGGGATTTGGCGAATAAATCACCACATCACCATCAGGCGTGATGGATAAAAAAGCATTGAATTGCTGGGCGGAGGCCAAAACCTCTTCATTGCTGAGCACTTTCATCTTGGGGGAATCGCAACTGAACCATTGGAACCCGATAAATAGGCCACCACCTGCCGTTGCGGCCATTTTCAAAAAGTCTCTTCTGTTGGTTTTAAAACTTGCCATATCTATTATTTTTTAGCGGCCAAAGCCACAGCCTCCCTAATTTTGTGATAAGTACCGCACCTGCATAAGTTACGGTTCATTGCGTCTTCAATTTCCTCCATACTTGGCTGGGAATTGGTTTTCAGAAATGCCGCAGCTGTCATAATCTGGCCTGCTTGGCAATACCCGCACTGTGCTACATCCACTTCATTCCATGCCTGCTGCACAGGATGCTGCCCATCTTCGGAAAGCCCTTCGATGGTAGTGATTTCATCCGAACCCAAGTTTGACACGGGTGTGACGCATGCATTTCTGGCTTCTCCGTTAATATGGACAGTACAGGCACCGCATTGTGCTATCCCACAGGAATATTTGGTCCCGACTAAGCCGAGGTGATCCCGAAGAACCCACAACAAAGGTGTATCCTCATCAACATCAACCTGAAACTGCTTGCCGTTAACTTTTAGATTAAAATTGGCCATGATTATCTAATTTGTGAATGAACATTTAATTTAATCAAAATCCTTAAGTTGACTTCAATTCTGGTAAAGATTTTCATCTCCAATTACACCAAGTACTGCCCCCAGATTATTAACGGCAAATATTTTCCAAAACCTTTTGTGGAAAAAATGATTTATGCAGTAGTTATTACTTAAATTAGTACAAACTTTAACAACTGTCATTATGAAAAAATCAATTTTTATCAAATCCCTAAGTATGATTTTCGCTTTCTTGGTGGTGTCCCATTTTGCGATGGCTCAGGACCAAGAAAAAGCCAGTCCAGCCCGCACTGCCGAAGGCACCGTGGATGGAGCAAACATCCAAATTGGATATGGAAGCCCTGCTGTGAGAGACAGGAATATCTGGGGCGGGCTGGTACCATACGACCAAGTATGGCGCTCTGGTGCTAATGAAGCAACTACTTTTACGACTGATCAGGCGATCAAAGTCGAAGGAAAAGAATTGGCAGCTGGAAAATATGCGCTGTTTACCATTCCAGGACAAAATGAGTGGACTATTATTTTCAACAAAGAAGCCAGCCAATGGGGATCTACCAAATATCAGGAAAGCGAGGATGTGCTTCGTGTAAAAGTAACTCCAAAAGAATCCTCTGAAATGAATGAAAGGTTAACCTATGATATCACCGCGGATGGTTTTGTGCTAAAATGGGAAAAAGTAGAAGTCCCCGTCAAAATCACCAAAAACTAACAAATCCCAAGGCTGTCAGAAATGACAGCCTTTTTTCTTTTTGCTTATTCAGCTAAATTTGCATTTAAATTAATCCGCTTTCAATTGAGTTTCGACCCCTTTTCTTTGGACCTTCCCATCAAGGAGATCATTCCCGCTGTCAAAGAAATTTTGACAAATGAAAATACCCTAATCGTAAAAGCCCCTCCCGGTGCCGGTAAAAGCACTTTACTGCCTTTGGCTTTAATGAATGAACCTTGGCTTGAGGGTAAAAAGGTTTTGATTTTGGAACCTCGCCGTCTGGCGGCAAAATCGATTGCCATGCGGATGGCCGACCTTCAAGGGACCAAGATCGGAGAAGAGGTGGGCTATATGATCAGATTTGAAAACAGAACCAGCCCCCATACGAAAATCGATGTGTTAACTGAAGGTATTTTAACCCGGTTAATACAGCAAGACAATGCCTTGGAAAATGTTGGTTTGGTGATTTTTGATGAATTTCACGAAAGGAATATCCATGCCGATGTGGCCATGGCGCTTTGTCGGGAAGTCCAACAAGTTTTGAGGCCCGACCTGAGGATAATGATCATGTCGGCCACTATTGATCTTACCCAACTGGCCCATATGCTGTCCGCCAAGGAAATCGAAAGTAAAGGCCGCCAATATCCGGTAGATGTGAAATACTGGGGCGACACGGATGAGTGGTCAATTGTGGATACGGTCAATAATGTTATTCTCAAATCCATCGATGAATATGAGGGTGATATTTTGGTTTTTCTGCCTGGACAAGCACAGATCATGCAATGCCATGATTTTTTGCGAAGCACCCTCCCCCATTTTGCCATTCATCCATTGTTTGGAATGTTGCCCTTTCAAAAGCAACAGGCTGCTATTGTCCCAAACCCTCACAAACGCAAAATTGTCCTGGCCACTAGCATTGCCGAAACCAGTTTGACAATTGAAGGAATTAGCCTGGTAGTGGACAGCGGTTATGGAAAGACCTCAAAATTTGACCCCAGATCAGGTCTTTCCAGGCTGAAAACGATAAAGGTAACCCAGGATGCCGCTGACCAGAGGGCCGGACGCGCTGGTCGGCTTGGCCCGGGACACTGTATTAGACTTTGGAGCAAGGCAACTCAAGAGAGACTGGAAACTTTCCGTACACCAGAAATTCTGGAAGCAGATTTGGCTTCTCTCGTGCTGGATCTTTATGCCTGGGGAATTGAAGGGTACCAGCAGATGGTTTGGCTTACGCCTCCGCCTCAAGGTGCATTTCAGCAAGCAGTGGAGTTATTGGAAAGTTTGGAGGCCATCCTAAACGGAAAACTCACCGAACATGGCCTTCAAATGCAAAAGCTACCCTGCCATCCCCGGATTGCCCATATGTTGATCAAGTCCAAAAATATTGGGCAGCAGGCATTGGCTACGGATTTGGCAGCCGTCATAGAAGAAAAAGATCCGCTTGGCAAGGATGCGGGAACAGATATTAATCACCGGATCGAAAAATTGAGAAGACTTAGAAAGGAAAACAACGTTCATGGTCCTTTCAGAAAAGTGGACACAGTGGCACAGCACTACCGGAGAATGTTGGGCATCGAGGCTTCAAATGATGTCTATGACATTTTTGAAACGGGAATCCTACTAGCATACGCCTACCCAGACAGAATTGCTTGCGCCCGACCGGGCAACAATGCCCAATTTCAGCTTTCCAATGGGAGAATTGCCATGATGGGGCACAGAGACGACCTGGCCCACGAATCATGGCTTGCCGTGGCAAATATGGATGCCCGAGATGGGATAGGGAAAATATTCCTTGCGTCCCCCATCAACCCTAAAGACCTGATGCCCATGATTGAAGATAGAGAAATCATAGAGTGGGATTTCAAACAAGGAAAATTGGGAGCTGAGAAGGTGATGAGGATAGGCAATATTGTGCTAAAATCCCAGCCCCTAAAGCACGTGGACCCTGAGTTGGCTGAAAGAGCCATATTGAAGGCAATTAAAACTGATGGTGACAAATTGCTGAACTTCAGCGAATCAGTAGTTCAGCTGCAGAATAGGATTGAAAGTTTAAATGCATGGAACAGCGATGAGATTTTTCCCGCATTTACTACTGAAGAAATTTTGAATAGAGCCCCGGAATGGCTGCCCCCTTATATTTCCAACATTAGGCGTGAGGAGGATTTATTTAAACTTGACCTCAAAGAAATATTAATAAACGCTTTACCTTGGGAAAAGCAACAATTGCTTGAAAAACTGGCCCCTGAAAAAATCGAAGTGCCAAGCGGCTCATATATCAAACTTCACTACCAGCCAAATGGCGAAAAACCCATTTTGGCTGTCCGGCTACAGGAGCTTTTCGGTATGGTGGAGACCCCTCTGGTAAATGACGGAAGACAGGGGGTTTTGATCCATTTGCTATCTCCGGGGTTCAAACCAGTCCAAGTTACGGATGATTTGAGGAGTTTTTGGCAGAACACCTACTTTGAGGTGAAAAAAGAACTTAAACGCCGATATCCAAAACATTCCTGGCCGGAAGAACCCTTACATGCGGAGGCTGTTCGGGGAGTCAAAAGGAGAAACTAATATGCTTCCAAAGATTTATAAGCTACAATTAGCTAAAGTCAAGTTAAATTA
This sequence comes from Litoribacter ruber, assembly GCF_018449405.1. Classification (NCBI taxonomy): domain Bacteria; kingdom Pseudomonadati; phylum Bacteroidota; class Cytophagia; order Cytophagales; family Cyclobacteriaceae; genus Litoribacter; species Litoribacter ruber. Next base: position 226,543 of record NZ_JAHCMY010000005.1, read on the forward strand.
AGACCTTTGTAGCTCAGTAGGAAATATACCCAATCAACAAATTTATCTCAAAAGGACAATACTTTTCCGTTTATCATGCTCGTTGTTTTACACCTTCGCTCAGAATAAATAAGTTCTTCCAAGATAAGATTTTTGGGGTATTTCAATTTTAGAACCCTAAAAAACACTTATGGGAAGATCGAACAACAGTTTCATCAAAAAATTAAAAGCAGATAAAAAGGCAAAAAAACGTAAAGAAAAGCTCGTTACCCGCCTAGAAAAGAAAGAACAGCCTAGCAGTGGAAAACTGGAGGATATGATTGCTTACGTGGATGAATTTGGGAATATTTCGGACACTCCGCCTGAGCCTCCTGTCGACGAGAAAGACAAAAAGAACAAAAAGAAAACTGAGGAATAGCCTAGAGCTCTTCCATCATCATCTTAAAATCGAATTGCAAATCTTCATGCAATTTGCCTATAGCCTTTTCAATAGATTTTATTTGATTGTCATACAGATTCTGTAAGACGGTTGAGCTCGAAAATCTAATTGAAGAGGTTTTCATTTTTTTACAGAAATAGATAAGTAGCTCCACTTCTGTTTCTTTTTTGCCGGAATACTTGATTTGTTTTTTGAGGTTCCTCAAAATCTTCCTCAACCCCTTTTTAGCATAGTAAACCCCTGGATTGAGAGAGGCAAACTCTTCATCCAGGTGCTTTTTGACCCCTTCTACATACTGATGTTCATTATCCGCCTCAAAAAGCAGATAACTCAACAGCTCCTTGTTGTCTTTTTTAAGCTTAGCTAACCTAATGACCAGGTTAAAAAGATCCTCCTCTGAGAGAAACTTCAATTCTTTTTTGATTTGGACTAATGAGGCTGTGGGTATCATTTTGAATTGGCAATAAATCGGATGTATAGGTTTTCAACTTTCTCCCTGGCCCAGGGAGTTTTTCTCAAAAAAGTAAGACTGCTTTTAATGCTTGGATTGTGGGTAAAGCACCTGATATTTATCCTTTGCCCTAAAGACTCCCATCCAAAATAATCCACTAGAGCTTTTAAAATCGTCTCAAGGGTTTTTCCATGAAGGGGGTTGTTCTGCTGAGTGCTATCATTCATCTCACAAAAGTAATATTATTCCGCCACTTTAATAGACCTTCATTTCCCTCGATTATCTCATTACATTACCATCAAAAATATTTAATCAACAATAAGAAGATATCAGGAATTTGTTTGCTAAATTTCATGTAGATTCAATATATTCCCTTAAAGTCTGGGGATCACACAAAACCGACTTTATGATGTATAGAGAACGCCAAGTTCTAGTATAATCCAAAAAGTAAACATCATGTCAAAAGAGAAAAGCATCAAGAAAGAAAGTGCTAAAAAAGAGCCAGCCAAAAGCCTAAAAGAAAAAAGGGTGGCAAAGAAAGCCAAGCAGGAAGAGAAAAAGAAATCAGCGTAAAAGGTAAAGAGGTGTTTAACAACACCTCTTTTTTATTAATCTTTGTTTTTGGGCGGTGGGGTGATCATAATATGAGCCCTGTGCGTTCCCGGATCCATGATCCATGGCATACCTGGAGCTTGAGGCTTCAAGGGGAGCCCAGTGCTTTCCACAGTGGCATATGGGATGTAGACCACATATCTGAAATTGGTGTTTTGAACGGCCCCCTTTTCAGGATCATAGTCCTCTTTATCAGCAGAGAGTACAAAAAGCGTTACTCCATCTTTTGGCATTTGAAGTTTCCCTTCCTTCACCTCCTTTTCCCTAGTCTCAAAAATCTCTTCGAAAGACTTCCCTTCTCTGGTTAATTCGCGTCCCCGCTCCATAAACGGTTCAAGCTCTTTGTGATAGCAGGAGGCACTAAACCCGTCCCTTTTAGGATCGCTTGCAATACAAACCATCTCATTGTTGCCTTCCCGAAGGACCGTCCACTCACCATTTGTATCATAGCCATAGACCTTGGCCCCTTCCCTAAACTCCTCTGGAGCGGCCAAAACAGCAGTTTTGATTTGTGATTCGGCAGATGGTATCTTTTGGGCAAAAAGACCTGTGGAAATTACCAGCAAGAGCGAAAATAGAAAAGTAGTTCTCATAAATTTTAAAGTTTAGCGTTAAAATTCACTTACTAAATCTACTCATCTTTCCGCTCAAAAACTAGCTGGAACCTATTCTTCCTCAAACATGCTCTTCATTTCTGAAAGCATTTCCTCAACTTCCGCTTTCTTTAACTCAAAAGCCTCATCCTGTTTGCTGTTATTGGTAAAATGATTCCAGTGTTTTTCAGCTTTTTTGATGACCCTAGGTGTAATATCAAATTCAGTATAATCAAGATAAGATTTTGCAATCGTAGAAGCTTTGAAATTCCCAAAAAGATAAATTCTGAGGATATCTACGAATTTTGAACTGATGTCAAACCCCTCTAATGCCTGTACAAATGCGCCGTTTTGATTCTTGTTATCCTTTTCGTGAATCGCTTCCAGCAAGGGGTCAAGGGCTTCTTGGTTATTTTCTATCTTCGAAAGGGATCTGGCAGCCAAAAATGCACATTCCTTATCCTCGCTTTTTATGAGAGTTATCAGCCTTTGAAGAACTTCCTCCCCTCCTATTTCGGCCAATTCATCTGCATATTTATAAGCCTCCTCTTCCTGAGGATTGCACATTTTTTCGAGTAAATATTCAATATTTTTTTCCATGCTGTAAATCCGAACTATTTTTACAAATATAAGCCTAAATATGCGATTGCCGTAAAGCTTGGTATGGAACAAAAATTAATTTCAGTTCAAGAAAGTGTTTCACTATTGGAAAGAATTCCAAAAACTACTCATGGAAAGGAGTTTAAGGATCTTCAATGGAGCTTTTTTGATAAAAACGAAACGGTTTTAAAGTTTAGGCCCCCCATTCAATTAGATTTGGACCATTGTGGAAATCTTAAAACTACAGACATTCAAAATTATGTTGTGCTACTAATCAGGTCAGGAATCGGCTCTGTAGGCTATTTTGAAAATGGAGAGAATATTGACCATAAGGTTTTCAGGTCCTATATGGTCAGGAAAAAACAGGGTAAAAGCCAGATCAAGCACCTCAAAACCAAAGGCAAAAGCAGAGCCGGCTCTCGGATTAGGTTAGCGGAAACCTTGGAGTTCTTTGAAGAAATAAACGAAAGGCTACAGGAATATTTTTCCCAATATTTTATCAATAAAATTGCTTTAAGCTGCTCCACCACGCTAATTCCATACCTTTTCAATGGCAAGACCCCTACCCCATTTGATAAAAGTGATCCAAGAATCATCACCGTGCCCCGGCATATACAAAACCCCACCTATGAAACTTTAATGAATACAAGCGACTTTCTTAAGAAGGGCGAACTGAGAATTGGGAAAGAAGGCATGAAACTCGTAAACGAATTACTGCCTAATTTACCAGACGGGCCCCTTGAAAATGAAGATGCCGGGGATGAAAACTGGTAATATTTGGTTTCAGACAAAACCTTGGCGAACTTTGCATCAAATTATAGAATCGTGCAGCAGAAAGTCCTCCTAATCACCCCTCCATTTACCCAGCTAAACACCCCATATCCGGCTACGGCTTATTTGAAGGGGTTTTTGAACACCATACATATCGACTCAGCTCAAGCCGATCTGGGTATTGAGGTAATACTGAGACTTTTTTCGAGAAGAGGACTAAAAGAATTATTTGCCCAAATCCCAGACCTAAAAATCAAGGATTTGAGCGCCAATTCGGCCAGAATCTATAAAATCAGAAAGGATTACATTGATACCATAGCTCCCGTAATCAGCTTCCTACAATTTAAAAACCCCACCTTGGCCTACAACATCTGTGATGAGGATTTTTTGCCCCAGGCATCCAGGTTTCATCAGTTGGAGGAATTGGATTGGGCATTTGGGACGATGGGGATCCAGGACAAAGCCAGGCATTTGGCTACTTTGTATCTGGAAGACTTAAGTGATTTTATTCAGGAAGCTGTGGATCCAAACTTTGGGTTTAGCAGGTATGCAGAAAGACTGGGCCGATCTGCAAGTACATTTGATCCGCTCTATGAGGCCTTGCAGCAGCAGCCATCATTCATTGACAGTTTGATATTTGAATTGCTAGAACCTAAATTAAAGGGTATCACAACAGTTTGTATTTCTGTCCCATTCCCAGGGAATCTTTTCGGGGCGCTTCGGGCTGGGCAGTATTTAAAGCAAAATTACCCTCACATTACAGTCACCATGGGAGGCGGCTATCCCAACACCGAATTAAGGTCATTGAAGGACGCAAGATTATTTGAGTTTGTCGATTATATCACCCTTGATGATGGGGAAAGGCCATTGGAAAACCTCCTACAGTTTTTAAAGGAAGAAATTTCCATAGAAAGTCTTAAAAGAACCTTTTATCAGAAAAACGGAAAAGTTTGCTATTCAATAGGAAAGGATTTGGATGTGCCATTCAGTAGAGTAGGCACTCCTGATTATACAGGCTTGCCTCTGCAGGACTACCTTTCGGTAATTGAAATTGTGAATCCCATGCACAGGCTGTGGTCAGACGGAAGGTGGAATAAACTGACGATGGCACATGGCTGCTATTGGAAAAAATGTTCCTTTTGCGATGTGTCGTTGAATTACATTCAACACTATGAACCTGTCACCGCACAGCTGATTTGTGATAGAGTAGAGGAATTGATAGATCAAACCGGTCAGACGGGATTCCATTTTGTTGACGAAGCCGCTCCTCCTGCTTTGATGCGGGAATTGGCAATAGAGATACTGCGAAGAAATTTAAAAATCACCTGGTGGACCAATATTCGATTTGAGCAACGATTTACTCTTGACCTTTGCAGACTTCTCAAGGCTTCTGGATGCATTGCTGTGTCAGGGGGCTTGGAAGTGGCCTCTGACAGATTGCTAAAACTGATGCAGAAAGGTGTAACTGTCGAACAAGTGGCCAAGGTGGCGCACAATTTTACGGAATCAGGCATCATGGTGCATGCCTATCTCATGTATGGATTCCCGACTCAAAACGACCAAGAAACCATAGACAGTCTTGAAATGGTGAGACAACTTTTTGAGCACAATGTTTTGCAGTCAGGTTTCTGGCATTTATTTGCCATGACAGCTCATAGCCCCATCGGTCTTAATCCTTCGAAATTCGGTGTGGAAAGGGTCGGTCCTGATTTTGGTGGATTTGCAGACAATGACTTGATCCATGAGGACCCCACTGGTGCAGAGCATGAATGGTACAGCGAGGGACTGAAAAAAGCCCTGTTCAATTATATGCACGGGTTGTGTTTTGAGTTTGATTTGCAAGAATGGTTTGATTTTGAAATACCAGAAACGACCGTTCCAAATGATTTTATATTTAACGCCATCAGTTCAAATTCAACAGAGAAAATTAGCTCCAATTCCAAGCTTATCTGGCTAGGAAATCAGCCCGAAATCAAATTAAGCGGTTCAAATAAGGGGACTTTAATCATTGAAAATAAGACGGCCACTCTTCAGATCCGATTTAAGAAAGAATTTGAAAGCCTATTAATCTGGCTTTTCGAAAAATTACAAGAACACAAAGCACTATCCTGGTCGGAATTCAATGAAAAGCTGGAATCAGGCCAATACCCTTCTTTAAATAAGTTGCAAAGCTCCAATGTATGGAGCGAATTGAGGCATATGGGGTTATTGTTTGTTTGAGGCACCTGCTTCTTCTACACCCAATAAATTCAAATCAGCAATCCTCTTTCTAACTGCCCGCATAAATTTGTCGCCGGGATCGGTTTTGACTGTGAGATAATTGGGATCGGTTTCCTTCCAGTAAGGATGTTCTTTGAACTTCTGGTATTCATGGTGGCCTATCACGTGGGTGATGGCATATTTGCTCTTCAAATAACGGATTATCTGTTCATTGGCCTTTTCTTGAGCTTTGGTCAATGGCATTTTATCACTTCCAATGTTTTCTATTCCTACTGCACAGTGGTTGAGTCCAATGGTGTGGCGGGCAAAATGGTTTTCGGGCATGAGCTTGAAAATTGTGCCGTCTCTATCCACCAGGTATTGACTGGAAACATTCAGGGCGCTGGCTCCCTGCAGCCCTTCTCTTGCAGAAGGCAGTACGGCAGGGTCAAATACATTAAAAGTCTTTTCGATACTGGGCACCACGGTCCAGTGCAGCACTACCATTTTTGGCTCAATCTCAATGGATTCAGTATCAATCCCATGACGATCGTTCAAATACCTCAAACTCAGTTTAACTCTTTCTTCATCAAAAGTTATATATTTATCAAAGGTCCTAAAAGTAGCTTTACTGGTACACGAAAAAGTGATCAGGAAAACAAGGATATAGAATTGGGTAGAAAGTATTTTATAATTCATTCCTCAAGATAAAAATGTTGCTCTGTTTCTAAAATTGTTATTCATATAAACGGCAAAAAAAAACCGGAAGAAGCTCCGGTTTTATGATCTATTAGTATAATTAATCCCACAAGTCCTCCAATTTATAGGGACTCCCTTCCATAGTCCAGAAGGTACCATCTACAAATCGATAAGGACCTTTAATTTTTGCGATCTTTTCAAGGTCTACCTGATCTAATTCAACCTTCAAGCTTTCAAAATTTTCCTTGATCCTACCCTCATTCACAGATTTTGGAATGACCACCGTGTCCCTTTCCATTGCCCATGCAATTAAAACTTGGGCCGGAGAAATGTTATGTTTTTTGGCTATGCTTTGTATCGTTTCATTTTCCATCAAATTAGGCTCATCATCCTTTTTCATGGCAGCTGTTCGGTCAGTGCTTCCGAGAGGAGAATAAGCGGTTACTTGAACCCCATTTTCATGGCAAAACTCAATCAAATCATTCTGCGGCAACAAAGGGTGAAGTTCAACCTGATTCATTTCCGGCATTACCTCACAGTTGTCCAAAATTTCCGTTAGGTTTTTGATGTTAAAATTGGAAACCCCAATATGTAAAGTTAATCCTTCATGAAAGGCTTCCTCCATTCCTTCCCAAGTTTCAAGTAAAGGAACTTCTTTTGGCGACAAGAAATCAGCTGGCTGGCTCACGTTAACCTCTTTTTGGGCCACAGGCCAGTGAATCAGGTACAAGTCCAAATAATCCAGCTTTAGGTCCTTTAAAGTTTTTTCCAATGCAGGGATCACCTGATCTTTCTTATGGGCATTGTTCCATAGTTTGGAGGTCACAAAAATTTCCTCCCTAGTTACAATTCCATCTTTAAAAGCCTTTTGCAGGGCTTTTCCAACTTCTTTTTCATTTTGATAGATTGGCGCGCAGTCGATATGCCTATAACCGCATTTAAGGGCATGAAGCACGGCATCATATACCTCGCCCGGTTTGCTTTTCCAAGTTCCTAGGCCTAATATGGGCATCTCATCCCCATTCTCAAATTTTACTGATTTCATTATCTAAAATATCTTAAAAACTAACATGAATTCCTCAACTTTTCCCCTATCAAAAGTGATACTACAATAATTGACGGGGGCAATTTATTTTCAGCCTATTTCTGTTTCTACCACTACTGGCTTCAATCCGCCATCCTGTTCCATATTATGCTTTAGAATGACAGATTCCGCTGCCCTTCTGCCGGAGCGCATGGCCGCATTTAAGGAAGGATTTAAAAGATAATCTCCTGCTAGGTGGACATTTTCTCCCAAGCGGCAATCTACCGCTAAGATGTCATGCTTAAGTTCGGGAATATCTGCGAGTGCTTCCTTGATTTCATAAGTATGAATGTGCTCAAAGTATTCCGATTTTATCCCGCTCAATACCTGCAGTTCTTTGGCAACTCTTTCCTCGAGGTTATCTATCCCATCGGTATCATTAACAATACTTACCGATAACAAAGCTTTTCCTGTGGTGGAATAAGCAGGACTCACATCGGTTAAGAACACTAGATTATTGATCAAGAAATTTTCCCCTGGCACCAATCCAATGGCCGGCTGGGCCAAAAATGACCTGGAAATGGCGAAATATATATTGGTGACCTTATGAAAGCTAAAAGCACCCTCTTTTTTAAAGTCTTTGAGATAAGTTGGAAGCGTAGTGCAGATTATTTCATCAGCAATAACTTCCTCTCCGTCGTCCAGTCGGATTATATTGCCATCTACCTCCTTAACTTTGGTATCAAACCTTACTGCAGTATTTTTCAGTTTTCCATATAGATGGTTGGGTATTTCTTGCATGCCCACTTCCGGAATCGCTACTTTACCTTTATGCATCATTTTGAATACAAATTCAAACATGCTGGAGGGGGTTTTCAGATCATTTTCTAAATAGATCCCTCTAAACAGTGGGTTCAAAAAGTTAGTCGTAATTTCAGGGGAAAAGCCTCTAGCCAAGAAATATTCACGCGTAGTTAGCGCGTTGGATTTAAATATCTCTTCTTCTGGTTTTTTCAGCAGACCTGCAGCAAGGGTAAAAAGCTTAATTTTATCTTTGGTGTTTCCGACTTTGGATAAAGCCATGGAAAAAATGCCAGCAGGGTTTAAAAAAGGGTCAGTAACGTGCAGACTCCCATCGGTCCTCAGGATTATCATATCTGGGTCAAAGTATTTGAGGTTTAACTCCGCATAATTCAAATATCTTTTTGCCTCCGGATAACCCGTCAAAAAGATTTGAAATCCACGGTCCAATAAGTACCCGTCCTTCAAATCCGTCCTTATCCTCCCCCCCACACTATCAGAAGCCTCCAAAATAACCGGGCGGTAACCAACAGCCTCAAGCTCATACGCAGCTACAAGACCGGCCATCCCCGCTCCTATGATGTAAACTTTTTTATCGTTCATTATTTTCTCTGATTTATTTATATTACTGACTTATTAAAAAATTGTTTGAGTCCCTCGTTTGCTGGGCTTAAAGTAAAACCACCTCTTCCCCAATAATCAAAGTATGAAAACTATAAACACCTTCTTGCTAGCTTTTTTCTTGTTTAATGGATTATCTGGCGTTTTAATAGCCCAGCAATATTTCCCAGAAAAAAACCGGTGGGAAACAAAAACTCCTGAGCAAGCCGGAATGAGTAAGGAACTACTACAAAAAGCTATCCAATTTGCGGAAGATCATGCCAGTAAAGCTGATAAAAATCTTAAAATGGCACACTACCAATCTGCTTTCGGCAGAGAGCCATTTGGGTTCCCTATCGGACCGATGAAAGAGCGAGGTGAAGCCAGTGGACTGATCATCAAAAACGGTTACCTCATTGCCGAATGGGGACAGCCCGAAAGGGTGGATTTGACTTTTAGCGTGGCCAAAAGTATGGTTTCAGCAACGGTAGGTTTGGCCTTTGACCAAGGTTTGATAGAAAGCGAGCATGATTTGGTCCACCCCTATATGGCCCCCATCATCCCTTATTCTCCGATTCATTTGCAACGGAACAAAGCTGACCATTTGGAGGAAGAAGATGTGATTGAGCTCTTTCAAACAGAGCATAACCAAAAAATCACATGGGATCACTTGCTGAGGCAGACTTCCGATTGGGAAGGTACCTTATGGGGAAAACCGGATTGGGCAGACCGACCTTCCAAAGATTCAGAAAACTGGCTAGATCGAGAAAGAGATGAACCCGGGTCTGTCTACAAATACAATGACACCAGAGTAAATGTTTTGGCTTTGGCAAGTATGAATATTTGGAGAAAAGCCCTCCCTGTGGTATTAAAAGACCATTTAATGGATAAAATTGGGGCTAGCCCCACCTGGCGCTGGACGGGGTATGAAAACAGCTTCGTCATATTGGATGGCCATATCGTTCAGGCAGTCAGCGGCGGATCCCATTGGGGAGGTGGCATGTTTATCAATGCTTTCGACCAGGCACGTTTTGGACTTTTAACCCTGAATAAAGGGGCTTGGAATGGAGAACAGGTGCTTTCCAAAGAATGGATTGAAAAATCATTGACCCCAACACCGGCCCAACCCACCTATGGATATATGAATTACTTTTTGAATACAGATAAACAATTGCTTCCTGATGCACCCGAAACGGCATTCTACCATTTAGGTGCAGGAGTTAACATGATTTATGTAGATAGGGAAAATGATCTAGTAGTTGTGGCCAGATGGCTAGAAAACTCCCAAATGAATGAATTTATCAAAAGAGTTTTAGAAAGTTTGAATTAATTTAGGCCAAAAAAATAAGGGAAGTTTAACTTCCCTTATAATTATTCGGTCTCAGAATTCACATTCTTTCTTGTCCTGAACTTTGAGTGTTGACTGGAAACAGTTTTGGGAGTACCCTTGGCCTCTGAACTATTGTTTTCAGCTTTTGGCTTTGGTTTACTTTCTCCATCTTTTCTTGGTGGCCTGCTTTGATTATTGCGCGGCTTAGAGAACTTCTTGTTACCACCTTTCTTTTTGTTGCCACTTGAGCGGCTGGTACCTTCTGACCTATCATCAACTTTTGGCGCCTCACCCAGATGCTCTGGAAGCACTTGTTGTTCGAGCTCAAGGCCTATCAATTTCTCAATATTGTTGAACTTATACCTGTCTTTTGGATTTACAAAAGTAATGGCCTCACCTTGGCTATCAGCCCTAGCAGTCCTACCTACGCGGTGCACATAGTCTTCAGGATCGGAAGGAGTATCATAATTGATCACCAATTCAATACCTACCACATCGATACCACGTGAAATAATATCCGTACCAATTAAAATCTTAATGGCTCGATTTTTAAAGGCAGACATGATCTTCTCTCTTTCTACCTGTTCCAGATCCGAGTGGAAGGCCTCAACCTCAAATTCTTTTTTCAAGACCTTGTAAAGTGATTTGACCTTATCTTTGGTAGATGCAAAAATGATCACCGCTTCATAAGCTTTTTGTGAAAGTATGTGTTTTACCAAACCCTCCTTTTGGTTGTCGTGTACGTGATAAACGCTTTGGGTAATCCCCTTGGCTGTCTTGCCCAAGGCAATACTGATTGAAATAGGGTCGGTGAGGATTTTGGAGGAAAACTGACGGATCTTGGCAGGCATAGTGGCTGAAAAGAGAACCGTTTGTCTATTCTTGGGCAAATAGGTGACTATCTTCAAAAGGTCTTCAGAAAAACCCATATCCATCATCCTATCGGCCTCGTCGAGGATGAGGTGCTGCAAGTTATTAAATTTGATTTTGCCACTAGCAAGCAGGGCGATCAATCTACCTGGGGTAGCAACCACAATTTCAGCACCGGTTTCCAGCGCCCTTTTCTGCTGTTCCCACACAATGCCATCTCCTCCTCCATACACGGCGATAGAACTGATTCCCAAAAAATAGGCAAAACCCTGAATCTGTTGGTCAATCTGAATGGCCAACTCTCTGGTGGGTGCTAAAATAAGCGTATTAATGTCGGAAGAACCGCTTTTTGCAATTTTGTGAAGGATGGGCAAAATAAATGCAGCTGTTTTACCGGTACCGGTTTGAGCTGTTGCGATTAAGTCTTTGCCATCCATTATGGCCGGTATGGCTTCTTGTTGTATTGGGGTAGGTTTGTCAAAACCCATTGCATCGAGACCTTCTTGCAAAGTATCTACGAAATTAAATTTATCAAAAGTCAAAATCTATAATTGTTAATGGTGAATAAGACATGAAAATTAGGATATATTTCCATATTTGTTGTCCTAACAAAAGATGAACAAAAATCATTCATTTCAATATCTTTAAAAAGAGTGATCCTCAGCCTAAATATATCAATTTAAACCAAGGATCAAGATTACTTGCTGCTATTACTTCATTATTTTTTCAAGTATCTTATACGTGATCAAGTAGGTTGGCCTCACTCCTTCTACGCCCAAAGCTCCAGAAGCAAGCGTGCTTCCTGTTTCAAGAGGATTGTCAGAAGCATAGTAAGCATATAACACCTTGACATTCTTCCGGATACTGTGTCTGATTTGACTGGCAGCTTGAATGGCTTTTTGATAATGGGCTCCCTCCATTTCAAGTCCTGCAGCTTTCCAGCTGGATTCCATAAAATAAGTAAGCACGTCCTTGTTTTGCAGTGAGGTCCCCAAAACAGTAATCATCGGCCCTTCATACACTCCAAGGCCATACCCTTGAAAATCTTTGACGGACAATTCATTTTTCAAGGGATAATTATCTGCTGTGCCTTCAAAAACATGGCTATCAGGTATCATGATATCTCCCTTGTTGCCTTTGAGGATGCCTGCTTTACCCATAATGGATACGGAAACCACATCAAGCGAGATCTTTTCTTCTCCCGACTCATAAGGTTTCAGCAATTCATCCATACACTCATAAGCCTGCTCTCCAAAGGCATAATCCATCACTACAAACACAGGCTTTTTCTTTTTGTCGGCTGGAATCTTGATCCCTGGAATGAGGGTATCCTTCTTCATTTTGGCTGTATCAAATACCTGTACGCCAATATTTGTTCCCGACAAATCCGGAAGGTCGTAAAAACCATGTGATTTGGCGTAAGCACTGATTTCCTTAAACTTGTTTGTTTTGGACATCACCGAAATATCCATGGCGCTGGTTTCCAATTCTTCGTAGGAATCTAGACCTAAGGCTTGATGCCCATACACCAGGTTGAGAACACTGTGGAGATTGGCTGAAATGATGTGAATCGGCCTGTCTATTAGCTTTTCCTCCAACAAGAAAGATTTGATCCTGTTGGCCCAAAGTTCCCCGTATACATGGTGCCCTACTCTTTCTCGCAAGGTGGCCGAAAAAGAAATCTCTCTATCGTTACTATTTACAGCTTCGTCAATTGAGAGTTTGCCCAAGTGGTAAATGATGGAAAAAAGGCTGTTGCTATTGGATGAATCATCAAACTTGCGGACAGCCTGTATGGTTTCCTCATATGTCCTGCCGGTAATATGGCTCAAATAAGAGCAGGCCGCTTCCCGGTCAAACTCATCTCCTCTTTTTTCCTTCTCTACTATCTCAGCCAGCTTTTGCCAATTAAGGTTCTCCTTTCCTTTGTGGTCTGTACTATTGTTTCTTATGATTTCTGCTTCAATATAAAGGAAGGTCAAGTGGGTAAGGATATCGTAAATATCACTTTTGCCCCTGGTCATCTCTACATACATCTGGCTTTTGTCCACCCGGTAGCAATTACGCTTCCTTTTTGGCGGCACCAAGGTTGGAAAATCGCTGTTTTCATACCCCTCACGGCTGATCAGTCTTACAAATCGGCATTCCTCTATTCCTTTGGGAAGCCTTTCCATGATGTATAAAAGTCCGTCAAGTTCAATTTTTTCCTTGTCGGTAATCAAACCATAAATCTCTGGACTCAACACTAAAAGTGAACTGATCAATGACTCCCCTGAAACTCCCATTGGCTTGTATGTTCCTCTGGTAAATAAATGCCGCATGGTGATATAAAGTCTCTCAATTGCAGCTCGGGATTCTTGTGCTCTAGTTCTTTTCATAGCAAATAATATAAGATTAAAATTCTACAAAGTTAAATAAAATACTTCAACCAAATTGTTAATAGTTTATTAAGAATACATAGAGAGCTTATTTACAACAACTTAAATTAACCAAATAAGCCTATAATGCGGGGCGTAACCAAAATACCAGCTTAAACGTTTAACTTTCAGTGATAAAAGTATTACTTTCACATATGAAAGGAAGTATTCCAAAATTCATCCCCTATGCCAAAGTTCAGTAATTTAATCATCACAGCAGGAATAGTGATCGTCACCGTGGCCGTTTCCTTGGGGTTTGTTTCCAACAATCCTGAAAATATCATCCTGGGAAATTGGGAAGAGGATTCTTGGACTTATGAAAAGACCAACGAACCATCCATGTTTTACTATGACCTTACCACAGTAAGAAAGCACGAAGCCGAAAACTGGGTTTTTGGAGAAAACAACACCATTACGTTTGTGAAAAACGGGGAAATCCTAGGCAAAGGCACTTGGATAATCAAAGGCCGTGGTCACATATTAAAGCTTACGCATGAAGATGGGCATATAGAAAGATATGACATTAAAGAGCTGAATGACAATGAGATGATATTAAATTTTGACATTGGCATGGAGTCACGAGGTATTGCGAAATTAACTTTTAAAAAATAATCAAACCCCAGAATGTTAAGAAACGATCAGAAAAAAAGATCAACAAAAGACAACCTTATGCTCGCTGGGTCTACCGCTACCGCAGCCGGTATGGTCAATGTGGCAAGCGTAGTCGCATTTTTCGCCTTTACCTCCAATGTGACCGGACATGTGGCAGTTCTTGCCGAAGAAATTGTAAAAGGGCATTGGCATCAGGTGTATATCGTAATGATATGGCTTCTGCTTTTCCTATTCGGAGCCTTTTTGGCAAATTATTTAATTTATTCTGTAGTGCGGAAAGGCACGTATGTGGCGCATTCCGTCCCTGTCATTTTAGAAATTGTGGTGCTACTTGGGGTAGCCTTTTATGGGCACCATTATTATTCAGAAACACTTAGGGAAACGGAATGGCTAGTGGGAGCCCTACTATTTTGTATGGGGCTTCAAAACAGTCTGGTTTCAACCATTACAGGTGGAGTAGTAAAGACCACACACGTAACAGGTCTTTTCACCGATTTGGGAGCCGAGCTTTCCCAATGGTTTCATCCCAAAACAGAAAGCACTAAGATTTTGAAAGACAGACTTACGCTAAGATTTACTATATTGTCTTTTTATCTATTCGGAGGATTAATCGGTGGTTGGTTCTTTTTAAGGTTTGATTTTATGGTGTTTTACCTGGTAGCTGCAGTCATGTTATTTGTAGCCTATTATGATATGACAATGATGGTGACCAAAAAAACCATCGAGAAGATCAAGCGGCCAGCACACGAAATCCAAGAACAGAATTAAGCTTCAATTAGCCTATGGAAATAGATATTCATTTACCCAAAAATGATAAGCTGTATCTTATCAATCCAGAAAAATCGGCTTTAGGTCAAAAAATCATCGTATCCAGCATAAGCATGATCAGGGATCTAGGGATTGAGGAGTTTACCTTCAAAAAACTGGCCACTAAAATCAAGTCAAATGAAGCTTCCGTTTACCGTTATTTCAATAACAAGCACAATCTACTGGTCTACCTCATATCAGTCTATTGGGAAGTGCTCAATATGAAAATCGAATTTTCCACAGAGTACATTCACACCCCAAAAGATAAACTGGACAAGGTCATCGACATTTTGGTAAATACAGAGTCAGCTTCCCCGTCGATAAGAAACATGGATATCAAAAGTTTGCATGACATCATGATTTCAGAATCTGCCAAAGCTTACTTGACCAAAAAGGTGGAATTTGAGGATAAAGAAGGGTATTTCAAAAGCTATGAAAGACTTGTGGATACCATCTCCAAAATCTTTATAGAGGTAAATAAGGAATATGAATTTCCTCGCGCATTGGCATGTAACCTTATAGAGACAACTTACGAGCAATTCTATTTCTCAAAGCATTTCCAAACCTTGACTGAGTTTCAAAATTCGGACAGCAAGCCAAAAGTAAAGCGCTTCCTGGAAACGCTTATGTTTTCTGTATTGACAAAAGGGACCCTAAACTAGGATCCCTTTTTTTATTTTAGCCTGTCGGCAAAAACCTTTTTAAATTTTTCAACTTTAGGCCTAATCACATATTGGCAATAAGCCTGACCGGCGTTGAGTTTGTAGTAATTTTGATGGTAATCTTCCGCCACATAGAAGTTGGAAAACGGCGTAATTTCTGTTACAATCGGTTTATCAAAAACCTTTTCTTCATTCAATTTTGACTTGAAATGTTCTGCTAATTCTCGCTGCTCATCAGTATGATAAAAGACTGCACTTCTATATTGGGGGCCCACATCGTTGCCTTGACGGTTTAAAGTAGTGGGGTCATGGGTTGACCAGAAAATCTCCAACACGTCACTGTAGGAAATCACTTTCGGATCAAAATAGAACTGAATCACTTCGGCGTGTCCGGAGGTTCCAGACGTGATGAGTTTATAGCTCGGATCGGATACATGCCCACCACTATAGCCGGACCTGACATCTTCCACCCCTTTGAGGTCTTGATAAATGGCCTCAATACACCAGAAACAACCACTACCTAATGTGGCCACTTCATATCCTTCAGGGACATTTACTTCTGTTTTGGGTAATTCATTCATTGGCTTGTTGGACTTATTGGATGCCTTTTGCCCACAGGCAGCAAAGGTCATCAGGAATGCGAAGGTTAATAATGTTAATCTTTCCATTGCTTTATCACAATTGGTTACTTAGGATTTTGGAACCCATATTCTAACTGGTCCAGCGGGCATTTGGTTTTTATCAACCTCATTTCCTTTTTGGGTTACCACAATTTTCCCCTCTTGATACAGTCGCATCATCTCTTCTTGAACATCAGGCATGAATGCCCGCCAATCTTCTGGATACATCCATCTAGCAATTTCTGATGGGCAAAAGGTCTTGTCACCTCTTTGCCGGCCCATGTCCATGATTGCAGTTTCCAACACGTTGGGTATTTTACCCTCCTCGGATAAAGTTTGTGTGACATAAAGTGTAGAGTCTGAAGCTGCTTCTTCCATTTTCAAAATAGTCTCAATTGATTACCCGGATTAAAAAGAGATAAATCGTATTCCGGCATTGACCTGCCATCCAAATACTTCTTGACACCCTGCTGGAAAATTCCTCTGATTACTTCTGCAATAGGCCCCTCTCCTTTGATTCTTCTACCCCAGTCGTTATCCCTCACACTGCCGCCATGCAAACTCTGAATCTGATGCAGGACCTTCTCCTTTCTGTCGGGAAATTCCCGTTCTAACCACTCGGTAAAGATTTCCTCCAACTGACCGTTTAACCTGACCACCGTATATCCGGCGCGTAATGCCCCGGCTTGGGAAGCCAACTTGAGAATGGGCAGAATGTCGTTATTATTTATCCCAGGTATTATCGGTGCAATCATTATTCCCACTGGGATACCGTGGTCGGTAAATTTCCCAATTAGGTTAATTTTCTTTTCAGCAGTGGCCGTTCGGGGTTCCAAAACCTGCTTCAATCCAGGGTCGAGATGGTTGATGCTAAAATAGACATGTACCAACTTTAGCTTTGCCAATTCGACCAAAATATCCATATCCCTTTCAACAAGGGAATTTTTAGTGATCAAGCTCACTGGGTGCTTATAATTCAAACAAGTCTGAAGAATCTGACGTGTTAATTTGAATTTCTTCTCAGCTGGCTGATAACAATCCGTATTGCCTGATAGCATGATCGGCGTGGGCTGATATCCTTTTTTCTTAAAGGTCTCTTTTAGCTTGTCGACAATATTATGCTTGACCACAATATTGGTTTCAAACCCCAATCCCGCATCAAATCCCCAATACGTATGACTATTGCGCGCATAACAGTATATACAGCCATGCTCGCAACCTTGGTATGGGTTGATGGAAAAAGAAAGTGGCAAATCCGGGCTATCGTTTTTGCTCAAAGGGTTTTTCACCGAATCGGAAAAATACTTGCTAACAGGCCTACCCTCATATTTGGGCATGTCCAGCCCTTCTACAAACTGAAAAACCTCTTTCCTTTTCAGAAACCTGTTTTCAGGCTGAATGTGGGAACCTCTACCTTTAAATTTATCCGAATCCATTCTGTACCTTTTATTCAATGAAACAAATCATCGTATATAGAAGGCAATCTGTTTGCGATTAGTTGCAAACCATAATAAATGCCGGGGGAAAGTTTTTAAGCGTCCAGCTGGCTTTTACCTTGCTGAAATGTTTTGCAAACTGGAATTTGAGCAGGTATGAGTAGCAGATTTGAATAAATGGGCCTTGGCCATTGAGCTTTTGAGAGCTTACGGAATAAATCTTTTCCCTTTCCTCTTTTGGGATTAAGCTGAAAGGTAAGGAAGAAAAAATCACATCCGGCTTGCTGCCGTTGATGTGATTATCAAAATTGGAGGCCGAATCGCAGATAATATGAATGTTGTTTTGCGGAAATTCCTTTTTCAGGGAGTCGCAAAATTTCTGACTAATCTCAAACACATAAAGATCAGCGTCCTTATCCATTTTCTCAACAATACCACGGGTAATGCTGCCATCTCCACCGCCAAGTTCGACGATGGTCTTTGCTCCTTTGAGCTCGGCGTAGGAGAGCATTTTACTGACTAGGGCCTTTGAGCTAAAAGTAATGGCCCCTGTTGTCTTAATATTGGAGAATAATTCTTTATGAAGAAGGCTTTTATCCATTGACTATGAAATTTTCAGATGATTGCAATGAATAAATTTAATAAATTTTCTTTACTTAATCAGCCTTTTAACTCGCAAAGCAAGCTCATTTAGGTTAAACGGTTTAGAAATGAAATCATTGGCTCCCACGTTAAATGTATCGACAACCGTTTTTTCTTCCTCACCCAATGCGGAAAAAACAATTACCGGAACCCCTGGGAAATTTTTCTTTACATAATAGGTGATTTCCATGCCCGATTTATAAGGCATCATCAAATCAGTAATTACCAAATCCGGTTTAAGTGTGTGAAGCTTTTCAATACCATCCTTTCCATCCTTGCTGATGTAAACCTGGTATCCTTCCTTTTTAAGCTTATTCTCGGTAATCTTCAATGTCAAGGGATCATCCTCAACAATAAGTATTCGCTTCATATTTTAAAAATTTACTTGTAACAAAAATAGACAAAAATTTGAAAATAAAAATCAAAATGCATTTTTATTAATGCAAGATTCAATTTATATAAAACAAAAAGTCTTTAATTTCAATTGAAATGAAAGACTTTTCACAGAATAAAATGTATATCAGTAATTCTTTCAGTAAACCGCTGAATCTGCAAGAATCCTGGTGATGTTAGAATATAACATTCTTCGGTCTTCGGTCTTCCGTCTAGCCAATCCAAGAATATATGCCTATCTGCCTTTCCTGCTAGCCTGACTGCCTTGCTAATAATCAGACATTTAAAATTTATAATGTACCATTAAGAACACCTCATATTCATTTTGCTGAAGCCCCGGCATCAGTTCCTGATAGTTGAAAGTAAACTGTGTTCCGGTAATTATCCGGTCATTCCATAACCTGAAATACCCTATCCCAGTCCTATAGCTATCCATGGCAACTCTGGACTCAAACTGGTTTAAAGTAGCCCTTTCATCAGGGGATGTACCATAGCCTACAATAAAATTCAGGTAGTCAAATCTACTGTCAAAATAATACCTAGAAGTTAGCTGGAAAGCGGGGAAGAATTGTGTCCCTTCATTTTGGATAAATGTTCTGCCATTAAGCCAGAAAGACCCAAAATATTTTCCAACGCCTACGATGCCAGACCTGAAGTTTCTGCCTGCCATTTCCACATACCTGGCACCAACTTCTGTTTCCCAGCCATTTCTGAAATTGTGATAATAGGAATACGCCGCGCGAACAGACGGAAACACAATGCTATTGCTATACGCTCCAGAGATATGGCTGTAGCCATTTTTTCCCATGAACACATAAGACTCCAATTCAAACTGGTAACCTGTAGTAATGCTTTCACCTGCAGACATTCTATCGGCATAATTCACTCTTCCAATCAAGCTACCCCAGTCCCTTTCGCGAACATATTGAGCACCCACCAGATGCCAAGGGCCAACATTTTCACGGTCAAATGTAGTTATACTATAATTGACTCCTACCCGGTCTGTCTTGTTCTTTGTCTCCAGAAAATAAAGTCGCTGACGAAAGTCCGGGTCATTTGGGAATTTCTCCAAAGAGCTGGCAAGAAATGCTTTTTCTTCCTTCTCCCTTTCCTGAAGCTGTAATGAGGCAATTTTCTTCCTGTAGAAGATTTTTTCACCAGGATGGATATCTATCGCCTTTTCTGCTACCCCTCCTGCTTGATCATAATTCCCAGACCTAAGTTCCGTATCAATTAGAAACTGAAAAGCCTCTATGTATGCTTCATTTTTTTCAACTACGTTGCTCAAATAATATCTGGCGCTGTCATAATTGTCTTTCATCAAGTAGGATCTACCCAAGAGCAAATGGAAATCCAGATAATCCGGCGCCACGGCTAACGCTTTTTGTGACTGCTTGATCACCAAATCATAGGAGCCTTTTTGAAAGTCCTCAAGGGATTTGTATAAAAGACTGTCTGTATTCAATTTCTGGGTCTGAGCTTCAGCCCCAAGCGTGCCCAAAAAGGCAATCAAAACGAATAATACTCTTTTCATAATGAATTAGGCTGCAGTAGCCACTTTTTCAACTTTCACAAATCCCTGTCTTTCCATGTCGCCCCACTTCTGCTCTTTAGCCCTAAAGAAATGATAATATCCTTTTAGAGTGGCAAAAATATTGATTGGGTGATAGACAAATGGCTCGATAAAGGCCATGGCGATTAAGATTGCCACCTCCCGAACATTTGCATAGTGGTTGTACAGGATTTCATCCCAAAGGATTGAAAACAAAGTTACAGTCAAATAAAAGAAATAGACAAATGTCGACAACAATAACAGGTGCTCATAATCAGTATTGAATATTAAGAAGCTCACCAAAAGGGTTATTATACCAATGGCCTCCAATATGGGTACAAGAAATTCAAACAACAGAAAGTGCGGGAAAATCAAAAATCCCATCCTTCCGAATTTCTTGTTGAAGAAAACATCCTTATGTAAATAAAGCGTTTGGATTAGCCCCCTGCCCCATCTTGACCTTTGACGTACCAAAACCTTGATCGTTGCAGGTACTTCTGTGAAACAAAGGGATTCAGGAATATATTGGATGATAAAGTCCTCCTTGATGCTATACATGTGCTTTCGCATACGGGTGATGAGCTCCATATCCTCTCCAAGCGACTTGTGCCAATAACCACCAGCCTTAATGGCTATCTCCTTGTCGAAAAGGCCTAATCCACCTGACACGAGTAGCAAGCTGTTGATCTTGCTCCAAGCCATTCTTCCCAAAAGGAATGCTCTGATATATTCCAACTCCTGAAATCTGGCTAGCCAGTTTTTGGGATAGTGGATTTTGTCCAAAAATCCTTCCCTCACCTCACAGGAATTGCTGGCACGGATGGCAGCCCCAGTGGCGATAACACGCCTTCTGTTCTCCATGAAAGGCTTGGCCAGTTTGACGATGGTATCCTTTCTGAGGATGCAATCCACGTCAGTACACAAGAAAAGTGGGTATTGAGCCGAATTGATCCCCGCATTTGAGGCATCTGCCTTGCTCTTCCCGTTTTCTTTATCAACCACCAAAAGTTTGCTATAAACTGGGTTGGTTGATTTATAATGCCCTTTTACAGGCTGGGTGTGGATCTTACTTTCATAAAAGAAATCAACCTTTACCAGCTCAAATTCCTTAATCAGCTTATCTAGGGTATCATCCGTACTCCCATCATTGATGATGATTACCTCAAATTTAGGATAATTAAGCGAAAGGAGTGACTGCACGTTGAATACAATATTGGCCCCCTCGTTATAGGCAGGCGCCACTACCGACACACCTAACACGTGGTTTGATTTGATAAGGATATCGTCTTTGATGTTGTGCTTTCTGTTACTGTAAATTTTAATGGCGACAAAAGACAACACAGATAGGGCGAAATAAAAGACTATATAGCTAAGAGCGTAAAAGCCTATAAAGACCTCATACCCCCTTAGAAAATCTGAAAATAGATGCTGTATCATTTGATGTAGGGATTTTCAACATGCAATTTAATTAAACCAAGCTCGGACTTGTCATCAAAATTCTGCTCATAGACTTCACTTCCCAGCTCTTTCAGTGTGATCATCGTTTCTATTTTCACTTCTCTGCTATGGTTCTGTTCCAGCAGTTTTTCCAGGAAAAAGTTAGTCAAATAAGACCCTATAGTTCTTAAAGTCCTTAATATTTCAATTTGATTGTCTTCAGTCTCCGATACGAATTTTTCAAGTAACTTCTCCTCTGCTGTCACTAGAAATAGCTTTCCACAGGCCCCTATAGCCTCATTTCTGATTTTTGAAGAGTGATGATCAAGAAGTTCAATCACTGTAGGCCCTGCTTCCGCATGGTTAAAATAAGTAACCATCTTCAAGGTCAGGGAAACCAAAGACTCATTATCGGATTTTAACCAAAGTATGATGTTTTTCGGCACCTTTATCTTACTCGTCTTGATGGTATCCAAAATCTTCAATTCTTCGATTTTGTCGATTTGGCCATTATAATTGTTGAAAATCGCCAAGGGATCTTTTTCATCCAAACTGATATAGGCTATGATGGCCACGTTTCGGAGGAAGTCATTGGAACTATCGGTGTATGCCTTGATCAAAGGCAATCCCTCAGCATATCCAAGTTCCTGAAAATGGAAGATCCCCTTTGTTTTCACATACCAGCTGGAATCATTTATCAGCCGCTCCGTATAGCTCAACAACTCCAGTTTCAAGTAAATAGTGATAAACATATCCGCCATCTCCCCTTTGAAGTTTTTCTTTAAGTCTACGATGTTTTTGATCAATAGCTCCTTGCACCAATTGCGGTCAAATGGGATCTTGGTTTTAAATTTTTGTAGCTTCTTGTCCAAGAGTTCGTCAGTCAAGTCATCCTCAAGCAGCAAACTGGATAAGAAATCATCTATTTTTCTCTGGTAAACCTTCTTGCGGGCCTTCGCCATTTCCACGGACCTGCGGTGCGAAATCAGCACCATGATCAAGGAAATAGTGGTTCCGAAAAATATAATTATAAAGTATAAAGCAATGCTATAGATTTTTCTTTCTGCCTCAAAATACAAAAGCTTTTTGAGAAAGGATTTTTCTGTATCTGCTGATAACTTATTATCCAGCGCCTGAATTATGCTCTCGTCTGAACTTTCAGCTACCTGTACTTCCGGAATTTCAGTTTGCACAAAATTCCCTTTGATATAATCATTAACTGCAACCAAATCAGCCCTATCCCCACTCAGATAAAATGAAACCCAAGAATCCGGAAATCCAATTTTGGTCAAGCTATCCCTTGCCTCCAAGGCTTCATGATAATCCACAAATTCGCCAAATAGCAGTAAATGCTTGCCTTCATATTCCTCTGAAGAAAATCCAGGTACAGAAACGGGTCTCCTGTGACTTCCCACTTGCACTTTATACCTTAATTCAGGCAAATAACCCGCGCTCTTAATCCACTCTAGGCCTTCTTTTAAGGCCAATTTGGATTGGGCAAGGTGAGATTGCACCGCCGAATCTATCTCTTTATAGGTCGCTTTTTCTTCATTGAGGTAAAAGCTAACCCAGGCATCAGGAAAATAATCTGAAAGGGAATCCCTTTTCTCAGAGGCCTCTGGCAATGACTCAAATTCACCCAAAGTCCACAGATAACCCTCCTCGTTTTCCTCCAGCTCAAAAACATCATGGAATCTGGGTGCAGAAAAACTTCCCACCTGGACTTTGTAGGTCAAGCCTTTAAGGGACTCCCCCATTTCTAGAAAGTCTAAGGTATTTTCTGGATCGGAATCTTGGCCTTGGGAATAAGACACTTTAGGGATCGCACACACTAAAACGCTAAAAGCGAAAGACACAATTTCAACCTTATATGCCATATAAGTTGATTGAAGAAAAGAAAGCTTGCTCAACTGATTACATCAATTATTAATTAATCTTTTGACCCTAATAGCTAATTCGTTAGGGTTAAAGGGTTTGGGAACAAAATCTGAGGCCCCCAGATTAAAGGCTTCCAATACTGTATTTTCTTCCTCTCCCAAGGAACTCAACACGATAATTGGACAATCTGGCTTGTGTTTTTGTGCGTAGTTGATGATATCAATGCCGTTTTTGAAAGGCATCATCACATCGGTAATAATTAGGTCAGGAGAACATTTATGTATGGCTTCTATCCCCGCATCCCCGTCCTCAGCCACTGTGATATTGTACCCGTCTTTCTTTAGTCGGAACCTTACCATAGTTGAAATCAGCGCATCGTCTTCAATCAGTAAAATGTTCTTCATATTGGCGTTTTCTGGGAGTAAATATATGCAATTCTCGAATAAATAAAATACAATTAAAAAAAAATGAGACATTTTTTAAACTTTAAAATAGTACCTCAACCCACTGATTTATATAGGCCTTATTTTGCCGTTCCTCAAAATCCTCGGCAGTTGGCACAAAATCTCTCCCAGATTCCTGAATACTTTTAGTAGTTTACGGAATATAAACAACAACTAACCAATCAACATGAGTAACATTTACAAACTGCGCCTTATCCTAGGCTTGTTGGTTTTGGTAGGGTTTCTCCAGGTTTCACCGGTCAAGGCACAAAGCGATGCCAGCGGTGAGAAAAGGGTTACAGGTACCTTTGCCATTACCAACGCGACGGTTTTCACCTCACCTGGGCAATCCCAGCAAAACACCACCATAATTATCAAAAATGGCCTCATAGATGCCATCGGACCCAATGTGTCCATACCCTCAAATGCACACCGCATTGCTGGGGATTCCCTGTATGTTTATCCGGGATTTATTGACGGCGGCTCCAGCGCTGGAGTTTCCCGTCCAAAAGACGTAGAAAAACCTTCCAATTTCAACGCCTCCTCCCCCCCTGATGAAGTTGCCGGAATCACCCCCTACAGAAATGTGCTGGATTATTTTGATGCCAACAGCAACCAAATCAACGATTGGAGAAAAGCTGGTTTTACCATGGGCCAATTGATTCCTGAAGGAGGAATGCTCCCGGGAAAAACTGCAATCGTGGTGTATGGCCACAAATCATCAAGCAATATCTATAAAGAAAATGCAGCCCTGGTAGCTACTTTTAAAGGCTCCAGAGGCATGTACCCAGCTACAATCCTTGGGGTGATGGCCAAGTTCAGAGATCTTTATAAAAATTCGGAATACACCAGCCAACATGCTAACCTTTTTGCCAGCAACCCTGGCATCAGAAGACCAGAGAAAAATAAGACTTTGGAAGCTTTCTACGGCTCCCACGATGGCTCCACACCGATTGTTTTTGCAGTGGAAGATGACTTGACCACCAGAAGAGCCATCCGACTGCAGGAAGAGTTGGGCTTTAAATTGATCCTAAACGGCGTATCAGGCGCCTACCCAATAATTCCACAAATCAAAAACAGCCAGGCCGCTGTCCTTTTGACTTTGGACTTGCCGGAAGACAAATCATCCAAAATGGAGGATAGCGAAAGCGATGAAGAACGAAAAGCAAGGATTGAAAGAGTTAAGGAAGCCTACCAGGCAAGGTTGGCCGAAGCCGCCAAGTTTCACGAAGCAGGAATTCCGTTTGGGTTCACCTCTCAAGGTGCCAAAGTTGGGGATGTCAGAAAAAACATCAGGCTCATGATTGAAAATGGCCTTTCTGAGGAAGCTGCACTTGCGGCGCTGACCATCAATGCTGCTAAAATCCTTGGCATTGACAATTATGCCGGTACCCTTGAAAAAGGAAAACTGGCTAATATGGTCATTGCTACCGACAGTATTTTCAAAGAAGATAGCCAAATTAAACATGTCTTTGCCGATGGGCACATGTTCGATTACGAAACTACCGAAAAGAAGAAATCCAATGGTAATGGCGAACCGGCAGACCTTGAAGGAAGATGGGAATATAGCGCCCAATCTCCGCAGGGTGATTCCCAGGGTCTTTTGGTATTCAGAAAAGACGGTGAGGACTACAGAGGAGAAATCACCTTGGACAATCCTGCCGGTAGCGGACAGATCACCTCGGAGTTGAAAAACATCTCAGTGGATGGCAGCAGCCTTCGCTTTGAATTTAACATTGACGCAGGGGGTAACAATATTACATTTAATGTTTCTGGGGACATTTCAGGAAATGAATTTGACGGAAACCTTGTGGTAGCTGATTTTGGAAGCTTCCCCATGAGAGCCACCAAACAACCTGAGACAAAATAATTGATACTGATGAAAAAGATTATATATGCAATAGCTGCCCTCATGTGCTGGAATACTGTGAATGCGCAGACAGACAAAGGGTCGGTTTTAATCAAAAACGCCACGGTACTCACAGTAACCAACGGTACCTTGGAAGATACAGACATCTTGGTAGAAAACGGCGTGATCCGAAGAATTGGTCAGGGCCTTTCTGCCGGAAACAACGTGACCACAGTGGATGCCTCCGGCAAATATGTGATGCCCGGAATAATTGATGCCCACTCTCATATTGCCTTGGACGTGGTCAATGAGGCCACCAGTCCGATTACTTCAGAGGTTTGGATGGGTGATGTGGTGGATCCCTATGATGTGGGAATCTACAGAGCCTTGGCCGGTGGAACTACGATTTCTCACGCCATGCACGGATCGGCCAATGCCATAGGCGGCCAAAACGTGACGCTAAAGCACAGATTTGGCACACACGATCCTGAGGATCTTTTCATGAAAGAAGCCCCTAGAACCATCAAATTCGCATTGGGCGAAAACCCAACCAGGGTTCATGGTCGTGGCAATAACATCCAACCAAGAACCAGAATGGGTGTGGAAGCGGTGATCAGAAATGGTTTCAACGAAGCGCTTCAGTATAAGAAAAGATGGGAAGACTATGAGCAAGCAAGCAAGCAACGGAACAGCAAGGCCATAGCTCCCACATATGATTCAAGACTACAGACCTTGGTTGATATCTTAGATGGCGACATCATCATCCATTGCCACTCCTACCGCGCTGATGAAATCTATATGTTGATCCAGGTATGTAAGGAATTTGGGATCAAAAACATAGTTTTCTCGCATGTAAACGAAGGCTTCAAAGTAGCCCCTGAATTAGCTGAATACACCATGGGAGCCTCAGTTTTTGCAGACTGGTGGGCCTATAAGTTTGAGGTGTATTACTCCACTGCTTTCAACGCGGCAATCTTGAATGAAAACGGTGTGCTGACTTCCATCAACTCTGACAGTGGAGAATTGATCCGTCACCTGTACCATGAAGCTGCCAAAACCCAAAGATATGGTGGGCTAACCGACGATGAGGCCCTAGCCTTGATCACCATCAACCCAGCCAAGCAGTTGGGGATTGGGGACATGGTTGGCTCAATCGAAGAGGGCAAGCAGGGAGACTTGGTTATTTTCGACAACCACCCACTTTCTGTTTATGCCATTCCACAAATGACTTTTGTGGACGGTGTCAAATATTTTGATTTAAATGAGGATAAAGATGATCAAAGGTTGAAGGTTAACCCTACCGAATTGGTAGAACCAATCTTCCTGAAGGAACACGATCACAAATGCATGCATGATCTGGACTTCCTTTTCACAGAAGCTGAGCAGTTGTTCAACTTTCACAACCATTAATAATCATCTGACTTTAAAATAATTATCTTCAACATGAGAAAAATTAATTTAATCATAGCAAGCTTCCTTTTCTGCCTCTTGCCCTTTATGGCAAGTGCCCAGATTGACGGGGAAGTGATCAAGCCAAGGTCAGGTAAATTTCTGCTGACCAATGCTACCATCGTCACCGTTACGAACGGCACAATGGAGAATGCCAGCCTTTTAATAGAAAACGGTAAAATCCAGGGGATCGGCACAGACCTTTCTGCAGCTGATGCCGAGGAAATCGACTGTACGGGACACTATATATATCCAGGCATGTTTGATTCAGGGACTAAGCTCGGAATGGTAGAAATAAACTCCGTACAAGAAACAGTTGACCATACCGAACTGGGCTCCGTAACGCCAAATATGCAGGCTTTGACTACCATCAACCCAAATGCTGTAGCCATACCAGTCACTAGAGTAAGTGGGGTCACCACCACCCTAGCAGTGCCAGGTGGCGGCATCTTTTCCGGTACAGCTGCACTCATCAACCTGAATGGCTATACGCCTGACCAAATGTATGCTGGTTTCAAGGGGATCGTGATGAACTATCCTTCTTCAGCTAGAAGAAGCACTTGGGACAGAAGAAGCGATGAGGATATTAAAAAAGATGCCGAAAAGGCTCTTAAAAATATCAATGAAGTATGGCAAAGAGCTACCATGTACAGCGAAATTAACGCTGCGGAAGGTGACTTGGAGTACTATCCTGAAATGGAGCACTTGGCTAAAGCTGTAACCGGCGAGCTTCCCCTATTGATTGAAGTAAATGCGGCCAACGATATTTTGGAGGCCTTGAAGTGGTTGGAAGATAAGGAAGATGTAAACGTAGTATTAACGGGTGTGGCTGAAGGCTGGAGAGTTGCCGATAAAATTGCTGAGGCAGGTTATCCGGTAATCA
Source organism: Litoribacter ruber (assembly GCF_018449405.1). Lineage (NCBI taxonomy): Bacteria > Pseudomonadati > Bacteroidota > Cytophagia > Cytophagales > Cyclobacteriaceae > Litoribacter > Litoribacter ruber. Next base: position 254,591 of record NZ_JAHCMY010000005.1, read on the forward strand.
CAGGACCTATGCTTTCTATTCCTACAAGAGGTTCAGACAGGTTTGACGTTTCCTACACCAACCCGGGCAAAATGCTCAAAGCTGGGGTAAAGGTCGCCATCAGGACCAATGATACTGAAAATGTGAGAAACCTTCCATTCAATGCCGGCTTTGCAGCAGCCTACGGAATGGGCAAAGAGGAGGCTTTGAAGGCTGTAACCATCGTCCCTGCTGAGATTTTTGGTGTCGATGACAATTTGGGGTCAATTGAGGAAGGCAAATCCGCTACGCTTTTTGTTTCGGACGGTGATCCTTTTGAAACCAAAACCCAAATCAAGCATGTATTTATTGAGGGCTATAGAGTGCCGATGAGCAATCGACACATCCAGCTTTACCAAGAATTCTTGGAAAGAGATCCTGGTTTGGAAAAGCATTCAAAATAATAGTAAATTAAGCCCTTGGATGTGAGTCCAAGGGTTTTTTTAATGGATAGCCCACAATATTCTCTAATATATCAAAACAAGAATATGCATTTCAAATTGAATAAAATACAATTCATTCCAATTTTAACCTATTTCGCTTTAACTTTAACCTTTTCCTCCTGTGGTGAAAGCCAGCAGGAAAATCCGGAAGAAATTATTGCAGAAACAAGGAAAGAATATGCCCCTGATAAGCGGGTGGCCCTTTTTGACGTGTCTTATGAAGACGGGATATTAGTTGGTGAAACTAATTTGCCCCAAGCACTAGAGGATCTAAAAAACAGATTGGATGAACGAGGGATAAATTACCTTGACCAAGTTGAAATCCTACCCAATATGGAAGGTGATAAAAACTTCGGCTTGGTGACCATTTCCGTTGCCAATATCCGAAGCGCCCCTAAGCATAGTGCTGAGTTGGCCACACAGGCTACTATGGGAACGCCTGTCAACGTTTTGAAAAAAGAAGATGGCTGGTACCTCATCCAGACCCCTGATCAGTACATTTCTTGGGTTGATGCTGCCGGAATTGAGATAATGACCCAAAAGGAAATGGAAAACTGGAACGAGGCTTCAAAAATTGTCTTCACCTCTCTGGTGGGTTATGTGTTTTCGGATGAATCCCGAGCAAGCATGGTCTCTGATTTGACAGCGGGGAATGTGTTGGAGCTGCTACAGGAAAGAGGAAATGCCTATGAAGTAAAGCTCCCTGATGGAAGAATAGGCTTCGTGGACAAGTCCATGTCTGAGCCACTACACACTTGGCTAGCAAGCCGTGAGACGAGCCATGAAAACCTAATTTCCACAGCCAAAAACATGATGGGGGTTCCTTACCTGTGGGGAGGCACTTCCATCAAAGGCGTGGATTGCAGTGGTTTTACCAAAACCATCTTTTTCCTCAACGGCCAGGTAATCCCACGCGATGCCAGCCAACAAATCCATGAAGGAGAAGAAGTAGACCGAGAAAAGGACTGGGAAAACCTTCAAGTGGGCGACCTGCTTTTCTTTGGCAAGCCTGCTACTGACACCACCCCCGAGCGTGTGATTCATGTGGGTATGTGGATCGGAAACAATGAATTTATTCACTCAAGAGGCCGAGTAAGAATCAGTTCCTTTGACCCAGAAAGTGAGCATTACGATGAATATGAATTAAACAGATATCTGAGAACAAAAAGAGTTTTGGGTAAAGAGAGCCAGAATATCCTCGCGGTAGAAAAATTCATACAATAAAATAAATCACTTTAACCCAACACACTTAACTTATTGATTAACATATATGAAAAAACTTTTAATCAATTGCCTCCTACTGTCAGTAACCGGTATCCTTCACGCCCAAGATTATGATGGATTTTACCAAAGTCAGGTAAATGACCAGAAGAAAGTGGAAGCAGAGTTCTTGAAAACTGTTGATTTTAATAGTTTCAAGCAACACCTCAAGACCTTGACCAAAGAGCCTCATGTGGCCGGTAGCCCCGCAAATGAAAGGGTTAAAGATTACATGATGGAAACCATGCAAAAAGCTGGATGGGACGTGGAAGTATATCCTTACGATGTCTATATGTCCAAGGATCCGGGTGAATCAGTGGTGGAATTGGTTTTGCCCATCCGGAAACCATTGAACCAGCAAGAGTATATTTTGGAGGAGGACCCCTTTTCGGCTGATCCAAATCTTCTCAAAGGTTGGAATGCCTATTCGGGTTCGGGAGATGTCACCGCCGAAGTAGTTTATGCAAATTACGGTACCAAAGCAGATTTTGAGCTGCTAAAAGAAATGGGAATTGATATCGAAGGCAAGATTGTATTGGCCCGGTATGGGGGCAATTTCCGTGGATACAAAGCCAAATTTGCCCAAGAATATGGTGCTGCCGGATTATTGATATTCACAGACCCAAAGGATAGCGGCTTCACCAGGGGGCTGGTTTACCCAGAGGGGCTATTTTATAACGAAAGCGCCATTCAGAGAGGGTCACTTCTTACGGAAGACTTCACCGGGGACCCCTTGACACCATTTGATCCGGCATTGCCGCTGGATGGTGACACGGATGTCAAACGCTTGGATCCGGAAGAAACCAACCTGCACAAAATCCCTGTGACCCCAATACCTTATGGTTCGGCAAGGGAAATTCTAGAGCACATGAAAGGCAAGCCTGTACCTCCTTCCTGGCAGGGAGGACTACCATATACTTATAGACTGGAAGGCGGCGAAAACCTGAAAGTGAGAGTTAAAGTGGACCAACCCCGAGATTTTGTTCGTGTCCACAACGTAGTAGGGACTTTAAAAGGGTCAGAAAGACCTGACGAATGGATTATTCTGGGTTGCCACTATGATGCTTGGGGTCATGGAGCCACAGATCCAAACAGTGGAACTGCCATGCTTTTGAGTCTTTCAGAAACCCTTGGGCAAATGGAAAACAAGCCTAAAAGATCCATTTTAATCGGCCATTGGGATGCAGAGGAACATGGGGTAATTGGTTCTACGGAATGGGTGGAACAGATGAAAGAGGAATTGGAAGCCAAAGCGGTTGCTTATATCAATTTGGATGCGGCTGTCTCTGGTAGAAACTTTGGAGCAGCCTCTTCTCCTACCCTAAAAAAACTCATCATCGAATCCTCCAAGGAAATCACTTTCCCTGATTCAGCCAAAACCGTATTCGAAATTTGGGCTGGTGATAAAGAGGAGCCCTCAATTGGTAATTTAGGTGGTGGTTCGGATCACATAGCTTTTTATATGCATGTTGGGGTGCCTTCCCTAAATGGCGGCACCGGTGGCCCTACACTTTACCATACCAATTACGACACTTTTCATTTCTATGAGAAATTCGTAGACCCTACCTTCAAAATGGGCGCAGCAGTTGAGCAATTGATGGGATTGATTTCCTTGAGGCTGGCCAATGCTGAAGTAATCCCGTATGATGTGGCAAGGTACGGCAAGGATTTAAAGCTACATTTTGAGAATGCCGAAAACCAAGTGAAAGGGTATAAATCGGACTTTGCAGGTTTCACAAAAACCCAGATGGCACTTGAGAAACTGCTGGACCTGGGTCAAAAATATGAAGCTGCCTTGAAAAGTAAAATGGAAAGCGGCGACCTTTCCCCGGAAGTAAAAGATGATCTTAACACCAAACTTTTAGGCTTGGAAAAGAGCTTTATCGATCCAAAAGGCATGTATTTTGGCTCTTGGTATAGGTCACTTTATGCATCTACAGATCCATTCAGCGGTTATGCTTCCTGGATGCTGCCGGGCATAATGTATGAAATCGAACAAAAGGAAACTGAGCGGTTGGCAGAGTGGGATGAGCGGTACTCAGCTGCCATTTCTGATCTAAATGCCAAAATTGAAGAGCTAAATAATATTTTATAATGAAAATGGCCGGATAAGCTCCGGCCATTTTTTTACTCCTTACTTCCTTTGTATAATTCATATTTTAAAAGTCTACAGTCCAAGGTGCCGTTGTAGAACTCCATCCTTCTTTTGGCTTTCAAGCCAATTTTTTTGGCCAGGTCAAGGTTACCGGTAAAAATATAACCTGTATACCCTGCCCCTTTTTGCTTCATATAATCCCCTATTCTCTTATAGGTTTCCTCCAACTCAGTTTCTTCGCCCAGCCTTTCGCCATACTCAGGGTTTATGAAAATAATGCCCTTTTCAGTTTCGGGAAGCTCCACATCAGCAAAATCACCCTTTTCGAAAATGATATGGTCTTTCACCCCAGCTACCTTGGCATTTTCCAAGGCCCCATTGATGGCAATCTCACTTATATCATTGGCAATGATGGTAACAGCTATATTGTCATTTACTTTTGACTTAAGGTCAGCTTTCATTTGATCAAAAACTGCCTCATCATAACCTTTTATATACTGAAATGCATATTGGTCTCTATAAAGCCCTGGATATCTGTTTGTGGCCACCATGGCTGCCTCAATAGCAACCGTTCCCGAGCCACACATTGGATTTACCAGCACGCCTTCCCCATTCCAATCGGCAGCCATCAGCGTAGCCGAGACAAGCGCCTCCAGCATCGGTGCCTTGCCAGGTATCTTGCGGTAACCATGTTTAGCAATGGTATCACCTGACGTGTTAATATACAGTATGGCTTGCTTGTCTTTCCAATACATCTGAAAAACAGCTCCAAGATATTCTGAACCGGAGTCAGGCCTAGAACCGGTGTTTTCTCTAAACCTGTCGACAATGGCATCTTTTATCCGCACATTTACAAAAAGCGGATTATCGACACTTTCATTTTCAACATGGCTGGAAACTGAAAAATAAGTATCATTCGCTATGTAATTCTCCCAAGGAAGGGCCTTCACCCTTCTATAAATATCATCTGCATGTTGCAGATAAAAAGACTTGATTTCAAACAGTACATGGCTGGCGGTTCTCAAATGAAGGTTCAAATAGATACACTCATTCAATGATGCATAAAGCTCTATGCTAGTCCTGTTCACTTTTTTGGGCTTGAAGCCAAGTTCTACAAGTTCTTTTTCCAGATAAGGAGCAAACCTGTCTTTGCAGGTAATGACTACTTTTCCCTTTTGTCCAAAATCATTCATAACCACAAAAGTAGACAAAATTGATGAAGGGAATGCCTTAGCATTTAGCAAACAATTTTAAAGCGACAGGATTTTATTAGAAACCTAACCTATAAAATCATGAAATTTGACAGAAATACCGCCAAACAAATCTGCAACGATTCTGAGCTGGATCTATTTGATGACAGCCTTGGGAGGAAATTGGAAGCCCACAGCGCTGCGGAACTAAACCAAAAAATCAAAAGGGCGCGAGAGTTTAGGAACAAATATCAGGATCTTTTCCGTAGGCAGTCTTTGGAAATGCTCGACAGCACTGGAAACAAGCAGGGCAACTCCCTTTCAGCAAACAGCCGGACAGAGCAGAAAATAGACCTGATGAGCGAAATTCTGGAGCGCTTTGAGAAGCAATTACAGACCATACAAGAAAATTGAGTTTTTCTATTCTATCTTTGTGAACCCAAAACGGCAAAGAAGCTGTTAATTGTGAAACCTCATGGGCCTTGAACCCATGAAAAATTTCAAGAATGAATACAAAGAAAAGAGTAGTCATAGGCCTCTCGGGAGGTGTCGACAGCAGTGTTGCGGCAAGTTTATTGTTAGATCAAGGGTATGAGGTCATCGGAATGTTCATGAAAAACTGGCATGACGAAACCGTGACCATTTCCAATGAATGCCCATGGATGGAAGATAGCACTGATGCCATGTTGGTCGCTGAAAAGCTTGGGATCCCCTTCCAGGCCATCGATTTATCGGAAGAGTACAAGGAAAGGATCGTGGATTACATGTTTGCCGAATATGAAGCAGGCCGTACGCCCAATCCCGACATCCTATGCAACCGAGAAATCAAGTTTGATATTTTCCTCAAAGCAGCACAAAAGCTGAAAGCTGACTTTGTGGCCACGGGCCATTATTGCCAGAAAGATTCCATAGAAATGGACGGCAAAGAAATTCACCGCCTCATTGCCGGGGCAGACAATAACAAGGACCAAAGTTATTTTCTTTGCCAACTAGATCAGGCCCAATTAGCCAAAGCCCTATTTCCAATCGGGCATCTTCAAAAATCGGAAGTAAGGGCAATCGCCAAGGAAAAAGATTTAATCACTGCGGATAAGAAAGACAGCCAAGGTCTTTGCTTTATAGGAAAGGTGAAATTACCAGATTTCCTCCAGCAGCAACTCAAACCCAAAAAGGGTGAGATCAAGGTGGTTTCGGATGAACTTCCCATTTATCAAAACCAAAACATTCCAGAGGGCCTTCCTGAAACTTGGTCGGAGGAAACACTAGACGCAATTTGCCTTCCGATTCATTATAATCCTGATCAAGGAAAGAAGATTGGCGAGCACAATGGTGCACATTACTTCACCGTGGGTCAAAGAAAAGGGTTAAATGTGGGTGGGACCGGCAAGCCGCTCTTTGTTATCCACACGGATACCAAGGACAATATCATTTACACCGGATTAGGTGAAGACCACCCCGGTTTGATGAGAAAAGGTCTTTTTGTCAAAACTGAGGATATCCACTGGGTTAGGGAAGACCTGAAGCTAGAAGTTGGTCAATCGGCCAAATACCTTTCCAGGATCCGCTATCGGCAGCCACTTTCCGCTGCCACACTGATCATGAAAGAAAAAGGTCTTTACGTGATTTTTGACCAGCATCAAAAGGGAATTGCCTCAGGACAATTTGTCGCCTGGTATAAAGATGAGGAGACAATTGGCTCAGGAACAATATTTTAAAGTAAAAAACCATGCTCGAGATCCTTTTTCAGGACGAACACTATATCATCATAAATAAACCCGCTGGCATGCTTGTGCATCGAACCAAGCTGGCCAAACATGACGTAGCCGAATTTGCGATGCAGCTGCTGCGCGATCAGTTGGGCCAGTGGGTTTATCCCCTTCACAGGATCGACAGGCCTACTTCTGGGGTTCTCATTTTTGCAAAATCTTCGGAAGCAGCAAGTGCTTTTGAAACACAATTTTCAGAAAAGAAAATCAAAAAGTACTATCTGGTCCTGGTGAGAGGTTTTTTCACTGAAGAAAAAGTTTATTTAGATTACCCTTTGAAGAAAGAAGAGAGCCAGGAAATGCAGGAGGCCCAAACTACGTTTTGGAAAATGGCCCATTTTGAAGTGCCCCTTCCCTCCTCCCCAAAACATCCTACAAGCCGATATTCCCTTGTCAAAGCCTTTCCCCATACCGGGCGAACCCATCAGATCAGAAGGCACTTGGGACACCTTAGAAACTATATAGTTGGGGACACTTCCCATGGAGACAATAAGCAGAACAAGTTTTTCAGAAGCCAATTCGATCTCCATAAGCTTATGCTCCATGCCTGGCAGGTTGAATTTTCTCATCCTTTTACAGAGGAACTCATAAAGGCGGAAGCTCCCTTGCCAGAATATTTTGCCGATATTTTGGAAAAATTAAGAAATCCCGAGCTGCTTGAATTGCCTTGTGATTGATAGAAAACCTGCCCAATCGACATTTTTACTTATATTTAGGGTTATTACTAAAAACTGTAAAATGAAGAAAAGATACCTTTTTACCTTAAGCTTTTTACTTTCCTGCTCCATAGCCATGGCCCAGGAGCACAAAGAGAAAATCGAAAAATCCGTTGAGAGAAAGGAGGCAATCTCCCATTTCAGATACCTTGCTTCTGACGAGATGAAAGGCCGGGACCCTATGCGTCCTGAAATTGATCTGGCAGCCCGTTATATTGCCGAGCAGTTTTGGCGCTATGGGGCTCAGGAAGTTGAAGGAGCAGACGGCTTTTACCAGTTTGTGCCTTTCCGCGTTTCTGGCCCTCCCAGCAAAGGTGAGCTGAAAATTGGAGACCAAACCTACGAACAGGGTACAGATATTTTGGTTCTTGACGGCTCCGACCTTAGCGGTTCCTATTCATTGATTGCCGCTGGACACGGTTTGGAAGATGATTACAGCAACTTGGATGTAGATGGAAAAATCGTAGTCGTAAAAGTTGGTGCACCAGACCAAATGAGCCCTTCAGAATTGATGGCGTTGGGCAGAAAAAAGAAAGCTTTGGCCAAAGAACACGGAGCGGCTGGATTGATCGAAATGTTCAATGCACCCACTGCCCCTTGGGGAATGCTGACCAATTACCTGAACCGAACCCAAATGACCGTGGATGAATCGCAGGATGAAGCATCATTGCCTTACATTTGGTTAAAAGATTTAAGTGGAGAACACTATGCATCGGTAAATCAAGGAAATAAGTCAGAAGCCGAAATCACTATTGAAGGAAAAATTAACCGCAAAATCCAAGGCAGAAACGTGGTGGCTGTCATCGAGGGTACCGACCCTGAGCTGAAGAATGAGTACATCATGCTTTCCGCCCACTACGACCATATCGGCGTGGGCCAGCCCAATGCCGAAGGTGACTCTATCTATAATGGTGCTCGGGACAATGCCGTGGGCACAGTGGCAGTGATCAATGCTGCAAAATATTTTGCAGAGAACCCTCCGAAAAGGTCCGTATTGCTTTGTGCCTGGACAGCTGAGGAAAAAGGCTTGTTGGGTAGTGCCTATTTTGCGGACAACCCACTGGTTCCGTTGGATAACATTGTTTTTAACATGAACATTGACAATGGCGGTTATAACGATACCAGTTTAATTACGGTCATTGGATTGGGAAGAACTACCGCCGACCCTTTGATTGAGGATGCAGTGAGAGCATTTGACCTTAAACCTACTCCCGACCCTTCTCCGGAGCAAGGCCTATACGACAGGTCTGATAATGTTAATTTTGCCAGAAAAGGGATCCCCTCGCCTACTTACAGCTTAGGCTTCACGGCATTTGATGATGAAATTGGAAAATATTACCACCAACAAGCCGATAGAGTAGAAAATTTTGACCTGGATTATGCCATGCTTTATTGGAAAAGTTACTTGCTTTCCGCTCAAAAAGTGGCTGATATGGATGAAAGACCATTTTGGTTGCCTGGCGACAAATATGAAGAAGCCGGAAGAGAATTATATGGCATGGAAGCGGTAAATGAAGGAAATTAAGCATAACCTCCATCCCGAAAACATCCATAGGTTTGGGTACGATTTCGAAATGCTGATAAAGGCCGATCCAAGATTCAAGGCATTTGTGAAACCCAATCCATACGGAAACCTTTCCATTGAATTTGCAGACCCAAAGGCAGTCCTGGCCCTCAACCGGTCCCTGCTTTTGGCACACTATCAAATAAAGGGATGGCGTTTACCCCCTGATCACCTCTGCCCTCCTATCCCAGGGAGGGCAGATTATTTGCATTATGTCAGTGATTTGTTTCCGGATAAAGCAAACTTAAAAGGTTTGGATATCGGAACAGGGGCAAGCGGAATTTATGCTTTATTGGGAGCTAGTCTCTTTAATTGGGATTTTATTGCTTCCGACATTGACAAAAAGTCCCTACTAAACGTGGCCAGAATTCTTTCCCACAATCCTCAATTGCAGGACAAAATAGAATTAAGGCACCAAGAAAATTCCAGGTTTATTTTTAGGAATGTGCTCGAAATGGATGAAAGGATGGATTTTACCATTTGCAATCCCCCATTTCATACATCTGCAAAAGAAGCCGCCCAAGGAACTCAGCGGAAAAACAGAAACCTTAAGCTAAATACCAAAACCTTAAACTTTGGCGGCAAAAACAATGAGCTATGGTATCCCGGGGGAGAATTGAAATTCGTTTCATTGATGATCCGTGAAAGTGAGGGTTTTCAAAAAAACTGCACGTGGTTTACTTCCCTGATATCCAAAAAGGAAAATCTGCCTCATCTATTAAAAGTGATTGAGGAAATGGGAGCATCTCCTAAAATTGTAGACATGTCCCAGGGGCAAAAGAAAAGTAGAATGCTTGCCTGGAGTTATGGTAAATTGTAAAGGGATGACTTTTGTCATCCCTTTTTCTATTAATTCGTAATGCTCAACCTGCCCGAACTCACACTTCCTGAGATAGTTTGGTTTGAATTGTTATTCAGGTTTAATCTTTTACCCTTTTTCACATTCCCCACCGTTAGACTACCGCTGCCAGCCGTGAAATCAAAATTGTAGTCATTCAAATTGCTGCTTGTAGTGATATCTACCCTGCCAGAACTGGATTTCAAATAGGTATTTGGTCCAAGGCCAACGTTGCTGCCGGAAATCTTTCCTGAAGACACAATTAGCTTTCCTGCTTCATTGACATCAGTCAGATCGATGGATCCGCTGCTGGTGGACACATTCACCACACCGTTTATCTCTTTAAGGGTGATTCTGCCACTCGAGCCCTTGAAATCCACATTTCCATCAACACCTTCAAGTTCCACCCGGCCGGAAGAAACAGATCCTTCTACGTCCCCTCCTATCATTTTGCCCTTTATTTGACCCGAAGAGGAGGTCAGTTTTAATTTATCCACCATGATATCACTCAATTCCATTCTGCCTGAACTTACCCTCACTTCTGCGGTATTGTGCTGGATTCCACTTAGAAACACCCGTCCGGAACTGGATCTAATATTGACCTTCATCCGCTCAGGGCCTGTTAGGCTGATAAACCCTTTGGTATTCATATTTCCTCTAGTTTCCTTTCGCTCCAATTCCACCTTCAATTTCCTACCTGAAACCGTGTAAATGATATCGTGACTATTCTCCCTGTTTGATTCCAAAAAGGCATTCAAAAACACATTTTTATCATTGGACCTACCCTCATAAGATACTTCCAGGAATCCCCCTATCACCTCAATTTCCTCTATATCATGAAAAGTCTTCTCAATATCCACAATAGTGTTCATCTGCGAAAACCCGCACGATGGGAAGAGAAACAAGGCAAATATGCCGTATAGGCAAACTTTAAACAATTGGCTCATTGGTAGAGGGATTTTCAGGGTTATTCATATGGGACATCATGGAAAGGGTTTCATGGGCCACTTTCACATTGTATTCGTAAGCCAAGCTTTTATAATTGACCAAATCGACGAGGGTACCGATAAAACATAGACCTGCAGTCAGCAAGTAAAGAATGCCAAGTCCAATTTGCCCGAGGACAAATCGGTGCAGACCGGCAAAACCCACAAAACCCACCAGCGATAAAATCAATACCATCTGGGCGTCTTTTCGTCGTGCACGATAAACTTGCGCAAACATGTGCGCCTGCTCTTCATTCATGTTTTTCAGGATCCCTTGGATATATCCAAGCTCCATACCTTCCAGCTCGGGTAGGTGTCTCAATACATTAGCCATAGTAATGATAATTTTTGAAGTTTTTAATCAGTTTTACGATCCTAAGCAAAATCACCACGAAGGCGAATCCGGCTAAAGGATGCATGCTGAATGAGGCAAGCCAATCACCGTGCATCAACAGATTCATTGCTCTTCCCAAGCCACATCCGGGACACCAACTGGCTCCCAGCTGATCAAGCGGACACAATGAAAAGTGAGCTGCTCCTGCTGGTTCTAAGTACCAGATCACTATCAAAGCAGTAATCCAAAATAACAGTTCTAGCGGAAACTTTTGAACGATATGTTGAAGGTATTGCTTCATTCTGTACAGAAAAGTACGAAAAGAATGCCATTAGAAAAAATAGCCCAATAGGATAAATAAAGGCATTTTTGGTAAATCTTACTGCACGGTTAGAATACATAAAAATGTCCGTTTTTGAACATTTTATTGTAAAGCGGGCAAATTAAGCTGTACTCTATGGCCAAAGGTCTCCACAGCCTGCTGCTGGAATTCAAATGTCAATTTTTGATGGCTGCTGGTAGAAAATGGGCGGGTGAAACTGATATTCAAAAGTGCAAGGGTCAAATTATCCGGAATGGGTCCTCTTGGGATATTCAATGAATCGGCAACCTCCTCCCCTACGAAAAAACGCACAAGATACTTTGACAGGGGTGCAAATGGCTGCCTTCCCTTTTCATAATATGAAAGCAAGTTATCCATTAGCAACTGTCCCTCAGGTGAAAATTTGAGGTGCCGTTTTCGAATAGTCTTTTCCAAAATACCTGCTTCATGTAAGGTCTCAGGCCAAAACTCAACATCCAAGCCAAGATAATATCCAATGGCCTTCCAGTAATGAAGAAGGGATTCCGACATATCCCTGCTGAGAGGCTTTCCCATTTTCCTGAAGCCCCTAAAAACCATGAGGCTAAAAGCTAAATTTGTACCCAACATATCTTCTTGATTGACTGGCTTCCCCCACTCAGGATTCCAACCCCGGTCATGTTTTTGAATATAAAACCTGGAAATCGCGTGAATAAGTCGCACCTTGGCTAAGGTTAACAGGGAGGATCGATTCTTCAGGAAACTTCCAGGCTTGAAAGCGTCCAAAACAAACCAAGCGGTTTCCATCAATCGCTCACCGGGATTGTTCAGAATGCGTTTGGATCGCGCCAACACCTTGGCCCCATCGGCAAACGCATAACAATAAGGCAAACTATATAACCCCAACAGCGCCATATACTTATTGCCTTCCTTTGCAAAAAAGGTTTGAGAGGTCTGAAGCTTAAAAGGGTCTAGCGTAAAATTATCATGTTGGTAAAAATCAAGAAATGCTTTCAGATTTGCAGGAAAATCCACGGGCAATTGAGCGGGAATTTCTTTCCATTCGTTAATAGTTTCTGAAAGTCCGGGGGTTTCAAGTAATGACAAAACTGCTTGGTCGGCCAAAGGATCCTGACGCTGCCGGAGTTCATCAAGGGCCCCTGGGGCATATAATTTAAATTTCTCCACTTAAATTTAACCCCTATTTACTAATTTAGGTTTTCATAAATTAATTGATAATTGATGTATAGATTATTTGCACTCACGCTGGGACTTGTCCTGGCCGCCAATTCAAATTTAATTGCCCAAGGCTCCACAGATATTATTGCTTTAGAAACCACCTATTTGCCTGTGCTGGGAACCTTCAAAATTGACGCTGGGTCTGCCAAGAAAATCACGGACAGAAAAGGGTATGACAACCAGCCCGGCTTCATCAATGATAAACAAATGGTATTTTCAAGCCAGGATGATACAGGTTTCCATGATATCATTCTTTACAATTTTGAAACAGAGAAATTCACCAATATTACCCGCACAGATAGCAAAAGCGAGTTCTCGCCTTCCCTTACAGATTGTGGCCAATATATTTCAGCGGTTACGGTAGAAGAAGACAGCACGCAGAGACTATGGCTCTACCCCATCAACATGGGTGAACCCGAGGTGCTTTACGATGACATTGCCCCGGTGGGGTACTATGACTGGTACGACAATAAAGCAGCCATGTTTATCGTAGGACAACCGCACAAATTGATATATCCCTATAGCCGCGATGAGGTAATCACCATAGCTGAAAATATTGGCCGCTCCATCCGGAAAAGACCCAAAACAGATCAAATTACCTATATCAATAAGGCAAATAGCGTGGTTGTGGATGGTAAGCCTGTCTTAGAGATCATGTCCTATGATCTCGAAAAAAGAAGGAAGGAAGTTATTGGTCTCACGCATACCAGTTCAGAGGATTTCATCTGGGTGGATAAAAATCAAATTCTGATGGCTGAAAACAACAAACTTTATATTAAAAACATCAGGAAAAACAGCGATTGGAAGGAATTGGGTACTGTTGAAGTGCCGGGTTACGCAAACATTTCCCGAATGGCCATCAGCCCCAAAAGCAACAAACTCTTGTTGGTGATGGATAGGCAAGAGAGATAGAAAAACGTATATTTGCAGCTTTATTTATAAAAGCACGAAGAGACACTATGAATAATTTTATTGAAGAATTGAAGTGGAGAGGCATGTTGCAGGACATGACCCCTGAAATCGAAGAGCACCTGGCCAAAGGAATGGCCACGGCTTACCTTGGATTTGACCCCACAGCCGATTCTTTGCATATTGGGCACCTGGTAGGTGTCATGGTTTTGCTTCATTTCCAACGGGCCGGCCACAAGCCCTTAGCCCTTGTGGGTGGAGCCACAGGTATGATTGGGGATCCTTCCTTTAAATCTGCCGAAAGAAACCTGTTGGACTCGGAGACTTTGGAAAGAAACATTGATGGCTTGAAAAAGCAGCTTTCCAAATTTTTGGACTTCAACGCCCAAAGTGAAAACAATGCCGAATTAGTCAACAATTACGACTGGATGTCCAAATTCTCCTTTTTGGAATTCATCAGAGACATCGGCAAGCACATCACGGTCAATTACATGATGTCCAAGGACAGTGTGAAAAGACGACTTGAGGAAGGAAATGGCCTTTCCTTCACTGAATTTTCCTATCAACTTATCCAAGGCTATGATTTTCTCCATTTATACAAGGAGAAAAACTGCACCGTCCAGCTTGGGGGTTCCGACCAATGGGGAAATATCCTAACAGGAACCGAACTCATCAGAAGAGTGGAAGGAGGAAGTGCACATGCCATGACGGTACCTTTGATCACCAAGGCTGACGGTTCAAAATTCGGCAAGACCGAAGGTGGCAGTGTATGGCTTGACCCGGAGAAAACCTCCCCTTACGCATTCTACCAGTTTTGGCTAAATGTATCCGATGAGGATGCCTCAAAATACATCCGAATTTTCACTACGCTGGATCAAGAGACTATAGAAAGGCTTGAAAAAGAGCATCAAGAAGCTCCACATTTAAGAATTCTTCAAAAAGAAATTGCAAAAGCGGTGACGATCATGGTTCACAGCGAGCAGGATTATGAAATGGCCCTGAAGGCTTCCAGCATTCTTTTTGGAAAATCTTCAACAGAGGACTTGGCCTCGCTTGATGAAAGAACCTTCTTACAAGTGTTTGACGGGGTTCCTCAGCAGCAATTGTCAAAAGACGACTACCAGCAATCACAAAACGTGCTTGACCTCCTAGGCGACAAAGTTCAAGGATTGGTATTTTCCTCCAAAGGTGAAGCCCGAAAGATGATCCAAGGCGGTGGAGTAAGCATCAACAAGCAGAAACTCGCAGATCCTAATCAGGGATTAGCGTTTACACTTTTGCAGGACAAGTATATGCTGGTTCAGAAAGGAAAGAAGAATTATTACATTATTGAGATTGTCTAAATAATTTAAGGGGAAATGCTTTCAATTTCCCCTTAATTCCAACAAATAATTAAATTAGATTCAAAAAATCTAAACTATATTTAAGCCGCTAATTTTATCATTTATGGGTGTTTACGAAAGAAAACAGAAGGAAAAGGACATACTCAGTGCAGCTATCAAACTTTTTACGGCCAAAGGCTACCATGCCACCAAGATGGACGATGTAGCCAAGCAGGCCAAAATGAGTAAGGGCTTGATTTACTTTTATTACAAAAATAAGGAGGACCTTTATATGGCGGTGACTAAAAAGGCCTATGAGGAGCTAACGGATGTCTTTTCCAAAATTTTGGCAAAAGGTAAAGCCAAAAAAGGCATTGAGATCATTGATGAATTGGTAGAAACCTATTTTGTCTTCATAAGAGAAAACACCATGTACCATGATGCGGTCGTAAATTTCATGAGCATCATGAATCTTTATAACCACACGGCCACCAAAGATAAAATTGATCCGTTGATCATGGAAAGCCCCAATTTTCTGAAACTTTTGGATCTGCAACATGAGCCGGCCAAAATAGGGATTCAGATGATCTCCCAAGGCGTAAGGGATGGCAGCTTGAGGCCGGACCTGCAGCCGGAAATAACATTTTATACCATTTGGTCCATGCTTATTGGATTTGAAAAACTCAATGGACCTGCTGATATGGAAAGGAATGATATAAAAATCACCAGCGAAACCTGGAAGCATGGCTTCCTAAGGTTGCTACATGTTATGCTACGTGGTTCTCTAGCCGCTCCGAAAACTGCAGCAGTCCAAGGAAGTTTATTTTAACCTTAAATTGGTAAAAAATTAAATAAACAAGGAGCGATTAACATTTCAGGCATTTTTATTGTTATTTACTTATCTCGATATTTAAATTTTGTGTAACTAAATAGCAAGAATATGACTCTATTGTATGGGGCACTTATAATTCTCGGTGTAGCCTTGGTACTTTTTCTGATATTCAAAAAAGTATTCACCAAAAAAAGAATGTCTGGTGAGGAAGTCCTCAAAAAGGAGGTCCATCACTTTGATCATAAAACCGGAGATGAAAAAATAGAAGGTAAGGACGAAAGCAAGCCTCACCGTGAAGAGGCTGATCACAACAAGAAAATAAAATAACTAAAGGCGATCTTACCGATCGCCTTTCTCTTTTTCTTAACCTTTAATTCTTGAACCTACCCCTGTTTTTAGGTTTTTCCTCTTTATCCTGTGAAACCTCTTGGTCTCGGTCCTCAGCATTTTTGATTATCTTCCCACTTTTCCAGTCCACTTCCATCAGTTCTACCCTCACTGCTTCTTTGAGAGGTTTGATATTTCCTCCGATCTTTTCGGCAATGTAAAATGTAATCTGTGCCCCAAATAGGAAGATAACCACCGAATAGTAAATCCATATGAGCACAAAAACCAATGAACCGGCGGTCCCATACGCACTGCCCACATCGGAATTGGCCATATAGAAACCAAGCAAGTATTTCCCTAAGGCAAACAGCAACATGGTAACAAATGCGCCTAGCCATACATCACGCCACCTCACGCGGGCATCGGGAAGAATTTTATACATAAGTCCAAAAATCACCACAAGTATGCCTTGGGCAAACAGGAAATTGACAGCCGAAGCCAGCCAGAGTGTGCCCTCATTGATCAAGCCCGCCAAATACCTGAAGAAAATCACAATCAGCGCATCAATAACCAGCGATACAATAAGAACAAATCCAATCGAGGCCACCATGGAAAAACTCAGGGCCCGATTGATCAGAAATTTAAGGATGCCCCTCTCAGGTTTGGGGCGGATATGCCAAATGTGGTTGATACTATTCTGAAGACTCACAAAAACAGTGGTGGCACTAAATATCAAAACAGCAATCCCGACTACTCTGGCCCAAATGCTCGTTTCATCCACTGCTGCGTTTTGCATGATGTTATCAAAGGTCTCCGCACTGTCGCTACCCAGCGTGTCACTCACCTGGTTGAGCATTTCCTCTCGGACTTCCCCTTCACTGTAAAATGCAGCGGCGATGGTAAGCACGATGATCAAAAGTCCCGGCATACTAAAAATCGTGTAGAAGGCCGTGCTGGCTGCAAAGGTCATGGAGTCATTTTTGGTAAAATCCTTGACGCTCTCCTTAATAATTTCTACTGCGGTTAAGTTCTTAAGCTTTTTGATTCCTTTCTTGATCATAAAAAAATAGGTCTACCTTATTATCATATAAAGTAGACCTATCTCAAAATGTTTACAAAAACTCCTATCTGATGCCTTTTTCAGGGTATTTTCCGGTTACAGTTCTTCCAAAAGCCATCATTTCCTGGATCTGCTCGTCAATCATTCCATTTGGCTGAATCAATGGGCCAATTCCAGCCTCTTTTTTCTTGTAATCCAAAAAGCCCACGACCACCGGTACCTCTGCCCCAAGAGCTATATGGTAAAAGCCGGTTTTCCACCTTGGCGCATAACTTCTGGTACCCTCCGGGGTCACCATGATCACCAATTCATCCCGCTCCTTGAGCATGTTGATCATCGCTTCGGTGTAGGTCTGCTTCCGTTTGCCGGTAACCTTTTTCCTGTCTATGGCAATCCCGCCCAAGGCTTTGATTAACCAGCCCAGGGGTCCTACCATGATTTCTTTCTTGATGGTGAACCTTACCGGCACATCCATAAGATAAAAGGCTGCCCTGGCATACAACAGGTCCCAGTTGGACGTATGGGGAATGGCAATCAATACGGCTTTCTTCAGCCCTTCAGGCCAGCCTCCGACCACCTTCCAACCGGTGATCCAGAAAACAAACTTTGCTAATAATTTCATCATAATCTTACTGTGCGGATACTAGATTTAATAGAGAGGGCGTATTTTCAATATATTCCAAGCCCCCTTCATATCCGGCCGTAAAAATATCCTTTGCACGCTTAATATCAAAAGCACCGAACCTGGCCATTTCGGTAGGTTCTATAAAATAATCACATTTTTCCTTCCTGCTATAGGAATTGAAGTTCATGGACATGATGACCGTTCGCTCAATCAGGGTTTTGATGTTCTTGATATTAGGCTGTTCAGGAAGGTGGTTACAGTTCACGCCGATAATCACATCACACACACCATCAAGAGGTTCCACCGGCAGGTTATTCAATACCCCCCCATCCACATAGTACTCCCCATCAATCAAGATGGGATCAAACATCCCCGGAATGCAGGAGCTGGCCATGATCGCTCTAATTATTTCCCCTTCAGAAAAATAAACGGCTTTTCCCCTACAAATATCCGTAGCAGCAATGGTCAAAGGTATTTTGAGTTTGGAAAAATCATTGTGCTCCAGGTATTGGGAAAACAGCTTTTCCAATATTTCCATTTTTAGAATACCCACCAAACTTACTGCAGGCCTCAAAAATTTGAAATATTTGGTTTGCACGATGATGTCAAAAATGGCGTCGGGCGTATATCCCTCACAGTACATGCTGCCCACTATGGCACCGGCACTGGTTCCCGAAACCCGGTTGGGGAATATCCCCTTCTCATTCAGCGCCTTGAGCACACCCAGGTGGGACACGCCACGTGCGCCACCACCTGAAAGCGCTATTCCTATTTTCTTCCTAGATTTCACTAAGCTTAAGCGTTTTGTCAAGTCTTACTCCTTTCTCTGTCATTTTCACGGTGCAACACTCGTTTTCGGAATCATGTTCCAAGAAAATCACATACTGCTCAGCAGCAGCCTCTTCCAAAAATTGCTGCTTTTCATCCAAAGTCAACAAAGGTCTGGTATCATACCCCATCACATACGGCAAAGGGATGTGTCCCACAGAGGGTAGGAGATCAGCGGCAAATACAACCGTGTGGCCTTTATAGGAAAGCTTGGGGATCATCTGCTTATCGGTATGTCCGTCGGCAAAGAAATATTCAAACCCATCAAACAACTTTTTCTCTTCCATATCGGTAAAATGCAGTTGCCCACTTTCCTGCATGGGAAGGATGTTTTCTTTCAGAAAACTGGCCTTCTCCCTGGCATTCGGCACAGTAGCCCATTGCCAATGGTCCTCATTGCTCCAGTATTTGGCATTTTTGAAAACCATCTCGGGCATATCCGCATTGCCGTTTTTGTACTGCACCCCTCCCCCACAATGATCGAAATGCAGGTGGGTCAAAAAGTTGTCTGTGATATCATCAGCAGAAAAACCAGCATTCTTTAAAGAACCGTGAAGGCTGGCATCACCGTGAAGGTAATAATGGCTAAAGAACTTGGCGTCCTGCTTGTTCCCAATACCGTTGTCAATCAAAACCAGCCTATCGCCATCTTCTACCAATAGACATCGCATGGCCCAGGTGCAGAGGTTTTTATCGTCTGCAGGGTTGGATCTTTCCCACAAAACCTTGGGCACCACTCCAAACATTGCCCCGCCATCCAGCTTGAAAAAACCGGTGTCAATCACATGTAGATTCATAGTATTTGCATAAAAAAACCTCTGTGATTTGAAGACAGAGGTTTGATTGAAAGATTATTTCAATTATTCATTCACCACACCCATTGAGCAGAATTTGTTGATTCTGGTTTCAATGCGTTTGTCTGGCTTCATCTTATCCAATTCCGCCAAGGCTTTAAGAATGGTTTCCTTCAATGTTTTTGACATGGTTTTCATGTCTTTGTGTGCCCCGCCAAGCGGTTCTTCAATGATGCCGTCGATCAGTTTGTTCGAAAGCATGTCATTGGCTGTAAGCTTGAGGGCTTCGGCCGCCTGCTCCTTGTAATCCCAGCTTCTCCAAAGTATGGAGGAACAGGATTCCGGTGAAATCACCGAATACCAGGTATTTTCCAACATGAAGACCTTATCACCGATGGCGATACCCAAGGCCCCGCCTGACGCTCCTTCGCCTATAATAATACAGATTACCGGCACAGTGAGCTTAAACATCTCCTTTAGGTTTTTGGCAATGGCTTCACCCTGACCTCTTTCTTCGGCCTCCAGACCTGGGAAAGCACCCGGAGTATCGATTAGCGTAACGATAGGTTTTCCAAACTTCTCAGCCATCTTCATCAATCTCAAGGCTTTGCGGTAACCCTCAGGGTTGGCCATTCCAAAGTTTCTTTCCTGACGCTGCTTGGTGTTTCGGCCTTTCTGCTGTCCGATAAACATCACCGAACGGCCATCAATGTCACCAAGTCCACCGATCATCGCCTTGTCATCCTTTACACTACGATCACCGTGGATTTCGATAAAATCCTGCGTGATCTCATAGATGTAATCCAGTGCATAAGGCCTTTCGGCATGTCGGGACAACTGAACCCGCTGCCATCTGGTGAGGTTCTGGAAAGTTTCTTTTTTCAAAGCCTTTATTTTTTCTTCCAAAGACTGTATATCTGCTGATAAATCAATGCTCTTTCCTTGGGCCAAGTCCTTCATTTCCTGAAGCTTTTGCTCTAGGTCGGCAATTGGTTTTTCAAATTCTAATACCATAGTAAAAGTTTTTAACTGCTTACAAAGATAAAAATTAATTTTAAGAATAATATTCTGTTTGCAACTCAGTTTCCATTTGCCTTATAACCAGGGATGAAACATTTGTATTTAACTATCAAACTACCCTAAAATTAATATAACTGAAATCTATCTTATTAAAACCTGATAATGCGCTCGCTGTTTCGATGGTTTAGGAGTTTATTTCCCGGTGAGTGCTGCGCACTTCGGGAAGGTTTAGGAGTTTAGTGATGAAGGTTCACCCCACCCCCCTAAACCTTAAACTATAATCTATAAACCATAAACAGCTTGCAGCAATCTAACCTCCTAAACCTCCCGATCCGCGAAGCGGTTATCGGGAAATAACCTTCTAAACCACGATTCAAATTCATAAAACGTTTTCTTCAAACAAGCGCTCAAAAGTGGTTTCCAAATCATCAGTCAAACCAGTGTGGGGTCTGGAGGTTTGGATGATGGAGCTCCTAACGGCTGTCATCCAGCGAAAACGGGATGCCAGGTCATATTTGGATATCGGCCCTCCATCTGGCGAACCCACACAGATTTTTTCAAAAGAATTCAGGTGATCCATCAACAGTTCAAGGTCTGCCGACGGATCCAAAGCCTTAAGTTTTTCCTGATTTAGGGCAATTTTGCATTTTAGAAAATTGCTTTTCCAAGCGCACAGCAATATCCCCACATTGATAAACTCCTCCCGTTCTACCCGCGGCACCACTCGGATGACGGCATACTCATACAAGTGCTTTTCTGGCATTTTTTGCTTCATTAACAAAGGTTTGGGAATAGTTTAATCTAGTGGTGAGAAAAGACGCATACACCGATCTCATTTCCATTGGATCTTCAGACTCACCAGTAGCCAACAACCACGCATCCGGAATGGTGGCCACAATTTTATGAATTGCTTCAGTTGTCAATAAAGCGCTAAATGCTTGGTCAACCTCCTCCAAATCGGCAGCAGCGGGTAGGAGCACATGATCTTTGATCAAAGGAAATGGACTCTTTGCCTGCTTCTCCCAGTTAGCCCAGGAATGATGGAAGAGAAACGAAGCCCCATGGTCGATAAGCCAAAGCTCCCTATTCCACACCAGCATATTGGTATTTCTAAAGGAGCGGTCCACATTTGTTATAAAGGCATCCAGCCAGACGATCTTTGAGGCAAGTTCTGCATCTATATTCATAGCCACTGGATCATAATTGACCGCCCCGGAAAGAAAATGAAGCGCCAGATTCAGCCCTTGGCTTCCTTTGAGCAGATCCTGGATTTCCTCGTCCCCCTCAGAACGTCCAAAAGCCTCATCAAGTTGGGCAAAAACTATTTCAGGAATTCTGAACCCAAGTACCCGGGCAATCTCCCCTCCCACCAACTCTGCAATCAGGGCTTTCTCTCTTTGACCCGCCCCCCTAAACTTGATGACATATTTAAACCCATCATCAGCATCCGCCAAGGCTGGCAAAGATCCCCCTTCCCGCAAGGGCAAAATATACCGTTCTACATTAACGGTCCGAATATCCAGCTTTGAAACCATTTCGTTTTTTATCAGAAGACCAAAGATAGGAATTTCAATTGGTTTAGGGGTTTATTTCCCGGTGAGTGCTGCGCTTCGGGAAGGTTTAGGAGTTTATAGATGAAGGTTAACTTTCGGTGCCCTAAACCAGAAAGTTTGAACCATCAGCCAATCCGCAGAGGGCTTCGCCAAATTCAACCAAGATGCAACCTATTTATCTGCCTGAATAACTATTTAAAGCTCTCTCTTAAAATTTTTAAATAAAAATATTCTACTGATTATGAGCCATATGAAACAATGTAAAGATTTTGTTCTTGTCAAATTTTGCAATAAAAGGAAGAACTCCTACCTTTGCATCACTTCAAACGAGAAGTATTTACGGAGTGGTAGTTCAGCTGGTTAGAATGCCTGCCTGTCACGCAGGAGGTCGCGGGTTCGAGTCCCGTCCATTCCGCATAAAAATATTGTCAATTTGAAACACATTGGAGTGGTACTTCAGCTGGTTAGAATCCTTGTCCCGAGCAACGCTCGGGAAGGTCGCTGGTTCGGATTTAAATTCTGAAAAAAATGGAGTGGTAGTTCAGCTGGTTAGAATGCCTGCCTGTCACGCAGGAGGTCGCGGGTTCGAGTCCCGTCCATTCCGCAAAAACATATTCAAATTGACAACACTGGAGTGGTAGTTCAGCTGGTTAGAATGCTTGTCCCGAGCAATGCTCGGGAAGATCGCTGGTTCGGATTTAAATTCTGGAAAAAATGGAGTGGTAGTTCAGCTGGTTAGAATGCCTGCCT
>NZ_JAHCMY010000050.1:0-455 GCF_018449405.1 Litoribacter ruber
AGTTGGGACATGGAAGAAATGGTGGAAATAATTAAAGGCAAGGTGTACAAATGGACAGCGGCTCCGAGCAGCAAACATCAACTGGTGATTGGTGAGCTGATCTACGTGTTCAAAAAGTTTCTTAAGAACAAAAAATGCAAGCTATTTCCGGCTCCCTTTGATGTGCGCCTCCCAAAGAAATCCTTAAAGAATGAAGATATATTCACCGTAGTCCAACCCGACATTTGTGTCATCTGCGACAAAAGCAAGTTGGATGAGGCCGGATGTGTGGGGGCACCCGACCTAATAGTAGAAGTCCTTTCCCCAAGCAACAACAAAAAAGACCTGAAAATCAAATATAAACTCTATCAGGAACACGGAGTAAAAGAATACTGGATACTTCACCCCATTGCCCAAACCTTAATCATTTACACACTTGAAAACGGAAAGTACCTAGCCTCCCGACTTTTTGGTGC
>NZ_JAHCMY010000051.1:0-438 GCF_018449405.1 Litoribacter ruber
ATTCCGCAAGCCTTAGAATTGATTTTCTAAGGCTTTTTTTCATTTCAGTCATTTTTTTTTCTATTGTATGGCGTATTTTTTATACATCCTCCAGTCTTTAAAAGACAGTTCCTATTATATAGGTTCAACAGAAAATCCAGAAGAAAGGCTTGAAAAGCATAATCGGCCTCACAAGGGTTATACAGGCAAAAAACAGCCATGGGTTCTGGTTTATACAGAAGTCTTTCCCAATAAAACTGATGCCCTGAAAAGAGAATTATACTTAAAAAGAATGAAAAGCAAAGCTTTAATAGCTAATCTCATATCCAAAAAATCAGATGGGTAGAATGCCTGTCCCGAGCAACGCTCGGGAAGGTCGCGGGTTCGAGTCCCGTCTCCCGAATTTATCGGGACAAGCTATTCCGCAAGCCTTAGAATTGATTTTCTAAGGCTTTTTTT
>NZ_JAHCMY010000052.1:0-385 GCF_018449405.1 Litoribacter ruber
ACTTTTTCCTTGACTGGTATTCAATAAAACATTATCTTTGTGAGCCCAATCACAGAAAGCCACATCCGTCAACTTCCTTTAGCATCTTTTAGCACCTGTTTACTATATAAAGAGAAGGAAAGCATTTTTTACCCTTCTGGAACCGTCTAATATATAAAGGAAGGGAAAGCTTCACTGGTTCTTTATATATAAAACATTGATTTTTAAATGGTTGCTTATCTTTTATATAGTAAGTAGCTGTAAATCAACAAAGAAGCTACCTATCCTTTAAATAGTCAGGCTTTGCCCTCCCTTGGAAATATTACGTTTGTGGACGATTGACTTCCCATAAACGGTTAACTCCTGACAATCAACCAATTCCTACACCCCATACCCTTCTCTCCTC
>NZ_JAHCMY010000053.1:0-316 GCF_018449405.1 Litoribacter ruber
AATGATTCAATAGATTCATAAGAGTTTAAGTGAATAAGGGCGCACGGGGGATGCCTAGGCTCTCAGAGGCGAAGAAGGACGTGATAAGCTGCGATAAGCTGCGGGGACCGGCACAGACGGTTTGATCCGCGGATTTCCGAATGGGGCAACCCAGCCAGCAATGGTTATCCATATAATGGAGGCGAACGTGGGGAACTGAAACATCTAAGTACCCATAGGAGGAGAAAACAACAGTGATTCCGTAAGTAGTGGCGAGCGAACGCGGAACAGCCCAAACCGTGCATGTTACGGCATGTACGGGGTAATAGGACCTGCA
>NZ_JAHCMY010000054.1:0-305 GCF_018449405.1 Litoribacter ruber
CGATGGTACTGGAGTCACATCCGGGAGAGTAGGTCGCCGCCCACTTTTTTTCTTTTCCCTTAAAAAAAAGCCGCCGCATGGCGAACTTTCGGAAAGAAAAAACATTGATAAGATCCGGGATTCCCAAAACACCCCCTTCTTTTCCACACAAAAAAACAAAAGCAGGCAAAAAGCTGCCTGTCCCCCAATGCCCTGTTATTGCCGGCAACACCCGGTGGAAAAAAAATAAAACAGAAAAAGGCTTGCGGAACCAAAACATTGGATTACCTTTGCAACCCGTTCGAAAGCGATCGGGAAAAAAATCA